>CAZPVG010000013.1:0-82606 GCA_964589945.1 uncultured bacterium
TTGCCCTCGGGGTTCGTGATCTTGAGGATCAGCATGTGCTCGGCGAGCCAGCCCTCGTCGCGGGCCTGGACCGAGGCGATCCGGAGCGCGTGGCACTTCTTGCCGAGCAGCGCGTTGCCGCCGTAGCCGGAGCCATACGACATGATCTCGCGCGTATCGGGGAAGTGGCAGATGTACTTCGTCGTGGCGTTGCACGGCCACGGCACGTCCGTGGCGTTGTCCGCGAGCGGCGCGCCGACCGAGTGCAGGCCGCGCACGAACTCGCCGTCCCCGAGCACCTCGAGGACGCGGGTGCCGACGCGCGCCATGATGTGCATGCTGGCGACGACGTAGGGCGAGTCGGTCAGCTCGACGCCGATCTTCGCGATCGGGGAGCCGATGGGACCCATGCTGTAGGGAATGACGAACATCGTGCGGCCCTTCATGCAGCCGGTGAAGAGCCCCGTGAGCGTCTTGCGCATCTCGTCCGGGTCACGCCAGTTGTTCGTCGGGCCGGCGTCGTCCTTGGACTTCGAGCAGATGAACGTGAACTCCTCGACGCGCGCGACGTCGGCGGGATCCGAACGCACGAGGATGCTGTTGGACCGCTTCCCCTCGGCGAGCCGGATCGCGGTTCCGGCGTGCTCCATCAGGCGCAGCATCTCCTGGTATTCCGCGTCGGAGCCGTCGCACCACACCACACCTTCCGGCTGGCACATGGCCGCCGCTTCCTTCACCCAGGTCTCCAACTTCTTGTTCATGGCGAGAACCGCCTTTCTTGCGAGATCGCGTTTCTTCAACCCGTTCGCCGGGGCCCGGAAACGACGCACACGGGCCTGCGGGGTCGAGCACCCCGCAGTTTACGCACCCTCTTCGGGCACCCGCAACAACCGCTCGCCGTGAGGAAAATCCGGTCGCCTCGCGCCCCGGAGGGGCCTGGGCCATACTGCCCGACCCGACGCCGCACACGAGGACCGGAGACCCCCGCACGATGCCGCACGACTGGCTGCAGCTGCTCGACCCGGGCCGCCGCTCCGGCGCTCCGGACTCCTCCGCCCGGGCCCGGACGCCCTTCCAGAGGGACCACGACCGCGTGCTGTTCAGCGGGCCCTTCCGCCGGATGGCCGACAAGACGCAGGTCTTCCCGCTGCCCTACGACGACCACGTCCACTCGCGGCTCACGCACAGCCTCGAGGTCGCGGCGATCGGGCGCTCGCTCGGCACCCTGGCCGGCCGGCGCATCCTCGCCGACCGGGCCGATCTGGCCGGGAGGCTGGAAGACCGCGACTTCGGCGACTGCGTGGCCGCGGCGTGCCTCGCGCACGACCTGGGCAACCCGCCGTTCGGGCACGTCGGCGAGGAGGCCATCCAGGAGTTCTTCCGCGCCGCTCCGGCGTCGGGGCCCTGGGCGGATCTCGCGCCGGAGGAGAAGGCCGACTTCGAGCGCTTCGAGGGCAACGCGCAGACCTTCCGCATCGTCACGCGGCTCGAGCGGCCGCTGCGCGGCCACGGCCTCGACCCGACCCACGCCACGCTCGGCGCGCTGGTCAAGTATCCCTGCACCGCCGCGGCCGCCGACCGCGCGGCCGGCCTCGCGAGCCGCAAGAAGCACGGCGTTCTCGCGGCGGACCGCGCGGCCTGGGAGGCGACCGCGGCGGCGCTCGGCCTCGCGCGCGATCCCGGCGGCCGGCCCGCGTGGCGGCGGCACCCGCTCGCGTTCCTGACCGAGGCCGCGGACGACATCGCCTACAACATCCTGGACCTCGAGGACGGCTATCGGCTCCGCTACGTGGACGAACCCGCCTACCTCGGCCTCATGGAGCCGCTCGCCGCCGGCGCCCCGACGCCCGGCGAGGGCCGCGCGCTGTCGTGGGCCGCGAAGTTCGACCGTGCGGACGCGCTGCGCGCGGCCGCGGTCGAGACGCTCGTCCACCAGTTCGCCGATCTCTTCGTCGCGCGCCTCGACGGCATCCTCGACGGCACGTTCGACGGCCCGCTCGCCGGCGGGATTCCGGCGCGGGAGGCGCTCGAGGCGATCGGCGCCACCTGCCTCGAGCGGTGCTACCGCGCCCGCGACGTGCTGAAGATGGAGCTGACCGGGGCCGAGGCGATCCAGGGCCTGCTCGCGATCTTCACGGACGCGTTCGCCTCGCCGCGGTCCCTGCGCGCGGGACACCTCGCACGGCTGCTGCCCGCGCTGTTCGCCGATCTCCCGCCATACGAGAGGCTGCTCGGGCTCACCGACCACGTCTCCGGGATGACGGACCATTACGCCGTACGGCTCTACCGCGAGCTGCGCGGCATGCGCTATCCCGGCGGGCGCGACTGATATCGGAGTCGGCAGCGGCTTCCGGCCCGGCGGTCCCCCCGGACGGCGGTCTTTCCGGGTCGGCCAAAGGGGCCACTCGCGCCGAATGTCGAGGGTATTCCTCAAGTTCCGCAGGAGCGCGTGCCGATGAAAGCCCGGAGCCATTCCTCGGACAGCCTGCTTCCACGGAGACGAAGCCTTGCGGACCTCCCCCGTCGTTCAGTCGGCACGGGATCACGAGCGTTGCTCCGCCGGGAACACGCCCGGCGTTCCGATGCGCCCCGGCGCGAACGAACGCGCCGGTGCGCACCCGTCTCCCGCCCGCTTCGCTTCCCGCCCGGCCCTCGCGACGGCCCTTCTGCTCGCACTGGCGCTGGTCCCGGCGATCGTCTCGGCGGGCTCGCCCGACCCGAACGAGAAGAAGTCCGAGATGCTGTGGAACATCGCGAAGTTCGTGCAGTGGCCCGAGTCCACGCTCGCGGGTTCGAACGGCCAGCTCGTCTTCACGATCCTCGGCGAGGACGACCTCGCCGCCGTCCTCGCGAACCTGCTCAGCACGAAGACGATCAACGGCAAGCCCGTCTACGTCCGCTTCGCCCGCCGCGCGCAGGATGCGCAGGGCAGTCAGATCCTCTACGTCGCCGCGTCCGAGACGCCGCACCTGGCGGACGTTCTCGTCCAGGTCGCGAACGCCCCGGTGCTCACGGTGGCCGACACCCCGGCGTTCACCGCGCACGGCGGCATGGTCGGCTTCGCGGAGGAATCCGGACGGGTCCGCTTCGAGATCAACCTCGGCCACGCGGAGCGCAACGGGCTGCACATCAGCGCCAAGCTGCTCGCGCTGGCGCGGGTCGTCAACAGCGACGTGGTGGCGGGTCCATGAGGTTCCTGCACGATCTCTCGATCCGCCACAAGCTGACGCTGATCACGATGCTCACGAGCGTGATCGTCCTGCTGCTCGCGTGCGGCGCGTTCCTCGGCTACGAGTTGCTCACGTTCCGCAAGTCGATGGCCCGCGACCTCTCGATCCTCGGCGACGTGATCGCGAACAACAGCACCGCCGCGCTCACCTTCGACGACGCCGGCGCCGCGCGCGACGCGCTCTCGGCGCTCCGCGCCCAGCACCACGTCATCTCCGCCTGCATGTACCGGGCGTCGGGCGAAGTGTTCTCGACCTACCGGCGCGACCCGGGCAGCGACACGCCGTGGCCCGGCCGCGCTCAGGTCGCCGACGCCGGCATGCACGACGACTGGCTCGCGGTCGTGCAGCCGGTGCTGCTCGACGGCGAGCGGATCGGCACCGTGTACATCCGCTCGGACCTGCTCGAGATGAAGGCCCGCATCCGCCGGTACGCGATGATCCTCGGCTGGGTGCTCGTCGCGGCCTCGGCCGTGGCGCTCCTGCTCGCCTCGCGCCTGCAGCGGATGATCTCGCGGCCCCTGCTGCACCTCGCGTCGGTGACGGAGCGGGTCACATGCGAGCGCGACTACGGCGCGCGGGCCGTGTCGGAGGGCCGCGACGAGATCGGGCAGCTGATCGACGGCTTCAACGGCATGCTCGGGCAGATCCAGACGCGCGACATTCAGCTGCAGGAGCACCAGGAGCACCTCGAGTCCGAGGTCCAGGCCCGCACGGCGGAGCTCGTGCAGACGAACACCGAGCTGACCGCGGCGCGCGACCGCGCCGAGGAGGCGAGCCGCGCGAAGAGCGAGTTCCTCGCGAACATGAGCCACGAGATCCGCACGCCGCTCAACGGCGTGATCGGGATGACCGAGCTCGCGCTCGACACGCAGCTCACGGGCGAGCAGCGGGACTACCTGCAGACCGCCCGCTCGTCGGCGGACACGCTCCTCTCGGTCATCAACGACATCCTCGACTTCTCGAAGATCGAGGCCGGGCGGCTCGACCTCGACTCGACCGGCTTCGAGCTGCGCACCGAGGTAGACAACGCGCTGCGCACCGTGGCGCTGCGCGCCCACCAGAAGGGCATCGAGCTCGTCTGCGACGTCCGCCCCGACGTGCCCGAGGCCGTCGTCGGCGACCCGGTGCGGCTCCGGCAGGTCCTCGTCAACCTCGTCGGCAACGCGATCAAGTTCACGGAGCGCGGCGAGATCGTCGTGCGCGTGGACGAGGAGGACCGGGAGGCCGGCACCGCGAGCCTTCACGTCTCGGTGGCCGACACCGGCATCGGGATCGCGCCCGAGAAGCTGAGGACCATCTTCGAGGCGTTCACGCAGGCCGACAACTCGACGACGCGCCGGTACGGCGGCACGGGCCTGGGCCTGACCATCTGCAAGCGCCTGGTCGAGATGATGGGCGGCCGCCTCTGGGTCGAGAGCCAGGCCGGGCGCGGCACGACGTTCCACTTCACGCTGCAGCTCGGACTTCAGACGGCCGGGGCTCCGCCCGAGCCGATCGAGCGCGGCTCGCTCCAGGACCTGCGCGCGATGGTCGTCGACGACAATGCGACGAATCGCCGCATCCTCGCGGAGCAGCTCGCGGCGCTGGGCATGGCCGTGACCGTCGTCGACGGCGCCCAGTCCGCGCTCACCGAGCTGTGGCGGGCGAAGGCCGAGAACACGCCTTTCGCGCTGATCGTCGTGGACTACCACATGCCCGAGATGGACGGGCTGCAGCTGGCGGAGCGCATGCGCGACATGCCCGGCGTGACCGGCTCGACGATCATGATGCTCACTTCCGGCGGCCAGAGCGGCGACGCGGCGCGCAGCCGCGAGCTGGGCATGGCCGCCTACCTGACGAAACCCATTTCCCAGAAGCAGCTCTATCAGGTCGTCGCGCGGGTTCTCGGCGCCGGCGCGGCCGCCCCCGATTCCCCGGCGCCGGTCCCAACGAAGGACGTCACGGACATGAACGCCCCGAATCCCGGCTCCGCCGGTCCGAGTGAGGCCCCGCTCAAGGTGCTGCTCGCCGAAGACAACTTCGTGAACCAGAAGCTCGCGGTCACGATGCTGCAGAAGCGCGGGCACGAAGTGACGGTCGCGAACGACGGTCTGCAGGCCCTCGATGCCCTCGCGCGCGATTCGTTCGACGTCGTTCTCATGGACGTGCACATGCCGCGCATGGGCGGGTTCGAGGCGACGGGGAAGATCCGCGAGCGCGAACGGGCCACGGGCGGGCACCTGCCCGTGATCGCGCTCACCGCGCTGGCCATGACCGGCGACCGCGAGAAGTGCCTGCAGTCCGGCATGGACGCCTACGTGTCGAAGCCGATCAACGCGGGCGAGCTCTTCGGAACGCTCAACCGGCTGTTCCCGAACCGGGCGGGCTCGGCGTCCTCCGCCACCCCGCCGCCGGCGGCGTCGGCGGACGCCGAGGTGCTCGACCGGGAGCGGCTGAGCCTCAACATGGAGGGCGACCCGGAGGTGCTGCAGGACATCGTCGCGACGTTCCTGCACGACCAGCCCTCCCAGGAGCGCGAGATCACCGGCGCGCTCGCGGCCGGGGACGCGCCCACCCTGGCGCGCGCGGCGCACACGTTCAAGGGCCTGCTGCTCACGCTGGCCGCGAAGCCGGCGGCCGACGCGGCGCTGCGGCTCGAGATGATCGCGCGCAGCGGCCAGCTGGGCGACGCGCACGCGGCGTGGCGGGACCTCCAGGTGCAGCTCGCGCGGCTGCAGCCGGTGCTGCAGGGGCTGGTGAAGCGGGCGGCCTGATCCGGGGAGGAGCCGCCGGACGGCCCGCCCGGGACCGCGCGCCCTCCGCACGAGTCCTCCCTCGTGAACGCCGCGCCTTCCGGGCGCGGCGTTCCTCGTTCCGGCCCGGGTCCGCCTTGCGGCCCCTCGTGGACGGCGGCTATGGTCCCCCGCCGCCCGTTCCCGGGGCGCGACCGCGCCCACCCCATCCGTCCACCCTGGGAGGCCCCATGCGTACCCTCTCCACCCCCGCCGCGGCGCTGGCGCTCGCGGCGCTCGCCGCGCCCGCCGTCGCACAGGCGACCCTGACGCTGCCCGCCCTGAGCCCCGGCGCGGGCGTCACGCAGACGATCGGCACCACCGAGTTCTCGCTCACCTACTCGCGGCCCGGGGTCAAGGGCCGCACGATCTGGGGCGGCCTCGTGCCCTGGGACCAGCCCTGGCGCACGGGAGCGAACGCCGCCACGACCCTCACCGCCGGCGACGACTTCACGGTCGAGGGCAAGCCCCTGCCCGCCGGCCGCTACGCCATCGTGACCGTGCCCGGGCAGGACGAGTGGCAGGTGGCGTTCACCCGCCAGGAGAACCTCTGGCGCGGCACGACCTACGACCCGAAGGAAGACGTGCTGCGCGTGACCGTGAAGCCGCAGCCGGCCGACTTCGTCGAGCGCCTGCAGTTCACGTTCGATCCCACGTCGCCCTCCGAGGCCGACCTGGCGCTGCGGTGGGAGAAGCTGCGCGTGCCGATCCACCTCGCGGTGGACGTGAGCGCCGTGGTGCTGGAGGACGCCCGGGCCGCCGTCGCGGCGGCGGCGTCCGACGACTGGCGCACGCCCCAGCGCGCCGCCTCCTGGTGCCTCGAGAACGGCGTGGGCCTCGACGAGGCGGCGGGCTGGAGCGACCGCGCCGCGCAGGCAAAGGAGAACTTCCAGACGGTCTCGCTGGCGGCGCGCTTCGCCGAGAAGGCCGGGAAGAGGAAGGACGCGATCGCGCAGATGAAGAGGGCGATCGCGCTGGGCAAGGCCGACAAGGACGTCTCCGCGTCCCAGGTCGAGCCGATGGAGAAGCTGCTCGCGGAGTGGACCGCGAAGTAGCCCGGAGTCCCGCCGCGGCCGCGACGCCTGCTCCGCGTCGCGGCCGTCGCGTTCTCAGGCGGCGGTGCGGGCCCGCCACGCGGGCCCGAGGGCGGCCAGCGCCGCGGCGATCGCGACCGTGGCGACGCAGCCGACGACGTTGAACCAGAGCCAGAAGACCAGGTCGAGCTTCCAGCAGGCGACGACCAGCGCCTCGGCGACGAGGGCGGCCGTGAACACCGCCCGCCCGCCGGCGCGGCGGACGAAGAACGCGCACAGGAAGATGCCGAGGATCGTGCCGTAGAAGAGCGAACCGAGCTGGTTCACGGTCTCGACCAGCGATCCCGAGCGACCCGCGAACTGCGCGAAGATGCTGGCGAACGCGATCCAGAACACGTTCACGCCGCGCGTCCACCCGAGCAGCCGCGCCTCGTCGGCCGGCGCACCGGGCAGGCGCCGGACCACGTCCACGATGGTCGTCGCGGTGAGGGCGTGGATCTCGGACGAGCTCGAGTTCATCGAGGCGGCGAAGACGGCGGCGAGCACGAGCCCCACGAAGCCCGCGGGAAGGCTCGCGAGCACGAAGCGCAGGAACACGTAGTTCGTGTCGTTCGTGTTCGCGCCCGGCTCCGTCTCCCGCAGCACCGCGAGCGCGGACTCGCGCACGCCCGCCGCGCGCGCGACCTCGGCCTGCACGCGCGCCTCGGCCGCCGCGGTCGCCGCCGCGTCGCCGGCCCGCCGGCTCGCGAGCCAGTCGCGCAGGGCCCGGGAGCGCGCCTCGCCGGCCGCGTCGTGCCGCGCCTCGAGGGCGTGCCACTCGGCGGCGTAGGGTCCGGACGCGGCCTTCGTGGCGCCGGCGGGGTCGAAGAACAGCGGCGTGCGCTCGAACTGGAAGACGACGAACACGAGCACGCCGAGCAGCAGGATGAAGAACTGCATCGGCACCTTGAGCAGGCCGTTCACGATCAGCCCCATGCGGCTCTCGCCCGTCGAGCGGGCGGCAAGGTAGCGCCCGACCTGCGACTGGTCGGTGCCGAAGTAGGACAGCTGCAGGAACAACCCGCCGAGCAGTCCCGCCCACAGGTTGTAGCTCCCGCGCGGGTCGAAGTGCGTGTCGACCGCATTCAGCCGGCCGAGGCTCCCGGCCACGGCCAGCGCGTCGCCGGGGCCGACGTCCGCGGGCAGGCGGTGCAGCGCGAGGACGAAGGCCACCGCCATGGTCGCGAGGATGATCGTGAACTGGAGGGCGTGCGCCTGCGCGATCGCGCGCGACCCCCCGATCGTCGTGACGCCGACGATGAGGGCCCCGAGCAGCAGGCAGGTCACGCGCAGGTCCCAGCCGAGCACCACGGACAGCACGATCGCCGGCGCCAGCAGCGTGATGCCCGCGGCGAGGCCACGCTGGAGCAGGAAGAGTCCCGCCGCCAGCGTGCGAACGTTGCCGTCGAAGCGCTTCTCGAGGAACTCGTACGCGGTCGCGACGCGAAGCCGCTGGTAGAGCGGGACCGCGGTGACGCACAGGACGACCATCGCGAGGGGCAGCCCGAGGTAGAACTGGACGAACGACAGGCCGCCCGCGTAGCCCTGCCCGGGCGTGGCGATGAACGTCACCGCGCTCGCCTGCGTCGCCATGACCGACAGTGCGACGATCGGCCAGGACATCGCCCGCCCGGCGACGAGGAACGCGGGCAGGTCGCGCGTCGAGCGCGAGCGCCACAGCCCGTAGGCGACGAACACCAGCAGCGTCCCCGCCAGCACGACCGCGTCGAGCGGCCTCACCGGAACGTCCCCGTCAGCCACGCCATGAGCGCGATCTCGATCGCGAGGGCCGCGATCACGACCGCGTAGAGCAGGCCCCAGCGGCCCCCCACGGGGGGCCGGTCCGCCGGCGGCTCCCCGGTCCCGCGCGGCGCACGGCTCACGGGCGCGCGCTCACGAGGTTGGCGAACAGCCGCCACGCGCCGGGGACGCCCGCCGGCAGCTGGCGGAACATCGCGTAGGCGCAGTAGATGAAGACGCCCTTGCCGTGCCGGGCGTAGAGCAGGCCGCCGTCGCGGTCGGGCTCGCCGGGATCGTGGCACGCGAGAACCCGCTCGTAGCGCGGGTCCGCCGGGTTCGCGAAGTAGAGCCCGCGCTCCTGCACCCAGCCGTCGAAGTCGGCGGGGCCGATCACGTTCGGCCGCGTGAGCAGAGGGTGCCCGGGCGCGAGCACCTTCACCCGGGCGGTCTCGTCGGTCACGCGGTCGTGCGAGAGGGTGAGCGGCCACGGGCCGAGCGTGCGCGGGACGCCCGCCGCGGTGGTGTTGTACTGCACGACGAGCGTGCCGCCGCCCGCGACCCAGTCGAGCAGGCGCGGCTGCGCGGCGTGCAGCGCGGGGCGCGTGTTGAACGCGCGCACCCCCGTGACGATCGCGTCGAAGCGCGAGAGGTCGCCCTCCTCGAGGTCGTCGTCGCTGAGCGGGACGACCACGTAGCCGAGCTGGCGCAGGGCCTCCGGGATGGCGTCACCCGAGCCCTCGACGTAGCCGACGCGCGAGCCGAGGTGCCGGATGTCCGCGCGCACGAGCCGCGCCGTCGCCGGCGGGTGGAGCACCTGCACGGGAATGTGCGGGTAATCGATCACCTCGCGCTCGAGCGACCACCTCCGGCCGTCCACGGTGATGGTCGCGACGAGCACCGAGGCCGCCGGCCCCGCGGCGGGTGTCACGGTGAAGTACAGGTGCCTCTCGTCGCCCGCGTGCGCGAGCGAGACGTCGGCTGCGGGAGGTTCGCTCGTCCAGCCCACCGGGAGCGAGAGCGCGACGCGTCCGGCCAGGCGATCGCGCTGCGCCTGGACGCGCACGGTGACGACGCGCGGCGAGCGGTCGGGGAAGGCATAGACCTCCTGGTCGGGACGAAGCGAGGCGGGCGGCGCGATCTCGAGCGAGCGCCAGCGCTCGCCCTCGACCGGGTCGGTCCAGCGGTAGGCGACGGGGACGCGCACGTCGAGGTCCTCCCCGCCGAGCCGCAGGGAGACCGCGGCCTCGATTGCGGGCGGGTCCTCGGGAGCGCCGATCTCGGACAGCTGCGCGACGTCGTACCGCCCGCCCACGGGCGGGCGGCGCAGCCAGTAGGGCTGGGTCGGTGCCACGTCGCGGGGGATCGCCACCGTGAGCGTGTCGGTGAACGCGTCGTCCCCGAACGCTCCCGGGGATTCGTCGGTCGCCGCGCCGGCCGACACGCGGCGCACCGTGACGTCCGCGCCGAGGCGGTTCACGACCGACACCGCGACGCGCACGGAATCGCCGGGAACGACGGCGGGCTCGAGCGCGACCGCTTCGAGCCACAGGCCGGAGCACGAGCGCAGGAGCGTCTCGAGCTCGGCGCGCTTCGCGGCCAGCACCGCCGGGCGCACCGGCGGCACCGCGGCCATCGCGCGCCGCACCTCGAAGAGGCGTGGCAGCAGCGCCGCCGGGCGCCCGGGGTCGTACTCCGCGAGCGCGAGCGCGAGCAGCGAGTCCACGCGCACGCCGGCCGGGCCGAACGCGCGCCAGGAGAGGTCCACGCCCTCGAAGGGGTCGCCCGTGGCCGGGTCGCCGAGGCGCGGCACCAGCCAGTTCGGCAGCGGACCGTGGCGCTCGGCGACGCCGAAACCCTGGCTCCGGTGGTTGCTGCGGCTCTCGGCGGCGATCTCGCCCCACGAGCGGCCGAGCAGCGGCTCGTAGCCGCCCACGTCCACGTTCAGCCAGCCCGGCTCGGGACGCTGGTTGCCGCGCCCGAAGGCGTTCCAGAAGAGCCGCTTCGTGCGCCACGCCGGTCCGCACTGCGGGAAGCGCGCCGGGTCGGCCGCGGCCGAGAAGGCCTCCTCGGCGAGGATCGCCGACGCGGTGTGGTGCCCGTGGCCGCCCCGGCCGTCCGTCGGGAAACGGGTGACGATCACGTCGGGCTGGAAGCGCCGGATCTCCCGCACGACGTCGGCCAGGATCGAGTCGTGGCCCCAGAACGCGAACGTCTCCTCGGGGCCCTTCGAATAGCCGAAGTCCACCGCGCGCGTGAAGCGCTGCTCGGCGCCGTCCACGCGCCGCGCCGCGAGGAGCTCCTGCGTGCGGATGACGCCGAGCGCCGGGCCCAGCTCGGGCCCGATCAGGTTCTGGCCGCCGTCGCCGCGGGTCATCGCGAGGTACTCGGTGCGCAGCTTCCGCCCGCGCGCGAACCAGGCGAGCATCGCGGTGTTCTCGTCGTCGGGATGCGCCGCCACGTAGAGGACGCTCCCCGTGACGCGGAGCTTCTCGAGCGCGAGGCGCGTGGAGCCGGCGCCGAGCGCGTCCGGCGGCCGGGGACCGGCCGCCGAGGGGACCGGGACGGCGAGAAGGACGAGCAAGGCGGCGGCCACGAGGTCGCGCAGGCGCTTGGACATGAAGGGGAGGCTCCTCCGAGGGGCGCGGCCGGACTCCGGTGCGCCGTCGATCCGGGCGGTGAACGGGCGCGCACCTTAGCACGGGCTCCGAGCGCCGAGGGCGCTCCCCGGCGACGGGCGCGGCCGGGCGGTTCCCCGAGCGGTCCTGGCCCCCTCGAACCCGGCCGGGAGGGGGTCCGGGGGAGCCCCGCCGGGTGAAATCGCGCTCAAGGCGGGCCCCCGGCCGTGCCGATAGCAACCGGGTAACCCGTTCGCCCGGCACGGGACCCGTGGTGCCGCAGGCCGGCGCCGTCCGTGCCCCCGCCCGGCGGTCGCTGCCAGGAGGAGTCGACCATGCCCGAAGGGAATCTGCTGAAGCTGCGCCTGTCGCTGATGGGGCGACCGGTCCGGAATTACACGTTTGACAAGCCCGTGGTCAGTGTCGGGCGCGACCCGGGTTCCGACGTGTTCGTCGACAACCCCGGAGTCTCGCGCGATCACTTCCGCCTCGAGAAGACCCCGGGCGGCGATTACCAGCTCGTGGACCTCGGAAGCGCCAATGGCACGTTCGTGAACGACCAGATGGTGCACACCGCGGTCGTGAAGAACAACGACGTCGTGCGCTTCGGCAAGTACACGCTCTGGGTCGGCTACGACACCGACCGGCGCGCCAGCGGCATCGAGCAGCGCAAGTCCAGCTCCGCGACCGAGCAGCACACGACCGTGCTCTCGCGCGCCGAGCTGGACGTGCTGCTCGAGACGTCGAAGGAGCGCGAGGTCCATCCCGTTTCCCCGCCTGCGGCTCTCGGGCCCCCGGCCCCCGCGCCGTCGGCCGCCCAGGCGCCGATCGGGGCGATCATCATCTCCTTCCTTCTCGGGGCCGCCCTCGGCGCCGGCACGGTCTGGCTGCTGCTCTCGCGCTGATCCCCCTCCCCTCACTCCCGATACCGGGCGACGAGCGATCATGGACCTGATCCGGCGATTCCAGGCGGGACATCTCGCGAAGCGGCTGCAGGACCCGCACCAGGCGGATGCGGGCCTCGCGCAGACGCAGGAAAAGCTGCTGGCGCTCGGGCCCTCCGCCGTGCGCGGCCTCCTCGACGCGATCGCCCACGGCAAGGCGTCGGAGGCCTCGATCGAGGTCCTCGAGCGGCTTGCGACGAACGACACGCTCGCCGTCTTCGTCGAGGCCCTGCAGTCGCCGGTTCCCGCGGTCGCGGAGGCGGCCGCCAGCGCCCTCTCGCGCTCGGCCCTGTACGACGCGGCGCTGCTGCTCCCGCTCTTCTCCGAGCCCGCCATCTCGAAGGCGCGCCTCGAGTCGATCCTGTCCGCACAGATGCAGCGCATCCAGCCGGTGACGCTCGTGCGGGTGCTCCCCGACCTGAGCAAGGACGCGCGCGGAAGCGTGTTCCGCCTGCTCGAGCGCCGCGCGGACACGAGCATCTCCAAGGACGTCGTGGGTCTCGCCCGTCACGCCGAATGGTGGCTGCGGCTCCACGCGGTGAAGCTGCTGGCGAAGATGCCGGGGCACGACGCGATCGAGGGCGTGGCCCAGCTCCTCAAGGACGAGAGCGCCGCCGTGCGGCTGGAGGCCGTCCGCACGCTGGGCCTGCTCCACGCGGTCGAGGCACTGCCCGCGCTCTGCGCGCGGCTGCGCGACGTGGACATCAAGGTGCAGGCGGCCGCGATCGAGACCCTCATCTCGATCGGCGACGTGTCCGCCGTGCCCCACCTGCTCGAGTACCTGCGCGACGAGTCCGAGTACGTGCGACGCGGCGCCGTCGAGGTCCTGAACCAGGTGGTCACGACGGAGGCGATCAAGGACCTCGTCTCGGCACTGCGGGACGAGGACTGGTGGGTGCGCGTCCGCGCCGCCGCCGCGCTCGGCACGCTCGGCGGGCCGAAGGTGATCGACGCCATCGTGGACCTCGTGCACGACCCCGACGACTTCATCCGCCGTTACGCGGTCGAGATCCTGAACACCGTTCCCGACAAACGGGCCGTTGAGCCGCTCATCGAGGCGCTCGAGGACCACGACTGGTGGGTGCGCGAGCGGGCCATCGACGCCCTCGCGAAGACGCGTGATCCGCGCGCCGTGGATCCGTTGCTGCGGGTGCTCTCGCGTGACACGCGCGCGGTGCCGCTCTGCCTGCGGGCCCTGGCCCAGCTGCCCGACCCGCGCGTCGTCGAGCCGCTCTGCCGGCTCGTGGACTCCGACAGCGCCGAGATCCGCCGCGAGGCGCTGAACGCGCTCGCCCAGTTCACGAAGGCCGACCTGCCGGAGGAGTCCCGCGCCCGCGTCTACCAGACGCTCGAGCGCGCGGGAGCGGGTCTCGGGCAGAAGCGCGCGACCCCGTCCATGCCGCTCGAGGTCCGCCAGGGCTTCGGGCCCGAGAGCGGCCGCTCCGATTCCGTGTCGATGCGCCGCCCCTCCTCGCGGGAAGGGACGCCGGTGCCCGCGGGCGCGGGCGGCGATCCCGGCGCGCAGGCGGGTTCCACGGCGAAGCAGCGCGCGCTGAACTTCCAGAGGCTCGATCCCGGCACCATGGTGAACGAACGCTTCCGGGTCGTGCGGTACATCGGCGGCGGAGGGTTCGGTACCGTCTACCTGGTCGAGGACGTCGTCGTCCGCGAGGACCTCGTCCTCAAGATCCTCTCTCCGCAGCTCTCGCTCGACGAGAGCATGATCCGGCGCTTCGTGCAGGAGCTGCGGCTGACGCGCCGCATCACGCACCGCAACGTCATCCGCATCCACGACCTCGTGGACCTGGGCGGCGCGCACGCGATCTCGATGGAATTCTTCGACGGCCGCGACCTCGGCCAGCTGACGCGCGAGGACGGGCCGCTGACCACCGAACGCGTGCTCCCGATCATGGAGCAGATCCTCGACGGGCTCGAGGCCGCGCACAGCATGGGCATCGTGCACCGCGACATCAAGCCCGCGAACGTCCTCGTGGGCGCTTCCGACCAGGTGAAGATCGTGGACTTCGGCCTCGCGCTCGTCGCGCAGGGCACCCGTTCGCGCCTGACGCAGAGCGGGATCCTCGTGGGAACGCCCGAGTACATCTCGCCCGAGCAGATCACCGGCCAGGAGGTCGACGGCCGGACGGACCTCTACTCGCTCGGCATCGTCATCTACGAGATGCTCTCGGGGCGGCTGCCGTTCTCGGGCGCGAACGCGGTCAACGTGCTGTTCCAGCATCTCGAGTCCGAGGTCCCGCCGCTCGCGGAGGTCGCGCCGCACGTGCCGGAATGGGTCAGCGACCTCGTCATGCGCTGCATGGCGCGGCTCGCCGTGGACCGTCCCGCGAGCGCCGCGGACACCCTGGCGATCCTGCGCCGGGCGGCGGCCTAGGACCCGCCGATGGCCCGGATCGACGCCTTCCTCGAGATCGGCAAGCAGCAGGGCGGCTCCGACATCCACTTCACGGTCGGCCTGCCCCCGCTCGTGCGCCTCGACGGCGAGCTCATGCCGATTCCCTACCGCGAGCTCTCGCAGGAGGAGTCCGAGGCGCTCGCGGTCGAGATCCTGGACGGGCACCACCTCGAACAGTTCGAGCGCCACGGGGCCGTGGACTTCGCCTACCGCGCCGAGGGCATCGGCCGCTTCCGCGTCAACACCTGCCGCCAGCGCCGGGGCGTCTCGACGTTCTGCCGCGTCGTCCCCGATAGGGTGCCGACGCTCGAGCAGCTCGGAATGCCCCGCGTCCTGTCGTCGTTCTGCCGTCTCAGCTCGGGTCTGGTGCTCGTCACGGGCGCGACCGGCACCGGCAAGTCCACGACGCTCGCCGCGATGATCGACGAGATCAGCCGCGCGCGGTCGCTGAACATCGTGACGCTCGAGGACCCCGTCGAATTCGTGCACCGGAGCGACAAGTCGCTCGTCATCCAGCGCGAGGTCGGCACGCACGTCCCTTCGTTCCAGGAGGGCCTGAGGAGCGCACTGCGCCAGGACCCCGACGTGATCCTCGTGGGCGAGTTGCGCGACGCCGAGTCCATCACGCTGGCCCTCGAAGCGGCCGAGACGGGTCACCTCGTGCTGGGCACGCTGCACACGCGCGGCGCCGCCCAGACCATCGACCGCATCGTGGACGCGCACTCGTCGGACAACCAGAACCAGGTGAGGAACTCGCTCGCCGACAACCTCAAGGCCGTCGTCAGCCAGGAGCTGCTCCGGGTGGCCGACGGCCGCGGCCGCCGCGCCGCGCTCGAGATCCTCGTCGTGACACTCGCGATCCAGCAGCTGATCCGCGAGGGCAAGACGTTCCAGATCCCGGGCGCCATCACGATGGGCAAGCGCCTCGGCATGCAGCTCAAGGACCAGTCGCTGCTCGCGCTGGTGCGCGCCGGCGAAGTGGACCCCGACGAGGCGTTCCTCAAGGCCGAGGACAAGTGGGGCTTCGCGCCGTTCGTCACCCGGCCCGAGATCCTCGCCCTCATGACGGGCGGCACGGACGGGAAGGTCGCATGAACCGCATCGACGCGTTCCTCGAGCTGGCCGTCCACCAGGGCGGGTCCGACCTCCACCTGGTCGCGGGCCAGCCGCCGCGCATCCGCATCGTCGGCGAGCTCGAGCCCGTGCGCTTCCGCGACCTGTCGAACCAGGACGTCAACGACTTCCTGACCGAATTCATGACCGACGACCAGCGGCAGGCGCTGGCCGAACGGAGCGCGATCGACATCGCATACGAGTCCGAGACCGCGGGCCGCTTCCGCGTGAACATCTACCAGCACCTCAGCGGCCTGGGCGCGGCGTTCCGCGTCGTGCCGAACGACCCGCCCCCGCTCGACTCGCTGAACCTGCCGCAGGCGATCCCGCAGGCGCTCTCCGTGGGCAAGGGCCTCATTCTCGTCACCGGCCCGACGGGCTCGGGCAAGTCCACGACGCTCGCGGCCATGATCGACTGGGTCAACCGCAACCGGAAGGGTCACATCATCACGATCGAGGACCCGATCGAGTTCGTGCACAGCTACCAGCAGTGCGTCGTGACCCAGCGCGAGGTCGGCACGCACGCCCCGAGCTTCAGCGAGGCCCTCCGCAGCTCGGTGCGCGAGGACCCCGACATGATCCTCGTCGGCGAGATGCGCGACCTCGAGACCATCAGCCTCGCGCTGACGGCCGCCGAGACGGGCATCATGGTGCTCGGCACGCTGCACACGAACGGCGCGGTGCGGTCCGTGGACCGCATCGTGAACGTGTTCCCCCCGCGCCGGCAGGCGCAGGTTCGCACGATGCTGGCCGACAGCCTGCGCCTGGTCGTCTCGCAGCAGCTCGTGCGCAAGCTCGACCACTCCGGCCGGCTGGCCGCCTGCGAGATCATGATCAACACGCACGCGGTGAGCGCGATGATCCGGGCCGGGAACACGCACAAGATCCACTCCGCGATCCAGGCCGGCGGCCGCATCGGCATGCAGGCGCTCGACGCGGTGCTGCAGGACCTCGTGCGGCGCGAGGTCATCACGGGCGAGGAGGCCTACGAGGTCGCGATCGACCGCACGATCTTCGAGCGGTTCGTGAGCGGCGACCTCGCCGCCTGACGCCGCCCCGCCCGGAACCGACGGGCGCCGGAGAACCGCCACGCGACCCGTTGGGCCGCAAATCGGGCGCCGGGAGGCCGGGCGGCGTCAGGCCGCTTCGGCGGAATCGCCCTCGGCGCCGGCCTCGGGCGGGAGGGCGTAGACGTCCTCGAGCACGTCGTGCAGGCAGGCCTTGAGGGCGGCGACGACCTCGGGGTCCCAGTCCACGTTCTCGCCGTTCTCGATGATGAGCAGCGCGCGCCGCGGGCTCAGGGACTCGCGGTACGGGCGCGGGCTCAGCAGGGCGTCGAACACGTCGGCCACCGAGAGGATGCGCGACTCGAGCGGGATCTGGGCGCCGTCGATGCCGAACGGGCCCGTGCCGTCCATCTTCTCGTGGTGCCAGGCCGCGATCCGGGGCACGTCGCGGAGCGCGACCGGGTAGACGACTCGGTCGAGGATGTTCTGGGTGTGCGCGGCGTGCGTCGCCATCTCGGCGCGCTCGAGGTCCGTGAGCCGGTCCGGCTTGAACAGCACCTCGTCGCGCACACCCTGCTTGCCGAGGTCGTGCAGCAGCGCCGAGACGCGGAGCACCTCGAGGCGCTGGTCGTCGAGCCCGAGCTGCCCGCCGATCCACACGGCCACCTCCTGCACGCGCTCGGAGTGGCGCGCCGTCTCCGGGTCGCGCAGCGTGAGCGAGTGCAGCAGCGCCCCGATCGTCGAGGCGAACGCGAGCTGCTGCTGCTGGTACGCCCGCAGGTGCTCGAGCGAGAGCGAGGCCTGGCACGCGAAGACGGTCAGCAGGTCCACGTCCTCGCGGCTGAATCGGCCGCGCTTGGGACGGCGCACGTCGAGCTGGATGACGCCGAACGGGCCCTGGCTGTCGCGCAGGGGGGCGCAGATCGCCGTCTCCATGCGCGAGAGCACCTGGCTCTCGGTCGCCGAGCCGCCGCTGGCGCTGCTGACGTAGAGCAGCGCGCAGTCCTCTCCCATCGCCCGCTCCGCGATCGTCCGGCTCAGCTGGACGGCGTCTCCCGACGG
This sequence comes from uncultured bacterium, assembly GCA_964589945.1. GTDB lineage: Bacteria > Eisenbacteria > RBG-16-71-46 > RBG-16-71-46 > RBG-16-71-46 > CAIXRL01. Next base: position 17,948 of record CAZPVG010000013.1, read on the forward strand.
ACCCTCGTGGGTCTGCGCGCGGCGGACGACGAGGTCCTCCGTCAGCTCGTCGCGGCTGACGAGCACGAAGTTCGTGGCGTTCGGGAACGCCCGCAGGGCGTAGTCCGCGATCACGTCGAGCAGCTTGGGCTCGTCGTAGCGGGCGTCCGCCGTGTCCCGCACGAGGCCCAGGAGCAGCTCCGCGACGCGGGCGTCGGAGCGGACGACCTGCCCCTTGACCTCGTCCCATTCGTTCAGGGCCCGCCAGGCCAGCACGGTGGGAACGAACGAATCCACCCGCGGCAGCGTCTGGCTGTCCGCGGGCGGCCGGCGGAGGCGGTCCTGCGAGGGGGACGGGGACATGCCCGTTTCATCGGCAGCCCCGCGGCCCGGCTTGAGGCGCCTCCGGAATCTCCCGTCAAGAAGCGGCCCCGGGAGGCCGACAACCTGCAGGAATGCCCGGCCCGGCCGGTCCGGGCCTCCCACCGGCTCCGGAGGAATGCATGGATTCCCGGCAGTCCCTGCTGCTCACCGTGCGGGCGCTCACGTCGGTCCTCGACGCGGCGGACCCGTTCACGCGCGGCCGCTCGCTTCGCATCTCCCGCTACGCGGTGCGGATCGCCCGCGAGCTGGGCGTGCCGGAGCACGAGTGGGCCGACATCGAGCTGGGCGCCCTCCTGCACGACCTGGGGCGCAATGCCATCCTCCACGACGTCGTCCAGAGCCCGCGCCCGCTGGACGCCGGCGAACGGGCCGTCGTGCAGACGCATCCCACGATCGGCTACGCGATGCTCAAGGACATCCCCGGCCTCGAGGCTGCCGCCGAGATCGTCTGGACGCACCACGAGCGCCCCGACGGCGCCGGCTACCCGCGCGGGATCCCCGCCGACCAGATCCCGGTGGGCGCGCGCATCGTCATGGTGTGCGCCGCCTACGACGCGATGACCGAGGACCGCCCGTACCGGCGCGGCCTCTCGTCGCGGGCCGCGTGCGAGGAGCTGCGGCGCTGCACCGGCGAGCAGTTCTTCCCCGAGGTAGTCAACGCTTTCGTGCAGCTGCACGACTCGGGCCGCCTGTGGGAGGCGTTCTCGCGCGAGGAGCTCGAGATCTGGGTCAGCCGCGGGGACCTCGCGGCGGCCTGATCGGACCCGGACGGCTTCGCGGTCGGGCGCCGCGCCCCGGGGCGCGGCGCCCCCTTCTTTGCCCGGAGCGGACACCGGGGCCGGTCACTCGCCCATCCCAAGGCCGTAGGATCGGTCGGAACCGCCGCCCGCACCCGATTCCCGGAGGCCCGACGTGAACGCCCATCGCCACTGGCTCGTCCTTCTCGCCGCGCTGGCCCTCGCCGCGGCCGCCCTCGCCGCGACGCCCCGGTCGATCTCGCGCGTCGTCCACACCGATGCCGAGTGGCGGAGGCTCCTGACGCCGGCGCAGTACGAGGTGCTGCGCAAGGCGGGGACCGAGCGCGCCTACACGGGGAAGTACTGGAACGAGCACCGGGCGGGGAGGTACCTGTGCGCGGGGTGCGGGCTCGAGCTGTTCTCCTCGAAGACGAAGTTCGACTCGCACACCGGCTGGCCCAGCTTCTGGGAGCCGGTGGATCCGACCCACGTGATCGAGAAGACGGACGACAGCTGGGGCATGCACCGGGTCGAGGTCGAGTGCGCGCGCTGCGGGGGCCACCTCGGCCACGTCTTCGAGGACGGGCCCCCGCCGACGGGGCTGCGCTACTGCATCAACTCGGCGGCGCTGCGTTTCGTCCCGGACGGCGCGAAGAAGAAGTAGCGCCTCAGGCCTGGTGCTCGGGCCGCAGCAGGTCGAGCACCGTCTTGACGGGGTTGAAGACCGCGAGCGGCGCCTCGACGAACACGGTGTTCCACCCCGCCATCGCCCCGTTCCAGAGCCCGGGCCGCTCGAGGGCCAGCAGCTCGCGCCCGCCCGCGCTGCGCCGGGTCACGATGACCGCGGTCTCGTCCACGAAGTCGGCGAGCGGGTACGCACGTCCCCCGGGGCCGCGCAGGGCGCAGGCGAAGAAGACCGGGTTGAAGTGCGTCGCGCGCGCCAGGATCGCCCGCTTCTCGCCCGAGGCCGGGTCCACCTGCGAGGTCTCCACCACCTGTCGGGTCACGTGCCCGTCGCGGGCGCGCACCCAGAACGGCCCGCCGCCCGGCTCGCCGGTATTGGGCACCATCCCACAGACGCGCAGCGGCCGGTCGAGGCGGGCCACCAGCGCCGGCCGGTCCCCGGGCGGTTCGGGGTCCCCGTAGGCCTCGTGGAGGAATGCGCGGGCTTCCGCCTCGACCGCCACGTCGCGGGGGTCCTCGAGCCGCTCGAGCAGGCCGTCGGTCCGACCGCGCAGCTCCGCGGCGAGCCCGACCAGCGCCCGGCTCCAGCGCAACGTCTCCGGGCGCACGCGCTCCACCGCCACGTTGTCCACGTTCTTCACGAACGCGAACGGCAAGCCGCTTTCCGCGAGGTTGCGGAGCAGCGCGCCGTGGCCCGCCGGCCGGAAGAGCAGCCGGCCCGCGTCGTCACGGAACGGCCCGCCGGCCGGGTCGCCGGCCAGCGTATCGGTGTCGGGGTGCTGCTCGGAGAAGCTCACCTCGGCCGTCGCGCCCGTGCTCGCCGCCAGTCCCGGTGCGACGGCCGTGAGGAGCGCCTCGAAGCGCCGGCGATGCTCGGGCGACACCGTGAAGTGCGCGCGCGCCCGGCCGCCCGAATCGCGGGTGAAGAGCGCCGCCTCCTGGAGGTGCTCCTCGAACGGCGTCCGCGCGCCCCCCGGGGCGCGGTGGAACTCGAGCAGGCCCTTGGGCAGCGCGTCGTAGTCGAGTCCCGTCGGCGAGAGGAGCGCCTCGGCGAGCGGTCGCCATGGGCCGCGCTCGCGCAGTTCGTCCAGCGACCGGCCGCGCTCGGCGAGGACCGCCGCGAGCGTATCGCGGAACGCGAACCGCGGAAGCCCGTCCGCGAAGGCCGCGAGCGCGGCCGCCTCCCGGCCGCCCGCGGCCGCAGCCGCGCGCACGTCCTCCGGCGCGAGGTCGCCGGGCAGCGCGAGGGCCGCGTGCAGCTCGCGGAACATCCGCGTCGCCGCCCCGGAGGCCGGAACGAATGACGTGACCTCCCCCGCCGCCGCCGCGCGTGCGTGCGCCTCGTGCAGGGTGGGCATCCTGTCCTCGTCGAGCCGGACGATCCCGTCGCCGGGCGTGCACGGCCGGACGAGGTCGGCCCAGCCCGGCGGGGCCGAGATGAGCCACAGCTGCCGGCGGGCCTCCTCCTCGGAGATGCCGCGCAGCGCGAGTTGTCCCCGGTCGGCGGGGGTGAAGTCCGTCTCGCGCGTCATTTCCGTCCTTCTCCTCCGTCGTTTCCGGCGCGCCGGCGCGCGGGCCCCTTCGGACGTCCACACCCCGGCCTGCCCGGAGCGCGGAGCACCGAACCTACGACATTCCGGGCGCTCACGCGCCCGCCTCCGTGACGGCGCGCGGGATCGGGCGACCGCCCGGCGGCCGGGACGACCCGGGGCGTGCCGACGGGGCCGCGCGTCAGGCGGCGCGGCGCAGCGGCTCGGGGGCCCCGGCGGCCGGCGCCGAGACGCGTGCCGCGGGCAGGGCCGGCGAGGCGGCGATCAGGGCGGCGGCAAGCGCGGCGAGGATGGCAAGTCCCTCGCCGGGGGGACCGTGACCGAACGGGAGCCACGCGCCGAGCAGCGTATTCGCGGCGATCACTCCCCACCACCGCGTCGCCTCGCTCCGCCGCTCGCGCCGCAGCATCCAGGCCGTGCGACCGAGGCCGTGCAGAACGAGCGCGACGACCACGCTGGCGCTGAACTCGAGCGGCGTCTCGAGGCGCGAAAGGGCGTGTGCGCCGAACGGCGAACCGACCGCCGCGACGTGGAGCCCGGTGCCGACGGCGCCCACGACGGCCGACAGGCGCCACGCCGGCGGCGCGCCCGGCTCGAGCGCGCGACCGAGGGTCAGCAGCGTCGCGAACGCGAGCGCCAGTGCGAGCGCGCCGTGGGTACCCCACGCCGCGTCCACGGCGGCGGCCCGGGCGGCGAGGTTGGCCAGTCCGCCGGTGGCGGCCCACAGCGCGTGCAGGCCGAGCACGGCCGCGGCCACGGGGAACGCGCGCCAGGCCGTGCCCGCGGCCTCGGGGTCCTTCGCAACCAGCGCCGAGAGGGCGTAGTACGTCGCGAGCCCCGCGAGCGCGACGCGGACGTTCGTGCCGGTCGCCGCGCTCGGCGGCGCGCCGAGCGTGGCGAGGAGCAGCACGGCCATCATCGCCCCGAGGCGCCCGTCGAGCGGAGTGGACCAGGCCGCTCCGTTCCCGCGCCCCGCGAGGGCCGCCGCGGCCAGGCCGGCGAGCGCGAAGGGCTCGATCCAGCGCACGCCGGCGAGGGCGCCGGGCAGGTGCGGGGCGAGTCCGTCGAGGAGCACGGCGAGCAGCGCGAGGAGCGCAAAGCTCCCGTGCGCGCCGGAAGCGGCTCGCAGCGCACCCGGATCTTTCGGAACGCGGACGGGCAAGGGTGGGGAAGCTCCACGGGAGGAGGCCGGTGCAGTCGGGGCGTGGTGGCGGCCCTGGGAACACCCCTGTTTTCGGAACGTCGGCCCGCGGCCTTGAGCACCCGCCGGGGGCGTCTCAGGCCCCGCGCAGGGCGCGGCGGATCGCGGTGGCGGCCTGCGCGCCCTGACCGATCGCGACCGGGATGCTCGGCGGCTCCGGCCGCACGATGTCCCCCGCCGCCCAGACGCCGTTCGCCGAGGTCCTCAGGGCGCCGTCCACCAGCACGTAGCCGTCGGCGTCGAGCGCGACCGCGTCCCGGCACCACTCGCTGTTCGGGACGACGCCGATCTTCACGACGACGCCGCGCGTCGGCACCTCCGCCTCGACGCCCGCCCGCTCGAAACGCACCGCCTCGACCGCGTCGCCGCCCAGGATCGCCGTCACCCGGGCGTCGCGAAGCACGCGGATGCGGGGCTCGTCGGCGACGCGCTCGCGGAACTCGGCGCGCGCGCGCACGGCGTCGCGCACGAGCAGGTCCACGGGGCTTCCCGCCGCCGCCAGCAGCAGCGCGTTCTCGAATGCGGCGTCGCCGCCGCCCACGACGACGACGGGCAGCCCCGCGAGGCTCGACTGGTCGCGCGTCGCCGAGAACGAGACGCCCCGCCCCTCGAGCTCGCGCTCCCCCGGTACGCCGAGCCGCCGCCGGCGCACTCCGGTCGCGATCAGCACGGCGCGGGCCGTCGCCGGCCCTCCCCCCATGAAACCCACCTCCGCGTTCCGGCCGGGCCCCGCCGCGGGCCGCAGCGAGACCGCGGCGGCGTCGCCTCGCCAGGGCACGCCCGCCGCCTCGAGCTGGCGCGCGTAGGCCGCCGCGAGCGACGGCCCGTCGCCGTGCTCGAACCCCGGCACGGCGAGCGGGTGGAAGTGGACGACGTGCAGCTGCCCGCCCGGCGATGGCGCGGCGTCCACGACCTGTACCTCGAGCTCGAGCGAACGCGCCCACAGCGCCGCCGAGATCCCCGCCGGCCCCGCGCCCACGACGACGAGGTCGGCCGTCACGGCGCGGTCCCCATCTCGCGCGCGACCTCCCAGAACGTGCGCGGCTCGAGCGGCGGCAGGCCGTGCCGCTCGGCGAGGCGCTCGAGGCAGGCGATCCGCTCGCGGCCGAAGTCGGCCGAAGCGTTCTCCCGGTCGCGCAGCCGGATCTCGACCGTCAGGCCGGGAATCCGGCGGACGCCGGTCACGCGCGCGGCGCGCAGGACGAAGTCCCAGTCCTCGCTGCAGGCGAACGACTCGTCGAAGCCGCCCAGCCGCTCGAACAGCCCGCGGCGGACTCCCCACGCGCTCGGGGGCAGGTAGTCGTTCGTGCGCATGCGGTCCTCGTCCCAGTCCGAGGCCAGCATCGCCGATTCGACCGCCTCGCGCACGCCGTCCGGCCGTACGTTCTCCCGGATCACGAGGCTGTCGCGCCAGGCGAAGCCCACGGCGGGATCCTCGAACGCCGTGACGAGTCCCTCGAGGTGGTCCGGCCGCCAGCGGTCGTCGTCGTCGAGGAAGGCGAGCAGCTCGCCGCGGGCGCCCCGCGCCGCGGCGTTCCGGGCCGCGCCGGGATTCCCGAACTGCACGTCCAGCACGGTGAACTCGAGGATCGGCAGGTCGGGCAGCGCGGCCGGCCCCGCCCCCGAGCCGTCGTCCGCGAGCCGGACTTCGAGCGGGGCGAGCCGCTGCGCCGCGACGCTCGCCAGCGCGTCCGCGAGCAGGCGCGGCCGGTCGCGGGTCACCACGATCACCGAGACGCCGCGCGCGGCCATGGCGGGCGCTCCCCGGTCAGGCCCCGCCGCCCGGACCCGGCCGCAGCACACCGGCCCAGCGCGGGTCGGCCAGCTCGCCTCGCACCGTCCGCGTCTCGACGAGGCCGTAGCGCCGGATGCCGCGCATCTCCATGCAGAGGTGGCGGGCCTCCAGCACGACGGCGATGCCCCGCGGGGCGATCCGCCGCTCGAGGTGGTCGGCCACCTGCCGCCCGAGGCGCTCCTGCAGCTGCGGCCGCCGGGCGTAGAACTCGAGGATGCGCGCCACGGCGCTGATGCCGGGCAGCCTCTCCCCGGGCAGGTAGGCCACGTGGGCGTGCCCGAAGAACGGCACGAAGTGGTGGACGCAGAGGGAGTGGAACGGGATGTCGCGCACGACGACGAGGTCGCCCGCACCCCCGGCGGGGAACGTCGCGACCTCCGGCTCGGCCCCCGGGTCGAGGCCCGCGAAGACCTCCCGGTAGAGGGCGGCCACCCGCGCGGGCGTTTCCGAAAGCTCCGGCTCCGTCGCCGGATCGAGCCCCAGCGCGCGGATGAGGTCGGCGATCGCACGCCGGGCGGCCGCGTCGTCGCGGCCCGGGCGGGATTCGTTCATGACCGTTCTCCTCCGGATAGACGACGGGGCCGGCTGGAGCAGCCGGCCCCGTGACATGGAGCGGAAGACGGGATTCGAACCCGCGACCCTCACCTTGGCAAGGTGATGCTCTACCGGGCTGAGCTACTTCCGCGAAGAAGAGCGGCGGGCACTATAGCCATGCGGTTTCACAGCGTCAAGAGCCGGCGGGCGCGGATTCCACGAGCGGACACGTGCGCGCGCGGCCCGGCCGGGCTACAAATACCGCCGTGACGATCCTCGTCCAGAAGTACGGCGGCACCTCCGTGAACGGACCGGAGCGCATCCGGGCCGTCGCGCGCCGCATCGCCGACTCGCGCGCCGCCGGGGCCGCGCTGGTCGTCGTCGTCTCGGCCATGGGCGAGACGACCGACGAGCTGATCGCGCTCGCCCACCGCGTCTCGCCCTCGCCCAACCGGCGCGAGATGGACATGCTCGTCACGACCGGCGAGCGCGTGTCCATGGCGCTGGTGGCGATGGCCCTGCACGACCTCGGCGTCGAGGCGATCTCGTTCACCGGCTCGCAGAGCGGCATCCTCACCGACGAGTCGCACTCGAACGCTCGCATCGTGGCGATCCGGCCCGAGCGCATCCGCGCCGAGCTCGATCGCGGCCGGGTCGTGATCGTGGCGGGCTTCCAGGGCGTGAGCCCGGTGACCAGGGAGATCACGACGCTCGGGCGCGGCGGCTCCGACACGACCGCGGTCGCACTGGCCGCCGCCCTGTCCGCGGCGCGGTGCGAGATCTGCACCGACGTGGACGGCGTGCACACCGCCGACCCGCGGGTCGTGCCGGGGGCGCGCGTCCTTCCCCGGATGTCGCTCCGCGCGTGCTCCGCGCTCGCCCACCTCGGCGGGCGCGTGCTGCACGCGCGCTGCGTGGACCTGGCGGCGCGCCGGCGCGTGCCGCTCCTCGTGCGCTCGTCGTTCGGCGACGGGCCCGGCACCGAGATCGTGGAGGTCGAAGTGGAAGAACCGAGGGTAGAGGCCGTGGCGCACCAGTTCGACGTGTCGATCGTCGTGGCCGAGGGCAACGCCGGGGGCCGCGGGGAGACGCGCGGCATCCTCGAGACAGTCGCGCAGCACTACCCGGCGCTCGAGTTCGTCGCGCGCGAGCAGGCGGGCGAAGCGCACGCCGCGCTGGTCTGGATCGGCCCTCGCGAGGACGCCGAATCGCTCCAGGCCCGCTTCCGCGAGCTGCGGGGTCCCGGCGGAGAGTGGCGGCTCGAAGCGCAGCACGGCTGCGCGTTCGTCTCGCTTGTCGGCTTCGGTCTCGGCGCGCGCGAGGCCTCGAAGGCCGAGGCCGCGCTCGAGAAGGCGGGTATCGCCGTGCTGGCGGTGCGGGCGACGCCCGCGGGGCTGGTCTTCCGCGTGCCGCTCGAACGCTGCGAGGACGCCGTGCGGGCGCTGCACACGGAGATGATCGGCTGAGCGCCGCCGCGGCCGTCTCTCAGAACGTGTCGCGCACCGTCCGCAGGCTGGGGATGCGGCCGGTCGCGACGCGCTCGAGGGCCTCCTCGTAGAGGTGGTCGTAGCCGTCGGCGCTCACCCGCCAGCTGAAGTCCTGCCTCATGCCGTTCCGCTGCAGCGCGCACCACAGCGCGGGCTCGCCGTGCACCGCGAGCGCGCGGCGCAGGGCCATGACCATGTCGTCGGCGGAGAAGGACGTGAACACGAAGCCGTTGCCCTCGCGCGAGACCGGGTCGAACTCGTGGACGGTGTCGGCCAGCCCGCCCGTCCCGCGCACGACGGGCACCGTGCCGTAACGGAGCGAGTACATCTGGTTGAGCCCGCACGGCTCGTAGCGCGACGGCATCAGGAACAGGTCCGATCCGGCCTCGATGCGGTGGGCAAGCGGCTCGTCGTGGGACGTCCCGAACCACCACTGCCAGGGCCGCTCGAACGCGAGGCGGCGGAACAGGTCCTGCCAGCGCGGCTGCCCGACCCCGAGCACGACGAACCGCGCCGGCAGGTCGCACAGCTCGTGCTCGGCCGCCTCGACCAGCTCGAGTCCCTTCTGCTCGACGAGGCGCGAGACCATGCCGACGATCGGCCAGTCGGGGTCGAGCGGGAAGCCGCAGGCCAGCGAGAGCGCGCGGCGGTTCGCCCGCTTGCCCTCCAGCGCCTCGCGGGAGAAGTGCGCGTCGAGGAACGGGTCGGTCTCCGGGTTCCAGAGTGACTCGTCGATGCCGTTCAGGATGCCGCGCACGTCGCCGGTGCGACGCCGCAGCACGCCCTCGAGACCGAAGCCCAGCTCGGCGTTGGACTGGATCTCGCGCGCGTAGGTCGGGCTCACCGTGCTCACGAGGTCCGCGAACACGAGGCCGATCTTCATGAAGTTCACCCGGCCCCAGTATTCGAACGGGCTCTGCGGGAAGAACAGCTCGCGCGAGAACCCCGCGACCGAGAGGATCCAGGGGTCCACGATGCCCTGGTAGCCGAGGTTGTGGATCGTGAACACGGTCGCGAGCCCGCCGAAGGCCGGCTCGTCGGCGTCGTGCGTGCGCACGAAGCACGGCACCCAGGCCGCCTGCTGGTCGTGCGCGTGCACGACGTCGAAGCGCTCGCCGAAGCCCTTCAGGCCCTCGACCGCCGCCCGGGCGAAGAACAGGTAGCGCTCGGCGTTGTCGGGCCAGCCCTCGCGCGTGACCGGGTCGTCGTAGACGCCCGGGCGGTCGAAGAAGCGCCGCTCCCCGGCGTGTTCGACGAGCAGCACGCGCAGCTCGGAGGCCGGGTCCTCGGCCACCGTGAACCGCGCGGGCTCCTGCCCCAGGCCCCACGGCACGCGCGTGCCGCCGATCTCGTGCGTCGTCCAGCCGGCGGGGATCTCGAGCGTCCGGTAGCGCGGCAGCGCGACGAGGACCCGGTGGCCCCGGCGTGCCTGCTCGCCCGCGAGGGCCGCGACGACGTCGGCCAGGCCGCCGACCTTCACGAGCGGCGTCATCTCGCTCGCCACGTGGGCGACGGACAGGGAACGGCCCGGCATGGGGATCGGGCGGTCAGGCCAGCGCGACGATCTCGCGCAGGTACTGGGCCGCGTCCTCCGGCGGCGTGGGGTTGATGTAGAACCCCGAACCGATCTCGAACCCGGCCACCCGGGTGAGCTTGGGCATGATCTCGAAGTGCCAGTGGTAGTAGGGCAGGTCGTCGTCGGCCAGCGGCGCCGTGTGCAGCACGAAGTTGAACGGCGGCGTGTCGAGCGCGACGTTCAACCGCTGCAGCGTGTCCTTGAGGATGCGCGCGAGGTCGAGGAACTCCTCCGGGTCGGTGATCATGTGGTAGCTCGAGCGGTGCTCGCGCGGCAGGATCCAGGTCTCGAACGGGAACCGCGGCGCGTAAGGCGCGAGGGCCACGAAACGCTCGGTCGTGCTCACGATGCGCCGGCCGTTCCCCTCGGACATCTCCTGGTCCAGGATGTCCGTGAAGACGCAGCGCTCCTTGAGCTCGTAGTAGCGGCGCGCCCCGTCGAGCTCCTCCTGCACCATCCGCGGGATGATCGGGGTCGCGATGATCTGGCTGTGCGGGTGCTCGAGCGTCGCGCCGGCGCCCGCGCCCTGGTTCTTGAAAACCAGCACGTAGCGCAGCCGCCTGTCCTTCTTGAGGTCGAGCATGCGCTCCCGGAACGCGACCAGCACCTGCTGGATCTGCTCGACCGGCTGCTCCGCGAGTTGCCGGTCGGGGTCGGAGCCCTCCACCACGACCTCGTGGGCCCCGATGCCGTTCATCTTGTCGTACAGGCCCTCGCCCCGCCGCTCGAGCTGGCCCTCGATCTCGAGGGCCGGGAACTTGTTCGGCACCACGCGCACCGTCCACCCCGGACCGTTCGCCTTCCCGCCCGGCGGGCGGACGGCGTAGACCTCGGGGGGGGTCATGTTCTCGCGTCCGTCGGCGAACGGTGAAAACGTCTGCGCGACGGTCGGGTTCTCGGAGTGGAAGTTGGTGGGACGGCGGCTGCGCTCGGTGGAAATGATGACCCACCGGCCGACGACCGGGTCCTTGCGAAGTTCTGGCATGAGCCGTCCTTGGAAGGATTCGTCCCCGGCGCCGCGACGGGCGCCGGGCTGTCTGTCGAGGGGGCGGAATAGTCTAGGGAGCCGCTTCGCGTGGGGTCAAGGCGGCCGGGGTGGGCGCGGCGGCGCCCGCACCTCAGGTCATCGGTCGGCGCTCGGCGGCGGTCGAGTGGAAATGCTGCCGGAGGGCTTCCTCGGTCCCCGGGTCCAGCTCCCGGCCGCGCCGGCCGAAGACGGTCCGGGCCGTGGCGAGGAAGCGCTCGAGGTCGTGCTCGGCCGCCGTCCGGCCGTCCCACCAGGCGAAGGCGGGCAGCCACTTCGGCGCGAACGCGCCGCCCCCGAACAGGTTCGCCCCGGTGCCGACCCAGGCGCCGGTCGGCAGCAGCGTGCCGATCCCGGTCTTGACGTGGGCTCCGACCAGCGAGCCCACCTTGGGGCTGCCCGAGTCGATCTCGCCCCCCGGGGTGCGCACCCGGACGGTGCCGTAGTTGTTCTTGAGGTCGCTGGTCGCGGTCAGCGCCCCGAGGTTGACCCATTCGCCCAGGACGCTGTGGCCCACGAAGCCGTGGTGGCGCTTGTTGCCGTAACCCTGCCAGACGCTCGCCTCGACCTCGCCGGCGACGCGGCACTGCGGCCCGAACGTCGTGCCCGAGACGAAGCCGCCGAGCAGCCGGGTGCCCGGGCCGATCACGCACGGCCCGGTCACGACCGTGTGCGGCGCGACGCTCGCCCCGCGGCCCACCAGGATCGGCCCGGGTCCGGCGTCGAGCACGGCGTACGGGCCGACCCGCGCCCCCTCGCCCACCACGATCCGCTCCGGGGACTCGAGGCAGGCGAGCCGGTGGACCTCGCCGCGCACGCCGCCGCGGGCCCCGGCGAGGTCCTCGGCGATCGCGTCCGGGTTGCGCTCGACGAGGTGCCAGGGCCGCTCGAGGAATGCCGTGGCCGCCGGGGCGGTCGGCAGGCCGAGCGCGAGCAGCCCGTCCTCGAACCGCTCGCCGCGGCCCAGCGCGGGCAGCAGGAGCGCGAGCGGCAGCCGCGCGCCGGCCACGCGCTCGCCCGAGAGCAGCAGGACGCTCACGCCGGTCTCGAGGAGCGGCGCGGTCCACGGCCCCGGCAGCGCGGCCGCGTTCACCACGACCGCCTCCTCGGCCGGGTCCAGGCTCGAGGTGTCGGGCACCGGGGCGTCGTGCCACGCGGCCATCGCGAGGGCGCGCGCCTCGATCCCGAAGAGCCGCAGCCCGGCGACGCGCAGCCACCGACGCGCGGCGTCCGCCGCGCCGAAGGCGAGCGCCGGCACCGGGAGCACGTCGGTGAGGGGCCGCAGGTCCGGCCAGTGCCGGTCTTCGAACAGGACGATCCGGGCCATCAGCGCTTCGTCACCAGGCGGACGAGGAAGGCACCCTTGAATCCCGACTCGATCGCGCGCGCCTTGAGGCTCTCGGCGGCCTCGCGCGAGAGGCAGTCGCGCGAGCGCACCTTGAAGCGGCCGCCCTCGCGATCGACGATCATCGGCACCATGAGCAGCGATTCGGACGCGTCGCGCATCTCCTTGCCCCTCGCGCGGTCGGCGGGCGCGGCGATCTGGATCCGCCAGCACGTGTCGGGCGGGGCGCCCGCCGCCGGGGGCGCCGGCGTGGAGTCGGCCGCGGGCGGCGCGACCTCGGGCAGCACCGTCGCCGGGCGCAGCGGCTGGGTCGGCGAGGGCACGGGCACAGCGGTGCGCAGCGTGTCGTACGCCGCGGGCGGCGCGACGCGGACGACCGGGGCCGGCGCGGCGCCGAGCGGCTCGGGAATCGTGGCGAGCACCGCGAGCGCCTCCGGGCTCGGGTTCGTGTCGGGCACGGCGGCCGCGGTGCCGGGCGACGCGGGCGGCGGCGTCACGGCCGGCGCGGGCGGCGGCGCCGGCGACGGGGCGGGGACGAGACCCGCACAGCCCGACGCGGCGAGCGCGAGGAGGACGGCGAGCGTACCGGCCGCGCGCCTCACGAGGCCCCCCTCGCGCGCACGGCCTCGGAGACGCGCCGCACGCGGTCCGTGGCGTCGAGCCGGCAGGCGAGCACGCCCTGCCGCGTCGCGACGACGACCATGTCGCGCAGGCCCAGCGGGGCGGCCGTGACGCCGTCGCCGACGACGACGCAGCCCTCGCAGTCCACCGGCACCGCGTCGCCCCAGCGGACGTTGCCCGCCTCGTCGTGCGGCTGCCGGCGCGCCCAGGCGCCCCACGAGCCCAGGTCGTCCCAGTCGAACGCGGCTTCGAGAACGACCGTGTTCGGCGCGCCCTCGAGCACGGCGTAGTCCACCGAGATCTTCGTCAGCGGCTCGAACCTCGGCCGGAGCGCGGCGGCGAAGGCGTCGTCGTCCCCCGCCCACGTGAAGTCCCGCAGCGCGGCGATGTCGGGATGGCGCGCCGACAGGGCGGCGAAGAAAGTCTCCCGGCGCCACACGAAGATGCCGCTGTTCCAGTAGTACTCGCCGCTCGCGAGCCATGCTTCGGCCGTGGCCCGGTCGGGCTTCTCCTTGAACGTGGCCACGCGGTGGAGCCGCTCGCCGAGGGACGTTCCGCGGTGGATGTAGCCGAAGTTCGTCTCGGGGTGGCCCGGGGCGATGCCGAACGTCACGAGCACGTCTTCGCGCGCCGCGACCGACGCCGCGCGCGAGAGGTCGGCGGCGAAGGCGTCGTCGTCCTCGATCGCGTGGTCGGCGGGCAGCACGGCGAACGTCGTGCCGGGCGCGAAGACCGAGGCCGCCGCCGCGATCGCCGGGGCCGTGTTGCGCATCATCGGCTCGCCGAGCACACGGGCCCCCGGGCACTCGCGCGCGCAGGCCCCGCGGAGGTCCTCGGACGTCATCACGAGCACGTCGGCGGGCGAGGCGGCGACGCGCAGGGCGCGCTCGAACGTCGCGCGCAGCAGCGTGCGCCCGCCGGACGCGAGCGGCAGGAGCTGCTTCGGCCGCGCGTCGGTGCTCCACGGCCAGAAGCGCTCGCCGCGTCCGCCCGCGAGGATCAGGACGCCGGTGGAGGTCGGGGAAGGGCTCATGAACGCGGCAGGATTAGCACAGGCGCGAGGGCGGCGTCACGCGCCCGGCCGGGCCAGCGAGCGGTACACGTCGGCGGTCGCCTGCGCCACCGTGTCCCACGAGTAGTGGCGCAGGATGTGCTGCCGGGCGCGCTCGCCGTAGGCGGCGACGACGTCCGGGTTGCGGATCAGGTGCTCGAGCTTCGTCTGCAGGTCGTCCACGTCCTGGGAGCGGAAGCTGAGCGCGCACTCCTCGGCCACCTCGAGGTTCTCGGGGATGTCCGAGACGAGCACGCAGCGCCCGTACGAGAGCGCCTCGAGCAGCGCGATCGAGAGCCCCTCCATCGTCGAGGGCTGGACGACACAGTAGGCGTTGCTCCACAGCTCCTCGAGCGCCTCGCCGAACACGTAGTCGAGCCGCTTTACGCGCTCGCCCTCGTAGCGCTTGAGCAGGTCCGCGTAGCCGCCCTCGAACGACACGCCCCCGGCGAGCGCGAGGGTCATGTCGGTGTCGATGCGGTTGAACGCCTCGCACAGGAAGTGGACGCCCTTCTCGGGCACGAGGCGGCCCACGAACAGGACGTACTTCCCCGGCACGAGCCCGAGCGAGGCGAGCTTCTTCGCCGCCCGCGGCTGCGGCAGGTTCGTACCGTTCGGGATGAACACCGTCTCGGCGCCGTGCACGGTCCGGAAATGCTCGCGCAGCGTCTTGCTGACCACGATGGTGCGGTCGGGCAGGTGCACGGCGGGGCCCTCGCAGCGGTGGAGGAACCAGCGCGCGAAGCGCCCCCACTTCTCGCGCTTCCAGTCGAGCCCGTGGATCGTGACGACCGTCTTCGCGCCGGTCAGGCGCGGCAGGCCCGAGAGCGCCGCGGGTCCGAGCGCGTGGTAGTGCACGACGTCGTAGCGCCTCAGCAGCGCCTCGAGCGTCGCCCAGGTCACGTGCGTGATCGCGTCGAGGTGCTTCGTGTGCACGCTCGGCCGTCGCAGCAGGCGCACGCCGTGGTAGGCCGTTCCGGCGGGCGTGTAGTAGAGACGGCAGAACACGTCCACGTCGACGCCCATCGGCACGATCCGGCGCGCGATCTCGTCCACGTGCCGCTCGATGCCGCCGTACGTCGCGGGAATCCCCTTCTGCCCGATCATGGCGACGCGCATCACGCGGCCCCCCTCGCGCCGGCCGCCGCGCGCATCGTCTCCAGCCGCCCGCCGAGCCGCTCCCCGAGCCGCCCCCACGCGTAGTCCGCCAGTGCCAGCGGCGGTGGCGCCCCGCGGGCCGCCCAGCCCGCGGGCCGCGTCCGCAGCGCGTCGGCGAGGCCGTCCACGCCCGCGACGACGCAGGACGCCTCGAGCGGCCCATACCCACGGATGCCGAACGGGGTCGTGACCACCGCGAGCCCGCACGCGAGGTAGCCGGGCACCTTGACGTTGCTGCCGCCGCCGCCCGCGACCGGGTTCACGCCGCAGTCGGCCGCCGCGAGCACCGGCGCGAGCTCGGGCACCTCGCCGGCCACGACGAGCCACCGCTCGCGACGCGAGCCCAGCGAGCGGCCCACGGTCCCGACCACGAGCAGCCGCAGGCCGTCCGCGGCCACCCCGGGCAGCACGCGATCGGCGAGCAGCGCCAGGGCCTCGCGGTTCGGTCCCCAGTCGGCCCCGACGAACGCGGCGACGTAGTCGCCGGCGTCCAGGCCCAGCGCCGCGCGGGCGCGCGAGCGCTCGTCGGCCGCGGGCGGGCGCAGGCGCGTCTCGTCGAAGCCGTTCGGCACCACCGCGAGGCGCTCCGGCGGCGCGCCGTAGAGCTCGCGCATGCGCGTGGCGTCCTCGTCGGTGCACACGACGGTCAGGTGCGCCGACGCGACCGCGTCCGCCTCGAGCCGCCTCAGCCGCTCGGCCCACCGCCGCCGCCCGGCGACGGGCGGCGCCGAAGAGCGGAAACGGTCGTATTCGACGTTGTGCGAGGTGTGCACGCGCAGGCCGGCCGGCGCCGCGCGGAACAGCGAGGCGAGGTTCAGGTCGGCCGCGAGCACGTCGGCGCCGCGCCCGAGCGTCGCCGCGTAGCGGACCGCGTTCGCGCGGTGGCCGGCCTCGGCGGAGAACAGCGGGGCGAGGCGGGCGCGCTCGAGCCGCCAGGCGACGCTCGTGTGCCACGCCTTGCGGCGCACGATCCGCACGCCGTCGACGGTCTCCTCCGCGGGGCCCGCGGACCGGTTCGGCGTCACGCACAGCACGCGCACGTCGTGGCGCTTCGCGAGGCCGCGCGCGAGGCCGAAGGAGCGCTGCGCTCCCCCGAAGCGGGGCGGATGGATGTCGTTGTCGACGGCCGCGTGGATCAGCACGACGCCTCCCGGTTGGCGAGCGGCGCGGGGGGCGCCGGGGGGGCGCCGAGCACGAAGCCGGCGACCAGCCCCGCCGCATTCACCGTCCAGGTGAGAAGGGAATGGAGCGCGAGCCGCGGGCTGCGCTTGCGCAGCGTCATCAGCGCGAGCACGGCGAGCGGCGCGAGGGCCCACAGCGCGAGCGCGCGCGGCCCCCCGAAGGCGAAGGCGACCGGCGCCGCGAGCCACAGCGCCAGCGTGGCGAAGTAGTGGGCCTGCCGGCGCAGGTGCGCCCCGAGGCCCGGGCGCCCGAGGTAGAGCCGCAGCACCTGGCCCTGGCCGAAGCAGAGGCCCGTGCGCCAGCGGCGGCCGATCTCGGCGAAGCTCGGCCGCGGGCCGCTCCAGTGGCGGGCGGCCAGGCCGCCCGTACTGAGCAGCCGGAAGCCGGTCGCGCGCAGGCGCAGGCCCAGCTCGAAGTCCTCCTCGCTCGAGAGGCGCGGCTCGTAGCCTCCCGAGCGCTCGAGCGCCTCGCGCCGGTAGAGCGCGAGCGTCGCGAGGTAGTCGCACTCGCGGGGCGCGTCGCCGATCCGGTAGAGGTCGGGCGAGCCGGGCCGCTCGCCCTTCGCGTCGGTGAACCACTCCTCGAGGCGGCCCCAGATCCCGCCGACCGCCGGGTCGGCCGTGACCTCGAGCGCGCGCACGAGCCAGGCGGCGTCCACCTCGACGTCGGCGTCGGCGAAGAGCACCCACGCGCCGCCGCACGCGGCGAAGCCGGCGTTGCGGGCCGCACCGGGCGTGAGCGGCCGCCCCCCGGCGTGGCGCACGAGCTGCCAGCGGGGCCCGAGCGGCGGCGGCGCGGCGCCGCCCGCGGCCGCGATCACGATCGCCCCGCGCCACTCGCGGCCGGCGAGCGCCGCCTCGAGCGCCGCGACGGTGCGCGGCAGGTAGCGCTCCTGGCGGTAGCAGGGCACCACGACGCCGATCGTCATCGTCCGGCCCCCCGCGCCGGCGGTCCCGGTGCCGGCGTGAACGTCGCGAGGCCGAGCACCTCGTCGTACACGCCCTCGAACCCGTCCACGACCGCCTGCCAGGTGTAGTCGCGGCGCACGAGCTCGCCCGCGGCCCGGCCGAGCCGCAGCGCCCGGTCGGGCTTGCGGTGGAACGTCTCCAGCGCCTCGGCCAGGGCGGTCACGTCGCCGGGAGGCACGAGCCAGCCGGTCTCCTCGTGCACGACCACCTCCGGCACGCCGCCCACGTCGCTCGCGACCACGGCCCGCGAGCGGGCCATCGCCTCGAGCAGCGCGAGCGGCAGCCCCTCCCACCGCGAGGGCAGCACGACGGCGTCGGCCGCCGCGAGCAGCGGGCCGACGTCGTCGAGCGTGCCCAGGAAGTGCACCTGGCCGTCGATCCCGATCTGCCGCGCGCGCTCCTCCAGCGAACCCCGCAGCGAGCCGTCGCCCGCGACGGCGAGCGTGAAGTCGAGTCCGCGCTTGCGGACCTCGGCGAGGGCGTCGAGCAGCACCGCGTGGCCCTTCTGCTCCTCGAGCCGCGCGACCACGACCCACAGCGGGCGGACGAGGCCCGCCGAGAAGCGCTCGCGCCACTGGCGGGCGGCCGGGGCCTCGGCGGCCTCGTCGGGCAGGTCCGCGCCGTTGGGCACGACCCGCACCCGCTCGCGCGCGACTCCGTAGTCTCGCATGAGCGTGTCGGCCACCGCCCCGCAGACGGCGGTGACCGCGTCGGCGCGCGCGAGCTCGTCGCGCTTCAGCGCCCGCTGTCCCGCCGAATGGGACGAGCCCGTGATGTGCTCGGTCACGACGAGCCGCTCGATGCCGGCCGCGCGGGCCAGCGAGGCGAGGTAGCGGTCGGCGGCGGGCCAGACGTGGTGGACGTGGAACACGTCGGGTCTCGCGCGGCGCAGGCGCCGCCAGGTGCCGAGCATGCCGCCGAAGTCCCAGCGCGAGTCCACCTCGGCCACCCGCTCGACCTCGAGGCCCCGCTCGGCGAGCGCGGCGGCCATCTCGTCGAGCGCGGGCGCGGGGCTCAGCCACACGCGCACGGCGAAGCGGTGGGCCGGCAGGCGGGTCGCCAGCTCCCACACGACCCGCTCGGTTCCGCCCACGCTGCGCCCGCTCTCGGCGAGCAGCACGTTCACCCGTTTCGCTTCCCGCTCGCGGTGAGCCATTCGTAGGCCTTCAGCAGTTCCCCCGCGTTGTGCTCCCACGCCATCTGCGTCAGGAACCGGTCGCGGTTGTAGGCGCCCATCCTCGCGCGCAGCGCGGGATCGGCCAGCAGCTCCTCGATCTTCGTCGCGAGGTCGTCCACGTCGTCGGCCTTCGCGTACAGCGCCCCCTCGCCCGCCGAGAACCGGTGCTCGCGCAGGTCGTAGCAGACGACCGGCTTCGCGCACGCCATGTACTCGAGCACCTTGTTCATCGTACTGACGTCGTTGAGCGGGTTCTTCGGGTCGGGACTCACGCAGACGTCCGCCGTCGCGAGGACGCGCTCGACCTCGGCATCCGGGACGCGACCGGTGAAGAGGCACTCCTCCTCGAGCCCGAGCCCCCGCACGAGGGCCTTCAGTTCCGCGAACGAGTCGCCGGAGCCGATGAACGTGAACGAGACGTCGTGCCGGCCGCGGTCCTTCACGAGCACCTTCGCCGCGCGCACGAGGTGGTCCACGCCGTCCTGGGGCGCCATGACGCCCAGGTACGCGACGAGGAACGGGCGTCCGCGCTTGAGCGCCGGGTCGGGGTCGCGGATCGTGCCGAAGCGCTTCCGGCTGGGCCCGCTGCGTACGACGCGCACGGCCTCCTCGCGTTTGCCGCCCCGCGAGATCGCGACCTGCCGGTAGGACTCGTTCGTCGAGAGGACGAGGTCGGCCATGCGGAACTGCATGCGCTCGAGCCAGCCGAGCAGCCGGTGCGGCAGGGAGCCCGCGCGCCGCTCGCCGAACCGGGACAGGTAGAGCTCGGGGCAAAGGTCGTGGTGGTCGAAGACGAACTTCACCCCCGCCGCCTTGAACGGCAGGGCGATCGCCCAGAACGTGTCCGGCGGGTTGGCCGTGTGGAGGACGTCGAACCCGCGGCGCGCCGAGACGAGCAGCGTGAGCCGCAGCGTCTGGAGCCAGCAGTAGAGGAACTCCCAGGCGTAGCTGGCGAAGCCGCTCGTCGCGGGCGGCGCCGGGTAGCGCCAGATCCGGATGCCGTCGATCTCCTCGTACGACGCGGTGCCGCCGTCGCCCATCGGGCAGATCGCGGAGACCTCCCAGCCGGCGGCGCGCAGCGCCCCGAGCTCCAGCCACACGCGGCGGTCGAACGGCAGCGTGAGGTTCTCGGAAAGGTGAAGGACCCTACCAGGCGAGGCCATGGTACTCCCCGGCGGCGACCGTCCCCCGGTCCACCGCCGCCACGAGGTCCACGAGCGCCTGCCCGGGCCGGAGCCGGGCGCCGATGGCGCGGTACTCGGGCGAGCGGTTGCCGACGACGATCACCTCGCTCCCCTCGAGCACCTCGTCCAGGCTCGCCCGCAGCCGCTCGGGCAGGTACGGCACCTCGTCCTCGACGAAGCGCCGGTTCGCGCCGAGCACGCGATCCATGTCGATGTTCGGGTCGTGCAGGAGCACGCCGTAGCCCTTGCCCACGAGCGTGCCGATGACGCGCAGGATCGGGCTCTCGCGCAGGTCGTCGGTGCCCGCCTTGAACGACAGGCCGAGGAAGCCCAGCCGGCGCTGGCGCAGGCGCTCGATGAGGTGGATCGCCTCCTCGACGTGCACGTCGTTCGAGCGCGCGATGTTCTGCAGCACGGGCAGCTCCAGCCCGTGCTCGCGCGAGCGCGCGCCGATCGCGCGCAGGTCCTTGGGCAGGCAGGACCCGCCGAACGCGAAGCCGGGCCTCAGGTAGTAGGGCGAGAGGTTGAGCTTCGTGTCCTTCACCATGATCCTCATGACTTCGTGGCTGTCGATGCCCTCGCGCTTGCAGATCCGCCCGATCTCGTTCGCGAACGCGACCTTGAGCGCGTGGAACGAGTTGTTGACGTACTTGAGCATCTCGGCCACCGGGATCGAGGTCACCACGATCTCTCCACCGATGCCCTCGTAGAGCCGGGTGAGCGACTCGCCCGCGCGCTCGCAGCCGGCGCCGATGACCGTGTACTCCGCCCCGAAGAAGTCGGCCACGGCCGTGCCCTCGCGCAGGAACTCGGGGTTGTACGCCACGCCGAAGTCGGTGCCCGCGCGGCCCCCCGAGGCCTTCTCCAGCACGGGCGCGAGCTGGCCCAGGACGGAGCCGGGCAGCATCGTGCTGCGCATGACCACGGTGGTGAACCGGCCCGTGGTCGAGAGCGCCGAGCCCACCTCGGCGCAGGAGCGGCGCACGTGCTCGAGGTTCAGCGAGCCGTCCTCGGCGGACGGCGTGCCGACGCAGACGAGCACGACGTCCGCGCCGGGCATGGCCTCGCGGATGTCGGTCGTCGCGCGCAGGCGACCCGCGGCGCGCGCCTCGGCGATCAGCGCGCCGAGGTCCTTCTCCACGATCGGGCTCTCGCCACGCGCCAGGCAGTCCACCTTGAATCGGTTCGTGTCCACGCCGACGACGGTGTGCCCGCGGCTCGCGAGGCAGGCCGAGCACACCGAACCCACGTAACCCAGTCCGACCACGACGACCTGCATATCCAGTCCCCTGCGGCCCGCGCGGGGGCCGCGGTTCGATTGCCGTCCTCAGCGAGCCGTCGGCGCCGGTCCGTCCCGGTCCGCCGCCGGCGTCAGGTGCCAGATCCGGACCCCCGGGAACTCCTCCCGGGTTTCCGGGGCCGTGCGATCCATCCGCCGTGCGAACCGGCCCCGGGGGTCCAGGTCCTCGCTCCGGCTGAGGACCACCCAGGTGCCCGACGCGCCCGACAGCGCCTCTTCGAGATTTCGTTCCAACCGCGTGGAATCGGCTGCGAAGCCGAGCCACAGGTGACGCACCGGGAGTCCCCGGCCGTAGTAGTCCACCGGTTCCATGGCCCCCACCGCCAGCACCTGCTCGCCCGGCGCGATCCGCGCGCGGACGGCCGCCAGCGCGTCGCGGTAGTCGTCGCGCGCGTAGTGCGGATCGAACGCGTTCTGGTACAGCGACACGGCCCAGAGCGCGGCGATGGCGCCGCCGAGCAGGATCCGCCCGGTCCGGCCGCGGTCCGCGAAGGCGGCCGCGACGACCAGCAGAAAGCCCGGCGCGGACACCGCCAGGTAACGGGGGTTGAAGACCTTGAAGTTGTGTCCGGCAAAGTAAACCACGACGAGCGCGGGCGCGACGAGCCACAGCGTGGCGTCGAGCAGGAGCCGGCGGCGCGCGAGCGCGCGCAGCCCGAGCACTCCGGCCGCGCCGAAGACCAGCGTGACGAGGACCAGCTCGGGCAGGTGGCGTCGCAACGGCGCCGTGCCCGGATCGGCGCGCAGCTCGCGAAGCGAGGGGCCGAGCGTGAACCCGACGGCGAACGCGTGCAGGGCGAAGGGGATCGCCCCCGGGTGAAGCGTGGTCTCGCCGCGAAGCGGCACCTCGCCCGGAGCCGGCCCGCGGCCGGGCGCGAGGCGGCGCCAGTCCCACGTGCTCGCGACCGAGGGCACGAACGGCGCCGCGAGCACCGCCAGCACGAGCAGGGCGCCCGCGAGCGTCACGACCCGCACGCGGCGGCCGGCCGGGGGGCCGCCGAGCCAGAACCGCGCCGCGACCGGCGCGACCAGCACGAACGAGGGGTTCGACAGCAGGCCCGCCACCGTCGCGGCGAAGCACGCACCGGCCGTGCGCGCGTCCCAGCGCCGGCGCAGCTCGAGCGCGAGCACCAGGGTCAGGCACGTCGCGAGCATCACGAAGGCGTAGCCGCGCGCCTCCTGCGCGTAGCGGACGAGGAAGGGCGACCCGGCCGTGAGCCAGGCCGCCGGCCCGGCCGCCCGGCGCCCGAGCCAGCGCGCGGCGAGCCACGCCGCGACCGGCACCGTGAGCACGCCGGCGAGCGCGCCCGGCGCGCGCATCGCCCACTCCGTCTCGCCGAACGCGCGCATCGCCCCGTGCACCGCGAGCGTGTAGAGCGGGCCGTGCACGTCGCCGAGCAGGTCGCGCAGCGAGAAGCCCCAGCCGCCACCGCCCGCGGCCATCCACGTGAAGATCTCGTCGATCCACAGGCTGGGATGGCCGAGGAGGAGGAAGCGCAGGACCGCCGCCACGAGGGTCGCGGCGGCGACGGTGCGGATCGGGGCCGAGTCGGGCGGAGCGGGGTCGGGGTCTGCGGCCGGCCGCAGGGGCGCGTGCTCGCTGGGGTGCACTCCCGTCAGTAGGCCCCCTCCCGGGACAGCACGGCGGGCAGCGTGCGCGCGAGGATCCTCAGGTCGAGCGACAGCGACTGGTGACGGATGTACTCGAGGTCGAGCCGCATCCACTCCTGGAAGCCGATCCGGCTCCGGCCGCTGATCTGCCACAGGCAGGTGATGCCCGGGCGCACGTCGAGCCGGCGCAGCTGCCACGGCTCGTACTGGGCGACTTCCTCCGGGATCGGCGGGCGCGGGCCGACCAGGCTCATGTCGCCGGCGAGGACGTTGTAGAACTGGGGCAGCTCGTCGAGGCTCGTCGAGCGCAGCAGGCGACCGATGCGTGTCACCCGCGGGTCGCGCGCGATCTTGAACACCGGACCGTCGGCCTCGTTCATGTGCGCGAGGTGGTGCCGGTCGCGATCGGCATCCTTCACCATCGAGCGCAGCTTGTAGAAGACGAACGGCCGGCCGCCGCGGCCGATGCGCACCGAGCGGTAGAAGACCGGGCCGTGCGACTCGAGCTTGATCAGCACCGCGAGCACGGCCATCACCGGCGCCGAGACGACGAGCGCCACCGCCGAGCCGACGATGTCGAGGAGGCGCTTGCCGAACCGCAGGTACAGTCCCTCCTGGCGCGGCGCCTCGAACGCGAGCACCTGCGTGGGCGTCCCCGGGGCGGGCGTGTGCACCGCGTTCCAGACCCCGTGCGCGCCCGAGCGCGGCCGCGCGTGGCCGTGGCCGTTCGCGGCCGGGTGAGGGCCACCGTTCAGCGGACGGGGGCGCGAGGGTGCGGGCGTCGCGGCGAGCGGCACATGGGCCGCCCGGGGCGTGCCGGTCTCCGATGTCGTGTCCACGAGATCCGTTTCCCTGGCCGGGTGTTCCCTCGAAGCGGACCGGTCCGGTCTACCGGTCGCGGCTTCGCCTGCGGACGAGAGAGTTTCGGGCACCATCGATGCGACTCTCAGTTGTCGTCGCCCTGCGACAAAAGCCGGGAGGCACAGTTCGCCCCTCGGCTCTCAAGAAACTCGAATCACGCGTCCACGTACCGCCCTGGACCGATCGAGCACGAGCGACTGGGGGATAACCAAGGTGTCACTTCCTAGAGGTACGGTTCCCGGAGGCTTCCGGGGACCCGGGCGTCTCAGCGCCCGTTGACCTGCTCGTCCTGCGATACAAACCCAGTTAGCAAGGGACCGATCTCGCGTCCTCCACAAGGTTGGAACAGGGCCATCTCGTTGCCCTGACGAGAGGTGAGATTAGCAAGGCCCTGACAGCACAATCAATGGCCTTTTGCCCGGAGGGGCTCATTTTGCACCCGTGGCCCCACCCGGCGGCCCGCCGCTTCGCCTGCCGGGAAGCGCAGTTGCGGCGGTCTCCCCGCGCGCCGCGAGCGCGGCCTGGATGCGGGCGAGGAGCGCGGCCGCGAGGCGCTCGTTCATTTCCGGGACGAAGTGGCCCCCGGGCCGCAGGTTCTCCGGGCGGCTCGCGTCCACGATCCCGTGCGTTGCCAGCCAGGTGGCGCCGAGCCCGTCCAGCTCCGGGCCGAGCAGGCGCGCGAGGTCATCCGAGTACCCGGCGTCCTCGACGAGCAGCACCACCGGGGCGGTGCCGTCCGCGCGGCATCCCGCGACGAACGAGGCCACGAGCGCGCGCAGCTCCCGGGCGTTCGGCGAGTCCTCGCGGAAGCCGTGTCGATCGTGGAGGCGCGCGAGGTGCCGGCGCTGCTCGCGCTGGGCCCACGCGCGGCGCAGCAGCCGGGCGATCGTGGAATGGTCGAGCCAGGACGCCTTCCAGAGGAACGGGTCGTACCAGTCGTCGTCCCGGGCGAGCTCCCGCTCCCAGGCGCGCATCCGTGCCGGGTCGGCGAGCGCCGCGCGCAGGTCCGCGAGCGAGCGCACGGGAAGCTCCGAGGCCACCGGCCGGCCCGCCGCGTCCACGCGGTAGCGCGGGTAGGTGTAGGGAGGCGGCGACTCGAACTCCCAGGTCGCGGCGGAGGCGGCGTCGAGCCCGCGAACGCTCGAGGCCAGCACGCCGAGCACCGCCACGTCCGAGCGCGCGCGGCCGCGGTCCTCCTGCCACAGCGCGTAGCCGTGCGACGCCGGCGACGCCGGGCCGCCGCGCGTTCGCAGCACGATCGCCGAGTCGAGCTTCGGCAGGCGTTCCGCGATCTGGAACGTGAACGACTGGCCGTAGACGGCCACGAGCCTCCGGCCGGGTGCGGCCTCGAGCGGCGCGGCGCCGTCGTTGAAGGGCCGCAGCCAGCCCGCGCGGGCGACCGGCGACGCGATCGAATCGCCCGGGGGAACGGCGCGGTGGAACTTCGACTCGATCGAGGCGCCGAACTGGAGGTACTGGGCCATCGGCGACGGGCGGACGCGCGGGTCGGCCGGCGGGCGGAACGCCAGCCCGAGCGCGACGTCGGCGGCGACGAGGGCGACCGCCGTCCAGATCGCCGTGCGCCAGAGGTCCCTGCGTCCGGGTTCCATCGTCAGAACTGGAAGTAGATGAACTGCGACGGGGCGTTCGAGAGCCCCATGAACAGGATGACCGCGAGCGCGGCGTACACGAACCCGCGGACCGGGGCGGGCCAGGCGCGGTAAAAGCGCGCGCGCCCCCCCGCCGGGCCGGCCTGCCAGATCTCGAGCGCCACGACGAGCGCGAGACCCGCGAGCGCCGGGACCGAGGGCGTGGGGACGTGCGACGGCAGGCGCCACTCGAGGAACGCCTGGCGCGTGAACGAGACGATCTGCGGCCACGAGCGCGCGCGGAAGAGCAGCCAGCCGTAGCAGACGACCTGGAAGAAGAAGGCGATCTTGAGCAGGCGCACGAAGCCGGTCGCCACCGCGCCGCCCGCCTTCCGCCGGGCACCCGCCCACAGCCGGTGCACGCACAGGATGGCGCCCTGGTAGGTGCCCCAGAGGACGAAGTTCCAGGCGGCGCCGTGCCACAGGCCGCCGAGCACCATCGTCGTCATGAGGTTGCGGTAGGTCTTCCGTTCCCCGCCGCGGTTGCCGCCGAGCGGGATGTAGAGGTAGTCGCGCAGCCAGCTGCTCAGGCTGATGTGCCAGCGCCGCCAGAACTCGCTCGGGTTCACCGCCACGTAGGGCTGGTCGAAGTTCGTCATCAGGTCGAAACCGAGCATCTTGGCGACGCCGCGCGCGATGTCGGAGTAGCCCGAGAAGTCGCAGTAGATCTGCGCGGCGAAGAGCCAGGTCGCGAGCCGGACGTCGGCGCCCGAGACGGCGTGGGTGGCGTTGTAGATCGCGTCCACGGGGCCGGCGAGCCCGTCGGAGACGGCGATCTTCTTGAAGAGCCCGAGCAGCACCAGGAACAGGCCGCGGGTGAACGCGTCGCGCGTGATGCGGCGCGGGGCCTGGACCCGGGGCAGCAGGTCCACGGCCCGCTCGATCGGGCCGGCGACGAGCTGCGGGAAGAACGCCACGAAGGTGACGTAGTCGGGCCAGCTGTGGCAGGTGGACATGTGCCGCCGGTAGACGTCGATGGAGTAGCTCATCGACTGGAACGTGTAGAACGAGATGCCGACCGGCAGGATGATGTGGAGCGTCGTCCACCCGGCGTGCAGGCCGAACGCCCCGAGCGCGGCCTGGAGCGAGGACGCGAAGAAGTTGAAGTACTTGAAGAACCCGAGGACCCCGAGGTTCGCGACCATCGACGTGAGCAGGAGCGCCCGCCGCTTCGCGGGGTCGTCGGTCCGCTCGAGCCGGAGCCCCACCCACCAGTCGAGCGTCGTCGTGAAGCCGATGAGTCCGAGGAAGCGCCAGTCCCACCAGCCGTAGAAGACGAGGCTGCCGACGAGCAGCAGCCGGTTCTGCCCCCGGTGCGGCAGCAACAGGTAGAGCGGGAACAGCACGAGCATGAAGACGAGGAACGCGAGGCTGACGAAGGTCATCGGCCCTGCCTCAGCGCTTCACGCCGTACAGCGCCATCGAGATCGCGTAGGGGTAGTAGGCCCACTTGAGCACCGGCAGCCGGACCGAAGCCCGCGCGAGCGCGGTGCGCACTCCCCGGCCGCCGCGCGCGAGGAGGTCGAGACGGTCGTGCGGCCGGATGCCGGCGGCTTCGAACGCCCGCCGCATGCGCGGGAAGGTGAACCAGTTCACGGCCGGGAAGTCCGTCCAGTTCACGAGGTCGCGGCGGTGCTCCATGATCCATGCGAGCACGCGCCGCTGCACGGGATCCGGGAGCCAGGAGTAGAACGGGAAGTGGTTCACCTCGGCCTGCAGCGGGCACGCGCGGTTCGTCGTGTAGACGACGAACAGGCCCCCCGGCCTGAGCACGCGCGCCGACTCCGCGACCACCTTCTCCCAGGCCGGCACGTGCTCGAGCAGGGAGTTGCAGAAGACGAGGTCGAACTGCCCCGGGCGGAAGGGCAGCTGCGTCGCGTCTCCGCTCGTCCAGTCCGGCCGCGGGGCCGCCGGCGCCGAGTGCGCCACGCGCCCGCGGCTCGCCTCGAGCAGCGTCCGGTCGAAGTCGATCCCGGTGACCTTCGCGCCGCGCTCGGCCCAGGCGAGGGAATAGAGCCCGCTGCCGCAGGCGAGATCGAGCACGCGCGCCCCCTCGACCGGCACGCGGAGGAGGCTCGAGTAGTAGTGCCACTCCCGCCGCAGCATGTCCCGGCCGAGGTCGTCGGGACGCTCGCGGAGCGTGTGCTCGACGAATTGCCGGTGGTACTCCGAGCGGCTGAGGACCTCGGCGGGACCGGCACCGGCGTCCCTGCCGTCTCGGGGGGGAACGGTCGGGGTCATGGGGGTCAGGAGGCGTCGGCGTGGCTCCGGGCACGCTGCCAGGCGACGGTGAGCTGCAGGCCCTGCTCGAGCGTGGTCTCGGGCAGCCAGCGCAGGGCCCGCCGCGCCTTCTCGATGTTCACGACGCGTCGCCGGATGTTGTCCACGTCGCGACGGTCGGCGTGGCGGGGCGCGCCCTCGAAGCCCACGATGCGCCCGAGGATCGCGGCGAGGTCGTTGATGCGCGTCTCGGTGCCCGTGCCGACGTTGAAGGTCTCGCCCAGGGCGCGGTCGCTCGTGCCCGCGAGCACGGTGGCCTCGACGGCGTCGTCCACGAACGTGAAGTCCCGGGTCTGGTTGCCGTCGCCGTGGATGAGGGGCGCCTCGCCCGCGAACAGCGACTCGGTGAACTTGGCCACGACGCCGCAGTACGGGTTCGCCGGGTCCTGGCCGGGACCGTAGATGTTCGAGTACCGCACCGCCGTCGCGGGCACGCCGTAGGACTCGTAGAACGCCATGCAGTAGTTCTCGCCGCCGAGCTTCGAGACCGCGTACGGCGTGAGCAGCGACGGCGGGTCGTCCTCGCCGATCGGCAGGTGCCGCGGGTTGCCGTAGATCGAGGTGCTCGACGTGTAGACGACCCGCCGGACACGCTCGGCATTCTCGCGCGCGGCGAGCAGCACGTTGAGCGTCCCGCCGATGTTCGTCTCGAAGTCCTCGCGGGGGTTGCGGGTCGAGACCACGATGTTGCGGGCGGCCGCGTGGAACACGACTTCGGCCTCGCGGACCAGCCGGACGACCATCTCCGGGTCGCAGACCGAGCCTTCGACGAAATCGAATCCGGACGCGGGGAGGTTGTCGAGGCGGCCCGTGAACAGGTCGTCCAGCACCGTGACGCGGGCTCCCGCACGAAGGAGCCGCCGGACGAGGTTGCTGCCCACGAATCCCGCGCCGCCCGTGACCAGGACGCGCGTCTTCTCGAGTGGGATCAAGCGTTTCTCCGGGGAATCAGGCCCGCCAGCCGAGGCGCAGGAAGAGAAGCGGTCGAAGGATCCGCCAGCCGTCGCTCAGGAGCTTCATCTTGGTCGTGCCTCGCGAATGGTAGCAGACGGTGACCGGCGCTTCACGGACGCGGTAGCCGGAGCGCACGGCCTGGAAGAGCAGGTAGGGTTCCAGCTCATAGCGGTCGAGCCAGTCCTGTCGCAGCCGGATCCGGGAGTCGTCGAGCAGCGAGAGCCGGAACGCCCGCATGCCGTTCGTGCCGTCGGTCACGGGAAAGCCGCTCGCCGCCCGGAAGAGCAGCGGGTAGAGGCGCGTCAGCCAGCGGCGCTCCGGGGGGATGCCCGGCGTGGCGCCGCCCGGCAGCCAGCGGGATCCCTGGACCAGGTCGGCCTCCCCCGCGAACAGCGGCGCGAGCAGGCGCGGCAGCTCCTCCGGGACGTGCTGGTCGTCACCCGAGAGGATCGCGCCGATTTCGTAACCGAGCCGTTTCGCCTCGAAGAGGCCGGTGCGGATTCCCGCGCCGACGCCGAGGTTGCGCTCGTGCCGGATCACCACGTCCGCGCCCGCCTCGCGGGCCTCGTCGGCCGTCCGGTCGCCCGAGCAGTCGTCCACGACGATCACGCAGGCGGCCCAGCGTCTCGGCACCTTGCGCACGACCTCGCCGATCTTGCCCGTCTCGTTCCAGGCGGGAACCACCACGGCGACGCGGGCGGGCTCGATGAGCGCCAGTCGTTCCGCGGGGGGATCGACGGCCGGCCGGGGATCGGGTGTCATGGGCGCCGCAGGTTAGCACAGGGCTCCGGAAGGCCCGCCGGGGCGCTGCGGCGTTGCATCCTGCACGATCGGCGGGGCCGGGACCGGCCCCCCGGGGGCCGTGCCGGCCGACAGGGGGATTTCCCTGTGTCGGCCCCCGGAGGCGGTTGATAGACTCGGGGGGCTGATGCACACCCCCGCACGAACGACCTCCGCGCCGGGCGCCCCGCCGCACCGGCCCCGTGACGTCCCGTCCCCGCTCGCGGCGCGCGTCAACCGCTGGTTCCAGTGGCTCCTGATCCTGGCGGCCGGGGTGCTCCTGGGCCAGCAGTACGTCCACCCCGACAAGCGCGTCATCCCCGTCATGCTGAGCGCCATCGCGGTCGGGGTCACGTGGCGGATCGACATGATCAGCGGGATCGGGCTGCTGATCCTGGCGATCCCCTACCCGCGCTGGACGGTGTTCGGCTCGACGAACATCGCGCTCGTGCTGATGCTCGCCATCTTCTGGCTGGTGCGCGTCAGCATCCGCCAGCTCGCGCCGCCGCGCTCGTCGCCCATCGACCTGCCGCTCGCGGCACTCGTGATCGTCTACATCCTGTCGTTCAAGAACGTGCACGACGCCGTGCACCTCGACTACGCGCTGCGCAACCTCTGGCTCTTCCTGGGCTCGATCGTGATGTACTTCCTCATCACGAACAACGTGCACACGGAACGTGACCTGCGCCGCGTCCACGACGCCCAGCTGCTGTCGGCCCTGCTCGTGTTCCTGCTCGGGCTCTACGAGCTCAACCACCCCGGCCAGTCGTTCATCCGGGGCTGGATCGGCTTCCAGCACACGACGGGCACCGAGTTCAATACGCACAACGTCCGCATCGGGTCGGCGTTCTTCGACTACGAGCTGCTCTCCGAGTACGCGGCGCTCACGCTGCTGCTCGCGGGCTTCCGATGGTTCCGGGCCAGGTCGAACAACGAGCGCGCGGTCTATACGGGCTTCGTGGTCCTGAACGTCTTCATCCTGTTCGCGACGGTCACCCGGGGCGCGATCATCTCCCTGGCGCTGGCGCTTCCCGTCCTGCTCTGGCTCGTGCGACGGCGCCTCCGCGTCGTGCCCTTCACGGTGGCCGCGACGGCCGCGATCGCCCTGTTCGTCGGCATGAACGTGTTCGTCTCGTCGTTCACGCGCTCCGGCAACCTGTTCGAGCGGCTCGAAGGGACGAAGCTCGTGGAAGGCTGGATTCCCGACTCGCGGGTCTTCGCGTGGACCAACGCCTGGGAGCGGGCGCTGGTCCATCCGTTCGTCGGCCAGGGGCCGTTCTACACCGACCTGCCGGGCTACAACCGGATGTGGCCCCACGACATCTACCTCTACTACGCGAACATCGTCGGCTTCGTCGGACTCGCCTTCTTCCTCGTCATGCTGTTCCTGTTCTTCCGCATGACCCGTCCGCGGACCGACGACATCGTGCACGGGTCCTACGCCGAGGCCTACCTCATCATCGCCCACACGCAGTTCTGGCTGTTCGTCATCAACGAGGCGAAGATCGACTACCTCCGCAACCCGATCTACCAGATGGTCGTCTGGGTGATGTTCTCCGTCTGGACGGCGGCCTACAGCGTGACCCGCCGCGCGCGGTCGCAACCCTCCCTGCCGGCGGGATGACGCCCGCGGCCGGCTTTGCCCGGATTCGGGACGCTGCGCTACGCTTTCTCGACTCCCGCCCCGCACCCCGACGCGCCTTCCCCCGCCACCCCCGGTGATTCCCCGCATGTCCTTCGCGTCCCCGCTGGTCGTGACCCGCTGATGTGCGGCTTCGCGGCCTACTGCGACCCCGACGGCCGGCCCCCGGACCGCGCCTGGCTGGCCGCGGCCGCGGCGGCCCTGCGCCACCGCGGCCCCGACGACGAGGGACTGCTCGCCGAGCCGGGCGCGGGGCTCGCGTTCCGCCGGCTCTCGATCGTGGACGTGGCCGCGGGGCACCAGCCGCTCCCGAACGAGGACGGCACGGTCTGGATCGCCTTCAACGGTGAGATCTACAACCACGCGGCGATCCGCCGGGAGCTCGAGGCGCTCGGGCACCGCTACCGGACGCGCTCGGACACCGAGACGATCGTCCACGCCTTCGAGCAGTGGGGCCCCGACTGCGTCCGGCGCCTCGACGGCATGTTCGCGTTCGCGATCTGGGACCGGCCCCGCCGCCGCATGTTCGCGGCCCGCGACCGGGTCGGGATCAAGCCCCTCTACTGGACGCGTTCGGGGAACGCCTGGGCGTTCGCGTCCGAGGTCAAGGCGCTGCTCGCGTTTCCGGGCGTCGAGCGCCGGGCGCGGCCGCAGGGCGTCGTCGAGCACCTGACGCTGCGCTACTGCGCCTCACCGGATACGCTGTTCGAGGGCATCCACAAGCTGCCGCCCGGCCACTCGATCCTCCTCGAGGACGGCCGCGAGACGATCGTCCGCTGGTGGAGACCCGCCTTCGAACCGCGCCACGACCCCGGCGAGGACGACGCGCTCGCCGAGGTCGAATCCCGGCTCGAGGCCTCGGTGCGCTCGCACCTGATGTCCGAGGTCCCGCTCGGCGCCCTCCTCTCGGGGGGCGTGGACTCGGGCCTCGTCGTCGCGCTCATGGCGCGCCTGCTCGACCGCCCGGTGCAGACCTTCTCGGTGGGCTTCGACGCGCCCGGACCCTACAGCGAGCTGCCGTTCGCGCGCCGCGTCGCGGAGCACTGCCGCACGGATCATCGCGAGATCGTCGTCGGCGCGGCCGACCTGCTGCGCGAGCTGCCGCAGCTCGTCTGGCACCAGGACGAGCCCGTCTCGGAGCCCGCGGCGATCCCGACGTTCCTCGTGACGCAGCTCGCGCGCGAGACGGTGACCGTGGTGCTCACGGGCGAGGGCGGCGACGAGCTGTTCGCCGGATACCCCAAGTATGCCGTCGAGCCCTTCGCCCGCGCGCTCGCCGGCGCGCCCGCGCCGCTGCGCGACCCGTTCCTCGATCACGTCGTGGACCGCCTGCCCTTCGGGTTTCGCAAGCTGCAGGTCGTCGGGCGCAGCGCGCGGTTCCGCGACGAGGCCGAGCGGCTCGCCGCCTGGTTCGCCGGGTTCGCGGGCCGCGAGCGCGAGCGGCTGCTCGGCCCCGCGCTGCGGCCGCACACCGGCGCCGGGGCCGGGGCGTTCCGGCGGACGCTCGCGGCGAGCGCGGCGCGCGACCCGCTCGACCGGATGCTGGACGCGGACCTCACGCTCTGGCTCGCGGACGACCTGCTCATGAAGATGGACAAGATGAGCATGGCGGCCTCGGTCGAGGCCCGCGTGCCGCTGCTGGACAACCCGCTCATCGACTGGGCGCTGCGCCTCGCACCGCGTCACAAGGTGCGCGGGCTCGAGGGCAAGGTGCTCCTGAAGCGCCTCGCGCGGAAGCTCCTGCCTCCCGAGGTCGTGGACCGGCCCAAGGTGGGCTTCACGGTGCCGCTCTCGCCGTGGTTCCGCGGGCCGCTGCGCGAGCTGCTCGCCGACACGCTGCTCGCGCCCGCGTGCCTGGGCCGCGGCTACTACGAGCCGGCCGTCCTGCGCGGCTACGTCGAGGACCATCTCGCCGGGCGCCGCGACCGCGGCCGCGAGCTCTGGACGTTGCTCACGCTCGAGCTGTGGCACCGCCAGTGGATCGACCGCGCGCCGGAGCGCGCCGTGCCGTGGACGCCGCCGGCCCGCGTCGCCGCGGGGGCGCCCGCGTGAGCGCGGCGCTGGAGGTCCGGCCCTACGCCTCCTGCGATCGCGAGGCGTGGGACACGTACGTGCGCTCGCACGAGGGCTCGCACTTCGGCCAGCTCGCCGCCTGGCGGGCGCTCACGGCGCAGGCGTACGGGGTGACCCCCCGGTACGCGCTCGCCGAGGAGGGCGGCCGCGTGCGGGGCGTCCTGCCCCTCTTCCTCGCCGGCGGGCGCCGCCCGCGGCTCTTCTCGGCACCCGGCGGCCTGCTCGCCGACGATGCCGACGTGGCCCGGGCGCTGCTCGCGCCCGCGCGCGAGGAGGTCGAGCGCCGGAAGCTGGCGTGGCTCGAGCTGCGCGACCAGCGCGAGGCGTGGCCGGGGCTCGAGACGAACGACGAGCACCTGACAATGGTTCTCGAGCTCGCGCCGGACGCCGACGCGCAGTGGAAGGCGTTCGGCGCCAAGCTGCGCAACCAGGTGCGCAAGGGCGAGAAGGCCGGCTTCGAGCGGCGCTGGGGGCGCGGGCAGGCGCGGGCGTTCCACCGCGTGCTGCTCGAGAACATGCGTGACCTCGGCACCCCGATCCGCGGCGCCGCCTACTACCGGCGGGCGCTCGAGCTGCTGGGCGCGGCGGCCGACCTGCTCGTGCTCTACCTCGGCGGCGCGCCGGCGGGGGCGATGTTCACCGTCGCGCACCGCGACACGCTGATGGACCCCTGGGCCTCGTCGCTGCGGCGCCATTTCGCGCTCTGCCCCAACCAGGTGCTGTACTGGGAGGCGCTCCGGCGCGCGATCGCTTCGGGGCTGAAGCGGTTCGACTTCGGCCGGAGCCAGTGGGGATCGCCGACGTTCCGGTTCAAGCAGCAATGGGGGGCGAAGCCGGTGGCCCTGCGGTACCAGTACGTGCTCGGCACCGCGGAGCGCGTGCCCACGCTCGAGGAGCAGAAGGGCTCGCTCGATCTCGCGGTGCGGATCTGGCGGCGGCTGCCCCTGCCCGTCGCGGCGGCGCTCGGCGAGCCCGCGAAGCGGCTCTTCCCGGAGGTGATGTGACCATGGCCGGCCCGAGGATCACCGACCGCGTCGCGCGGCGGGAGTACCAGACGCGCATCGCGCCGCGCAGCCTGCTGCGGACGTTCTGGCAGAAACAGCTGCACATGATCGCCCGCGCGACGATCCACCCGGGGCTGCGCAACCAGCTCTACCGCTGGATCGGCGTGAGCGTCGGGCGGCACGTGTTCATCGGGCTCGACACCTGGCTCGACGACCAGTTCCCCGAGCTGATCGTGATCGAGGACGACGTCACGATCTCGTTCCGGGTCACGGTGGTCGTGCACGACGACGCGAAGCGTCTCGACCGGACCCAGGCCGGCGCCGGCGACGGCACCGTGGCGCCCGTGATCCTGAAGCGGGGCTGCTACCTCGGCGCGGGCTGCCTGCTGCTGCCCGGGGTCACGGTCGGCGAGGACGCCGTGGTCGCGGCCGGCGCCGTCGTCACCCGCGACGTGCCGCCCGCCACGGTCGTCGGGGGCGTGCCCGCGCGCGTGATCAAGGAGGCCGCGCGTTGAGGCTCGACCCGCGCGTCTGGGTCCTGCTCGCGCTGTCCGTCCTCGCCGCCGCGGGCCTGCTGGCCCCCGGGCTCGCGGGCCGGGCGGGCCTCTACGTGTGGCTCGGGGTGTTCCCCGGCATGGCCGTCGGGCGGCTCCTGCTGCCCCGGGCCGCCGGGATCACGCGCTGGACGCTCGGCCTCGCCCTCTCCCCGATCGTGAGCGCCGTCGCCGGCTGGGCGCTCCTGCGCGCGGGCTTCGATCTCGCGACGGGCGCGAAGCTCGTGGGCGTGGCCGGGTGGCTGCTGTTCGCGGGCGGCGAGGCGCGTTCGATCGGCGCGGGAACCGACGATCCGCACGCGGCCCCGGTCACGCGCTTCGCGTGGGCCTGGAGCCTCGGCGCCGCGGCCTTCGTCGCGGTGCTCATGGGACTCAACCCCTGGTCGCTCGTGCGCTCCGACGCCTGGACCCACGCCGCGATCATCGGCGAGATCCGGCTGCACGGGGTCCCGCCCACCGACCCGCGCTTCCTCGGCCTGCACCTGAACTACGTCTGGATCTTCCAGCTCTTCATCGCGCAGCTGACGGCGATTCGCGGCCAGGACCCGTTCGTGTTCATGGCGCTGCTCAACGTCGTGACGGCGGGCGTGATGTTCTGGCTCGTCTGGCAGCTCGCCTGGGACGTCTGGGGCGGGGAGCGCGCGGCACGGGGGACGCTGGCGCTGTTCACCTTCGGGCTGAACGCGGGGGCGTGGCTGCTGCTGCCGCTCCAGTTCGTCTACGCGTTCACGGGCGAGGTCACGGGCATGGCCGAGGTGCGCCGCCAGCTGGCGCTCATGCACCCGGGCTCGTGGGACGTGATCTACCTGCTCGCGGCGCCGTTCGCCTGGATGGTGCAGTTCTGGGACAAGATCACGCTCGGAAACCCGCTCGGGTACGCGTTCCTGTTCCTGCTCCTGCACTTCGTGGCGCTCGGGCGGCTCCTGCGGGGCGGCGGCGGGCGGTGGCTCGCGGTCGCGTTCGCGGCGGGGCTCGGCAGCGTGCTGCCGCACAGCGTGCTCGGGATCGGCATGATCCCGGTGACGACCGGCGCCGTGGCGCTCGGCCTGCTGCTGCGCCGCCGCCATCCCTGGCTTCCCCGGCCCGGCGCGGTGCTGCCCTTCTGGGCGGCCACGACCGCGGGCTTCGCGGCCGGGCTCCCCTACCTCGTCTCGATCGCGAGCGGCTGGAGGGAGCAGAGCACCGGGGTCGTGCACCACTGGATCCAGCCGGGCTGGCGCATGCCGTGGACGCTGGCGACCGCGTGCGGCGTCACGATGCTGTTCGCGTGGCCCGGCATCCGGACCGCCTGGCGCGAGCGCCGCCCGCTTCCCGCCTGGCTCTCGATCTGGGCGCTCGGGGTGGTGCTCATGCAGTGCATCGTCCACCTGCCCGAGGGCAACGAGCACAAGTACGTCTGGGTCGCGTTCGCGGTCCTCGCGATCCTGGGCGGAGCCTCGTTCCTGCCCACGCTGGAGCGGTGGCGGGTGCGCTGGGGCCGGGTGCGCGTTTCGCTCGCCTTCGCGCTCGTCTTCCTCGTGCCCCCGGTGGCGCTGCTCCAGGGGGCGCTGCGCGACCCGATGCGCACGCAGGCGCCCGCGCTCGCCCCCCGGCCGGGAGAGACCCGGATGCTCGAGTGGGTGCGCGACAGCACGTCGGCCGACGACGTGTTCCTCGAGGCCGACGGCCGCGACCTGCTGACCGTACAGGGCCCGCGCCGCATGCTCGTCGCGACCCGCGCGGGCGCGGAGAAGGCGGCGTTCCCGGAGAGCGGCCTCGAACGGCGGCGCGCGGTCTCCGCCGACCTCTTCGGGCCCGTCGCCCACTTCGGCGCGGACGCGGACACGCTCGCGGGAATCGTCGCCCGCGTGCGCCGGACGACCCCGGTGGGAACCGTCTACCTGCTCTACCGCGAGTCCGACGAAACGCCCGGCGACGAGCCCTGGCGAAGGCTCGAGGCCGCGGCCGGCGGCCGCGCCGTGAAGCGCTACGACGCCGACGGCTTCCGGGTCTACGCGCTCGTGCTGCCGGAGTCACCATGACGCCGTCGCGCTTCCCCCATCGCGCTGCGTTCTCGTTCGACATCGAGGACTGGCACCACAGCGAGCTGAACCCCGTTCCTCCCGGGGCCCGGGAGAGCGAGAGCATCGTGCGTCGCGGAACGGAGGAGATCCTCGACCTGCTGAAGCGCCACCGGCTGCGCTGCACGTTCTTCGTGCTCGGGACGGTGGTGCGCGAGCATCCCGACCTCGTGCGCCGGATGGTGGACGAGGGGCACGAGCTCGCCTGCCACGGCATGGACCACCGGCCGCTCTGGAAGGCCACGCCGGAGAGCTTCCGCGAGGAGTTGCGCGAGTTCCGCAGGATCGTCACCGGCGCGCTCGGCGCCTTCCCGGTGATCGGGTTCCGCGCCCCGACCTTCAGCATCGACCGGTCGAACCCGTGGGCGCTCGACGTGCTGCGCGCCGAGGGCTACCGGTACGACTCCAGCATCTTCCCGATGAAGGTGAAGATGTACGGGACGCCCGGTGCGCCGTGCTGGATCTACCGGCCGTCGCCGGTGGACCTCACCCGGCACGACCCCCACGCCGACCTCGTCGAGTTCCCGGTGGCCACCGCGCAGGCGTTCCGCCTGCGGTTCCCGCTCGGGGGCGGCTTCTACCTGCGGGCCCTTCCGCTGCCGGTCTTCCGCGCCGGCCTCGACTACATCCTCCGGCGGCGGCCGTTCGTGCTCTACCTGCACCCGCGGGAGGTCACGCCCGAGGCCAGCCGCATGCCGCTCGACCCCGTGAACGGCTTCATCACCTACGTGAACCTGCACACGGTCGTCGAGAAGCTCGAGCACCTCTTCGCACGGTACGAATGGGCGCCGATGCGGGAGATCCTCGAGAGCGAGGGCTGGCTGGGCGCGCCCGTCGGGACGGGGGGCTGAGCCCGTGGACCGTGCCCGCTTCCGCGCGCCCCGTGGGACCCATGCTATCCTCGCTGCCGTTCTTTCCATCCGGCGCGGGCCGCGATGGACGCTGCGCACCTCCGTACCCGAGCCCGGGAGCCCCGGTTCCCGGCCCGCCTCGGGGCCGGGCGGCGCGTTCCCGGGAGCCGTCTCGCGATGAAGCTGGTCATCCAGATCCCGTGCCTCAACGAGGAGCAGGCGCTGCCGCAGACCCTGCGCGATCTTCCGAAGAGCATCCCCGGGATCGACGAGATCGCCGTGCTGGTCATCGACGACGGCAGCACCGACCGCACGTCGGAGGTCGCGCGCGAGAACGGGGTCACCCGCGTCTTCCGTTTCACGCAGCGGCACGGGCTCGCGCGGGTGTTCGCGCAGGGCCTCCAGGAGTCGCTCGCGATGGGCGCGGACGTCATCGTGAACACCGACGCCGACAACCAGTACAACGGCGCCGACATCGAGAAACTCGTCCAGCCGGTCGTGGAGGGCCGCGCCGACATGGTGGTCGGCTGCCGGGACATCGAGGGCATCGACAGCTTCTCGCCGGCCAAGAAGCGCCTGCAGCGACTCGGCAGCTCGGTCGTCCGGCGCATCTCGCAGACCCGGGTGCCCGACGCCACCTCGGGCTTCCGCGCCTACAGCCGCGAGGCCGCGCTGCGGCTCACCGTGGTCTCGGACTTCACGTACACGCTCGAGACGATCATCCAGGCGACGAAGAAGAACCTGGCCGTCACCCACGTCTCGATCCGCACGAATCCGAAGACGCGCGAGTCGCGCCTGTTCCGCGGCACGGTGGACTACGTCCGCCAGTCCATCGCGACCATGGCGCGCATCTACGTCATGTACCAGCCGCTGAAGGTCTTCACGTGGCTGAGCGTCGTCTTCCTCGTGCCCGGCGTGGCGCTCATCGCCCGCTTCCTCTGGTTCTTCTTCACGCGCGAGGGCGCCACCGGGCACGTGCAGTCGGTGGTCATCGGCGGCGCGCTCGCGGTAATCGGGTTCCTCCTCGCGGTCCTCGGCGTGCTCTCGGACCTGATCGCGACGAACCGCAAGCTGCTCGACGAGGTCCTCACCAGCCTCCGGCTGCTCCGTCACGGGCGCGTCGCGACCTCGGACGAGGACGCGCGGCGCGAATGACGATCCCGACGGGCCCGGCGTCGCGGGCGATTTCACCGGGGCGGCGGGCGCTCGCCCTCGCGGTCCTGGCGCTCGCACTGCGGGCGGCGTACGCGCTCGGGCCCGGCCGTTCCGCCGGCATCGAGCCCGGCATGGACGCGGTGGAGTACGACGCCTTCGCGCGCCTCATGCTCTCGGGCTGGCACTGGTTCACGACGCCGATCGCCGCGCGCGAGCCCCTCTACCCCGCCCTCATGGCGTTCGCCTACGCCCTGCCCGGGCCGGACCTGGGAATGCTCAAGGCCTTGCAGGTCCTGCTGGGCACCCTCACGGTGCCGCTCTTCTACCTCGGGCTGCGCCCGCTCGTGCGCGAGCCGGTCGCGCTGCTGGCCGCGGGGCTCGTGGCGGTCAGCCCTCACTTCGTTCCCTGGGCCTCGCTGCCGCTGCGGGAGAACCTCGTCATCCCGCTGCTGGCCCTGTTCTTCCTGGCCTCGGTCCACCTGGCGCGCGAGTTCCGCTGGTCCCGGCTCTTCCTCGCCACGCTCGGCCTCGTGCTCCTCATCCACACCGACACGCGCTTCCTCCCCTACCTCTTCGTGCTGCCGGTGCTGCTCTTCGCGGTGAACCACGCCTGGCGTCCGACACTTCGTGCGTGGGGCTGGAGCGCCCTCGTCTTCGTCGTGCTCATGGTCCCCTACCAGCTGCGCGGGCCCATCGCGTTCGGCAGGCCCGTGATCGTGAGCGACCGCGTGCTCGACCAGTGGCTGCCGCTCATCGACGCTCGCTGGAGCACGTCGAAGGACAGCACGGGCCTCGAGCCGGGACGCGAGGCCTGGCTCCACCGGTGGGAGGAGGACAAGCGCCGGCACCTGGCCGGGCTCGCGCCCGCGGAGCGCGCTTACTTCCTCGCCGGCGGTCGCCCCGAGATCGGGCGGGCGGCCACCTACTGGTCCCAGTTCCTCGAGTTCTGGCGGTTCGCCCGCTTCTCGATCGCCTACCGTCCCTACCCCGACGGCCGCGTGGCCTGGCCCTGGTCGAAACGCCATCTCGTCACGAGCGCGCTCGTCCTACTGCCGTTCTTCGTCCTGCTGCCGTTCGCGTGGCGCGGCGCGACCCGGATGGAACACCGGGTCTTCCAGGCGATCCTCGTGATGCTCGTCGCTCACACGATCCTGCACGTCGTCGTGCACGCCCGCGAGCGCTACCGCATCCCGTTCGAGCTCTTCACCGGCACCGTCGTGGCGATGTCACTCGTGAACCTGGCCACCTGGCGGCGGCCCGCCGGGGCCGCGCGCGAGGAGGGCTGAGGCGGCGGCCGCGCGGGCTCACCCGAGCAGCGCGCGCGCGACGGCCTCCCATGTCCATCGCGTCTCGCCCGCGCGCGCGGAGGCCCCGTCGAGGTCGAGGGAGAGCTCGAGCACCGCGTCCGCGAGCCGCGCCGGGTCCTCGGGCGGCACGACCACGCCGCCGCCGCGGTCCTCGACCGCCTCGCG
This sequence comes from uncultured bacterium, assembly GCA_964589945.1. Classification (GTDB taxonomy): domain Bacteria; phylum Eisenbacteria; class RBG-16-71-46; order RBG-16-71-46; family RBG-16-71-46; genus CAIXRL01. The sequence continues at coordinate 57,831 of CAZPVG010000013.1, forward strand.
CAGGCCGCCGACGTCCGTCGCAACGACCGGCCGGTGCGCCGCGAAGGCGTTCGGCAGGACCGCCGACTGCGACGCGCTCCGGTACGGCGCGAGGACGACATGGTGCGACGCCAGCAGCGCCCCCATCTCCTCGTCGGACTGGTAGCGCGCGAGCAGCGTCACCCGTCCGTCGAGCCCCGGGGACCCGACGAGCCGCCGCCATTCCTCCGCGTCGTCCCACATCTCGCCCGCGATGGTGAGGCGCACGTCCTCGCCCCGCGCGAGCAGGATCCGGACCGCCTCGACCGCGAGGTCGAAGCCCTTGTAGCGACGCACCAGCCCGAGGCACAGGAGCCGCAGCGGCGGCCGCGGCGGCAGCGGCGCGGGCACGATCGGGAGCAGCGGCGGGCAGGGCACGACGGTCGCCGCGACGCGCGGCGCGATCCGGCGGACGGCCTCGGCAACGGTCGTGGCATGCACGACGACCCGGGCAGCGCGGGTCATCGCGTCGCGGACGAGGACCGCGTCGAGCGGCATGCGCTCGTGAGGCAGGACGTTGTGGATCAGCAGCGATACCGGGACGCGGGCGACGCCGGCGACGACGCGCTGCGGAACCGCGTGCACGGGGGTCACCCACGGCATCACGAGCCGGTCGCCGCGTCCGGCGATCCGCCCCGCCCGGACCCACGAGAGGGGATCCCACCACCGCAGGAGGAAGCGGGCGCCCGGGAAGGCGGGCGCGTCCAGCCCCCGGCCGGAGCCCTTGTAGAGGGCGCGCGGGTACTGCGAGGCCCACGACAGGACCGTCACCTCGGCACCGCACTCGCGCAGGGCCTCGACCAGCCGGGCCGAGTGCTGGGCGATGCCGCCCGAGTGCGGCGGCACCGGGCCGACGAACGTGACACGCGGGCGGCCGCTCATCGGGCCAGCCGCCGGGAGGCGATCGCGCCGAACGCGAGCTCGGAGACGATCTGGACCAGCCGGAGCGCGATCGAGGCCGCGAGCACCTGGGCAGTGGCGCCCGGCAGCAGGAAGGCGAGCGCCGCCTCGCGCACGCCCAGGCCGCTCGGGAACGGAACCGCCGCGTAGCCCACCGCCCAGGCGAGGCAGAACGCGGCCCCCGAGCGAAGGAGCCCGAACGTGGGATCCAGCCCGTGGAGCAGCATCGCGAACCCGAATCCCGAGCCCACGAACGCCGTGAGCGTCCAGGCGAAGGACCGCAGGATCTCCGGCTGGGCGGGGACGGCGAGATCCCGCCCGAACCTCGGCACGAGGCGCGCCGCCAGCCGCACCGCCCGCACGAGCCAGCCGCGGTAGAGCAGGACGACCGCGAGGATCGCGGACCCGAGCAGCGCGCGCACGCCCGGTGGCCTCGACGGGTCGAGCGCGACCAGGCTGCCGGCCACGAGGCCGGCGGACAGCTGGATCACGGCATGAACGAGGAAGCCCGCCGCGGCCCGCGTCGCCGAGAGCCCGTCGCCCCTGGACATCTCCGCCTGGCCGACCGCCTGCCACAGGCCGCCTCCGGGCAGGTACTTGCCGAATTGCGCCGCGTAGAACGCCGCGCGCAGCCGCGGTGCGTGGCGCCGGTCGAAGAGCGCCGCCCAGCCCCGGCCGACGCCCGCGATGCCGGCGGCGACGCCCGCCAGCGCCCACGCGAACGCGCTCCACGGCGGGAGGATCGCCTGGTGTGCGCGATCCCACGTCGAGGCGAGTGCGACGACCATCGCCGTCGCGCCCGCGAGCCCGAACGCCAGCCGGAAGAACCGTGTGAGCACCGGCCGCCGAGCGGGCGACGTCCCGCGCTGCGCGCGCGCCGCGCGACCGGCCTGCTCGAGCACGCGCGCGAGCCCCGAAACCGCGGCCTCCGGCGCGTGCGCCTCCTCGGCGTAGCGTCGCGCGCGCCGGCCGGCCTCGCGCCGGCGCTCCGGCGAGGCCATCCACCCGCCGACCGCGCGGACGAGGCCCTCGCGGTCGGCGACGACCTCGCCGAAGCCATGGCGCGCGACGACCCCGTCGGGATCCACGCACGAGACGCCGGGCACGCCGTGCGCCCACGCCTCCAGGAGCGTGTTCGGGAAGCCCTCCACGGGCGAGGTGTGAACGAACAGCGCCGCGCCGCTCAGGAGTTCGCTCACCTGCGCCGGGTCCTGCCAGCCGCGCACCTCGAGGTTCGGCAGCTCGCGGCCCGCGGCCCGTGCTGCCTCCCACGCGGCGGTCGAATCGGGCGGCCGCGGAACGACGCCGCACATCACGAAGCGGTGCTGCGGCAGTGCGCGGGCCAGCTCGATGAACCACTCCGGGCGCTTGGCCGGCTTGTAGGTCGCCACCCACACGACGGCGTCTCCCGCCCCGTCCGCGGGACTCGGGGGCAACTCGACCAGGTTGCGCACCACGGTCGCCTCCCGCCCCCACTCGCTGCGAAACAGTCCGCGCTGGACCTCGGACTGCGCGATCACCACCGCGGCCCCGCGCAGCGCCCGCCGCTGCCACCAGCGGTCGCGGGGATTGGGCAGCAGGGGCAGCGAGCGCAGGGCGTCGTGGTCGTGCGCCGCCGCGAAGACGAAGGCGGCGCCCCGGGAGCGCGCCACGTCGTACGCCAGGCCCGCCTCGAGCGAGGCGCACCGGACGTAGTAGACGTCCGCGTCGGCCGTCCGCAGCGCGGCGACGCTGCGGGTGATCCGGGGATGGAAGAACCGCAGCACGGGCCAGCCGTCCTCGGGGCGGTAGGTCTTCAGCACGCGCACGCCGTGCACGGTCGTCGGCGAGGGCTGCCCGAAGTCGCAGGTCACCACGGTCACGTCGAAGCCGCGCGCGGCGAGCCCGCGGGCCAGCCGGGCCTGCTGCAGCTCGGCGCCGCCGGCGAACTGCACCTCGCCCCCGCTCCACACCGGCCAGAGCAGCGGGGAGAAGAAGCAGACCCGGAGCGGACGCTCCGGGGCGGGCGGCGGCGCGGTCGTCACGGGTCAGTCCCTCGCCGTCGCCGCGACCGCCGCGTGGAGCGGCAGCGGCCCGTCCGGGGGCTCGACGATCGCCTCGCGGGGCCGGTCGAGCCAGGCCTGGGCCCACAGCTCGAGGCACGTGAGCGTGAAGACCCGCCGCGCGTGCGCGTCGGGCTCGAGCCCGCGGCCGGCGAGCACGCGCTCGACGCCCGAGGGGTCCAGCCAGCCACGCTCGCGGCAGCGCCGGTCGAGCAGCACCTCGCGCGCCAGGCGGCCGAAGTCCGAGCCGAACCAGTCCGGGAGCGGCACGCCGAAGCCCTGCTTGCCCCGCGCGAGGATGCCCGCCGGCAGCAGGGGCTTCGCGACCTCGCGCAGGATCCACTTGCTCGTCCCGCCGCGCAGCTTGAAGTGGAACGGCAGCCGGGCCACGTACTCGAGCACGACGTGGTCGAGGAGCGGCGCGCGGACCTCGAGCGAGTTGAGCATCGAGGTGCGGTCCACCTTCACGAGCACGTCGTCGGTCATGTAGGTGAGCGCGTCGAGGCGGAGCAGGGCGGGCACGTCCCCGAGCGGGCGCCGCCCGCGCGCGTAGGTCTCGCGCGCGGCCCGGAACGGGTCGTGCGACCGGAGCGTGCCGACCAGCCCGGCGCCCGCAATGTCGCGGAGCGTCCGCGGCGGGAAGTGCGCCATGGTCTCGAGATGCCGGCCGACGACGTCGAGCCCGAGCCGGCGGAACTTGCGCCCGAGCGGGTCGTTTTCCGGCAGGCCGCGGAACGGCCAGGCGAGCGCGCGTCGCAGCGGCTCGGGAACGACGTCGGCGCGCGCGAAGCGCCGCGCCCAGGCGTACGTCGCGTAGCCCCCGAAGGCTTCGTCGCCGCCGTCGCCCGAGAGCGCCACGGTGACCTCCCGGCGCGCCATCTCCGCCACGTGGAAGGTCGGGATCATCGAGGCGTCCCCGAACGGCTCGTCGAGCCCCCAGACGAGCCGCGGCATCAGCTCCAGCGCACGCGGGCGGACGACGTACTCGTGGTGGTCCGTCCCGAGGTGGCGCGCCACGGTGCGGGCGTGCTCGAGTTCGCTCGCCCGGTCGCTCTCGAAGCCGATGCTGAACGTCCGCACGCGCTCGCCCGCGACGCGGCACATCAGCGCCACGACGAGGCTCGAGTCGATCCCGCCCGAGAGGAACGCCCCGAGCGGGACGTCCGACATCAGGCGGAGGCGCACCGCCTGCTCGAGAAGCTCCGTCAGCCGCCCGACCGCCTCGCGCTCGTCGGCCACCGGCGCGGTCTCGAGCGGCAGCGTCCAGTAACGCTCGACCCGCGGGCCGCGGGCGTCGCACACGAGCCGGTGCCCGGGCGGCACCTTGCGGACGCCCCGGAAGATGCTCTGCGGGTTCGGGACGTACTGGAAGGTGAGGTAGTCGAGGACGGACCGCGGGTCCACGTCGCGCGGTACCGACGGGTCCGCGAGCAGGCTCTTCAGCTCGCTCGCGAACACGATCCGGCGGCCGTCGTCGTGGTAGAAGAGCGGCTTCTTGCCGACCCGGTCGCGCGCGAGCAGCAGCTGGCGGCGGCGCGTGTCGAACAGCGCGAAGGCGAACATGCCGCGCAGGTCGTCCACCAGCGCGGGGCCCTTCTCCTCCCACAGGTGCAGCAGCATCTCCGTGTCGCTGGAGCCGTGCAGCCGGTGGCCGCGGGCGAGCAGGCCGGGCCGCACCTCGGGCCAGTTGTAGATCTCGCCGTTGTACGTGACCCAGACGGTGCCGTCCTCGTTCGACATCGGCTGGTGGCCGCCCGGGGACAGGTCCACGATCGCGAGCCGCCGCTGCGCGAGCGCGACGGGCCCGTCGCTCCACGTGCCGAGGTCATCCGGGCCGCGATGGCGCTGCGCCTGCATCTGGCGGCGCACGATCGCGGGGTCGGGCTCGCCCCCTGCGTAGTGGAAGACTCCGTTGATCCCGCACATGGCTACGCGGCTCCCCCGCGTCCGCCGGCTCCGCCGCCGGCGGACGCGCCCGCAGGATGCCCCGGCGACCCCGCGTCGCGCGAGCCCCGCGCGATGCGCGCGAACAGGTCCTCGTAGGCGCGCACCATCGCCCGGACGTCGAACCGCGCCTCCGCGCGCCGGCGGGCCGCCGCGCCGAGGCGCTCCCGCAGGCCGGCGTCGCCGAGCAGGCGCGCGATCCGGTCGGCCAGCGCGGCGCCGTCTCCCGGCGGGACGAGGAAGCCCGTCCCGCCCTCGACGACCACGTCGCGCACCGAGCCCACGTCGGTGGACACGGCGGGGACGCCGCAGGCATGGGCCTCGAGCAGCGTCACCGGCAGCGTCTCGACGACCGGGTGCGAGCTGAGCACCGCGACGTCGAGCGCGCCCCACAGGCGCGCGACGTCCCGGCGGGCACCGAGCAGGCGCACGGCGTCGCCGACGCCCGCGCGGGCCACGAGCGACTCGACGGTGGCGCGTTCGGGACCGTCGCCGACGATCACGAAGCGCGCCCCGGGCAGGCGCGCCAGCACCCGCGCGGCCGCCTCGACGAACAGCGCGTGGTTCTTCTCCGGGCGCAGCGCCGCGACGATGCCCGCGAGCGGGGCGTCCTCGGGCAGGCCGAGTTCACGTCGGCGCGCCCGCCGGTCGGCCGGCGGAGCGAACGCGGCGAGGTCCACGCCCGAGGGAATCACCTCGAATCGCGACGGGGGGAGCCGCCGGCTCGCGGCGAGGTGGTCACGGTGCGAGTCCGCGAGCGCGACGAGGCGATCCGCCGCCGGCAGGGCCACGCGGCTCGCGATCTCGTACTGCAGTCCTCCCCCCAGCCGGCCGGTCGAGTGCAGGCCCACGACGAGCCCGGGTCGCGCGGCGCGACGCCGCTCGAGCCCCGCCCAGAAGAGCGGCAGCGGGCTGTCCACGACGCAGGTGACGTCCACGCGCTCCCGGGCGAGCAGTCCGCGCAGCCGGCCTCCGGTCCACGGCGACCACCACGATCGCGCGATTCGATCGAACGTCCGGTGACCGTCGCGCTCCAGCTCCTCGCCGACGGGACCGGGCCCGTAGAGGTTCACGACGAGCGGCACGACCTTTGCCGGGTCGATCCGGGAGACCAGGGCCTGGACGAGCCGCTCGGCGCCCCCGAAGCCGAGGCTCGCCTGGAGGAAGGCGACCCGCACGGGCGGTCCCGCCGGCGCGCTCATCGGCCCTCCCCCCGCGGCATCACGGCCAGGGTGTCCACCGGCACGCCCGAGTAGTAGTCCCGGTCCATGAGGAAGTCGCGCAGGTGGTAGTTGGGATAGTGCGCCTCGTGCAGCACGCGCACCTGCACCTCGTACCGTCCCGCGGCCGCGTTCACGGGCACGACGACGCGGGCCGAGTCCTCGACCCACTCGCCGGGCTTCCACAGGTCCACGCCGTACGCGCCGCCGGCCGGCAGGTGGTCGGCGCGGAAGCGGAACCGGCGGCCGGTCCAGGACTCGTACAGCTTGCGCGCCGGCTTCTCGATCCACGCGGGGGCGTGGAAACCCGGCGGCATCGGCCGGTCGAAGCGCAGCGCGATCTTGTACGAGCCCGCGGGCAGCGGCCGGGACACGGTCCACGTGCACACCGCGAGCAGCGTGTCGCCCGGGCGGGCGCGCGACGCCGAAAGCAAGAAGCGCTGGAGCTCGGGGAGTCCCTTGCCCATCGGGACGGGCGGTCCCGCTCCCGGCCCGGCAGCGTGCACCGCGGGCCGGGGCCGGCCGCCCCCGGAGAGCCGGGCGAGCGAGTCGCGGTCCACGCGGTAGACGACGAAACCGTTCCGGTCGTACACGCGGGGGAACGCACCCGGCTCGGCGTCGAACCGCGCGCGCGCCGCCCGGTACCACTCATGCGTGGGCGCCCAGTAGTCGAACGCCGGCACCTTCTGGAAGCGGTCGTTGAGCGCGATCGCGGTGATGCCGCGGGCCTCGATCACCTCGCGCGTGCGCTCCCACGTCGCGGAAGGGTCGAGCGCGTCGCGGGCCTGCAGGAGGCGCACGACCGCGAGCGAGTCGTTGGGCGAACTGTGCTGGTCCACGAGCGTCGCGACCCAGTGTCGCGTCGCCATCGGTACCGCGTACGAGGTGGCCGGGTCGCTCAGCACGACGGTCCCCTCCGGCAGGTTCGCGTCCATCCAGGAGAGCGCGTCGCGCCAGGCATCCATGCCGATCACGCGCTCGCGCGCGTGCACGTGCGCGGCGGGCTCCGCGAAGATGGTCACCGCGTCCGCGAGCGGATGGCGCAGCAGCAGGACGACCCCCGCGAGCGTCGCGGCGGCCGCGATCCGGCCGGACGCGGAGCTCCGGGCGAACCGGGTGAGGAGGGCGTCCACGGCGAAGGCCACCGCCGCGAAGAGCGGCAGGAGCCAGACGAACCTCATGAGCAGGTAGCCGAGCTTCGGTTGCAGGGCCATCGTGAGCGGCGGGAACAGCATGATCGCGAACACCGCGACGGTCGTCGTGAGCAGGTAGAGCACCGCCGTTCGGGCCGACGCGCGCGCCCAGGCCCACGCCGAGAGCGGGAAGAGCAGGGAGCCCCAGCCGAGCCACTCCCAGAACGTGCCCGGGTTGACGACGAACCACCGCTCCCCGAGGTAGACGAGGCCCTGCGGCTCGGTGTGGATCGGGTTGACCGGCGCGTAGGCTCCGTGCGCGCGCCAGAGCAGGTAGGGCAGGCACGCCGCCCCGAGCAGCACCGCGGTGGCGGCCAGCCGGCGGAACGCGGGGCCCGGGCCCCGGTCGCGCACGAGCATTCCCACGCCGAGCCCCGCGAAGACGGTCGCGAACTCGAGCGCCGCGAAGACGTGGGTGAACACCGCCCCGAGCGCGAGCGCGATCGCCGCGACGCGGCTGCGCGCTGTGCGCGCGTCGAGGTCGGCGAGCACCGCGGTCGCGGTCGCGATCGCGAGCTGGTCCGCGAGCTTGGTCGCGAGCCCCGCTTCGCGCAGGGCGACGGTCGAGAGCGAGCCGCCGTAGGTGAGCAGCAGCGCCCAGGCTCCGAGCGCGGCGGTGCGCGGTCCTCCGAGCAGCCAGGCGAACGACGCCGCGTTCAGGACGAAGAGCGGCGCAGTGAACGCACCCAGCAGGCGCCATGCCGGCCAGGGATCCACCCCGCTGACGACGCAGAGCAACGCGACGATCGGGTGCCAGAGGCCCTTGCGCGGATCGGCACCCATCGGGCCCGCGTCGCGGAAGAACGCGTCGGTGGGGAACGCCGAGCCGGAGGCCATCATGCGGCGGATCGTCCCGATGTGGTCCGGCGAGTCGGAGTAGAACGTGACGGGCGTCCCGAGCCTCGCGACGTGCACGGCGGCCAGCGCCGCCGCGACGAGGACCGCCACGAGCGCGACGCCCCGCAGGCCCGGTCCGGCCCCGCCCGGCGTTCGCGCGTGCGGCGCGCGGGCGCCCGCGATCGCCCACGGGACCAGCGACAGTCCCGCACTCGCGCCCGCCACGGCCGTGAACGGGGCCTGCACCGCGGTGGCCACGAGCACGAGGACCGACTGCCACGCGACGCCGAGGCCCAGCGCCCAGCCCGGCGCAAGCCAGGGTCCGCCGGGCGGGACGACCCCGATCACCGCGAGCCACGCGACGCCCGGAAGCAGCACGACGGCGAGGAAGGCCGCGGCGAGCCGCAGGCCGTCCGGGAGCCCGGCGAGGGCGTGCGAGAGCCCGAGCAGCTGCAGCGCGACCTGCAGCGCGGCGAGCGCGATGGCCGTCCTCCGGGTCATCCGGGCCCCCCGGCCGGGATCGCGCGTCCCCGGACGTTCGTCGAAGGCATCCTCATCGCGGCTCCGTCGGGGAAGAGTCCCCGCCCGGGCGGCGCAGGAGCGGACCCACGATCGGGAGGTCCAGCTCCCCCAGGACCTCGCGAAGTCCGAGCCCCGCCGACAGCGGCTTCGCGACCGCGAAGTAGACGGCGGCGAACGCCGTGCCCGAGAGGATCAGTCGCAGCGCCCGCCAGGCGATTTCGGGGTGCCCGGCCCAGGGCACGAACTGGTGGAGCGTGACCAGCAGGACCAGCGCGGTGACGAGCGGGAGGTACAGCCTCCCGATCAGCGAGAGCACGCGCCCCGCCGACAGGCCGAGGCCGGTCAGCGCCATCGTGAGCAGCAGCGCGCCGCTCACCGAGTAGGTCGCGACCGTCGCCCAGGCCACGCCGGTGATCCCGAAGCCGAGCCGGACCGCGAGCAGGTCGAATCCCGCTCCGGCGACCGCCGAAAGCACCGCCCCGGGCATGAGCAGCGTCTGCCGGCCCGTCGTCATGAGCACGATCGACGCGAGGTTCGCGAAGGCGAGCCCCACGGCGCCGAAGCAGAGCGCGCGCAGGGCCGAGACGCCTGGCCCGAACTTCGGCAATACGACCTGCACGACCGGCCCCGCCACGAGGAACGCCGCCGCCCCGAGCGCGGGCACGAGCAGCGAGGAGGCGCGCAGGACCCGCACGACCTGGTCGCGGATCGAGGCCGGGTCGCGGCCCGACGCGGTGAAGTCCCGCTGCAGCCGGGGATAGAGCACGTAGGTCACGGCGTCCGGCGCGTAGAGCATGAAGGCCAGCGCCATCACCGCCAGGCTGTAGTAGCCCAGCATCTCCATGCCGAGGAACCTCAGGATGATCAGGCGGTCCAGCTGGCGCATGACCAGCGTCGAGGCCAGGTAGACGAACAGCGGGAACCCGGTCTGCACGAGATCCAGGCCGTCCGCCGAGGGCGCCGGGGCGAGCGGCGCGTTCTGGCGGGATCTCGAAGTGGTGAAGCCGAGAGCCGCCAGGCACCCGACCGCCCAGCCGCCGAGCAGGCCCCAGATCCCGATGACGGGAATCAACGCGAGGCCGAGCACGCCGCCGATCGCCCCCTGGAGCAGCATCCACTGTCCGACCGTCGTGAGGTCGCCGTGCGAGCGCTGGATCGAGGTCTGGTAGTTCGCGAGGTTCGTCGCGAAGACGCACGCGAGCGCCACGCCCATCCCCGCGTAGCCCCAGGCGTCCCGGATCCGGCTCTGGCCCACGGAGATCCAGACGAGGCAGCAGAGCGCGTAGAGCGACGTCAGCGCGACGATGTTGAACAGCGCCGCGCGCTTGACGCGCCGCACGCCCTCGGCGTCGCCCGAGACCAGCCGGGGCGGCACGAGCTGGTCCAGGCCCTGCTGGGTGCCGAACAGCAGCAGGCCGCCGTTGTCGAGCACGAGCTGGATGGCGTTCCAGGCGCCGAGCGGCAGGGGGCCGAGCAGCCGCGCCGCGAGCAGCGTCCGCAGCATGAGCGTGGCGCGCACCACGTACTGCGCGAAGGCGATTCCGAACGAGTCCCGGATGAACTTGCGAGGAGCCATGGGGGGAGGGTGTTCCTCGGTGCCCGTCAGCGGCCGATCCCGGCGCGGCTTCGGGGTGGCGCCGCCGTGCGCGCCCGCATTAGACTTCCGCCGTGAACGATCCCGACCTGCGCGCTCCGGCGCCCGGCTCGCTCGCGTCGCAGGGCGGCTCGCCGGTGCGCGACACCTTCCTTCCGATCGCCGTGCCGTGGATCGGCGAGCGCGAGAAGCAGCTCGTGCTCGAATCGCTCGAGTCCGGCTGGATCACGACCGGCCCGAGAACGCAGGAGCTCGCCGCGCGCGTCGCCGCCCTGGCGGGGGCGAAGCACGCCGTCGCCGTGAACAGCGCGACCGGGGCCCTCCACCTGGCGCTCGAGGCACTGGGACTGGGACCCGGCGACGAGGTGATCACCTCGACCTACACGTTCGCCGCGACCGTGAACGTCATCGAGCACGTCCGCGCGACGACCGTCCTCGTGGACGTCGAGCCGGACACGTTGAACCTGGACCCGGCAGCCGTCGAGGCCGCGATCACACCGCGCACGCGCGCGATCCTGACCGTCGACTACGGCGGGCATCCCTGCGAGTACGACGCGCTGCAGGCGATCGCCGACCGCCACGGGCTCCTGCTCGTGGACGACGCGGCGCACGCGCTGGGCGCGCGCTACCGCGGCCGCCCCGTCGGCACGCTCGCGCGCGTGACCGCGTTCTCGTTCTACGCGACGAAGAACCTCACGACCGGCGAGGGCGGCGCGGCCGTGACCGACGACGAGGCCCTGGCCGAGCGGATCCGCCTGCTCAGCCTGCACGGCATGAGCCGCGACGCGTGGAAGCGCTACGGTGACACGGGCTCGTGGTACTACGAAGTGATCGCTCCCGGCTGGAAGTACAACCTGAGCGACGTGCTGGCGGCCATCGGCGTGGGCCAGCTCGACCGCTTCGAGGCGTTCCAGCAGCGCCGGCGCGAGCTGGTCGAGCGCATGCGCGCCGGGCTCGCGGACGTGCCCGGGGTGCGCACGCCGCGCGCGCGCCCGGAGGTGGATCACGCCTGGCACCTGTTCCCGATCGCGCTCGAGCTCGACCGTCTCGCGATCGACCGGGCGCGGTTCGTGCGCGAGCTGCGGGCGGAGAACATCGGCACCTCGGTGCATTTCATCCCGATCCATTTCCACCCGCATTTCCGCGACAGCCTCGGCCTGCGCGAGGGCCGCTTCCCCGTGGCCGAGGACGCGTACCGGCGGGCGATCACGCTGCCGCTCTTCCCGCGCATGAGCGACCGGGACGCCGACGACGTGATCGAGGCCGTGCGCAAGATCGCGCACGCCTTCCGGCGCTGACGCGGGCGCGGGACGGACGGCGGGCCGGGTCACGCGCTCTCCTCCCGTACGTGCTCGAGCGTCGAGAGCGACAGCCCCTCGCGGTTGAGGAAGAACAGCCCCACCGCGGTGATGGGCAGCCACTGGCTGAAGAAGTAGAACCACCCGAACGCGCTCGCGGGCGTCTTGCCCACGCCGTACAGCGCGAGGCCGGCGGTGCACGCGACGTTGAGGGTGCCGACGTACCCGGGCGCCGCGGGCACCATGATGCCGATCGCGGTCACGACCAGCAGTACGAGACCCGCGTACCACGGCAGGGCGATGTCGAGCGACCAGGCGCTGATCCAGAGCGCCACGGCGAAGCTCAGGAACATCACGAACGACAGCACGAACACCTGCATCAGCTTGCCGACGTTCCGGAAGAGCGTGAACCCGTCCAGGAAGCGGTCGAGCAGGTGTCCCGCGCTCCCGCGGAGCCGTCGGGGAGACAGATTGATCATCGCGTGGGCGAACCGGCGGTTCCGCTCGGCGACGACGACGAAGGCCGTCAGGCCGATCGAGAGGACGAGCAACAGCCGGGCGCCGCCCTGCACGAGGCGGCCCGCCGGCGTGTTCTCGGCGATGGGCGCCACGAGCAGCGCGACGCCGAAGATCGCCAGGAGCGTCAGCATGTCGATCACGCGCTCGACCAGGATGGTGGCGAGCAGCATCGACTTCGAGAGGCTCTCGCGCCGCGCGAGCGCCCACGGCCGGACGAACTCCCCGAGCCGGAACGGCAGGACGTTGTTCGCCATGAAGCCGATCATCGTGGAGCTGAAGAGGCTGTCGGTCGAGACGTGCCGGTCCACCTGCAGCAGGAACCGCCAGCGGACCGCGCGCACCCAGAACGCCAGGATCGTGATGACCATGACCCCGGTGAACCCGAAGTAGTTCGCGTGGCGCAGCGACTCGGCCACGCGCCCGAGATCGACCTCCCTCATCGACAGCCACACGCAGAGGGCGGAGATGCCGATGGCGACGACGAGGTGGATCGCGCGTCTCACCGGGCCTCCTCCCCACCCCGTTCGCGCCGCAGCTCCTCGAGGTCGTGACGGAGCAGGGCCATCTCGCGCGTGAGCTCGTGGTTCTCGTAGCCGAGCCGGGAGAGCTTGATCGACGCGTAGAGCAGCATGGCCGTCGCGAAGGCGAGGCCGAACGCGAAGACCGTCGAGGATTCGCCGAGGAAGCCGAGCACCCGCGTGATCCAGACGAGCAGCGGCGTCGAGAAGCCGAGCAGCGCGATGATGACGCTCGCGATGACCCACAACAGCGAGTACTCCTCGGAGAGCCGGCGCCGGCGCACCAGGTCGAGGACGTAGAGCGCGAGCAGCACGGCGCCGAACGCCACGACCACCTGGGTCCTCGACAGGAAGTACGACATGGGAGCCTCCGGGGGTCAGACGGGCCTGCGGATCAGCGCCATCAGCGACGCCAGCAGGTTCTTGTAGGGGTAGTAGAGCTGCTTGCCGAGCGTGTAGAAGGAGCGGCCCGCCTGGCGTTCCCGCATGCGCACCGGCACCTCCTCGAGCCGGAAGCCGTGCCGGGCGAGCAGGATGAGCAGCGGGGCGTCCGGGAAGTCCTTCGGGAAGTCGTGCTGGCAGACCTCCATGACGGGACGCGCGTAGGCGCGGAATCCCGACGTCGTGTCGGTGATCCGCCTCCCGATCGCCAGCCGGACGACCGCCTGGAACAACCACATGCCGATCTTGCGGTTCAGCGGCGCACGGTACCCGGACGACTCCACGAACCGCGAGCCGATCGACACGTCGCAGCGCCCCGCGAGGACCGGCGCGAGCAGGGCCGGAAGGAAGGCCGGGTCGTGCTGGCCGTCCGCGTCGAGCTGGACCCCGACGTCGTAGCCGTGCTCGACCGCCCATCGGAACCCGGTCTGCAGCGCGCCCCCCACCCCGAGGTTGACCGGGTGGCGGACGACCCGAACGCCGGACGCGCGCGCCACGCGCGCGGTCCCGTCCTGCGAGCCGTCGTCCACGACGAGCCGGTCCACGTCCGGGGCCACGCGGTGCAGCTCGGCCAGGGTGGCCGCGAGGCTGGCCTGTTCGTTGTGGGCCGGGATGACGACGAGCACGCGCGGGGGCGTCATGCGGTTCTCCGGATCTCGAAGACGCGGGCCAGACGGGCTGCGACCCCGACGACCGCGTCGCGGGTCCGCGGGAGCCAGCGGCCGGGCAGCGCGAGCTGGGTGAGTTTGTCCAGATCGTAGCGGGTCACCAGACCGAGCGCGAACACGCCGACGATCGCCGGGACCACCAGGACGAGCCGCAGCGGCAGCGACCCCATCACCCCCATCTCGCGCTCGGCGAACAGCGTGAGCGCCAGGCCCGGAAGGAGGAGCAGCAGGTTGCGCAGCACCGCGCCGAGGCGCTCCTCGATCCCCTCGGGGACGAGCACGCCGGTGAGCACGAGGGCGCCGGTGAACGACGCGACCGCCCCGGCGAGGTTGGCCCAGCAGGCCCCCGGCGCGCCGAACGGCACCAGCAGCAGGAAGTACCCGGCGACCTCCGCCGCGAGCTTGACCACGGCCAGGCTGAAGACGTAGCCGGGCCGGCGCATGGCCTGGAAGAGCATCGTCAGCGGCTGCTGCGCCGTGCGCGCGATCGGCACGAGGGCGAGGATCCTCAGGAAGGGCACCGCGGGCACGAACAGCGTGCTGCCGACGATGCGGACGAGCTCGGGTGCGTAGACGAACAGGACGAACGACAGGGCGCAGGCGAGGAGCTGGATCAGCCGGAACGCCTGGTCCGTGATGTAGCGCAGCCTCTCACGGTCGTTCTGGGCCACGAGCTGGGTGAGCGACGGCAACAGCGAGTTGGGAACGGTGTGCGCGAGTTCGACGAACCGCTCGATGGTCTGGAACGCGAACGTGAAGAGACCGAGCGCCGAGGGATCGAGCACCTTGCCGAGCACGAGCTTGCCGAGGTTCTGGCCCGAGAGGAACGAGAGCCGCGCGCCGTAGAGCGGCATGCAGTAGGCGAACATTGCGCGCATCATCCCGCCCTTCACGCCGGGCGAGGCCTCGGGCGGCGCCGACTGCTCCGCGCGGCGCAGGACGCCGTCGGCGGCGACGAAGGTCACGAGCGCCTGGAGGGCGGCCAGCGCGGAGAATCCCACCGCCAGGGCGACGAGATGCTGCCCGGCGAGCCACAGCATGCCGACGAGCAGGGTCTTGCCGACGTTGAAGATGAGCGAGAGACCGCTCAGCCACTCGAACTTCTGCAGTCCGTACAGGACCGCGCGCCCCGTCGTCGCGAGCCCGTCCGTGGCCGCGAAGACGGTCAGGAGCGGCACGAGAACCGTGAGCTCCTCGATGGCGTAGAAGTCGGCGAGCCAGCCCGAGACCGCGATGAGCCCGGCGCAGACGACGAGCCCCAGCGCCAGCTTGAGCAGCAGCGCCGTCATGAACGCACCGCGAAGCGTCCTCAGCTGCCCGCGCACCTGGTACTCGGCGGCGTACCGCTCGAGGTACATCTCGAAGTTGCCCGTGAACGCGGTCGCGAGCGTCACGACCGAGAAGGCCACGGTGAGCACGCCGTAGTTGTGGGGTCCCAGCCAGCGCGCCATGAGCGCGGTGTAGAGCAGCGTCGAGACCATCGCGACGGCCTTCTCGATGCCGAGGAAGAACGACCCTCGCGCGAAGTTGCCCGCGATCTCGCCGCGCTTCACGCCGCCGCCTCCGCCGCGTCGAGCTCACGCTCGAAGAACCCGCGCAGGTCCGCGAGGCGCCGCACGTCGGGCGGCAGCGGGCGGTTGGAGGCGAGCAGGGCGGTCATGTCGGGGTGGTCCGCGTCGTAGCCGTGCATGGCCGCCACCGGCCGGGAGCCCATGAACGAGGGCACGAGCAGGGCCCCGGGCCGGAGCAGGAACACGTCCTCGCCGTATTCGCGCGCCGGGAAGTCCGCGCCCTCGCGGGCCAGCTCGTCCTCGCGGAGCCACCGGCCGCGTCGCTCGCCGGCGAGCGCCTCGCGGACCGCCCCGCGAGCCTCCCCGCGCCGCCACCAGAAGCGGGCCATGGTCGAGTCGAAGAACGCGTCGTAGTCGCGCCCGCGCCGGAACGGCAGCGCGTCGAGCGGGGACAGGAGGTCCACGTGCTCCACGACGTCCACCATGCCGTGATCGGAGCACAGGTAGACCCAGCGCGGCCGGCCCCCCGGCGGTCCGTCCACGAGCGACCGGACGAGCGCGTCGTACCGGTCCAGGCGTTCCCTGACGCGCGGCCCCGCCGATCCCTCGTGGTGGAGCAGGGCGTCCAGGTCGGCCGTGTAGAGGAACAGCAGGTCGTCGCGGCCGGCCGCCAGCCGTTCGCGAAGCCCGGCGATCGCTTCGGCCTCCGGCGTCCTCCAGTTCCAGCCGTGCCAGGCCAGGCCGCGGCGCGCGAGGCCGTCCCACAGCGTGTCCACCGGCAGCCCGCCGGGGGCGAACAGGTCGTCCCGCTCGGCGAGGTCGAAGCGCGAGAGTTCCTCGAGCGGAACCTCGTAGAGGTTGAAGTAGCCGCGGACACCGCGGGCCTCCACCTGCCGCGTGAGCCACTGCCGCAGGCGCCAGCTTCGCCGCAGCCGGGCCGGCAGCCAGGCCAGCTTCTCGAAGCCCCGGAACACGCCCCCGTCGGCGCCGGCGCGGCGGTACATGAGCCAGCGGCCGTGCTCGCGCGGAGGCCGTCCCGAGAAGGCGGTCGGCAGGGCACCCGAGCTGAAGCCCAGGATCGTCTCGATCTCGCGGCGGTTGGCGAGCGCGGACGCGAAGCCGGGGCGCCCGGAAGCGAGCTTCCAGCCCAGGGCGTCCACGAAGAGGATGACGATCACCGGCTTCACGGCGTGTCGTCCCCCCGCTGCCCGCCGAGCACGATCCGGTCCCAGGCCCGCAGGGCCTCGAGCCTCGCCCCGTCCCAGTCGGCGGCCCCGCAGATCCCGAGGTCGTGCAGCGCGCGCCGCGCGCCGGGCGGCAGCGCCGGCGCCGGATCCCCGGCGGCGGCGAAGAGGAGCACCGCCGCGCTCGCCCCGAGTCGATGCTGGGGCGTCCCTGCCAGCGCGAGCCGCAGGCGCCGCGGCGACGGGCCGCCGGCGCCCGCGAGCCCGCGGCGCAGGCGGCGCGGCAGCGGAGCGCGGGCGGCGGAGCGCCGTGCGCGCTCCCACGCCTCGCCGGACGGCCCGGGCGAGCGCGACCACCACACCGCGCACCAGGCGCGCGCGGCCGCCCGCCACTCTTCGAGGCCCTCGCCGGGGCCGGCGGCGGCCGCGGCGCCCGCGCGCCACGCGATCGCGGCGGCCCAGAGCCGCTCGAGGTCCACGCGGACCCCGGCCAGGTCGGCGGGCGGGCGCGAGTCCGCCAGCGCGGCGAGCCGCCCCCGCGCCGCCTCCACCCGGGCCCGCGTGCCGTCGGGCAGCCGGCCGTCGGGCAGCGCGAGGACGGTGGCGAGGTCCGCGGCCGCCTTCAGCGTGCCGTGCCGGCCGCGGGCCCGCTCGAGCGGGTCGGGCGAATCGAGCAGCGGCCGGGCGGACAGCAGCTCGAGACCGCGATTCTCGAGCAGCAGCGAGACCTCCTCGGCCGGCACGTCGGCCGCCTCCCAGCGCGGCACCCGCGACAGCGCGGCGGCGTCCCCGGCGACGGCGATCCCGTGGCGGGCGAGCTCGATCGTGCCCGGCTTCGCGGGCATGCGCGAGAGGCCTTCCAGCGTGAGGAAGCCGACCTCGAGCGGGGCTTCGAGCCCGGCCTCGCGCAGGCGCGCGGCCGCCTCCGGGCGGCCGGCCCGCGAGCGCGACGACGCCGAGCGGCATGCGGCCTCGTCGCGCATCGCGGCGTACAGGTCCACGTCCGAGAGCGTCACGGCGCGTCCGCCCGCGTCGATCCAGACGGCTTCCCCGGTGGCGTGGCTGCCCGAGAGCAGCAGCGCGACGAGTTCGTCGCCCGCCCACTCGCGTGCCGTGTCCACCGCGATCCGGACCGCATCGGGCAGCGGGCCGCCCGGCGCCGGCGGCGCGGCGCCGGACCCGGTCGGATGCCGAAGGGGAGCCGTCATGCCCGGGCGGGTCTCCATGCGTGAAGTCGGATTGCGGCCGAAGCGGATTCGCGATGGAGACGGATCGGGCGCAGGGTCCGGGTCAGATGCGTCGGTAGATGAACTCCGGAATCTCGAGCACGCGGCGGTTGAGGACGCTGCCGAGCACCTGGGCTCCCGACTTGCGGAGCAGGTCCACGGCACGCGAGAGCACGGGGCGCTTCGAGCGCCCGGCCTGCAGGACGAGCACCACGCCGTCGGCGATGGAGCCGATCGCGGCCGTGTCGGGCGAATCGAGCACCGGCGGGCCGTCGATCACGATCCAGTCGTGGTTGCCGGAGGCCTGCTCGAGCAGGGCGCGCAGGGCCGCCGGCTGGTACAGGCCGCTCTGCCGCTGCTCGTCCGGCACCGGCGCGACGAAGAGGTTCGAGGCCACCACCGAGGGCTCGGGCGCTCCTTCGAGCAGCCGCGGCGAGGGCCGGGCGCAGCGCGTCGCGGGGTCCTCCTCGTAGGCGGGGCGGTGCACGTGGGCGTCCACGAGCAACGGGCGCAGCCCGGAGTCGCGGGCGAGCACCTGCGCGAACTGGAGCGCGATCGTGCTGGTGCCCTCGCCGCCCTGGGGACTCGCGAACAGCACGATCCGCGGGGACCGGTCGCGCAGGGTCACGTCCAGCGAGACGCGCAGCGCCATCATCTCGCGCAGGACCTCCTCCGGCATCGGCACGCCGCCGAGCAGCGGCAGCGCGAAGCGCCAGCGCTCGGGCGCGCGCAGGGTGGCGCGCGCCGCGGCGGCATGGGCGGGCGAAGCGGGCGGGGGCACGGGATTCACCGCGGCCGGCGCGGGCGGGGGAACCTGGCGGGAGGCCTCGGCCTTCTTGAGTGCGTCGAAGAGGCGGGTCATGGCGAAGGCAGTCTCCGGTTGGGATCAGCCGCGGCGCCGGCGGCGCTCGGACAGCGACGCCAGGACGGGCACATCGAGGTACTCCTCGGCCTGCGCCGAGGTGCGCACGGTCATGTCGAGACCGTCGATGAAGAACGCGAGACCGATGCCGACAACGAGGCTGAACCCCGGCGCCAGGGCGAGCCGCACCCAGTCCCGGGAGTTGCTGGGCAGCGCGGGTCCCGCGGGGTTGAGCAGGGAGACGTTGAGGTCCTGGGAGGTCTTCGAGTTGATGCGCGCCATGTCGCGCGCCTTCGCGTAGTCGTCGTAGCGCGCCCGCAGCGTCCTGATCTCGGCGTCGAGATTGTCCAGCCGCCGCTGGTTCACGGGAATCTCGGCGAGACGCGAGCGCACGTCGGCGATGTCGCGGTCGAGCGCGTCCACCCGGGACTGCTGCAACTCGACGCGGGTCTTCGCAACCTCGATCTGGGTCGACACCTCCTTGTCGAGCAGGGCCTGCAGCGTCGCGAGGGTCGTGGCCGCATTCTGGACCTCGGGCGAATCGTCGCGGTAGCGCTCGCGCAGGTTCGCGATGCGCCCCTGCTGGGCGACGATGCGGAGCTTGAGCTGATCGATGGAAGTCTCGCGGTCGCCGGTCACGTTGAGGAGGGACACGTTGAGGTCCGGGTCCTTGCTCATCTCCTTCATGGCCTCGTACGTCTTTCGCGCCTCGGCGAGATCCGCCGCCAGGTCGGCGCGTCGCTGCTCGAGATTGCCCAGCTGGTTGCTCCAGGTGCGGCCCTGTTCGAGCGTGTTCGTCATGCCCGTGCGCTCGCCGATCTGCTCGCGCTCGCGCATGCGGTACTCGATCTCCGAGTCCAGGTGCTGCAGCTCGGCCTCGAAGAAGCTTTCGGGCTTGCCGATCGGCGAGGCCTGGCGGATCTCGAGGTAGGCGCTGATGTACGCGTCGCACATCTGCTGGGCCACCTTGGGATCCGCGTCCGTGTAGGCGATGCCGAGCACGTCGCTGCGGCTCATCACTTCGACGTCGACCTCCTTCGGATCGAAGGTCGGAATCGGCGTGCCGGCCTTCTCGGCGCGCTGGCGCAGGATTTCCCGGACCTTTTGCACGACCGGCGCGCTGCGTGCGCGGGCGACCTCGCTGCCGAGCTCGGACTCCCAGTCCCCGTAGAACATGCGCGTCGCGTTCAGCGCACTCTGGCGCTCGCCACGGTAGACGAGCACGCGGCCGGAGGACGTGTAGGTCACCGGGGCCGTCAGGGAGAGCGCGACCACCGTGACGGTGACGACCAGGAACAGCCCGAGCACGATCGCCCGGCGCCGGAAGAGAACGGCGACGAACTCGCGCAGCGTGGCCTGGCGCGAGGAGGCCGAGGTCGTGGGTTCGACGGGAGGCGTGCTCACGCGGGGATCACTCCTTCACGACGCGCGTCACGAACACGCGGTCCAGGTTGAACAGCTCCCACCCGATGAACGCGGTCTGGACCGCCGGTGCGACCGGGCCGAAGAACTGCTGCACGAACTGGGAGACGTTCCCGATCGAGGAGCGGGGGACGTAGACGATGTCGAACCGCGAGAGCGGGACGTCCGAGAACTCGACGCCCTTCAGCACCCGGTCCATCCGGATCCGCGCGACGCTCACCGAGTGGGCGCCGTCGCGATGGAGGATGATGACGCTGTTGCGCGCCGCGTCGTCCTGGAAGCCGCCGGCGTCGGCGATCGCCTGCGAGACCGTGATGAACGGCCCGGCCGGAACGGAGCCCGGCCGGCGGACGCGCCCGAGGACGTGCACGACGCTGGCCGCCGTGCTCACCAGCTCGACCGTGACGCGGGGCGAACGCAGGTCCGCCGCGAGGACGTCCGTCAGGGAGCGCTGCAGCTCCATCGGCGTGAGCCCGGCCGCCACGACGTCGCCCACGGGGTAGACCGTGATCCGGCCGTCCGGACGCACGGCCTGCTCGTGTCGGTCGTTCCCGACGACCTCCGCGCGCGGGCCGAGATCGATCATGAGCCGGTCGCCGGGCACGATCCGGTACTCGGGGACCTTGCTCCAGTCCATCGCCACCGAGTCCGGGGCAACCGCCGCGGCGCGCGCCGGGGCGAGGGCCCCGGGGACGGCCAGCAGTGTGCACACGAGCAGCGTTGCGCGGATGAGTTTCACGAAATCTCCCGATCCGTGTGGGGTCGAGCGGGAGCACGAGTACAGGCCGTTGGGCTCGCCATCTGGGGGATGGCGCGCGGGTCCCGGACGCACTCGGGCTCGCTTTCTTCGATCGAACCCGGCTAGAACGACGGCAGGGCCAGTCGGCTCAGGGCCCCTTCCGAAGCAGTAGCAAGACGCGTCTCGGTCGTTCCTCCACCCGCGGCTGTCTCGCCGCCGTAAGTGACGGCGACTTCAGGGGCTGAAGTATAGGAGCGGCGTTTCGCCCATGTCAACGGTTGCGGTCCATTCGGCCCTTCCCAGGTGGGGTCACGCAATCGCTGTGCCGCCCTCAGGGGGTCCCGAGCTCGGCCAGCAGGGCGGCGCTGAACAGCGGCAGGAGGATCTCGTGGTGCCCGGTGATCGAGAACCCCCGCCCCCCCTTCGCCCCCCGCGTCGGCCGCTCGACCACGTTGAGGCGTGGCCGGTAATGCTGGATCTGGTCGAAGTTCGCGGTGGTGAGGCCGGAAAGGTCCGCCCCGAGGTTGCGCGCGACCGAGAGGGCTTTCAGGAACACCTCGGGCATCAGGACGGCCGAGCCGAGGTTCAGGACGACCGCCCCGCGGGCCTCGGCCAGGGTCGCGGCGAAGATCCGGAAGTCGCGCAGGGTGGTTTCCCCCAGAGACGCGCCATCGCACCGGGGATGGTGGTGGATCGTGTCGGTCCCCACGGCCACGTGCACGGTCGCCGGGACCCGGCGGCGCCAGGCCGCCGCGAGCAGGCACACGTCACGGTGCGGCGCCCCCGACTCCTCGACTGCCCGCCCCCAGCACTCGCCCAGGCCCTCCCCGCGCTCCGCTCCGGTCCGCATCGCCTCGTTCATGAAGTCGCCGGTCTCGTCCACCATGCCGAAGCGTCCCTGGTGCAGGTGGGCCTCGACGTCCTCGGACGTGCGCCCCGTGCGCGCGATCTCGACGTCGTGGATGGCGGCCGCACCGTTCATGGCGAGATGCGTCACCGCGCCGCGGTCGAGGAGCGACACGAGGCACGGGGAGACCCCCGACTTGACGACGTGCCCTCCGCACATCGCGACGACGGGACGGCCCTCGCGCACGGCGGTGGCCGTGCGCGCGAGGAGCTCGCGCAGGGCACGGGCGGCGAGCTGGTCCGGCAGCGCCTCGAGCACGGCTCGCGCGGCGCCCGGGTCGAGCGGCTTCGCGAAATCGGCGACCGAGACCTTCGTGGGGCGGTCGGCGACCGAGGAGATGGTGAGGCTGGACAGGTCGGCTTCGCGGTATCGCGACATCAGGTCCCCGGCCGGGCCTCCTGAAGCACGACGCTGATGGAACCGATCAGCACCTTGCTCTTCATGAGCACCGGCATCCGCCGCTCGTCGTCGGTGAGCCAGATGACGAGCCTTCCCTTGTTCTTGAAGACGCCGCCCGCCTTGAGGATCGGCTCGATGGCGACACAGTCGAACGTGCCGGCCGGCGTCTTCACGGTCTGCCTCCCGAGGACCTTCACCTCGAGCGGGCTGCTCTTGCGGCTCGCATGATAGTCGAACGTGATGCTGCCGCCGAGGGGCAGCGCCTGGAACCGGGTGTAGTAGAAGGCCGACAGCGCGTCCTGGACGCCCGGGGGCACGTCGTACGTCTTCCCGTCCCTGTACCGCACCCGGCCCGAGTCCGGCTCGAAGTAGAGCGTGTCGTTCGCCGTGTAGTGCCCTTCGTGACGGTCCTCCAGGTAGCGCCAGCTGAACCGGCCCTGCATGTCCCAGATGGACTCGATGCGGTTGCGAACCTTGTAGACCTTGTCGAAGAAGCCGTTCGACTCCGCCCGGGCCACGAGCCGCCAGCTCGGATGGCCGTCCCAGTTCACGATCTCGGGCACCTCGAGCCAGGCCGTTCCGGCCTTGATCGGACCGTACTGGACCGAGAAGCGCAGCGACTCGCCGGGGCCGAACGGGTGGTCCACGGCGGGGAGCACCTCGTGCCCGGCCCCCGCGAAGGTCGTGGAGTCGGGCAGTTCGTCGTCGCCGCGCTTCGCCGCAACCGCGGGAAGCGCCAGCGCGAGCGTCAGCACGCAGGCCGCGGCGGCGGCCGCGAGCGGTGAACGGTGGAGCGGGGTCCTCGTCATGAAGGGCAGGATACGCAAGTCGGGTGCCGCGAGTTCCGCACGACCGGGCCGGGGCTTCGGACGCCGCCAAGCGACTGGCAGCGGCACGGTTGTGCGGGCACCGGCCGGGGGGCGGGCCGCTCCGCGGCATGTCGCGGATGTCGCGTCCCGGTCAGGTTCCGCCACGCCGTGGCGGGAGCGCACACCGGGCCAGCGGGCCTCGTTCGGGCGGCGCGTCAGGATGCCGTCGCCTCCACGGCCCAGTCCTCCTCCGACAGCGGCCCGTCCGGCGCGGGCCCGAGCGCCGCCAGCGCGAAACGGCCGGGTCGCAGGAACTCCGCGGCGAGCGCCTTCACGTCGTCGCGATTCACCGCGAGGATGCACTCGACCTGCTCCTCGGGCGACGTGTAGCGGCCGGTGTAGAGCTCCTGGCGCGCCATGTGGTACATGCGGCCCGAGACGCTCTCCTGGGCGATCACGATCGAGCCGTGCAGCTGCCGCTTCGTGCTCTCGACCTCCTCCCCGGTGGGGCCCTCGTCCGCGAGGCGGTCGAGCTCCTCCCGCAGGAGTCGGAGCGCCTGCCGCCCGCGCCGTGGCGAGACTCCGAGGTGGACCGAAACGAGGCCGCCGTCACGCAGGAAGTCGAGCGACGAGTACACCGAGTAGGCGAGCCCGGCGTCCTCCCGGATGCGCTGGAACAGCCGCGAGCTCATGCCGCCCCCGAGCAGCGTGTCGAGCACGACGAGACCGTACCGGCGCGGGTCGCCGTAGGGAATGCCGCGGGCCCCGAGCGACAGGTAGAGCTGCTGCACGTCCTCCACCGTGTGGCGCACGCTGGGCGGCAGGACCGGCGGGGACGTGTCCCCGGCGGGCGGGTCGCCCCCCGGCGGCGCGAAGGAGTCCTCGACGAGCCGCTCGAGATCGTCGGCCTCGAGGCGGCCGGCGGCCGCTACGACGAGCTGGTCGCCGCGGTAGCGGCGGTGGAAGTTCTCGCGCAGGCCGTCCGGCGTGAACGACCCGACCGACGACACCGTGCCCAGGATGGGCCGGCCGAGGGCGTGGTCGCCCCAGACCTGCGCCGCGAGCAGGTCTCCCAGCTTCTCCTCGGGGTTGTCCTCGTACGAGAGGATCTCCTCGCGGATGACCGACTTCTCACGCTCGATCTCGGTCGAGTCGAACCGCGAGCGGCACAGGATGTCGCCGACGACGTCGATCGCCTCGGGCAGGTGCTCGCTGAGGGCGCGCGCCGTGTAGCAGACCTGCTCGCGGGTCGTGAACGCGTCGAGGTGGCCGCCGAGCGACTCGAGGCTGGCCGCGATCGCGCGGGCGTCGCGCGTCTCGGTGCCCTTGAACATCATGTGCTCGATGAAGTGGGCGATCCCCTGCCGCTCCGGCGTCTCGTTGCGCGAGCCCGTGCGCACCCACACGCCGATGGACACGGAGCGGCGATCCGGCATGGGCTGCGTGAGCAGCGTGATGCCGGTTCCGAGCCTGCGCTTGTCCACGGCGGTGCTCATGGAGGACCTCCCGCTTCCCCTCCCCGGGCGGGTCGGCAACGTGACATCCGAGGGACGGAAACACAAACGGCGGACGGCTCGCGCCGTCCGCCGCTTTCGATGCGCCGTCAGCGCCGCCGGTCGCGTCCCCCCCGGTCGCGATCCCGCTCCCGGCGACCACCACCGCCCACGCCGCTGCCGACATAGCCTTCCGGCTGCGGCAGCAGGGCCCGGCGCGACAGCTTGATCTTTCCGTCCTTGTCCACCCCGATGACCTTGACCATCACCATGTCGCCGACGTTGAGGACGTCCTCGACCTTCTCGGTGCGGCCCCAGTCGATCTCGGACACGTGCAGCAGGCCGTCGCGGCCGGGCACGATCTCCACGAACGCGCCGAAGTTCACGACGCTCCGCACCTTGCCCTGGTACACGCGGTCGACCTCGGGGTCCTCGGTGATGTTCCGGATCAGCTCCTCGGCGCGCTTGCTGCCCTCCATGTTGACGGCGGCGATGCGCACCTCTCCGGAG
>CAZPVG010000014.1:0-80141 GCA_964589945.1 uncultured bacterium
GGCTGGCTCGCCGAGCACATGCTGATCCTCAAGATCACGAACCCCGAGGGCAAGCACGCGTTCATCGCGGCGGCCTTCCCGTCGGCGTGCGGCAAGACGAATCTCGCCATGCTCACCCCGACGCTGCCGGGCTGGAAGGTCGAGACCGTCGGTGACGACATCGCATGGATGAAGTTCGGGCCCGACGGGCGCCTGTACGCCATCAACCCCGAGTTCGGCTTCTTCGGCGTCGCCCCGGGGACGAGCATGAAGAGCAACCCGAACGCGATGCGCACGATCAACCGGCACGTGATCTTCACGAACTGCGCGCTGGCGACCGACGGCGACGTGTGGTGGGAGGAGATGAGCGAGACGCCGCCGGCCCGCCTGACCGACTGGCTGCGCCGGCAGTGGACGCCGGCTTCCGGCCGCAAGGCGGCGCACCCGAACGCGCGGTTCTGCGTGCCCGCGGGCCAGTGCCCGAGCATCGCCAAGGAGTGGGAGGACCCGAAGGGCGTGCCGATCTCGGCGATGCTCTTCGGCGGCCGCCGCGCCACCGTGGTGCCGCTCGTCAACGAGGCGATGTCCTGGCAGCACGGGACGTTCCTCGGCTCGATCATGAGCAGCGAGACGACCGCGGCGGCTGCCGGCGCGGTCGGCGCGCTGCGTTACGACCCGTTCGCCATGCTGCCGTTCTGCGGCTACCACATGGGCGACTACTTCGCGCACTGGCTCAAGATCGGCGCGAACGCGGACGCCTCGAAGCTGCCTCGGATCTTCTACGTGAACTGGTTCCGCAAGGACTCGAACGGCAAGTTCCTGTGGCCGGGCTACGGCGAGAACTCCCGCGTGCTCAAGTGGGTGTTCGAGCGCGTCACGGGCACGGGCAAGGCCGTCGAGACGCCGATCGGCAACCTGCCGGCGAAGGGAGCGCTGGACCTCACGGGACTCAACCTCTCCGAGGCGGCGCTCGCGGAGCTGCTCAAGGTGGACATCGACGGCTGGACCAACGAGGTCCCGCTGATGAAGAAGCACTACGAGAAGTTCGCCGCCAAGCTGCCGAAGGGGCTCGCCGAGGAGCTCTCGCAGCTCGAGCAGCGCCTGCAGGGGGCTGCCGCGCGCGCCTGAACCGCGCAGGACGCAAGGACGGCCCGGGCCCTCGCGGCCCGGGCCGTTTCCGTTCCCGCCTCGGTGGTGGCGGACCCAACGAGTTCTTGACTCCGCCTGCGCGGAGGCTGTAAACGGTTACAACCTAACGACGAAGCCCGGGCCGCACCGAGGTGGCCCCGGGCCATTCGAACGGCGGTGGGTGAACGGGGGGCACGTGGCCACGATCCGGGACGTCGCTCGTGAGGCGGGGGTGTCGATCGCCACGGTGTCGCGCGTCTTCAACGACAGCTCGCTCGTCAGCGAACGCACCAGCCGGATCGTCCGCGAGGTCGCGGCGCGCCTGAACTACTGGCCGAACGGCGTGGCCCGCAGCCTGATCACCAGCCGTACGCACGCCCTCGGGGTGCTGCTGCCGGACATGTACGGCGAGTTCTTCTCCGAGGTGATCCGGGGCATCGACCTCGCGGCGCGGCGCAACGGCTTCCACGTCCTTGTCTCGAGTTCGCACGCCGACAGCGAGGCGCTCGCCGAGGCGCTGCGCTCGATGAGCGGGCGCATCGACGGGGTCATGGTAATGGCCCCCGACGTGGACGCCCCCTCCGCGATCCGCGGGTTCTCCCACCACGTCCCCGTCGTGCTCATCAACCCCGGGCAGGAGGTCGAGGACTGCGACACGATCTCGGTCGCGAACGTGGACGGGGCGCGCGAAATGGTCGGGCACCTGATCGCCCTGGGGCACCGGCGCATCGCGATGGTGCGCGGACCGGCCCGCAACCTCGACGGCGAGCAGCGCCTGCAGGGCTATTACCTCGCGCAGCGCGAGGCCGGGATCGAGGCCGACCCGCGCCTGGAGCTGCGCGGCGACTTCACGGAGCCGTCGGGCTGGGAAGCCGGCCTGCAGCTCGCGCGGCTCGAGCCGCGTCCCGGTGCGGTGTTCGTCGCGAACGACCACATGGCCGTCGGCGTGCTCGCCGCGCTGGCCGAGGCCGGACTGTCGGTCCCCGACGACATCGCGGTGGCCGGCTTCGACGACATCGCGATCGCGCGCTACACCTCGCCGCCGCTCACGTCGGTGCACGTGAACGCCTCGCTCCTCGGCGAGCGCGCGGTGGAGTTGCTGCTGCGCGCGAAGCGCTCGCCCAACCCGGAGCTGCGCCAGCACGAAGTGCTGCCCACGCGGCTCGCCATCCGGCGCTCGTGCGGGGCGCCCGCTTCGCGCCGCGAGCCGGGGCCGTACTCGCGCCGCGCCACACGCGCCGTGGTGGGCGCCGGCGACTGAGGCCGGCCCGACCGCCGGAGGTTCTCGTGGAAGACGCGCGCGGGGCCGGATCGCGGAGCGGGAGGCTCGCCGGCCTGGCGGCCGTCGCCCTCCTGTTCATCCTTCCCGGGGCGTGCGGTCCCCGGGGCGGCACGACGACGGGAGGGGCGGCGCCCGACACGTCGGTGATCCCGCGCGCCTACGCGGCCTTCGCGGACACGGTCGAACACCGGGCATTCGCGTTCTTCTGGGACCTCGCGGACCCGCGCACCGGGCTCATGCCGGACCGCTGGCCGACACGCTCGTTCGCCAGCACCGGCGCGATGGGCTTCGCCCTGACCGCCTACCCCATCGGCGCCGAGCGGGGCTGGATCACGCGCGAGCAGGCCGTCGGTCGCGCGCTCGCGACGCTGCGCTTCCTCTGGCACGCGCCGCAGGACACCGCGCGCTCGGGCGCGGCGGGCTACCGGGGCTTCTACTACCACTTCCTGAGGCCGGAGGACGGCACGCGGTTCGAGCGGGTGGAGCTGTCCTCGATGGACACCGCGCTGCTCATGGCGGGCGTCCTGTTCAGCGGCGAGTACTTCGACCGCGACGCGCCGGAGGAGCGCGAGGTGCGCGCGCTCGCCGACTCGCTCTACCGGCGCGTGGACTGGGCGTGGCTGCAGGTGCGGCCGCCGGTGCTGTCGCACGGCTGGACCCCCGAGGAGGGGCACCTGCCGTACGACTGGCGCGGTTACAACGAGGCGATGCTGCTCCACATCCTCGCGCTGGGCTCGCCGACGCACCCGGTGGGGCCGGAGGTGTGGGAGGCCTACGTGAAGGGGTATCGCTGGGGAACGTTCGAGGGGTTCGACCAGGTCAACTTCTCGCCCCTGTTCGGCCACCAGTACTCGCACTGCTGGATCGACTTCCGCGGCATCCGCGACGCCTACATGCGCGAGCACGGCCTCGACTACTTCGAGAACTCGCGGCGCGCGACGCTCTCGCAGCGCGAGTACGCGATCCAGAACCCGGGGGACTTCGCGGACTACGGCCCGGATCTCTGGGGCCTCACGGCATGCGACGGGCCGGTGGACTCCACGTTCACGATCGGCGGGCGCCGGCGGGCGTTCCGCACTTACGCGGCGCGCGGCGCATCGCTGCTCGACGTCGTGGACGACGGCACGATCGCGCCCTGCGCGGCGGGCGGCTCGGTGGCGTTCACGCCCGAGGAGTCGATGCGGGCGCTCACGGCGATGAAGGAGCGCTACGGCGACGACCTCTGGGGCGCCTACGGATTCCTCGACGCGCTCAACCCGACGCTCAAGCTCCGCGTCCACGTGCACCACGGGCGCGTGGACCCCGTGCTCGGCTGGTTCGACACGGACTGGCTCGGCATCGACCAGGGCCCGGTCCTGCTGATGCTCGAGAACGCGCGCAGCGGCCTTGTCTGGGCGACGCTGAGGCGGAGCCCCTACCTCCGGCGCGGGCTGGAGGCCGCGGGGTTCCGCGGCGGCTGGCTCGACTCGCCCGGACTCCGGCGATGATCCGCGGCCGGCGCCGAGGGATCGCGCCCGGCGCGGCGGCGGCGCTCGCCCTCCTGGTGGCGCTCTCCGGCTGCGCCCGGCGCGACACGCGCACGACGCTGCGCTTCTGGGGCATGGGGCGCGAGGGCGAAGTGGTCTCGCAGCTCCTCGGGGGGTTCGAGCGCGAGAACCCCGACGTGCGCGTCGTCGTGCAGCAGATCCCCTGGAGCGCCGCGCACGAGAAGCTGCTCACCGCGTACGTGGGCCGCTCCACGCCGGACGTGAGCCAGCTCGGCAACACGTGGGTGCCCGAGTTCGCCGCGCTCGAGGCGATCGAGCCCCTGGGCCACCGGCTCGAGCAGGCGCCGTTCGGCCCCGGCTCGTTCTTCCGTGGCATCTGGGACACGAACGTCATCGGGGGCCGGGTCTACGGCGTGCCGTGGTACGTGGACACGCGGCTCATCTTCTACCGCAAGGACCTTCTCGCGCGCGCCGGCTACGACTCGATTCCACCGACCTGGAGCGGCTGGCTCGAGGCGATGCGGGCCGTGAAGCGGGAGGTCGGTCCGGACCGCTACGCGATCTTCCTGCCCCTCAACGAATGGAACCCGCCGATCATCCTCGGGATGCAGGCCGGCTCGCCGCTGCTCGTGGACGACGGCACCCGCGCGGCGTTCGACGACTCCTCGTTCCGCGCGGGGTTCGACTTCTACCTCGATCTCTTCCGCGAGAAGCTCGCCCCGCCGGTCACGGGGAACGAGATCGCGAACGTCTACCAGGAGTTCTCGCGCGGCTATTTCGCGATGTGGATCACCGGGCCCTGGAACCTGGGCGAGTTCCGCCGCCGGCTGCCCGCGGACCAGCAGGACGACTGGGCCACGTCGCCGATGCCCGGGCCGCGCGGGGCGGCCTCGGGCATCTCGATGGCGGGCGGCTCGAGCCTCGTGATGTTCCGCGACTCGAAGCACAAGCGCGAGGCGTGGAAGCTGATCGAGTACCTGTCGCGGCCCGAGGTCCAGCTCGAGTTCTGGCGGCTCACGGGAGACCTGCCCGGCCGGGTCGAGACCTGGCGCGACACGGCGCTCGCCGCCGACCCGAAGATGCACGCATTCGAGGAGCAGCTCAGGCGCGTGGAGCCGCTGCCCAAGGTGCCCGAGATGGAGCAGATCGCCATTCGCCTGCAGGACTGGGTCGAGCGGGCCGTCCGCGGAACGGTGCCGCCCGACCGGGCGCTCGCGTCGCTCTCGGACGAGGTCGACCGAATGCTCGAGAAGCGCCGCTGGCTGCGCGCCCACGGCCGGCTCGACGGGAGCACGCCGTGAGCCGGACGAGCGAGCGCGTCCAGCAGCGGGCCGCCTGGGGGTTCCTGGCCCCGGCGCTGATCCTCATCGGCAGCTTCTTCTTCGTGCCGATCCTCGCCGGCCTCGTGATGAGCTTCACGGACTTCGACATCTACTCCATCGGCCGGCCCGACACGATCCGGTTCGTGGGGCTCTCGAACTACCACCAGGTGCTCACGAGCTCCGAGTTCTGGCACGCGATGAGGAACACGGGGTTCTTCGTCGGCGTCGGCGGGCCGCTGTCGGTGCTCACCTCGCTCGTCGCCGCCCTGCTCGTGAACTCGAAGCTCGCGCGCTGGAAGAGCTTCTTCCGCACCGTCTACTTCACGCCCGTCGTCACGACCATGGTCGCCGTGGCGATCGTGTGGCGCTACCTCCTGCACACGCGCTACGGGCTCATCAACGCGGGGCTCGGCGCCCTGCACCTGCCCGCGGTGGACTGGCTCGGCGACCCGCACTGGGCGATGCCCGCGATCATCCTGCTCTCGGTGTGGAAGAACTTCGGCTACAACATGCTCATCTTCATCGCCGGGCTGCAGGCGATTCCCGAGGAGCTCTACGAGGCGGCCGAGCTCGACGGAGCGGGATCGGTCGCGCGCTTCCGGCACGTGACGCTGCCCTCGCTGGCGCCCACGTTCCTGTTCGTCGGCGTCATGACGATGATCGGACAGTTCCAGATCTTCGCCGAGCCCTACGTCATGACGCAGGGCGGCCCGCTGCGCTCGACGGTCACGGTCGTGCTCCTCATGTACGAGCAGGGCTTCCGCTGGTGGCGCATGGGGCTGGCCACCTCGATGGCGTTCGTCCTGTTCGCCGTCACGCTGGTCGCCACGGCGATCCAGCTTCGCCTGCAGGGGGGGAGGCGATGAGGCGGCTCGTTCCGTCGCTGCTCCTGCACGCGGCGCTCGTCGCGGGCGCGGCCCTCACGCTGACGCCGCTCGTGTGGATGGTCTCGGCGTCGTTCATGCCCAGCGGGGCGGCGAATGCCGTGCCGCCGCCCTTCCTGCCGGCGCACGTCACGTTCCGGCACTACATCGAGCTGTTCACCCACCTGAACCTCGCGCGCACGTTCGGCAACAGCCTGTTCATCACCGTCACCGCGACGCTCGCCTCGACCGTGATCAACGCGATGGCCGGCTACGCGTTCGCCAAGCTGCGCTTCGGGGGACGCGAGCGCCTCTTCCAGGTGCTCATGGGAGCCCTCGTCATCCCCGCGCAGGTCGGCATGATGCCGCTCTTCCTCATGGTGAAGGGCATCGGCCTGGTCAACACGCCGTGGGCGGTCATGATCCCGTCGCTGGCGAGCATCTTCGGGATCTTCCTCATCCGCCAGTTCGCGCTCGCGATTCCCGACGACCTGCTCGACGCCGCACGCATCGACGGGGCGAGCGAGTTCGAGATCTTCCTGCGCATCGTCCTGCCCGTACTCGCCCCGATCCTCGTGACGCTCGCGACGTTCACGTTCCTGTCGACCTGGAACGATTTCATGTGGCCCCTCATCGTCCTGAGCGACGACGCGAAGTACACGCTCCCCGTCGCGCTGGCGAACCTCTCGGGCGAGCACGTGCAGGACACCGAGCTCATGATGGCCGGCTCCGTGCTCACCGTTCTCCCGGTGCTCGTGCTCTTCCTGGCCATGCAGCGCTCCTACATCCGCGGCGTGATGATGGGGAGCGTGAAGGGATGAGCCGGCGTTCCCGCACGGCGCTCGCGGCGGCGGTGCTCGCCGCGACGGCGCTCGCGCGCCCCGCGGGCGCGCAGGCGCCCGGGCGCCCGCCGCCGCCGCCCGCCGCGACACCGGTCGCGATCGCACCGTCGCCGATCCTGGTGGACGGCTTCGAGAGCTCGGCGCCCTGGTCGGCGAACCCGGCCGACGGCGTCTCGCTGGTGATCGGCACGGACGAGGGTGTCCACGGGCGCGCGCTGCGGCTCGATTTCGACTTCCACGGCGGCGGTGGCTACGCCGTCGCCCACCGTGCGGTCTCGCTGGACCTGCCCGCCAACTACCGGTTCACGTTCCGCGTCCGGGGCGACGGCCCGCCGAACAACCTCGAGTTCAAGCTGATCGACTCGACCGGCGACAACGTCTGGTGGTGCAACACGCGCGACTTCGAGTTCCCGCGCGCGTGGACCGAGCGCACCATCCGCAGGCGGCAGGTGACGTTCGCGTGGGGGCCGCTCGGCGGCGGCGAACTGCACCACGTCGCCGCGATCGAGTTCGCCGTGAGCGCGGGGCAGGGCGGCCGCGGCACCGTGTGGCTCGACGACCTCGAGCTGCAGCCCCTTCCGCCGCCCGACACGACGGCGCACGTGCCGGTGACGCACGCCTCCAGTTCGCTGGAGGGCCGGCCGCCGTCGTTCGCGATGGACGGAAAGCGCGGCACCTACTGGGGAAGCCGACCCGGTGACCACTATCCGTGGTTCGCGGTGGACCTGGGCGCCGAGCGCGAGTTCAGCGGCATCGTGCTCGACTGGATGGCCGGCGAGCACGCGGTGGACTACCGGATCGAGGGTTCCTCGGACCGGCGCACCTGGCACACGCTGGCGAGGGTGCACGGGAGCAACGGCGGACGCGACTGGCTCGACCTGCCGGACAGCGAGGCGCGCTGGTTGCGCCTGCAGATGCCGCGGCTCGCGAACATGGGCGGCGTTTCGCTCGCCGAGCTCACGCTCGAGCCGCTGAAGTGGGCGCCGACCCGGAACGACTTCCTGCGCGAGGTCGCAAAGGACGCTCCGCGCGGCGCGTGGCCACGGGCCATGGCCGGCGAGATGGCCTACTGGACCGTCGTCGGCCAGGACTTCGACTCGGCCGAGGCGCTGATCGACGAGTACGGCCGGATCGAGAGCGGCAAGGGTGCGTGGTCGGTGGAGCCCTTCCTGCGGACCGGCGGGCGCCTCTGGACGTGGGCGGACGTGAAGGCGGCCCCGTCGCTCGCGGACGGCGACCTGCCGGTGCCGTCCGTCGCGCTCACGGCGGGGAAGCTGCGCCTCGACGTCACGGCGTTCGCCACGGGGGAGCCCGGCTCGTCCTCGGTCGTCGCACGCTACCGGCTGCGAAATGCGCGCTCGAAGCGGGCCGACGCGACGCTCGTGCTGGCGATCCGCCCGTTCCAGGTGAACCCGCCGACCCAGTTCCTCAACACCACGGGCGGGTTCGCGCCGGTGCGCACCCTCGCGTACGACTCCTCGCGCGTGCGCGTGAACGGCGACCGCGGCGTCGAATGCCTCGTGCCGCCCGACGCGTTCGGGGCGACGACGTTCGACGGCGGCGAGATCTCGGAATGGCTCCGGGCGAACGCGCTGCCGCCGTCGCGGTCCGTGGAGGACTCGACCGAGCTGGGCTCCGCCGCGCTCGAATGGAAGCTCTCGCTCGGGCCCGGCGAGACGCGCGAGGTCGCGATCCGCATCCCGCTGCACGGACCGGCGGAGCCGCCGGCGTTCCCCGGCACGGGCGCGGCGCTGGCGTGGGTGGCCGACGCCCAGCGGGCCGCCGAGCGGGCCTGGCGCGGGCGGGCGGACCGCGTGACGCTTCGCGTGCCCGCCGCGCCCGAGGTCGTGAACGCGCTCAAAGCGCAACTCGGCTGGGTGATGGTCAACCGCGACGGGCCGGCGATCCAGCCCGGGTCGCGCTCGTACGAGCGCTCGTGGATCCGCGACGGCTGCCTGACTTCGTCGGCGCTGCTGCGGCTCGGCCAGACGGAGGCCGTGCGCCAGTTCATCGAGTGGTTCGCGCCCTACCAGTACGCGAACGGCAAGGTGCCCTGCTGCGTGGACCGCCGCGGGGCGGACCCGGTGCCCGAGCACGACAGCCACGGTGAGCTCGTCTACCTGATCGCCGAGTACGTGCGGTACACGGGCGACCTCGCCTTCGCGCGGCGGATGTGGCCGCACGTGGAGGAGGCGATCGCCTGGCTCGACACGCTGCGCGCGCAGCGCACCGGGCCGGAGTGGCGCACCGCGGAGAACGCGCGCTTCTACGGCCTGCTGCCGCCCTCGATCAGCCACGAGGGCTACTCGGCGAAGCCCATGCACTCGTACTGGGACGACCTGTTCGCCCTGCGGGGCTACAAGGACGCGGCCTGGCTCGCGGGCGAGCTCGGGCTGCCGGAGCGCGACCGGATCGCGGCCGAGCGCGACACGTTCTCGCGCGACCTCGTGGCGTCCTACCGCGCCACGATGCGCGACAAGGGCATCGACTGGCTGGCGGGTTGCGCCGACCTCGGCGATTTCGACGCGACCTCGACCTCGATCGCGCTCGAGCCCGTGCAGGCCGAGGACGTGCTGCCCGACTCGGCGCTGCGCCGGACGTTCGAGCGCTACTGGGAGTTCTTCGAGCGCCGCGCGGACGGCCGTGAGAAGTGGAACGACTTCACGCCGTACGAGTGGAGGAACGTGGGCGCGTTCGTGCGCCTCGGCTGGCGGGACCGGGCGCAGCGCGCGATGGCCTGGCTCATGGGCTTCCGCCGGCCGCCGGGCTTCGAGGAGTGGGCCGAGGTCGTGGACCACGACGAGCGGCACGCGCGGTTCATCGGCGACATGCCCCACACGTGGGTCGGCACCGACTTCGCGCGCGCGGCGCTCGACTGCTTCGCGTACGAGCGCGAGCGCGACTCGTCGCTCGTGATCGCGGCGGGCGTGCCCGCGGCGTGGGCGGCCGACTCGGGCGTCACCGTGCGCGGCCTGCGCACGCGCTGGGGTCCGCTCGCCTACACGCTGCGGCGCGAAGACGCGGGGCGGGGGCGCGAGCGGATCGTGCTGAGCCTCGAGGACTCGGGCCTGCGCGTGCCGCCGGGCGGCCTGCGCGTGCCGCTGCCGCCGCTGCCCGCGGGGTGGGACGCGAAGCCCGTCGCGACGCGCTGTGCGGCGCCGGTGGATCTCGCGCCGGTCGTCGTGCGAGCGCTGCCCGCCGAGGTGGCCTGGGAGGGACCGGCTCCGCCGAAGCGGCGCTGAAGCCGCGGGCCCCGCCCCCGGGGCGGGACGTCAGGAGGCGCTTCCGGACGGCGCCGGCAGGTCGAGGGCGGCGCCGTTCGTGCGGACGACCTCGCGGTAGAACGCGCCGCTGTCCTTCACCGTGCGGACCTGCGTGGCGAAGTCCACGTGGACCAGCCCGAAGCGCTGCGAGAAGCCGGCGGCCCACTCGAGGTTGTCCATGAGCGACCACGCGAAGTAGCCGCGCAGGTCCACCCCGCCCGCGATCGCGGCGCGGCACCCGCGCAGGTTGTCGCGGTAGCACGTCACCCGCAGCGGGTCGTGCACCCGGCCGTTCGCGGCCGTCGGCGGGTCGGGGAACGCCCCGCCGTTCTCGGTGACGTAGAGCGGCCGGTCGCCATAGCGCTCCTTCACCCACCGCAGCGTCCGCTCGAGCCCCGCCGGGTGGTACTCCCAGCCCGTCGTCATCCGCAACGCGCCCCCGGGGACCACGCGCGCGTCGCAGACGGGCGGCCGCGACGGCTCGTACCGCGTGAGCGCGCGCGTGTAGTAGTTGATCCCGAGGAAGTCGATCGGCCGCGACACCCGCGCGAGGTCCTCGGCGCTCCAGGGCCGCCAGGCGGCGCCGTAGACGTCCGCGAGCGCGGGCGTGTCGCGCCCGAGCAGGAGGGGATCGCAGAACTGCTCGTTGAAGTAGGCGTGGGCACGCCGCGTCGCGGCCACGTCCTCGGGCGAATCGGACGCCGGGTCCTTGGGCTCCAGGTTCACGACGACGCCGATACGGTGCGGCCAGCCGCCGGCGCGGTAGGCGTCCACCGCCGCGCCGTGGCCGAGCAGCAGCCCGCGCGCGGCGCGCACGGCCTCGGCGGCGCTCGCCCGCCCCGGCGCGTGCAGGCCGTGCAGGTAGCCGCCGTCCACGATCACCCACGGCTCGTTGAGCGTCGCCCACATCGGGACGCGGTCACCGAGGGCCTCGAAGGCGATCCGCGCGTAGTCGGCGAACCACTTCGGCGCGTCGGGAGCGAGCCAGCCGCCCTCGTCCTCGAGCGCCGCGGGCAGGTCCCAGTGGAACAGCGTCACGTTGGGCGCGATCCCGCGGGCGAGCAGCCGGTCCACGAGGCGGCGGTAGAAGTCGAGCCCCTTCTCGTTCACGCGCCCGCGTCCTTCGGGCAGGACGCGTCCCCACGCGATGCTGAAGCGGTACGCCCCCAGCCCGAGGCCCGCGATCAGCTCGACGTCGGACTCCCAGCGGCGGTAGTGGTCGCACGCGACGTCGCCGTTGTCGCCGTTCACGGTGCGGCCCGGCTCGTGCGCGAAGCGGTGCCAGGTGCTGGGGCCGGCGCCGTCGGCGAGCGGCGAGCCTTCCACCTGGTACGCCGACGTCGCCGCGCCCCACAGGAAACCGGCGGGAAATCCCTGCGCGTGCGACACCGGGCGGTCCTCCGTCACGGGTGGGAAGGGCTCGAAAGTAAACGGTTTCAAGAAGTTGGCGGCAGGATAGGGGCGGCCGCCCCGCGAGTCCACTCGCACCGGGTCCGCGAGCGCCTGGAACGCCCCGTGGCCCGCTTTGGGAGGATGTGTGAAGTCATTGCCGAGCAAAACGTTATCGAACCGTGAGTGGTCCCATCGACCGGGGACGGCGGCCCCGTTTCCCCACCCGGGGCAACTACTTCTTTACAAGGTCGTGCGACGGATGTAATCGTTTTCACACGAGCGCGTGGGGCAGGCCATCTCGGCGCGCGCGTCCACCCGGCGAAACGGCTCACCATGTCCTCAGCGGAGTTCCCCCGTGGCCACCATTCGTGACGTCGCGCGAGAAGCAGGGGTGTCGATCGCGACCGTATCGCGCGTCTTCAACCAGTCGTCCCTGGTCCGGCAGGACACCTGCGAGCACGTCCGCGTCGTGGCCGCGCGGCTCGACTACTGGCCGAACAGCGCCGCGCGCAGCCTGATCACCCAGCGCGCGAACGCCATCGGGCTGCTGCTGCCCGACCTCCACGGCGAGTTCTTCTCCGAGGTCATCCGCGGCATCGACCTCGTCGCGCGCCGGGAGAAGTACCAGCTGCTCGTCTCGAGCTCCCACGCCAGTGCCGGCGCGCTCGTCGCGGCCGTGCGCGCGCTGCGCGGGCGCATCGACGGCCTCATCGTGATGTCACCCGACGCGGACGCCACCGAGGCGATCCGGGAGTTCGCGACGCGCTTCCCGGTGGTCCTGCTCAACCCGGGGCCCCATTCGCCCGAGAGCGCGTCACTCGCGATCGCGAACTACGACGGCGCGTACGCCGCCGTGCGCCACCTCGGCTCGCTCGGACACGAGCGCATCGCGATCGTGTGCGGGCCCGACGGCAACGCCGACGCCGGCGAGCGCCTGCACGGCTGGCGCCAGGCGATGACCGACCTCGGGCGCGCGCCGTCTCCCGAGCTCGAGCTGCCGGGAGATTTCTCGGAGGCGTCGGGCTTCGCGGCGGCGCCCCGCCTGCTCGCCATGAAGCCGCGCCCGACGGCCGTGTTCGCCGCGAACGACTACACGGCCGTCGGCCTGCTGGCCGCGCTGCGCGACGCCGGCGTCGCGGTCCCGGGCGAGATCGCCGTCTGCGGGTTCGACGACATCGCCATCGCCCGCTACCTGACGCCCGCGCTCACGACCGTGGACGTGGACGCCTGCGACCTGGGCCAGCGCGCGATGCTGCGCCTGCTGCCGTACGCGCGCGCGCGGCGGCCCGCCGAAGTGCTGCACGAAACACTGCCGACCCGCGTCGTCGTCCGGGCGTCGTGCGGGGCGGCGGCACCGGAATCCATCGAAGTCCAGGCCCGGTCGCGGCGCGGCCGCCCGGCGTCCGCACCGGCCCGTCCCCGCGACGGCCGGGCGGCGGCGGGCGGCGACGGCGTACCGGCCTGAATCGTTCTCGACCCGTCTCACCACACCACATCTCGGAGGAGGTCCGGACCATGAAGAGAGGGGTACTCCTGGCGGTGCTCGTCGCGGGGGCGGTCCTCGCGATGGCATCGCCCAGCCGGGCGCAGTTCACCCGATACGACACCTACTGGGCGCGCAGCACGAACGGCGCCCCGCTCACCCTCGACGGCAAGCTCGACGAGCCGCAGTGGGCGATGGCCGAGTCCATCATCGTCCAGTACCCGGTCCTCGGTCCCATCCCGGGCAGCGGCTACAAGGACGAGGGCGGCTTCCCGGCGACGGACCGCGCGTACGCCGTGTTCCGATTCCTCACCGTCAACGACCAGCTGTGGATGGGCTGCACCGTGCGCGACAGCTCGATCGGCGGCTCGGCCGACTTCAACCGCTTCGACGGCCTGCTGATGTCCATCAAGAACCACGCCGACGGCTCGCACCCGGCGACCCCCATGGAGCACTTCATTTCGTGGTGGGTCACCGCGTTGTCGGACACCAACCCGACGGCCGTGGACCACGACATCACGCTGCACGGCTTCTGGCGCCCGGACTCGATCCCGACGCCCGCACAGATCCAGGCGTTCGACGCCCGCGCGACGTGGGTCGGCCACACGAACAGCGACACCACCGCCGACGTCGGGTACACGATGGAGATGCGCTGCGACATGCCCACGGACGGCTACGACATCACCCGTCCCGAAGGCGACGTGATCGAGTGGAACGGCACCGTGTACGACTGCGACTGGTACTGGCCGCTCGCCAACTTCTTCCGCTTCTCCTCCAACCGGACGTGGGTGGAAGGCCCGTGGGGCAACGCCTAC
The DNA here is from genome assembly GCA_964589945.1 of uncultured bacterium. GTDB lineage: Bacteria > Eisenbacteria > RBG-16-71-46 > RBG-16-71-46 > RBG-16-71-46 > CAIXRL01. The sequence continues at coordinate 13,857 of CAZPVG010000014.1, forward strand.
TGGTACAGCGACGTGAAGATCCACTGCCGGCCCGACGTCACGGTGTCGTCCGGCCCTGTTCCGGTGAACGGGCCCGACCTGACCGTCCCCAACCTCGGCAACGTCATTCCCGAGCCGACGATCGACGGCGACATCACCGACGCCGCCTGGGCGAACGCGCCGAGCTTCGACATCCGCTACGACGACACGGCGCTGCTCGACACCTACCCGGGGACCGGGCCCTGGCGCTCGGGCCAGTTCCAGGCGTCGGTCAACACCAACGGCGGGACGGCGTTCATCGTGGACCCGGGTGACGCGACCGTGAAGTACTTCTTCAAGGGCACGAAGCTCTACATGGCGTTCGACGTGCGCGACCAGGTCGTGCAGGACGTCGCGAACGAGGACCGCTGGGACGGCTTCAACGTCAGCATCAACGACCGCGTGCTGCGCTACGCCGACAACAACCTGAAGAGCTGGGCGTGCAAGTTCCGGGTCGGACCGGGCGGCACGATCAAGACCGAGGGCGACCTCACGAACCTCCGCGACACGCTGCACGTCGCGCAGGCCGCGCTCCTGCTCAAGCCGAACACGACGGTGGACACGCTGGGCACCGATACGGACGAAGGCTATACGGCCGAGTTCTCGATCGACCTCACGGCGCTGGGCTACCCGGCCGATCTCGGCGACCATGCCCTGTACTTCGGCGTCACGCTCTACGACGGCGACTCGTTCGGCCCGTCGTTCACGGACAGCTACGGCACCCGCACCTGGTTCTTCCGCGAGCGCGAGTACCTGGACGGGCCGTGCGTGGCGTTCATGGATCCGAACACGTTCGTCACGACCGGCGTCGGCGACGGGCCGGCGCCTCCGCTGACGCTGGCGGGGGCGTTCCCGAACCCGGTCCGGCACGGCACGACGATCCGCTACTCGCTGCCCGCCAGCTCGCGCGTGGACCTCGCGGTGTACGACCTCCAGGGCCGCGTCGTGATGTCCCGCACGCTCGGCGTGCAGGCGGCCGGCTCGCGCGAGGCGGCCGTGCCGTCGTTCACGTCCCGGTCGGGCCTGTACCTCTACCAGTTGACGGTGCGTGACGCCGTCACCGGGGCCAAGCGGGGTACGTTGTCCGGCAAGATGATGGTGATGCACTAGGCGCCTCCGGCGCCGGGGCGACGGCGGGGCGGGCCGAGGGCCCGCCCCGCGCGCCGCGCCGGCCCGGGTCGCCCGGAATCCGGGGGGCTTCCCGCCATGGAACGCAGGAAGAGGGTGGGGTGGCGGTTCGCGATCGCGGTGCTGACCGCGCTGGTGGTCGCGGGCGCCGCCGGAACCGCGCGCGCGGGCACGACCGGCAAGCTGTCGGGGCGGGTCACGGACCAGAAGAAGCAGCCGCTCGCGGACGTGAACGTCATCGTCGTGGGCCAGCCGCTCGGCGGACTGACCGACGACGAGGGGCGCTACACGATCATCAACATCCCGTCGGGCACCATCAGCGTGAAGGCCGCGCTCATCGGCTACGCGCCGACGACCGTCGAGAACGTGCAGATCAACGCCGACCTCACGACGAAGCTCGACATCGTCCTCGAGGAGAAGGCCGTGACGCTCGAGGGCGTCGTCGTGAGCGCGAGGCGCCCGATCATCGAGACGAACCGCACGAGCAACATCGCGACCGTCTCGCGCAAGAAGCTCGAGGAGCTCCCGGTCCAGGAGCTGCAGGACGTCGTGAACCTCCAGGCGGGCGTCGTGGACGGACACTTCCGGGGCGGCCGGATCGGCGAGGTGCAGTACCAGGTGGACGGCGTCTCCGTGAACAACGCCTACGACAACAAGTCCACCCTCAAGCTGGACCGCTCGATCCTCCAGGAGGTCCAGGTCATCAGCGGCACGTTCGACGCCGAGTACGGCCAGGCCATGAGCGGCGTCGTGAACGCCGTGCTCCGGCGCGGCGGCGCGAAGTTCCATTGGGACGCCGAAGTCTTCACGGGCGGCCCGGCCTACGGCGCTTCCGCCGGCCGGCTCTTCGACGCCGGGCTGCGGCCGACGTCGCAGCTCAACTTCCAGGTCACCGCCGACGGGCCGACGATCCTGCCGAAGACGACCTACCTCGTCAGCGCCCGGCGCTACCTCGACGAGAACTGGATCCGCGGCGTGGACCGCTTCAATCCCTGGGACCGGCCCGACACGGTGCTGAACGTCGACACGGGCGACACCTCCGTCTTTCCGGCCCCGACAGGGAGCGGCAAGAGCGTCGCGCTCGGCTACTCCCGCGAATGGTCGGGGGTGGTGAAGATGTCGAACCGGTCCATCCCGAACGTCGCGCTCGACTGGCAGGGCATCTGGAACGTCTCGGACGCGCGCAACGCGAATTGGGCCTACCGGCTCGATCCGGGCGGCCTCAAGAAGCAGCACACCGTGTCGTTCGTCCAGGGCATGGATCTCACGCACACGCTCTCCCCCTCGCGCTTCTACACGCTCAGCGCGCGCCAGAACTACAAGGACTACTCCGACTACGCGTTCGAGAGCGTCTGGGACCCGCGCTACGACACGGACGGCCCGCCGATCGCCTTCAATTCCGAGTACGAGAACGGCGCGTTCATCCAGGGGGTGGATCTCGGCCGCTTCGTCCAGAACACGAACGGCGCCGTGCTCAAGGGATCCTACGTGGACCAGGTCACGAAGGAGAGCCAGCTCAAGGTGGGCGCGGAGTTCCAGGCCCCGCACGTGCGCTTCGGCTCGCCGGGCTACCTCTCCTACTACGCTGACACGGCGAGCGGCGGCGCGCAGACGATCCAGCGCCGCATCGCTTACTCGCCGAAGTTCCCGGGCGTCGTCGAGTACCGCCCCTTCATCGGCGCCGCCTACGCGCAGGAGGAGATCGAGTGGCGGGATCTCACGCTGCGCGCCGGGCTGCGCTTCGACTTCTTCGACGCGCGCTCGTCGCTGCCGAGCGATCTCGAGAATCCGGCGAACTCGATCAGCGACGTGCCGCAGTCGCACCCCGAGCGCGTCAACCCGAAGTACTCGCTCTCCCCGCGGCTCGGCGTCTCGTACCCGATCTCGGACCAGGCCTCGCTGTTCTTCGCGTACGGGCACTTCTACCAGTTCCCCGGCCTCGGCGACATCTTCCAGAACGCCGACTACAACCAGCTCGCCGACCTGCAGGCCACGAGCCCGATCGTTTCGATGGGCAACCCGGACATCCGGCCCGAGCGCACGGTGCAGTACCAGTTCGGTTACAAGCAGGCGGTCACCGTGAACCTCGGCGTGGACGTGACCATGTTCTACAAGGACATCCGCGACCTGCTCGGCACGAAGATCATCGAGACGTACAACGGCGCGCGGTACGCCCAGCTCTCGAACGTGGACTTCGGCAACGTCGTCGGGTTCACGGTGTCGCTCAAGCAGCGCTCGGAGGGGGCGTTCAGCTCGACGCTCGACTACACGTGGCAGTCCGCGCAGGGCAACTCGAGCGATCCGTTCGAGACGGCCAACCGCGCGGCGGCCGGAGAGGACGCGAGGCCGCGCTCGATCCCGTTCAACTGGGACCAGCGGCACACGCTCAACGTGACGCTGGTGATGTCACGGCCCGGCGACTACGTCCTGAGCGGCGTGTTCCGGGCGCAGAGCGGACAGCCCTACACGCCGGTGCTGACGACCGGCTTCTCGGGCGGTCTCGAGACGAACTCCGGCCGCAAGCCGGTGTCGATGGTGCTGGACGTGCGCGGCGAGAAGACGACGGGCCTGTTCGGGACCCGCGCCCGCTGGTTCGCGCGCGTCTTCAATCTCTTCGACACGCGCTTCTTCAACGGTTTCGTGTTCACGAGCTCCGGGGACCCGTACTACTCGCGCTTCCCCGGCAAGGACAAGGCCACGCTCGCCGACCCGACGCGGTTCTACGGACCGCGGCGGATCGAGGTCGGGCTCTCCCTGAACGTGGCGGAATGATGGCGCGCGCGACGGGTCACGAGGGAAGCGACATGACGTCGAATCGGAATCGGATCGGGCCGTGGGCCGCGGCGCTGCTCGCCGCCTCGCTCTCGCTCCCGCCGGCAGGCTCGCCGGCACGGGGCGCCGACGGCTCGGTGCCGCCCGACCAGCGGGGCAGCATCTCGGCCGAGCGCATGGGCACGCACGACGCGAACAACATCCGCACGCGCTTCTGGAACTTCGGGATGGTCGGCGACTACCCGCCCGATCCCGGCAACGTGGACCTGAGCGTCTTCTACTCGGCCGAGGTTCCCAAGAGCTCGGGCATGAACTACACGGACGGGATCACGCCGTTCGTGCTCACGCGCTATCACGCGGTGGGAGACTCGAGCGGCTCGTGGCGCTACGTCATGGAGACCGGCTACCGCGAGCGGCAGGCGTTCGATCCTTACAACCGCATGATGCGCTACGAACCGCGGCCGGGCTACTTCCAGCCCGACCCGCTGATCAACGTGGGCCGCTCGCCGGCGATGAGCCACGACCCGCGCACCTGGCCCGACAGCTGGCCCGACAAGGCGAACGACCCCGACGACCCGGGCTGGCCGGGCAGCTGGGACGGCTACTTCGGCAAGCGGCCGGCGGCGGACCAGGAGAGCTACACGGTCATGGACGACCAGTACTACAGTCTCCTGCCGTTCAACCCGGATTCGACCGACCTCACCCGGCGCGGACTGGCGCTCAAGGTCGAGGTGCGCGGCTTCCAGTGGTCGAACCCGCAGGCCGGCAATGTCATCTTCTGGCACTACGACATCACGAACGAGGGCACGAGCGACTACCCGGACGCCATCTTCGGCATGTACATGGACTCGGGCGTCGGCGGCTCCGCGCTCTCGTGCGACGGCGTCTACGAGTCCGACGACGACAACGCCTACTTCGACCGCTCGCTCGGGCTGAACCTCGTGTACACGTGGGACAGCCACGGGCACGGCGTGGACCTGAACAGCACCTGCGCCCGCACGGGCTACCTCGGCTACGCCTACCTCGAGACGCCGGGCAAGCCGCGCGACGGCATCGACAACGACAACGACGGCATCACCGACGAGAAGCGCGACGGCGGTCCGGGCCAGCTCATCGTCGGGCAGGACGCCATCCGCGCCTACGTCCTGGCGAACTACGACACGACGAAGTTCTTCAACACGTTCGGCCCGTTCGAGAAACGGCCCGCCTACGAGGCGGAGCGCTGGTGGACGGGCGACGAGGACATGGACTGGACCGCCGACATCAGCGACGTGGGAGCGGACGGCGTCGCGGGCACACACGACACGGGCGAGGGCGACGGCATCCCGACCGAGGGCGAGCCCAACTTCGACAAGACGGACCTCAACGAGTCCGACCAGATCGGTCTCACCGGGTTCCGCATGAACCGCATCGCCCGGGGGCCGGGCAACACCGATCCGCACCCGCCGGACGGCATCACGTTCGCGAACGTGGACAACAAGGACTGGCCGATGCTGCTCTACGAGCAGTTCACGGACCCGAGCGTGGCGGCACGCTTCGACTCGGCCGTGGCCCAGAACTGGAACATCGCCTTCCTGTTCGCCTCGGGTCCGTTCGACCTCGCGCCGGGCCAGAGCGAGCGCTTCAGCCTCGCGCTCGCCTACGGCAGCACGCTTCCGGAGCTGCGCGAGGCGGTGCACACCGTGCAGCAGATCTACAACGCGAACTACCAGTTCGCGGTCCCGCCCACGCGCCCGACGGTCACCGCCGAGGCCGGCGACGGCCAGGTGCGCCTGACGTGGGACGACGAGGCCGAGAAGTCCATCGATCCGGTCTCGTTCGACAAGGACTTCGAGGGCTACCGCATCTACCGCTCGACCGACCCGGACTTCGTCGACCCGAGGAAGGTCTTCAACGGGCAGGGCACGCAGCCGGTCGGCAACGGGCAGCCGATCGCCCAGTTCGACCTCGTGGACGACAAGCTCGGCTATTCGCGGATGGCCGTGGACGGCGTCCAGTACTGGCTGGGCACCGACAGCGGCATTCGCCACACGTGGACCGACACGACCGTGACGAACGGGCAGCAGTACTACTACGCCGTCTGCGCCTACGACTACGGGTTCGACACCGGCGTGGACTCCACGTCGTTCTACCCCTCCGAGAACTCGATCCCCGTCTCCCGCACGCCGCGAGGCGGACTGATCCTGCCCTCGAACGTCGTGGCCGTCCGGCCCGAGCCGCGCGTCGCGGGCTGGCAGCCCGCCACGACGACGGGCGCGACGCACGCGCAGGGCCGCGGCAACGGCACCGTGGGCGTCGAGGTCGTGAACTCGAACCTCGTCCCCGAGGATCACCTGTTCGTGCTGGGTTTCGACTCGAGCCAGGACAGCGTCCGCGCGCAGTCCTACTGGCTGCGCGACAGCACCGCCCACCAGATGTTCTTCGATTCCGGCCACGACCTGCTGGGGAAGGGCGTCGGACCCGTCGGCAGCGGTGTCCTGCCGGTCGTCTGGACGCAGCCGCTGGTCGAGACCGACCCCGACAGCAGCGGGTGGGCGCCGGGCAGCACGACCGGCGTGCAGGTCCTGCTCGACCCGACCGGCTACGCCCCCGCGCTCGACCGGAACCTGCGACGGCCGAACTACCCCGCCGACATCTCGATCGTGTTCTACGACACCGTTGTGGACACGTCGACGAAGACCAGCGTCGCCGACGACGTCAATCCCGCGAAGTTCCACGTGATCGCGCACACGCCGCAGGGCGACGTGCCGCTCAAGTTCACCTTCCGGGACCTGCCGCGCGGGGCCGGCGACGGCACCCTCGACGGGGTGAACGAGCGCATCGACGTCCTCAGCTACGTGCCGGGGGACCCGATCGGGAAGTCGACCTGGCGCATCCAGTACGACCCGGCCACGGTCGCGGGCGCCCAGCCGCCCGGCGCGGGCGACACCTACGAGATCAAGCTCCGCCTGCCGCTGACCACGGACGACGTCTACACGTTCACGACCGGCGCCCAGACGATCGACGGCGCGGCGGCGCGGAGCGACTGGAACCAGAAGCCCTATGTCGTCCCGAACCCCTACATCGCGGAGGCGAGCTTCGAGCCGCAACGCTACGCGACCTCCGGGCGCGGCGACCGGCGCCTCGAGTTCCGGGCCGTGCCGCAGGGGGCGGTGATCCGGATCTACACCGTGCACGGCGACCTGGTCCGCACGCTGCGGCAGGACGGGTCGCTGAGCGGCATGGTGCCCTGGGACCTGCGCACGAAGGACAACCTCGACGTCGCGCCGGGCCTGTTCGTCTACCACGTCGACGCGCCGGGCCTCGGCACGTACGTCGGCAAGTTCGCAGTCATCAAGTGAGCGGGGGGGAGCCATGAACTCGCGATTCCTCGCCGCGCTTCTCGGCGTCGCGCTGGCGGCCGGTCCCGTGGCCGCGCAGACGAACACCGGCACCACGATCGGCCAGTTCCTGCTCATCGAGCCCGACGCGCGCGTCGCCGCGATGGGCAACGCCGGGGTGACCCTCTACGAGGGCCTGCGCGGCACGTACTACAACCCCGCCGCGATCGGCCAGGCGCGCGGCTTCGAGGCGGTCTTCTCGCACGTGGACTGGTTCGCCGGCATCACGCACGACTGGGCCGCCATCTCGTTCCCGGTCGGCGGACTCGGCAACGTCTACGGATCGGTGACCTCGCTGAACTCCGGCGACATGATCGTCCGAACCGTGGACCAGCCGCTCGGCACGGGGGAGAGGTTCTCGGTGAACGACATCGCCCTGTCCGTCGGTTACGGGCAGCAGTTCTCGGCCCGCTTCTCAGCCGGTGCGCAGCTGAACTGGGCGCAGGAGACGATCTGGCACACGTCGGCCTCGATGGTCACGTTCAACGTCGGCACGCTCTACCGGGTCTCGGAGAACGGCCTGCGCATCGGCTCGAGCCTCTCGAACTTCGGCACGCGGGGCGCCTACCGCGGGCGCGACCTGAGCTTCGTCTACGACAACGTACCGGGCCAGAACGGCGACAACAGCACCCTGCCGGGCCAGCGGTTCACCGACTCGTTCGCCGTGCCCGTGATGTTCCGCGTCGGGCTGGGACTGCCCGTGCGTCTCGACCTCTCGAACCGGCTGCTGCTCGTCGCGGACGCGTTCCACCCGAACGACAACTCGGAGAGCGTCAGCTTCGGGGCCGAGTACTCCCTGAAGGACCGCCTCGCCGTGCGGGCCGGGTACCAGAACCTGTTCCTGCGCGACTCCGAGGTGGGGCTCACCCTCGGGGCGGGCCTCAAGGCCCGCTACGAGGCCGTCACCTACCGGTTCGACTACGCCTGGGCCGACCAGGGCCGGCTCGGCAGCTCGCACCGTTTCACCGTCGTCATGAACCTCTGACCCGCTTCCCCCGAACCGCGCGGGCCGAAGGGCCCGCGGGAGCCCGCACATGAAACGCGCCTTCCTCGCACTGCTCGCACTGCTCGCCTTCACGGGAACCGCGCACGCCGCGATCGACGTCGCGGTGCTGGACTCGCTCCAGTACCGCGGCTTCCTCTACTTCTGGAACGAGGCGAATCCCTCGAACGGCCTCATCAAGGACCGCGACACCGCCGGCTCGCCGTGCAGCATCGCCTCGACCGGCTTCGGCCTGAGCGCGATCTGCATCGGGGTGGACCACGGCTGGATCACACGCGACGCTGCGCGCCAGCGCGTGCTGACGACGCTGCAGACCTTCTGGAACGGCCCGCAGGGCCCCGCGACGAGCGGCGTCATCGGCTACAAGGGCCTGTTCTACCACTTCCTCGACATGAACACGGCGACGCGGACATGGAACTGCGAGCTGTCCACGATCGACACGGCGCTGCTCTTCGGCGGCATCGTGCACGTGCGCGAGTACTTCGCCACGGTGGACCCGATGGACCAGCAGATCCGCGCGCTGGCTGATTCGATCCTCTGGCGGGCCGACTGGAACTGGACCCGGAACGGGACCGCCGGCATCTCGATGGCCTGGTACCCCGAGAGCGGCTTCGGGGGAACGTGGACCGGCTACAACGAGGCGATGATCATGTACCTCCTCGCCATCGGCTCGCCGACCCACCCGGTGCCCGCCTCGGACTGGAACTACTGGGCGAGCTTCTACAGCTGGGGCAACCCCGGGGGCGTGGCCGTGGGCTACTACGTCACGTTCCCGCCGCTCTTCGGGCACCAGTACTCGCACTGCTGGATCGACTTCCGCCACATCCAGGACCCGTACATGCAGTACCGCGGGAGTACCTATTTCGAGAACTCGCGCCGAGCGACGCTCGCCCAGATCACCTACGCGCGGACCAACGGCCGGCTCCACGAGCTGAACCCGTCGGACCCCACCTACAACCTTGGCCAGAGCGATTCGCTGTGGGGCTTCACCGCGAGCGACGACCCCGTCCAGGGCTACGCGGCCCACGGCGCCCCGAGCGGCTTCGACAACGGCACGCTCACACCGACTGCGCCCATCAGCTCGCTGCCGTTCGCGCCGGACTCCGTGTGGCCCTGCATCCGCAACATGTGGAACCACCGGAACACGGTCTACGACGGCAAGATCTTCCCGCTCTACAGCACCTACGGCTTCACCGACGCCTTCAACCCGGTCGCGCACCCGTGGTTCGGCTCCGACGTGCTCGGCATCGACCAGGGCCCGATCGTGATGATGATCGAGAACTGGCGGAACGACGACGTGTGGCGGAAGGTCATGGGCAATCCCGACGTCCAGCGCGGGCTCTCGCTCGCAGGATTCGTCCCGCTGCCGACGGGCGTCGGGCCGGGACCGCCGCCGGTGGCCGCGGTCTCGTTCGAGATCTGGCCGAACCCGGCCCGCCGCGCGACGGCGCTGCGCTACCGGCTGCCGCGCGAGTCGCACGTGCGCGCCGACGTCTACGACACGCAGGGCCGCCGCGTCGCGACGCTCGCCGACGACCGGCAGGCCGCGGGCGACCACGGCCTGCTGCTCGACGCACGGGGGCTCCCGCCGGGCCTCTACCTCTGCCGGCTCGCCGTGGACGGCGAGGCCTACCAGCGGAAGGTGACGCTGCTCCCGTGAGCGGCGCGAGCGCGAGCGCCCGGCGGGGCGTCCGATGAGCCTCGAGCTGACCGGCACGCGCGCGCCCGCCAGGCCGGGCGCGCGCGTGCTCACGCGCACGCCGGGGGCCCGATTCCTCTCGAACGGCCGCTACTCGCTGCTGCTCACGCGCGACGGGACCGGCCGCTCGATCGCCGGCGGCACCGCGCTCACGCGCTGGAGCGGCGACCGCCTCGAGGATGCCTCGGGCGTCGCGCTCTGGGTGCGCGATCGGGAGACCGGCCGCGCGTTCACGATCGGCGCCGCGCCCGCCGGCGGGGAGCCGGACCGCTACGCCGCCGGCTGGAAGCCCGGGTGCTTCACGATCCATCGCGAACAGGACGGCCTCTCGGCGCGGCTCGACGCCTGCGTCGCCGCGGACGCCGACGCGGAGCTGCGGCGCGTCACGCTCGTGAACCGCTCGGGCCGACCGCTCGAGCTCGACGTGACCTCGTGCGCCGAGGTCGTGCTGAACTCGCCCGCGGCCGACGCCGGGCACCCGGCGTTCTCGAAGCTGTTCGTGCAGACGGAGGCCGTCCCCGAAGCGCGTTCGCTGCTCGCGCGGCGCCGGCCGCGCGCGAACGGCGAGCGGCACCCGTGGCTCGTCCACGCGCTGCTCGAGCCGGGGGCGCTCGAGTGGGAGACCGACCGCTCGCGGTTCACCGGCCGGATCGCCGCCGGAGCGGCGCCAGCGGCCATCGCCTCGGGTGAACCGCTGTCGGGCTCGACCGGGGACGTGCTCGACCCCGTCGTGGCCCTGCGGCGCTCGGTGGCGCTCGCCCCGGGAGAGCGCGCCGAGCTGACGTTCCTGCTCGGTCTCGCGCAGGACCGCGACGCGGCCCTGCGGCTGGCCGCGCGCTGGGCGGGCGGGCGCCGCGCGGTCTCCGCGTTCGCGCGCGCGGCCTCCCACGCCCGCGAGGAGCTGCGCGCCCTCGGCCTCGACGCCGAGGACGCGGAAGCGCTCCAGGCCCTGCTCGGCGCGGCGCTCCACGGCCACCCGGGCCTGCGCGCGGACGCGGCGACGCTGGAGCGCCTCCAGCCGCTGCCCGACCTTCTGCCGCGCCTCGGCCTCACCGCCGGGCGCCCGATCGTCCTCGCGACGATCGGCGGGGAGGACGCGCGCGCGCGGCTCGAGGAGCTCTCCCGCGCGGCCCGCTACTGGGCCCGGCTCGGCGTGGAGTGCGACGTGGTCGCCGGACACGAGGGGGTCCTCGCCGGGCGCGCGCCCGAGGGCCTGCGCCTGCTGCGCCTCGACGCACTCGCCGACGCCGAGCGCGACGTGATCGCGGCCGCCGCCTGCGCCGTGATCCCGGGAGGTGCCGTCTCGCTCGGCGCCGAGGTGATCGCGGCCGAGCGCGACGCCCCGGCCTCGACCGCGGCGGCCGCGCGGAGGCCCTCCGCGGACGGCGCGGCGCCGACGGTCTTCGACGAGCCCCTGCGCGCGTTCAACGGATTCGGCGGGTTCTCGGCCGACGGGCGCGAGTACGTCGTGCGCATGCCGTTCGAGCCCGGGCGCGGCCATCGCCGCCCGCCGCTGCCCTGGACGAACGTGATCGCGAACGAGCGGTTCGGCTTCCTCGTGAGCGAGTCGGGCTCGTGCTGCACGTGGGGCGGCAACAGCCGCGAGTTCCGGCTGACGCCCTGGAGCAACGACCCGCTGCTCGATCCCCACGGCGAGGGGTTGTGGGTGCGCGACGAGGAGAGCGGCGAATTCTGGTCGCCCGTGCCAGGCCCGTCCCCGGCGCCGGGTCCCTACGAGGCCCGGCACGGCTTCGGCTACACGGCGATCCGGCACGCGGGCGCCGGGCTCGCGCAGGAGGTCACGTTCTTCGCCGACGCGCGAGCGAGCGTACGCCTCGCCCGGGTCCGGATCCGCAACGAGGGCCCGCGGGTGCGGCGGCTGTCGCTGTACGCCTACCAGCGGCTCGTGCTGGGGGTGCTGCCGGGGGAGAGCGGGCGGTTCGTCGTCACCCGCCACGACGAGGGCGCGCGCGTGCTGCTCGCGCGCAACCCGATGGCGGGCGAGTTCTCCGGGCGCACCGCGTTCGCCGCGTGCGTGGCGGCTCCGTCCGGCGCGGGGCGCCAGGCGACCTGCGACCGGGCCGCGTTCCTCGGCGGCTCCGGCGTGCACGCGCCCGAACGCGTCTCGACGGGCGGCGACCTCGACGGGCGCGCCGGCGGCGGGCTGGAGCCGTGCTTCGCCGAGCGCCTGACGTTCGCGGTGCCGCCGGGCGCGACGGTGGAGTGCGCGTTCGCGTTCGGCGACGCGTCCGGCCCGGCCGAAGCGCTCGCGCTCGTCCGGACGATGCGCGCCGACGGGGCGGTGAAGGCCTCCTTCGAGGCGGCCGCCGGCTTCTGGCGGGAGCTCGTCTCGGGCGTGCGGGTCGAGACGCCCGAGCCCGCGATCGACCGGATGGTGAACGGCTGGCTCGCCTACCAGACGCTCTCGTGCCGCATCTGGGGTCGCACGGCGTTCTACCAGTCCGGGGGCGCGTTCGGGTTCCGCGACCAGCTGCAGGACGCGGCCTCGCTCGTGGCGCTGCGGCCCGACCTCGCGCGCGCGCAGATCGTGCTGCACGCCGCCCACCAGTTCGTCGAGGGGGACGTCCTCCACTGGTGGCACCCGCCGCTCTCGAAGGGCATCCGCACGCGCTTCGCCGACGACCTGCTCTGGCTGCCCTACCTCACCGCGCACTACGTGGAGACCACCGGGGACGCCGGCGTCCTCGACGAGCGGGCACGCTGGCTCCGGGCCGGGCGGCTGCCCGAAGGCGAGGACGAGGTGTTCGTCGTTCCCGAGGACTCCGGGCGCTCGGACGACGTCTACGAGCACTGCTGCCGGGCCATCGACCGCTCGCTCGTGACCGGCGCGCACGGCCTGCCGCTCTTCGGCTCGGGGGACTGGAACGACGGCATGAACCGCGTGGGCCGCGAGGGTCGCGGCGAGAGCGTGTGGATGGCGTTCTTCCTGCACGCCGTCCTCGCGGACTTCGCGCCGATCGCCGAGCGGCGCGGCGACCACGAGCGCGCGGCGCGCTGGGGGGCGTTCCGCGAGCGGCTGCGCGCCGCGATCGAGACCTCCGGCTGGGACGGCGGGTGGTACCGCCGCGCCTACTACGACGACGGAACGCCGCTGGGCTCGAAGGAGAGCGACGAGTGCCGCATCGACGGCCTCGCGCAGGCGTGGTCCGTGATCTCCCGCGCGGCCTCGCCCGAGCGCGCGCGCGCGGCGATGGCCGCGGCCGAGCGCCGGCTCGTGGACCGCGAGGCCGGCCTCGTGCGGCTGCTCACGCCGGCGTTCCGCGACACGCCGCACGACCCCGGCTACATCAAGGGCTACGTCGCGGGCGTCCGCGAGAACGGAGGGCAGTACACGCACGCGGCACTGTGGTTCGTGCGCGCGCTGGCCGAGCTGGGCGCGCGCGACCGCGCGGCGCCGCTGCTCGCGATGCTGAGCCCCGTGAGACACGCGCGCGACGCGGAGGCCGTGGCGCGCTACCGGACCGAGCCGTACGTGATCGTCGCCGACGTCTACGGCGAGCCGCCGCACGTCGGCCGGGGCGGCTGGACCTGGTACACGGGCTCGGCCGGCTGGATGCTGCGCGTCGCCCTCGAGTCCGTCCTCGGGCTGCGGCTCGAAGGTGGGAAGACACTGGTCCTGCGCCCGTGCGTTCCGGACGCCTGGCCGGGTTTCCGCCTCGACTGGCGGGTCCCGGGAACGACGGAGTCCTATGCTTTCGAGGTCCGGGTCAGCGGCGGTTCGTCGGCAGAAGTCGTTTCGGCGCTCCTCGATGGGTTGCCGGTCCCGGTCGAGCGGGGAACGCTCCGCCTGCCGCTCGCCGGCGACGGGCGGCCCCACCGCGTCGACGTCGAGCTCGGGGAGCCGGCAGCAGACGGAACGCCCGGGGGGGCAAGGGCCTGAGCGCCATCTTTCGCGGGGCTTCCGCGATGCCCCTGGCGCCCGTATGTAACAGCCATTGCGATAGTTTCATTGGACTTTCCGTTGACCTCGTGATGGGGCCCATGTAATCGTTTTCAGCGGCAAGGCTTGCGGGGGCAAACGGTGCCTCCGAGAATCACGAAGCAACCCGCACCAGGGTCCGCAACAACCACCCAAGCAGAGGAGAGGTCCCCATGAAGCGGATCGGTTACCACATCCTCTCGGCGCTCATGCTGGTGGCGATGACGTCCGTCGCACACGCACAGACGCCGAACCCGAACGGCGTGTTCTACCAGCTGCGCATCTACAACGACTGCCCGGCGTCGACCGTGACGACCGGCGGCAGCTACCCGTCGTCGTTCTACATCGACGACACGATGCTCGGCTGCACCGGCTTCGCGAACCTGCATATCTGGCGGTTCTCCGAGGACGGCGGCGCGACCGAGGCCGATTTCCACAACAACTCCAACTTCCACTTCTGCGCCGACATGGTGCTCACCGGCTTCGACAACGCCGGCGGCGAAGCGGGTGTCCAGATCGCGCCGTGGTGGAGCGAGACCGACGGACGCATCAACTGCCGCGTCCCCGACGGTGAGATTGCGGCGTTCGGTGGCCGCCTGCCGTTCGTGACGTGGAGCAATCCGACCGACCCGAGCAACTACTGGGGCTCGTCGCTGGTCTTCGCCCTGGACACGCCGATCCATCTCGAGATGACCTACATCTCGGGACCGACCGGTCCGTCAGCCGACGCGCCCGGCCAGCTCATGTACTCGGTCACCTATCAGGGCAACACCTACACCACGCCGTGGCTGCTCTGCGATGAGGGCAACACGGCCGAGGATCCGCCGCACGGACTGTGGGGCATCCTCGACCCCGCGCATGTCGGTGGCATCATCCAGCCGCGTCTCGACGCGGGCAACCTCGACTCGTACATGCGTGCGACGTGGAGCAACGTCTGCTACGACAACCTGCAGGCGGTGCCGACCTCGAACAGCTCGTGGGGCGCGGTGAAGAGCCTGTACCGGTAATCGCGAATCGTCCGGACGTGCGCGAGCGCGCCCGGCAGAGCCGCCCCCGCCCCCGCGGGGGCGGCTCTTTTTTCCCCCGAAGCGCGCCGGCACGGCGGCGCATCGCAAGCGCACGACCGGGGCGGGTCCCGGCGCTCGCGACGAGAGGAGGTCGAAGGTGGCGACGCACGAAACGGCGACACTGGCGGGGGGCTGCTTCTGGTGCCTTGAGGCGGTGTTCGAGCGGCTGCAGGGCGTGGAGCGGGTGACGTCGGGCTTCTCGGGCGGCCGCCCCGGCCCCACGAGCTATCGCGAGGTCTGCACCGGCGAGACCGGCCACGCCGAGGTCGTGCAGGTGACCTTCGATCCCGCGATGCTCCCGTACCGCGACCTGCTCGAGGTCTTCTTCGCCTTCCACGACCCGACCACGCTCGACCGCCAGGGCGCCGACGTGGGCACTCAGTACCGCTCCGCGATCTTCTGGCATACGCCCGAACAGCGCGACACCGCGAAGGCGGTCGTCGCCGGGCTGACGGCCGAGGGCGTGTTCCCCGACCCGATCGTCACGAAGATCGAGCAGTTGCGCGACTTCGTGCCCGCGGAGGAGTACCACCAGGGCTACTTCCGCCGGAACCCGCAGCAGCCCTACTGCGCGGCCGTGATCGCGCCCAAGGTGGCGAAGCTGCGCCGGAAGCTCACCGGCCGGCTGAAGCCTGAAGGCCAGCCGGCCGGCTGAGGCGAGCGGCAGGCGGAACTAGCGCTTCGCCGCCGGCGCGGGGCGCAGCTCGATGCCCTGCGTGGCCAGCACGTACTCCGGCGCCGGGCACTCGTGCGGCGGGACACCCTCCTCGGCCTCCTCCATCTTGGGCGCGGGCTTGAGCATCGTGACGACGCCCTGAACGACGATGGACTGCCCGGCGCAGTCCTTCGGGAGCAGGACGCTCTCGTCGAGGCTCCTGGCGAGGAACAGCGTTCCCTGGTCGTCCCGGACGCGCACCCAGCAGCCCTTGCCCTGGCAGACTTCGGCGACGGTGCCCTGGATGCGGATCGTGCGGCCCTTGAACTTCGCGGGCGCGGCGGCGAGCTTCGCGACCGGCACGGACTTCTTCAGCGTGACCGGTGCGCCGAAGCGTGCGGGATCGGCGCTGGAGGGAGCGGCCGCGGCCGTCGAGACGGCGAGCAGCAGGGCGAGCGTCGTGGCGGCGAGGCGGTTCATGTGGTTCCCCGGGGTCGAGGTTCGGCAGCGGAGAGGACGCGGACGCCGGCGAGAATAGCTTCCCGGGACGGCCCGGGTGAAGGGCCGCAAACGCCCGGCCGGAAGGGTCCGGGATGCCGGCCAGCCCCGCCTCGTCTAGTCTGGCGGCCTTCCCGCGAGCCCGTCCGCCTTCCGAGGAGACCCTCCACCGTGAACGCCCTTCACGCCGCTCGCCGTCCCCGCGCCCGCCCTCCAGGGGCCGCCGTGCTGCTCGCCGCGCTGCTGCTCGCCGCCCCGGCCGCGCCGGCGTCGGGCGCGGGACTCGACGCGACGGGCCGCCGCCTCGTGGCCTCGGTGGACCGCGGCGTGCCGGCGGCGACCGGGCTGCTCCGGCGCGCCGTCGAGATCAACAGCGGGACGCACAACCTCGAGGGCGTGCGCGAGGTCGGGCGGCTCTTCGAGCCCGAGTTCGCGAAGCTGGGCTTCCGGACGCGCTGGGTGGACGGCGCCGCCTGGGACCGGGCGGGGGACCTCGTCTGCGAACGGCCCGGCCGGAAGGGCACCCCGCGCGTGCTGCTCATCGGCCACCTCGACACCGTGTTCGAGCCTTCGAGCCCGTTCCGGCACTGGGAGGCGCTCGGCGACACCGCGGCGCGGGGCCCGGGCGCCTCCGACATGAAGGGCGGCGACGTCGTGATGCTGCTCGCGCTCGGCGCCCTGAGGGACGCCGGGAAGCTCGACGGCCTGTCGGTGACCGTGGTGCTCACCGGCGACGAGGAGATGGGCGGGCGGCCCTTCGAGGTTTCGCGGGCCGAGCTGCTCGCGGCCGCCCGTCGCGCGGACGTCGCGATCGGCTTCGAGGACGGCGATGGCGATCCGCGCACGGCCGTGATCGCCCGGCGAGGTGCGAGCTCGTGGCGGCTGCGCGTCCGGGCGCGGCCCGCCCACAGCTCGCAGGTGTTCCAGCCGGAAGTGGGCGAGGGCGCGATCTTCACGGCGGCGCGGCTCCTGCGCGCGTTCCGCGACTCGCTCGCCGGCGAGCCGCTGCTCACGATCAACCCGGGCGCGATCGTGGGCGGCACGACGGCGGAGTGGGACCCGGCCGGGAGCCGCGGGAGCGCCTTCGGCAAGTCGAACATCGTCGCCGAGACGACCTTCGTGACCGGCGACCTGCGCGCGATCTCGGTCGGGCAGCGCGATCGCGCGAAGGCGGTCATGGTCCGGATCGCCGCCGACGCGGGCCCGCACGCGGCGGCCACGATCGAGTTCGAGGACGGCTACCCGCCGCTCGCGCCCACCGCCGGCAACCGCGCGCTGCTCGCCTGGTTCGACGAGGCGAGCCGCTCGCTCGGCGCGGGACCGGTGGCGGCGGTGGACCCGCGCAACGCCGGGGCCGCCGACGTCTCGTTCACGCAGGGGCTGACGCCCATGGCGATCGACGGGGTCGGGATGATGGGCTCCGGCGGGCACACGACCGACGAGACCGCCGACCTGCGCACGATGCCGCTCAACGCCAAGCGGGTCGCGCTGCTGCTCGCGCGGATCGCCCGCAGAGGCCCGCCGCGTCCGGCTCCCGCGCCCTGACGGACGGCGCCCCCGAAGACACGACGGCCCGCGACGCACCGCGTCGCGGGCCGTCGTGCCTTCGGGGGCGCGCTCAGGCCGCGTCCGGGCGCTCCGCCTTCGCGAGCTCGTCGGCGGCGGGGCCGACGGCGACCTTCTTCGTGGCGTGCTTGAGCACGTAGACGCGCAGGTTGTTCCCGCCCTCGTCCGCGGGGAGCAGGAAGAAGCCGGAACGGTCCGTCGAGTAGGAGAGCGTGTACCCGCAGATGATCTCGCCGTCCTTGAACTGGACCGCGATCTTCTTGCCGAGCGTCGGCCCGGTGCCGGGGCCGTAGCCGGGCACGTCCTCGCGCGCGGCGTCGCCGTGGAAGTCCTTCACGAAGAAGACGGCCTTGAGCTGCGCGCAGCGGATTTCCTGCGATCGCGGGTTCCCGAGCGCGGCCAGGTGGAACGTGGGCCGGTTGGGAAAGAAATCCTCCGTCGTTCCCTTGACCATGGTGCCGTCGAGGTAACGCGCCACGACCCGGTTGGTCTCGCCCATAAGAAGCCTCCTGTGGGGCCGACCGGAACGCGAAGAGCGCCGGCCGGGAGTGCTTTCCCTGACGCCGACGCTCATCGGCCCGCTCCCCGGCGGGCTTCAGCCCGAAGTTCGGGAGGATTGCGGCTCAGCGGCTTGCGCGCCGCTTCAGCACCTCCCAGCGCGCGTCCACCTGCGCCTGGATCGTCCCGACCTGCTCCTCGCTCAGGTGGCGGAAACGCCCCTGTCGGCGCAGGTACGGCCCCACCGGATCGCCGTCGGGCTCCATCGTGATCCGCCAGTCCTGGCCGTTCTCGACCTCGACGAGCGGGAACACGCGACTGTGTACGGCCATGCGTCCCAGCTGGATCGTGTCGTCGTCCGCGCTCTTCCAGCCCGGGGGGCAGGGCGCCAGCAGGTGCAGGAAACGGGTCCCGCGAATGGACTTCGCCTTCTTCACCTTCGCGACGAGATCGTCCGGGTACGCGACCGTCGCCGTGGCCGCGTACGGAATGCCGTGCGCGGCGAGGATCTGGAGGATGTCCTTCTTCTTGTCGTGCTTCCACGCGTCGCCGGGCGTCGTGGTCGTCCAGGCCCCGAACGGCGTTGCGGACGAGCGCTGGATGCCCGTGTTCATGTACGCCTCGTTGTCGTAGCAGACGTAGATGAAGTCCTCGTTGCGCTCCGCGGCGCCCGAGAGCGCCTGCAGCCCGATGTCGAACGTGCCGCCGTCGCCGGCCCACGCGACCACCGTGGTCTCGTCGTCGCCCCGTGCCTGCAGCGCCGCCTTGATGCCGGAGGCGGCCGATGCGCCGGTCTCGAAGGCGGTATGGAAGAGCGGCACCTTGAGCGACGACTGCGGCCACGGCCCGGCGATGATGGACCAGCAGCACGCGGGCAGCGTGACGATGGTCTTTTCGCCGAGCGCCTTGAGCACGAGCCGCATCGCCAGCGCCGCGCCGCAGCCCGGGCACGCGAGGTGTCCGCTCTCCATCAGCTCCGCCTGCGGAATCGAGTTCCTGAGCAGCGTCTGGCTCATGACTTCACCCCCACCCAGAGGTCCTCGGGATCGCCCGCGGGCTTCGGGGCGCTGCCGAGCCCGATGATTTCCTCGAGCACGTCCGGTGTGACGTCGCGTCCGCCCAGCCCGACGACGTAGCCGTCCACGCGGGGCCTGCGTTCCTCCGGCAGGTCGTAGAGGGCCGCCCGCAACTCCTCGGCGAAGATGCCCGAGTGTCCCGGCGAGATGTTCCGGTCCAGCACCGCGACGCGGGGCACACCGGCGAGCGCCCGGCGGAGCAGCTCGGTCGGGAACGGGCGGAACATCTTCACCTTCACGAGGCCGAGCCTGCGCCCGGCCTCGCGCTGGCGGTCCACGACGTAGCGCGTCGTCGAGGTGATCGTGCCGGACGTCACGAGCACGAGCTCGGCGTCGTCGGTGCGGTAGGTCTCGATCGCGCCCCAGCGGCGGCCGAAGTGCTTCTCCCAGTTCGCCTCGATACCCGACCAGGCCGCGAACACGTCGCGCATCGCCTCCTGCTGCCGCAGGCGCATCTCCATGTACACGTCCGGGCGGGTGAGCGCGCCGAACGCCCGCGGGTCGTTGACATCGAGCTTCAACTCGGCCTCGCGGCGCCCGAGGAAGGCGTCCACCTCGGCCGCCTCGGGAATGTCCACGGGCTCGGAGGTGTGCGAGAGGAAGAACGCGTCGAGCACGACCATGACCGGCAGGTTCACCTTCTCGGCGAGCTGGAAGGCCTGCACGGTCGTGTCGAGCACCTCCTGGTTGTTCTCGCAGTAGAGCTGCACCCAGCCCGTGTCCCGCTGCGCCAGCGTGTCGTTCTGGTCGGTCCAGATGGACCAGCCGGGCGCCACGGCGCGGTTGATGTCCGCGAGCACGATCGGGAGCCGCCCGAGCGAGGCCCAGTGCAGCAGCTCGTGCATGAGCAGCAGCCCCTGCGACGACGTGGCCGTGAACGCGCGCGCGCCCGCGGCCGAGGCGCCGATGCAGGCCGCCATCGCCGAGTGCTCGGACTCGACCTTGATGTAGCGCGCGGCCAGCCGGCCGTCGGCGCACATCTCGGCCAGCTCCTCGACGATCTGCGTCTGGGGCGTGATCGGGTAAGCCGCGACGACCTCGGCGCGGGCCAGCTTCACGCCCCACGACACGGCGTGGTTGCCGACGATGACCTTCTTCATAGCCCCTCCCGCGTCATGACGATCGCGCCGCGAGGGCACTCGGCGGCGCAGAGGCCGCAGCCCTTGCAGTGCTCGTAGTCGATCACGAGGCGTCCGTCCGGGCCGCGGGAGATCGCGACGTCCGGGCAGAAGACCAGGCACACCTCGCACCCGTTGCACACCGCGCAGTTGAAGCACCGGTCCGCCTCGGCCAGTGCGACGTCGTAGGGCAGGCCGTGGTTGGCCTCGCCGAACGTCCGCCGGGTGCGCTCCGCCGGCAGGTAGCGGTCGTGGTGCCACGGCTCCTTCCGGAAGTGCGCCGTGTTGAGGTCCCCGACCTCGATCACCTCGTTCACCGGGTCCGCGCGACGCACCGGATCGTCACCGCGCCAGCGCGTCGCGCTGACGTTGCCGCCGGGGCCGAAGCGCAGCGCGCCAACGTCGAGCGCTCCGACGGTGTCCAGCTCGTCACCCGAACGCGAGCGCAGCGCGTGGTCGATGGCGATCGCGGCGCGCTTCCCGGAGCCGAGCGCGAATGCGATCGTGTGGGGCGTGTCGAGCAGGTCGCCGCCCACGAACACCAGCCGCCGCCGTGTGGATCCCATCGCGCCCGCCGTCACGTGACCGCCGTCCGCGAGGTCCCCGGGCAGGAACCCGAGGTCGGCCTCCTCGCCGAGGGCCGTCAGCACGGTGTCCGCGTCGATGACGTACGTGCTGTCCGGTACGGGCTCGGGACGCCGGCGCCCCGAGGCGTCCGGATCGCCGAGCGTCATGCGGACGCAGCGCACGCCGGTGACCCGCAGGCCGTTCGTGCCCGGCGATTCCTCGCCGAAGCTGGCTTCGACGCCGTCGAGCGGCTCCTTCGCCCTGCGGCGGTCGTCGCCGAGGATCGCGTCCGGCGCGGCGAGGAACTCGAACGTCACGCCCTCGCAGATCGCCGCCTCGACCTCCTCGGCGTTGGCGGGCATCTCGGCGCGTCCGCGGCGGTAGAGCACCGTGACCTCGGCGCCGAGGCGGACGGCTGAGCGCGCACAGTCCATGGCGGTGTTGCCGCCGCCGACCACGACGACGCGTCGCCCGAGCTGCGGACGGCCGCCCCGGTTGATCTCGGCGAGGAACTCGAGGCCCGCGTGCACGCCGGGCAGGTCCTCGCCGATCACGCCGAGCCGGCGGCTCTTGTGGACGCCGGTCGCGACGAAGACCGCGTCGTGCTGCTCGACTTCGCCGAACGTGATCTCGCGGCCGACCCGCGCCCCGAGCCGGAACTCGACGCCCAGCGCGCGGATGCGCGCGATCTCGCGGGCGAGCACGTCCTTGGGCAGCCGGTACTCGGGGATGCCGTAGCGCAGGATGCCGCCGGGCTCGGCCTCCGCCTCGTACACGGTCACGGCGTAGCCGAGCTTCGCCAGCTGCCAGGCGCACGAGAGCCCGGCGGGGCCGGCGCCGACGACCGCGACGCGCTCTTCGCGCGTCCGCTCGGCCGGTTTCGGCAGCGGTCGCTCGAGCGCCCGGTCGCCGAGTCCGCGCTCGACCGCGTGGATCGAGACCGCGTGGTCGAACGTCCGGCGGTTGCAGGCCGACTCGCACGGGTGGTAGCAGACGCGCCCCGTCGTGGCCGGCAGCGGGTTCTCGGCGAGCAGCAGGTCGATCGCCTCGTCCACGCGGTCCTCGCGCGCGAGGTTCATGTACCCCTCGATGTCGATCCCGACCGGGCAGCCCTGGTTGCAGGGAGCGACGCGGTCGCGGAACAGCGGCCGGATGTACTTCCACGATCCGGTCGGATTCACGCGGGTGCTGCGGTCCGACACGGCAACGGCGGGCGCGCCGTGCACGAGGTCGGCGAGGCCCGGCTCGCCCGCCGGCATCGCGCGGGGACCGGTCGGCTTCCGGCGCTGGGGCTCAGGCATGGCTGGCCTCCTTCGGCAGCCCCGCGACGCGGAGCGCTTCGGCCGCCTCGCGGGCGGCGGCGATGTTGTCCTCGGGCCGGATCGGGATCTCGTCGCGGATCGCGCGGCAGACGGTGTCGAGCGACACCGTGCCGAGGAACGCGGCGAACGCGCCGAGGATGGCCGTGTTCACGATCGGCTGCGTCTTCGAACCGAGCCGGTGGCGCTGCGCGATCGCGGCGGCGTCCACGGTGCCGACGCGGAAGCGGCCCACGAGGTCCGGGTAGCCGGACGGCGGCAGCTCGGAGTTCACCAGGATGCTGCCGCCGTCCTTGAGCCCGGCCGTGACGTCAATCGCCTGGATCAGCGTCGGGTCGAGCACGATCAGGTCGTCGGGCGAGTTGATCTCGCAGCGCAGCAGGATGGGCTTCGAGGAATGGCGGAGAAACGCGGTGACGGGGGCCCCGCGGCGCTCCACCCCGAAGGCGGGGAAGGACTGGACGGACTGCCCTTCGAGGAACAGGGCCGAGGCCAGGAGCTTGGAGGCGATCACCGCTCCCTGCCCCCCTCGCCCGTGAATGCGAAGCTCGCGCATACGCGCCTCCTCCGCGCGGTCCTGCCGTGGCTGGGCGGCCGCGCATGACAGGGATGTGTCCAGCACGGTATGTGCCAGCCGTGGTCGCCATTTACGAGGCCGGGACCCGTTGCGGGGAGGGCGTCCGGGCTGTGTCCTCGACCCCGACGCTGCCGGGTTCCTGACAGTCTGTCGGGCGGGCCTGTCGAAAACGGAGAATCCATGGGAGCCCGCCTCACGCTCCGGACGTTCGTCGGTGCGGCCCATCGCGCGAAGAACACGCGCCGTCCATGGCAGGGGCCGCCGGGAACGCGATGCGGCAGCAGGGCTTGGTCCGAGCGACTGACAAGCCGGTGCGCCTGCAGCCGAATGATCTTCGGTGCGGTCCTCAGTCCTCGGGGAGGCCCGAAATCCGGCACGCGGCATGCGCTCGTCCGACCCTTCGGGCCGCGGGCGCGCGGTTCGCTCCGGGTCGCGCGCCGTCCGGCATCTGCGGAAAGGGAATCCCGATGATCGAGAGCAAGAAGGCCGATCTCGCGGGACCGGGCATCAGCACGTACGAAGAGGTCGAGAAGATCCTCCCGACCGACTATCGCCCCCTGCTCGACCCCAAGGAAACGCAGCACGCGATCCACGCGGTGAAGCGCTACATCGAGGACGGGCTCTGTCGCGAGCTCGGCCTGTTCCACGTCGAGGTGCCGCTCATCGTGACGCGCGAGAGCGGCGTGAACGACTACCTCGACCGTGACGGGTCGCGCACGCCGATCGAGTTCCCGTGCGGGCTGGGCATCGAACCGCGCCTGAACGGGCAGGTGGTGCAGGCCGCGACGAAGTGGAAGCGTCTCGCCCTGCGGCAGTTCGAGTGCCGGTCGGGCGAGGGCATCTGCACCGACATGCGCGCGGTGCGCAAGGACTACTTCCTCGACCACGATCACAGCTCATACGTAGACCAGTGGGACTGGGAGAAGGCCATCACCGCCGACGACCGCAACCTCGACTACCTCAAGGACACCGTCCGCTCGATCTGGAAGGTGCTCAAGGGCGCGGAGCGGTTCGTGCTGCAGGAGTTCCCGAAGCTGAAGGATCCCCGTTACCCGGAGCTGCCGGACGAGCTGACGTTCCTGCACGCCGAGGAACTGCTCGAGATGTACCCCGACCTGCCGCGCAAGCAGCGTGAGACGCGCGTGCTCTCCGAGAAGCACGCGGCGATCTTCATCATCGGGATCGGCTGGGTCCTGCAGGACGGCTACCCGCACGAGATGCGCGCCGCCGACTACGACGACTGGGTCACCCCGACGACGTCGAGCACGGGCCGGCCGATGCACGGCCTGAACGGCGACATCCTCGTGTGGAACTCCGTCACGCGCCGCCGCCACGAGCTGACCTCGATGGGCATCCGGGTCACGAAGCAGACACTCCGCCAGCAGCTCGAGCTGAGCGGACAGCTGGACTTCCTGAACCTGCCCTATCACCAGGCCATCCTGAACGACCAGATTCCGCTGTCGATCGGCGGCGGTATCGGGCAGTCTCGGACGGTTATGCTGCTGCTGCGGAAGGCCCATCTCGGCGAGGTGAGCGTCACGGTGTGGCCACGGCAATTGAAGGAAATCTGCGAAAAGAAGAATATCCGGGTCCTGGAGTGAAGACGAAAGGAGCTGTCCATATGGGTGTGTCGGAAGCGAAAGCCGGGGCCGCGCCCCGGAACGCCACCACGAAGGATTACGTCGCGAGCGTCGTCGCCGGCGTGAAGGCCAAGAATCCGGGCGAGGTCGAGTTCCACCAGGCCGTCGTCGAGGTCGTCGACTCGTTGAGCCTCGTGCTCGACCGGCATCCGGAGTACCGGGCCGCGCACATTCTCGAGCGGATCGTCGAGCCCGAGCGCGTCCTGATGTTCCGCGTGCCCTGGCAGGACGATCGTGGCGAGGTCCAGGTCAACCGCGGATTCCGCATCGAGATGAACAGCGCGATCGGCCCCTACAAGGGCGGCCTGCGCTTCCATCCGTCGGTGAACCTCGGGATCCTGAAGTTCCTCGCGTTCGAGCAGGTGTTCAAGAACTCGCTCACGACGCTGCCGATGGGTGGCGGCAAGGGCGGTTCGGACTTCGACCCGAAGGGCAAGAGCGACAACGAGGTCATGCGGTTCTGTCAGAGCTTCATGACCGAGCTCTCCCGCCACATCGGCCCCGACACGGACGTGCCGGCGGGCGACATCGGCGTCGGCGGCCGCGAGATCGGCTTCCTGTTCGGCCAGTACAAGCGCCTGCGGAACGAGTTCACCGGCGTCCTGACGGGCAAGGGCCTGAACTGGGGCGGCTCGCTGATCCGTCCGGAAGCCACGGGCTACGGCACGGTGTACTTCGCGCAGGAGATGGCGAAGACCCGCAAGCAGACGCTCGAAGGCAAGATCTGCCTCGTGTCGGGCAGCGGCAACGTCTCGCAGTACACGGTCGAGAAGCTCCTCGACCTGGGTGCGAAGCCGGTCACGCTGTCGGACTCGAACGGCATGATCTACGACCCGGCGGGCATCGACCGCGACAAGCTGGCGTGGGTGATGGACCTCAAGAACGTGCGCCGCGGCCGCATCAAGGAGTACGCGGACAAGTTCTCGGGCGCGAAGTACACGTCCACCGACCCGATGGCGGACCACAACCCGCTGTGGGACATCAAGGGCGACTGCGCCTTCCCGAGCGCGACGCAGAACGAGATCAACGCCCGCGACGCGGCGAACCTGATCAAGAACGGCGTCACGCTGGTCGCCGAGGGCGCCAACATGCCGAGCACGCTCGAGGCGACGAAGACGTTCCTCGACGCGGGCATCCTGTACGGGCCTGCCAAGGCGGCGAACGCCGGCGGCGTGGCGACGTCGGGCCTCGAGATGTCGCAGAACAGCATGCGGCTGGGCTGGACGCGCGAGGAAGTGGACGATCGCCTGCACAAGATCATGATCAATATCCACGACAACGCGTACACGACGGCCGAGAAGTACGGCACGCCGGGCAACCTCGTGAACGGCGCGAACATCGCCGGCTTCCTGAAGGTCGCCAACGCGATGATGGACCAGGGCCTGGTCTGATCCGGCCCCGGCCGCGGCCGCGGTGCGGCCACGGTCGCACGCACGAACGCGGGGCGAGGCGACTCGCCCCGCGTTTCGCTATGCTGGCCCACCGACCATGAACCCGACCGACCAGGAACTCGTGCTGCAGGAGCCCCGAGGCCCCTTCCAGGGCTTCCAGGAGCTGATGCCGTTCCGCGTGCACGACATCCTGCTCGTCTCGAGCCTCTACGACTCGTTCACGCTGCAGGAGGACGGGCGGCTGAACGAGCTCATCCTCGGAGAGTTCCTCGAGCTGAGCCTGCACCACACCCCGGGCATCACGCATGTGTCGAGCGGGGCCGAGGCGCTCGCGCTCGCCGAGGCGGAGCCGCGCTACAACCTCATCCTGACGACGATCAACCTCGGGGACATGGACGCGGCGAAGCTGGCCGCCGAAGTGAAGGCGCGCGGGCTGGACGTCCCCGTCGTCGTGCTCGCGTACGACAACTTCGAGCGGAAGGACTTCGTCGCGCGGGCGGACACCTCCGATATCGAGCAGATCTTCCTGTGGCAGGGCGACGCGCGGATCCTCGTCGCGATCGTGAACCTGGTCGAGGACCGCCGGAACGTCGCGCACGACACCGCCTCGGTGGGCGTGCCCGTCGTGCTCGTCGTCGAGGACAACACGCGCTTCTACTCGTCCTTCCTGCCGACCATCTACACCGAGCTGATTCGCCAGTCCGAGCGGCTCATCAGCGAGGGTTTCAACCTCTCGCACAAGCTTGTCCGCATGCGCGCCCGGCCGAAGATCCTGCTCGCGAGCACGTACGAGGACGCCTGGGAGCAGTTCACGCGGTACCGCCCGTGGATGCTCGGGCTGATCTCCGACGTCGAGTTCCCGCGCGGCGGCGTGGTGACGCGCGGCGCGGGCTTCGACCTCGCCCACGCGGCGCGCGAGGCGCTGCCCGACCTGCCGATCCTGCTGCAGTCCTCGCGCGTCGAGTTCGCCGCCGAGGCCCGCGAGATGGGCGCCTCGTTCCTGCAGAAGTACTCCGACACGCTGCTGGCCGACCTGCGGCGGTTCATGGTCGAGTACTTCGCGTTCGGCGACTTCGTGTTTCGGCTGACCGACGGGCGCGAGGTGGGGCGGGCGTCGGACCTCAAGGACCTCGAGGAGATGCTGCGCCGTGTTCCGGCCGACAGCATCGCCTTCCACGGCGAGCGCAATCACTTCTCGAAGTGGTTCACGGCCCGCACGGAGTTCGCGCTCGCGCGGAAGCTGCGACCGCGGACGGTGGCGGAGTTCCCGACGTTCGAGCACCTGCGAAGGGATCTCGTCGCCTCGATCGCCGAATACCGGCGCGAGCAGAACGAGACCCTGGTGGCCGACTTCGACCCGATGCACTTCGACGCGTCCGCCGCGTACTTCTCGCGGCTGGGGGGCGGCTCGATCGGCGGCAAGGCGCGGGGCCTCGCGTTCGTCCGGCGACTGCTCGGTGACCACGCGCTCGCGCGCCGCTTCCCGGGCGTGCACATCGCCGTGCCCCCGGCGATCGTCCTCGCGACGGACGTCTTCGACCGCTACCTGACCGAGAACGGGCTGCTCGACTTCGCGCTCTCGGAGCAGGAGGACGCCGAGATCGAGCGCCGCTTTCTCGCCGCGCCGCTGCCCGACGACGTGATGCTCGCGCTCGAGGTCTTCCTCGCGTCGGTGCGCTGGCCCCTCGCGGTGCGCTCCTCGAGCCTGCTCGAGGACTCGCAGTACCTGCCGTTCACCGGCGTCTACGAGACGTTCATGCTGCCGAACGACGACGCGGACGCGGCGAAGCGCCTCGAGGAGCTCTCGGTCGCGGTGCGGCGCGTCTACGCCTCGACCTTCAGCCAGCGCGTCAAGACCTACCTCCGCTCGACGCCCTACCGGCTCGAGGAGGAGAAGATGGCCGTGCTCGTCCAGAAAATCGCCGGGCAGCGGCACGGCGACCGCTGGTACCCGGACTTCTCGGGCGTCGCGCGGTCCCACAACTTCTACCCCGTGCCGCCGCTCACCGCCGAGGACGGCATTGCGGCCGTCGCGCTGGGCATGGGTCGGGCCGTCGTCGAGGGAAGCCAGTCGCTGCTCTTCTGTCCACGCGACCCCCGGCACCTGGTCCACTTCTCGACCGTCGAGGACATCCTCGCGCACTCGCAGCGGCAGTTCTGGGCGCTCGACCTCTCGCACGCCGGCGGGGAGGAGGACATGCGCGAGCGCAGTTTCGGGCTCGACGCGGCCGAGGCCGACGGGACGCTGTTCCCGCTCGGCTCGACGTACTCGCCCGAGAACCACGCGGTGTACGATGGCCTCTCGCGGTCCGGGCCGCGGCTCGTGACGTTCGCCGGAATCCTCAAGCACGGCGCCTTCCCGCTGCCCGAGATCCTCACGCTGCTGCTCGAGGCCGGGCGCCGCGGCATGAACCGGCCGTCCGAGATCGAGTTCGCCGTTCGGCTCGCCCAGCGGCCCGACGAGCCGCACGGCTTCGCGTTCCTGCAAATGCGCCCCCTCGCCGTCTCGCAGGGCGCCGAAGACGAGGACTTCGAACGGCTCGATTCCGAGAAGCTGGTCGCCCGCAGCCCCATGGTGCTCGGCAATGGCGTCGTCGAGCTGCACGACGTGGTCGTCGTGGATCGCGAGCGCTACGAGCGGGGCTCGAGCCTGGAGACGGCGCAGGTGATCGCGCGGTACAACGCCGAGATGCACGTGCAGGGCCGTCCGTACCTGCTGATCGGCGTGGGGCGGTGGGGCTCGGCGGACCCGTGGCTCGGGATCCCGGTCACGTGGGAGCAGATCGACAATGCGCGCGTGATCGTCGAGACGGGATTCCGGGACTTCCGGGTGACGCCCTCGCAGGGCAGCCACTTCTTCCAGAACCTCTCCTCGTTCCAGGTGGGCTACTTCACGATCAACGCCGACCGCGGGGAAGGGTTCGTGCGCTGGGACTGGCTCGCGGCCCAGGCCGCCGAGAGCGAGCGCGGCGGCGTGCGGCACCTGCGCTTCGAGCAACCGCTCGTCGTGCGGATGAGCGGACGGCGCAGCGAGGGCGTCATCGAGATGCCGGCCGAGGGCGGCGCGGACTGACGCCGCGCCCGTGCGCGGCCCGTCCGCGCGGCGTGTCCCCGGGGGAGCATCGCCGCCCGCGAGCCTTGCGGACCGGGAGTCCGGTCGCCAGACTCGGGGTGGTCGTACTCCCCGGTGGAGGAGCGATGGCGGACACCCCGAATCCCGACGCGGGCCTGCTCGCGCGGCTGCAGGACGCGCTTGCCCACCGCTACGCGGTCGAGCGCGAGTCCGGGCGCGGGGGCATGGCGACCGTCTATCTCGCGCGCGACCGGAAACACGCCAACCGGGCCGTCGCGCTCAAGGTCCTGCTGCCCGACGTCGCGAGCGGCCTCGGGGCCGAGCGGTTCCTCGCCGAGATCGGTACCGCCGCCCCGCTCAACCACCCGCACATCGTTCCGGTGTTCGACTCGGGCGAGGCGGCGGGGCTCCTGTACTACGTGATGCCGTTCGTCGAGGGTGAGACGCTGCGTGAGCGCCTGCGACGGACCCCGCCGCTCGAGCCTGCCGAGGCGGTGCGGATCGCCCGCGTGATCGCCGCGGCGCTGGGCTACGCTCACCACCACGGCGTCGTGCACCGCGACGTGAAGCCCGAGAACGTCATCCTCTCCGGCGATGAGCCGGTCGTCTCGGACTTCGGCATCGCGCGCGTCTTCCACGCGCCCGGCCAGGCGGTCACCGACAGCGGCACCGTGCTCGGGACGCCGGGGTACATGAGCCCCGAGCAGGCCGCGGGCCTCTCGAACGTGGACGCGCGCACGGACGTCTACGCGCTGGGTTGCGTGCTCTACGAGATGATCGCCGGCGAGACGCCCCGCTTCTGGGTCGGGGCCGCGAGCCTGCGCCGCGGCCGGCTCGGCGAGGCGCCTCCCGACGCGAGGTCGCGGCTGGACGCGCTGCCCCGCGCCCTCGAGGCGGCGCTCGTCCGGGCGCTCGCGCTCGACCCCGAGGACCGGTTCGCCGACGGCGCGGAGTTCGCGACGGCGCTCGCGAGCGAGGACGCGGGCTCTCCGCCCGGCCGCCGGTCGGTGGCCGTTCTGCCGTTCGTGAGCCTCTCGGACGACCCGAAGGACGCTTTCCTCGGGGACGGCCTGGCCGAGGAGATCACCTGGGCGCTCGCGCGCGTGCGCGGGCTCCAGGTCGCCGCGCGCACGTCCACCTTCGCCTTCCGCGGGCGCGCGGACGACGTCCGCCGGATCGGCCGCGAGCTCGGCGTGGGCGCCGTGCTCGAGGGCAGCGTGCGCCGCTCCGGCGGCGGGCTGCGCGTCAACGTTCAGCTCGTGGACGTCGGGGACGGCTACCGGCTCTGGTCGCAGCGCTACGACCGCGACATGACCGAGGTGTTCGCCATCCAGGACGAGATTGCCGCCAGCGTGGCACGTGCGCTGAGCGTCATCCTGACCGACACCGACCGGAGGGCCTTCTCGCGCGCGAGCACCCGCAACGTGGAGGCGTACGAGCTGTACCTGCGCGGTCGGCAGTTCTTCCACCAGGCGCGCCGGCGAAGCCTCGAGTACGCGCGCCAGATGTTCGAGCAGGCCA
This sequence comes from uncultured bacterium, assembly GCA_964589945.1. Taxonomy (GTDB): domain Bacteria; phylum Eisenbacteria; class RBG-16-71-46; order RBG-16-71-46; family RBG-16-71-46; genus CAIXRL01. The sequence goes on from CAZPVG010000014.1 coordinate 44,363, forward strand.
TCGCGCTCGACCCGGACTTCGCGCTCGCGCACGCCGGGGTGGCGGACAGCTGCTCGACGCTCCACATGTACTACCGCTCGGAGTGCCCGCTGCTCGAGGTCGCCGACGCCGCCAGCCGGCGGGCGCTGGAGCTGAGCCCCGACCTGCCCGAAGCGCACGCGGCCCGCGCGTTCGCGCTCTTCCAGCTCGGACGGCTCGAAGAAGCCGCGGACGAGTTCCGCACGGCGATCGCGACGGACCCCCACCTCGGCGAGGCGCGCTACTTCTACGGCCGCCAGTGCTTCCAGGAGAGCAAGTTCACGGAAGCCGCCCACTGGTTCGAGGAGTCCGCGCGGGTGCAGGAGGACAGCGCCGCGCGGTTCTTCGCCGCGCAGGCGCTCGAGGCGGCGGGCTGCAGCGAGGAGGCGCGGGCCGCCTACGCCCGGGCGCTGGAGGTGGCGGAGAGCCACCTGGCGCTGAACCCCGACGATCCGCGGACCGCGACGATGCGGGCCGTGGCCCTGTGCCGGCTGGGGCGGCTCGAGGAGGGCCTCGAGTGGGCGCGGCGGGCGCTGGAGATCGACCCCGAGGACGCCGGCGTGCGCTACAACGTGGCGTGCCTCTACGCGCTCGAGGGCCGTCGCGAGGAGTCGATCGCATGCCTGGAGGAGTGCGTGCGGCTCGGCTTCGGGAACCCGGAGTGGATCGAGCGCGATCCCGACCTCGCCTCGCTCCGGGGCGACCCGCGCTTCGAGGATCTCCTCGCCCGCATCGGGGTCGCTCCGCGGGCGAAGTGAGCGCCGGGTCGCGCGGGGGCGCCGCCGCGCGCGCCGCGGGGCGGTTCCCCGCGCGCCGGGCCTGACCCGCGGGATTCCATCATCGGCGAACGCCGCGTCGACCGTTCCCGGGATCGGGCGCACGATACGGGTGGCACGGGGACGTCGGTGTCCCGGACGCTCCGCCCGGAGAGCCCCGGGCGAGTGGTGGTCGGGACGGGACGGGCCCCGCGAGCGAGGGTCGTCGTGCGGGGACATCGCCGCGAGAGCGGCTGCGAGTACGTGCCCGGGCCGCCGGACGTCGAGGCGGAACCGAAGGGTTGCGTCGCCCCGAAGCCGCACCTTTCCGCCCGCCCGCGGTTCCGGAGCGTGTCGCTGCCCGCGCCGCTCCGACCGGGCGCACGCCCTCGCAATCCCGACCCGAATCCACGAGCCGCGTGCTGGGCACCTGTGCCCGCCGCGCGGCCTTCGCCACGGCCCCACGGGGGCCGGAAGGAGCCGACATGACCACCGCCGTTCCCGCGCCGAAGGCGAGACGGACCAACCCGATGCCGCCGATCACGGGCCACGGCCTGCTGGAGTCGCCCCGCTACAACAAGGGGGCCGCGTTCACGCCCGCGGAGCGCGAGCGGCTCGGTCTCCTCGGGCTGATGCCGCACGCGACGATGGGCATCGATCAGCAGGTCGAGCTCGAGCTCGAGCACCTGCGCGACAAGGCGGACGATCTCGAGAAGTTCATCGGGGTGCTCGCGCTCCAGGACCGGAACGAGACGCTCTTCTATCGCGTGCTCGTCGAGAACCTCGAGGAGTTGATGCCCATCGTGTACACGCCGACAGTGGGCAAGGCGTGCCAGAACTACAGCCACATCTACCGGCGTCCGCGCGGGCTCTGGATCACGCCCGACGACATCGAGCGCATTCCGACGCTGCTGCGCAACGCCTCGGGCGGCGACGTTCGGCTGATCGTCGTCACCGACAACGAACGCATCCTCGGCCTGGGCGACCAGGGGGCCGGGGGCATGGGCATTCCGTGCGGCAAGATTGCGCTTTACTGCGCCGGGGCCGGCATCCACCCCCGGAACACGCTGCCGATCAGCCTCGACGTCGGCACCGACAACGAGACGCTGCTCAAGGACAAGTACTACCTCGGCCACCGCAGCCGCCGGCTGCGTGGGCGGCCCTACGATGAGTTCATCGAGGCGTTCGTCGAGGGCGTCATCGAGACGTTCCCGCGGGCGCTCGTCCAGTGGGAAGACTTCCGCAAGGGCACCGCGTTCACGATCCTCGACCGCTACCGCCGCCGCATCCCGTGCTTCAACGACGACATCCAGGGCACGGCCGCCGTCTCGCTGGCCGGGATCCTCTCGGCGCTGCGCATCACGGGGCAGGGGCTCGAGGAGCAGCGCATCGTGTTCGCCGGCGCCGGCGCGGCAGGCGTGGGCATCGGCCGGCTCGTCCGCGCGGCGATGCTCGAGGAGGGCATGAGCGAGGCCGAGGTCCACCGCCGGCTCGTGTTCGCCGACAGCGGCGGCCTGCTGACTCCGGGCGCGCGCGTCACCGACCCGCACAAGCAGCCCGTCGTCATGACGCCCGACGAAATGGAGTCCTACGGCTTTGCGGGACCGGGGCCGTTCGACCTCCACGAGGTCGTACGGCGCGTGCAGCCGACCGTGCTGCTCGGGACCTCGGCGGTGCCGGGGCTCTTCTCGGAGGAGGTCGTGCGCGAGATGGCGGCGCACACGCCGCGACCGATCATCTTCCCGCTCAGCAACCCGACCTCGATGTGCGAATGCACCCCGGCCGAGGCGCTGCGCTGGAGCGACGGGCGGGCGATCGTCGCGACGGGCAGCCCGTTCGCGCCGGTCGAGTACCAGGGCCGTGTGCACGAGATCGGGCAGGGGAACAACGTGTTCGTGTTCCCCGGCGTCGGGATGGGCTGCATCCTGAGCGAGGCCCGCGAGGTCACCGACGAGATGATGCTGGCCGCGGCCCGGACGCTCGCGGGGCTCGTGCCCTCGTCGCGCATCGAGCGCGGCGCGGTCTACCCCGAGGTCTCCGACCTGCGGCGCGTGAGCGCCGCCGTGGCGGCCGCGGTCGTGCGCACGGCGCGCGACCTGCGCGTGGGACGCAACCTCGAGGACCACGTGGTGGAAGCCGTGGTCCAGAACGCGATGTGGTTCCCGGACTACCCGGTCTACACGGACGAGGCGGCGCCGGAGTGAGCACCCGGCCGGCCACCGCGGCCGGCGCGGCGGGGACGGCCGCCGGCGCGACGGCCATCGGGGGCGGGGGATTCGAGGGCCTCGCCCCGGACCGGCTCGTGCGCGCGTTCGGCGTGGACTACGCCCACGTCGAGCCCGCCTCCGGCGGCGACCTCTACGTGACGCGGCACGGCTGGCCGTTCGCGGACGCGCTGGATCCGGCCCGCTGGTACGCGGGGGAGTGGTACGAGCGCGCGGGCACGCGGCTCCGCGGCGCCACCGGCACCGTCTACCACGTGCGCCCCCGCGACGCCCGGCCCCCGGTCCCGGACTTCGTCGTGAAGTTCTCGCGCGTCGCGCAGGACGTGCCCCTGCTCGTCGAGACGTCGTTCCCGGCCGACGTGCCGCCCGAGGTCATCTCGGCGGCCCGCTTCAACAGCCCGCTCGAGGAGTTCGGGCTGCTCGAGGAGCTGCGCCGCGGGTCGTTCGGCGGCCCGCACCGCCGGATGCCCGCCCAGCGCCCGCTCGCGATCTACGTGCCGCCCGAGGAGTTCGACCTCTGGCAGCTCGGCCGGCACACGAGCAGCTTCCACAGTCACCGGGCGATGCTCGCCGAGGACCAGTCCGACTCGGTCAAGGCGATCGAGCTCGACATCCGGCGGATCTACGTGCTGCTCTTCGGCTGGCTCGAAGGGCGCGACGCCGAGGAGTGCTTCCACGCCGGACTTCTCCCGGAGCCGGGGATGCTCGAGCTGACCGCGCGCGTCACGCGCGAGCTGCACGAGCGCGGGTTCCGGGTGCTCGACAACAAGCCGAAGCACTTCATCCTCCGTCCGAGGGCGGACGGTGCGCTGCTGCGGCGGCGCGACGGGTCGCTCGTCTACGGTCTTGTGGACTACGAGCTGCTCCAGCGCAGCCCCGAGCACCAGCACGCCTACCGGGCCGCGCGGCGCGAGCAGTACTGGCACCGCCCTCCGGGCCCGCGCCCGCCGGAAGAGCCGCCGCCGTCGCACCTCAAGGATGCGGTCGTCTTCGGCGTCGAGTACGCCTTCGGCGCCACGCCCGACGGCGGGCGGCTGTGGGTCGTGGGCCGCGAGCGCGGGCTCTTCGACTTCTTCCTGCCCGACCGCTGGCGCCGGACCCCGCGGGAGAAGCTCTCGGCCACCGCCGAGGTCTACCGGACCCGCACGCGCGACCAGGCCGACATCGTCTACCGCCGCTCGCGGGTCGGCTTCCTGCCGCTCGTGGATCCCCGCGTGGCCGCGGCGAAGGCCATCCGCGAATGGGGCTACAACAGCCCCTTCGAGGAGGTCGCGCTCGCCGAGCGGCTGCGCGAGATGGGCGTGCCCACGGTGAACCCGCGCGCGATCTACGAGACGGGGCACGCGACGGTGAAGCCGCTCCGCCTGCGCGACCCGCGGCGGTTCCTGACGCACGCGGAATTGTGCGCGCCGGGGAGTCCGGCCCTGCCGGTGCTGCGGCCCGACCACGACTACTACACGCTGTGGGACACCTGGCGCGGAGCCGACCCGGCGCTCGGTGCCGCGGGCACGGTGAGCACGCTCGATTCGGCACGCGAGTCCGGGCTCGTCACCGCGGAGGAGGCCCGCGAGGCGCTCGCGCATGCGCGCCGCAGCCTCGAGCGCACGGCCCTGCCGGGCGAGAGCGTCGCCGACGACGAGTTCGTGGTGATGATCGACGCCGGCGGGGCGATCGAGCGCGAGGGCGGCCTGCCGCGGCTCTACTTCAGCCTCGACGCGCTCACCGCGTGCGACCGCGGGCTGCTCGGCGAGCCCGAGTACCTCGAGATCATGACGCGGCTCGACGAGCGGCTCGGCGCGGTGGACTTCGCCAAGCTCGATCCGACGGGCCGGCACCTGCTCGTCACCGTGGACTCCCGGGGCGAGCCCGTGCGCGAGGCCTCGGGCGCCGTCCACGCGGTCCTCTGCAACTTCGCGCTCATCCGCGGGCTCTACCGTCCCATCCGGTGAGCGCCGTCCGCTGCCGGCCCCCGGCAGCGCTCGTCGCCCGGCCGGGCGCGCCCGGCGGCGCAAAGCCCCGTCCGGCACCGCGCGTTGGCCGCCGGCCACCCCTCGGCTAGTTTGCGTGCTCCCGCCGCCGCGGCCGACCGGCGGACATCGCTTCCAACCCCACGGCGCTCCCCGAGGTCCAAGCACGCATGACCGCCGCCCCCCGACGCCCGCTCGCTCGGGCCGCCTGCCGGCTGCTGGCCGCCGCGCTTCTCCTTCCGTCCGCGGCCCTCGCCGCCGCCCCGCAGCCGGGGCCGCCACTGACGATCCACCACGCCACGGGACCCATCGTCCTCGACGGCAATCTCGACGACCCGGGCTGGAGGGACGTCACCCCGGAGACGACGTGGTTCGAGACGAACGTCACGGACAACACCCGGCCGCCGGTCGCGAACGCGGCCTGGATGGCGTACGACGACAAGTACTTCTACGCCGCGTTCCGTTTCGACGATCCCGATCCCTCCCGCATCCGTGCGCCGCTCGGCGACCACGACAACCTCTCGGGCTACACGGACTACGGCGGTGTGATCGTGGACAGCCGCAACGACGGCCGCACGGCACAGCTCTTCCTCGCCAACGCGCGGGGACTGCAGTACGACGCCCTCTCGAGCGACGTGTCGGGCGAGGACAACTCGCCGGACTGGTTCTGGGACGCCGCGGGGAAGATCACCACGACCGGCTGGAACCTCGAGCTGCGCATTCCGTTCTCCTCCATGCGCTACGCGGACCCGAAGAGCCCGACGTTCGGGATCCTGCTCTACCGGAACTACCCGCGCGACCGGCACTACCAGTTCTTCACGGCGCGGCTGCCCCGCGACGTGAACTGCTTCATCTGCAACGAAAGCAAGCTGACCGGGCTCGCGAACCTGCCGAAGGGCTCCCACCTCGTCGTCGCCCCCTACGCCACGACGCAGCGCCAGGACCAGGCCGAAGGTGATCCGGGAAGCCCGATCGCGAACGGCGAGACGAAGGCCGACGGCGGGCTCGACGTGAAGTGGAGCCCGCTCGCGAACATGGCGGTGGACGCCACGTTCAACCCGGACTTCTCGCAGGTCGAATCGGACGCCGCCCAGATCACGGCCAACGAGCGCTTCGCGCTCTTCTACCCCGAGAAGCGCACGTTCTTCCTCGAAGGCGTGGACCTGTTCTCGATGCCGTTCCAGGCGGCGTACTCGCGCACGATCACGTCACCGAGCCTCGGCCTGCGGGCGACCGGACGGACGGGGACGACTTCGTACACCGCGCTCATCGCGCACGATCGCGGCGGAGGGCTCGCCATCCTTCCGGGCCCTCAGGCCTCGGACTTCGCGGTGCAGGACTTCCGCTCGGACGTGGGGCTCGTGCGGTTCCGGCACGAGATGGGGCCGTCGTTCGTCAGCGTGTTCGCGACCACCCGCGAGGTGGAGGGCGGCGGGTACAACCGCGTCGCGGGCCCCGACTTCCAGTGGCGCCCGAAGCCGACCGACACCGTCACCGGCCAGGCGCTCTGGAGCCGGAGCGTGACGCCGGACCGGACCGACCTCGCGGCGGAATGGGACGGTCGCACGCTCTCGGATCGCGCGGTGGTGCTCAACTACCAGCACGCCGACGCGCACTACGACTTCTTCGTCCAGGGCCAGGACATCGGCGACCAGTTCCGCGCCGACAACGGCTTCATCCCCCAGGTCGGCTACCAGGAGGGCTACGTCGAGTCGGGGTGGACGTTCCGGCCGAAGGATCGGTTCTTCTCCCGCCTGCGGAGCTTCGCGATCGCGTACGTGGACCGGACGCCCGGCGGCCAGGTGCTCTCCCAGCGCGTCGCGGTCGGCTCCGGCATGGACGCGCGGCTCAGCAGCTTCTTCCGCGTGGACCTCAACGCGGACGCGGTCCGGGTCGGCGACGCCCTGCTGCGCCGGTTCCGGCCCCGCATCCAGCTGCAGGCGAGCCCCGGCCGGGTGCTCAATTCGCTGAGCCTCGACGCCTACGTCGGCGAGGAGATCGACTTCGACAACGCCCGCGAGGGGAACGGCCTCACGCTCGCCGGCACGTTCACGCTCCGGCCCGGGCCGCACCTCGAGCTCTCCAACCGCACGAGCGGCCGCTGGCTGAACGTGGACGCGGGCGCCGGGCGCTCGGGCCGGCTCTTCCGCGCCGGCATCGAGCGCCTGCGGGCGACGTACATGTTCAACTCGCGCTGCTTCCTTCGCCTCATCGGCCAGTACATCGTCACCAAGCGGGACGTCTCGCTCTACACCTTCGCCGTCCCGGAGAAGAGCGCCAGCTTCAGCTCGTCGGCGCTCTTCGCCTACAAGCTGAACTGGCAGACCGTGCTCTACGCCGGCTACGGCGACGACCGCCTGTACGCCGATCCCACCGGCCGGCTCGAGCCCGTGGCGCGGCAGGCCTTCGCGAAGGTGTCGTACGCCTGGCAGCAGTAGCCGGCGCAGCCGTCTTCGCGGGCGCACCGGCGCCCGGAGCGTCGTTCCGTCCTCCGCCGGGGACGTTCTCCGCAGGGATTCCCCCGCGGCGCGCCGATGCTAGGGTCATCCGGGCATCACGAGAGCCGAATACCGCCTTCCATCCTCCACGGCGATTCGCCCCAAATCGCGCACGTCCCGCCCGCGCCGCACCCGCACGCGTCGGGGTGGAAGGAGGATTCGATGAAGTCGCTCCTTGCAGGCCTGCTCGTGCTGGTGCTGGCCCCGGCCGCTTTCGGCCAGGTGCCGGAGAACCGCAACGAGGTGTTCGTCGCCGTCGGCGACCCCGGGCTCATCTTCGCCTTCGAGGACGTCGGCACCGTTCTCTTCACGCTCGGAACGGTGAGGTACGGCGACCAGAAGGGCGGGATCCAGGTCTCGGCTGGGTACCAGCGCTGGCTCTCGAGCTGGAGCAGCCTGGGCGTCTCGGGATCCTGGGCCTCCGCGAGCAAGACGATGTACATCCTCGATGAGCCCGTCGCGGACGTCGAACGCCGGCTCCTCACCGTGATGGCCGACTGGCGCGCCCACTGGCTACGGCGGCCGGCGTGGGACCTCTATTCCGGAGTCGCGGTCGGCCTGTCCAACTACAGCGACGACCTGTACTCGGCCCCCGACGAGCACGGGAACTTCCCGACGCTCAACCTGATTCCGGTGGGCGTCCGCGTCGGTCGCGAGTGGGGGGGCTTCGGGGAGCTCGGGATCGGCCTCAACGGCTTCGTGCGCGCCGGGCTTTCGCACCGCTTCTGACCGCCCCCGCGGAAGCCGGCGGGCCGCTCAGCGGCCCACCGGCTCCGTCGCGGGCGCGGCGCGTGGCACGGCGAACGCGCGTGCGACGTCGTTGAGGACGTTGCCGTGCAGCTCCGCAGGTCGCTCGAGCCAGACGACGAACGACGCGATGCCCGGCCGCGGGGCGTGATCGCCCGCGTCCCAGTCGCCCGCAGGCAGCGACAGCGGATCGGCGTTCGTGGCGGAGAGGACGGACGAAGCGATTCCGTCCGCCTCCTCCCAGCCGGGATCGGGGACCAGCTCCACGACCGGGTCGGTGCTCCGCCCGTCGGCGCCCAGCGGGCGTAGCAGCACCCGCGAGCCTGCCGACGGCGACATCGAGAAGGGGAACCGGAACACGACGCGCAGCGCCCCGGGGGGCAGGACCCCGTCGGGGTGGCCTTCGTCCGCCACGGGCTGCGCGGCGACCTCGATCCCGACCGGCGCGACCCACACCGGGTTCGTGAGGCATCGCTCGTCCACGACCGTGTCGCGCGCGACCGCGACGATCGCCGACAACCGGTCCATCGCGACGGGCAGGGCCCGATCGTCCCGGGCGCCCTCGGGCCCAAGCGCCAGCCGGAACGAATCGCGCCCGGCTTCGAAGATGCGGTCGAAGCGGGCCGATGCGAGATCACCCGCACCGGGCGTGACGGAGCGGCGCCACTCCGTCCGGATCCGGGTGTCGCCGCCGGGCAGCGCGACGAGCGCCGTGCGCCCGCCGTCGAAGCGTCCCGAGCCGCCGAGGCGCCCGTCCGCGTTCTCCCAGCCGCACTCGGCGTCGTGCCAGCGGCCCGCGCCGGCGCCCGGGTCGTCGCGCCCGTTCGCGTCGAGCGAGAACGAGAGCAGCGGCCCGTCCGTGGCGACCGTGTTGCCCTCGGCGAACGCCGCGACCACGTCCCGATTCTCCACAGGTTGGTCGTGCACGAGCACCAACGTGCGGACCCGGGCGAACGCGTTCGGGTTCAGCCTGCCGGACCAGGGCACGGCGGTGGCCACGACCTCGTCCGTGTAGTTGAAGTCGCCGTGCGCGTCGGACCCGCCGCTCAGGTAGAGCTTGCGGATGAACTTCTCCTCCGGCGCCTCGCGGAAGGAGTACGCGAGCCCACGCCCGATCAGCGTGTAGAGCGTGTCGAGCGAGCGCCACAGCTCCGCGTCCCACTCGCGCGGAATGAAGCGCTGCTTCGCGGGGCCGCCTGCGAACGGGTTCATCCGGTCGAAGGCGCTCGACGCGGCCAGCCGGAAGCCGCCCGCGTTGGCCGCGTCGATCTTCGAGTTCCACAACTCGAGTCCCTTGAAGAGGAACTCCGTCCCGGCGGAGTCGACCTGCGGACCGTCCCGCGAGTCGTACGGCGCGAAGCCGGCACCCTGCGCGTAGTATTCCGGCGGCCACTCGAACGACTGGAGGTCCGGATGGGCCGCGTACACGAAGCCCCTCCCGCCCGCGGCCTTGAGGCCCGCCAGCACGTGCTCGAGCGTGTTCGGATTCTCGAGCCGCGAGGTCAGGAAGTAGCCGCCGTGCCAGGGGCCCTCGAAGTGCGGGCCCCCGTAGACGAGCAGGTGGTGTCCGATGTTGGGTCGCGGGGAGCCGTCCTGGTTCGAGCCGCGACGGAGCGTGACTTCCTCGCCGGCAAGCCGGCCGAGGTGCTCGCGATACCACGCGGCTTCACCCGCCGCGCCGTCCGTGGCCGACGTGGGACCTTCGCGTGGCGGTGTGCCGACCTCGAAGGGCCGGGTCGAGTAGAAGACGTTGTGGTCGGTCACGACGACGCTATCGACGAAGTCGGGCCAGTTCTCGGGTCCGGGTCGCGTCTCGACCAGCCCGAGCGCGTAGGCGCTCTCGAGCAGCATGACCAGGGGGCCGGCGTAGGCCTTATGGCCGCCGTCCACCACGTCGAGCATCCCGGACGTGGTCTGCTCGGCGATCGTGTGCACGTGCGTGTCGAGGTAGCGATCACCGGCTCCGAGGCTCGGGAAACGCCTCGGGTCCACGACGACGCGGAGCATGCGCGTATTGCGCAGGTGGCGGCGGTGGAGCAGCCCGGGCTTCGACCAGTCCACTTCCGCGAGCAGGAAATGGATGTCGGGGTCGGCATGGTGCGCGAGCAAAGCGTGCGGCAGCCGCACGACGTAGTGCCAGAAGCTCGCGATGCGCTCGTCGGCTTCGATCCCGCCGCGCGGCTCGCCGAACATCCCGACGATCGTCGCGCCGTTGAGCGTGTCGGGGCCGCCGGCGGCGTCCACGAACACGGCCGGGCCCACCGGGACGCCGCCGACGCACTCGAAAATCCGCAGGCGCTCGATATGGCGGCCGCCTTCGAGCTGCGGCATGAAGAACAGCACGGGAATCTCGTCGCGGACGGTCCGCCACGGCGCGTCCATGACGATGTCGGTTCCGGCGCGGTCCGCGTAGCCGGTGGCGAGGTCCGGGAACAGCAGGGCAGCCAGCGCGAGCAGCAGCCCGGCCAGGCGGGCCGCCGTGCGACCCGCTGTGCGAGGAGCGAAGCGATTTGGGTCCATGTCAGCGCACCACGAACCCCGGCCGCGGGGCGCTGATCGGCTGGCCGAGGGTCAGGTAATAGACGTTGTCGCGGCCGTGCTCCGCCCGCCCGTAGGCGAGGCAGAGCGGGCCGAGCAGCGTGTCGAGCCCCAGGAACACGCTGCCCGCCGCGATGCCGTCGGACAGGCGGATCGCGGAGCGGGTCGGGAAGACGTTGCCGAATTCGGCGGAAAGCCCCGCGTACAGCGGCAGCAGTTCGAAGTCCACCAGGCGCCGATAGAGGAACGCCTGCGCCAGCACGGCATGCTGGCCCAGCAGTTCGTCCTCCTGGAGCCCCGAAAGCCGCCCCAGGCCGCCGAGGCGGAAAAGGCTCTCGAACGGCGCGTCGCTGTCACGGGTCGTGCCGAACATTCCGCCGATGAGCGCAGTGGCGCGACCGAAGGTCCAGGCGGCGCGGCCCTCGGCCAGCAGCTGCTGGTACTCCACCGTGGACCCGAGCGCGTCCAGCCCTGCCGAGCCCCGCACCCGCAGGCTGCCGCCGCGGCGCGGGAAGGCGACGTCGTCGAGCCGGTCCACGAAGAGCTGCCCGAAGAGCTCGCCCGTGTCGTACCGGGTCGCCGGAACCGAGGGATCGCCGACCTGCACCCGGATCCGGCCACCTTCACGCAGCACGCCTGCGCGCAGCTCGCCCCATGTGCCCAGCTCGCGGCCGAGGGCGAGCATGCCGCCGTACTGCGTGATCCCGAGCTCGGAGAGTTTGTGGCCTCGCGAGTCGAACACGTTCAGGGCGCGCTCGACCGCCGACAGCTCCACGTGCGCGAATGAACGCAGGCCCCGGTCGAGAGGCTGGTAGAGCTCCGTCCACGCGGCGGGCTCCTGGCCCATCTGGACGCCGGTCCGCCACTCGCCGTTCCGGCGGTTGATCGCGGTACGGCTGTACGCCACGGCCACGTTGACGTTGGGCCCCTCGAAGTCGTCGAAAACGGCCACGCCGCCCTGCAGGTAGTTCGGTCCCCACGAGCGGGCGCGGGCGCGGACCGTGAGCACGTCGTCCTCGGGCGACTGCTGGAGATCGAAATAGACCGATTCGAACAGCTCGAGGCCATAGACCTGGTCCAGGCTCCTCTCGAGCCGGTCCACGTCCACCGGCTCGCCGGTCGGGGCATCGAGCCGGGTGGCGATGACGTCGTCGCCGAGCCCCGAGTCGTTGACGATCCGGACCGAGCCCACCACGGGGGGGCCGCCGGCCGGAACGCGCGCGGCGCGCGCCGCCTTCCAGGCGTCGTACTCCTCGGGCGACACCGAGTACCTCCGGAGCCGGTCCACGGCCGCCCGGGCCGCACGCTCGCCGGCGGGAATCGCCTCGGGCGCACGCTCGAACGACGCCACCGTGATGTCCCCGAGGTCGGGCCGGATGAACACGTCCCGCGGCCCGAGGCTGGCCACCTGCCGCGCCTTCTCGCGGTCGGACGCCAGCGTCGCGAGCTGCGTCGCGATGGACACGACGGAGCCGAGCTCCTCGCGGCCCTGGGCGGGCGACGAGATGTCCACGGCGATGATCACGTCGGCGCCCATCTGGCGCACCACCTCGATCGGCAGGTTGTCGGTGATGCCGCCGTCCACGAGCACCCGGCCGTCGATCTCGCGCGGGGCGAAAGCGGCGGGAATGGCCATGCTCGAGCGCAGCGCCATCGCGAGGTCGCCGTGGTCGAGCACCACCGCCTCGCCGGTCACGATGTCGGCGGCGACCGCGCGGTACGGAATGGGCAGCGAGTCGAAGTTGCGCACGGACACGACCGGCAGGGTCAGCCGCTTGAGCAGCAGGTCGATCTCGTGCCCGTCGAGCAGGCCGGGCGGGAACACGAGGCGCCCGCCCCGGAGCCCGGGCTTGTTCTTCACGAGGTAGAGGTCGTCGTCGCGCTTGCGGCGGAACGAACGGTCGCGGCGGGGGATCCGGTCCGAGAACGCCGCCATCCAGTCGATGTCGTTGAGCACGCTGTCCAGCTGCGCCGGCGTCATGCCCGAGGCGTACATGCCGCCGACGAGCGCACCCATGCTGGTGCCGGCGATGTAGTCGATCGGGACCCGGTTCTCCTCGAGCACGCGCAGCACGCCGACGTGCGCGGCGCCGCGCGCGCCGCCGCCGCTCAGCGCCAGCCCGATGCGGGGTCGGGAGGTCGTCGTTTCGCCCGGCGCGGCCGCGCACGCGCGGGGAGGAGTTGCGGCCAGAAGGACGAGAGCCATCAGCAGGAGCAGCGGGAGCGGCGTTCCAGCGCGCGGCATGGGCCGGTCCTTTCCGCCCGCATCGCCGCAGGACGGCGCCCGGAGTGGCGACCAGTCGTCGGCACCCGACGCTCCTCGGCGCTCTGACCGCGCCGGCGTGGGGGCCAGCGTCGGATCGGGGCTGCAGGGACGCTAACACCCGGGACCGAGGGCCACAGCGCAGGTTCTCCCCCGGGCACACGGACGGGACGGTGCGGGGGGAAATCCGCGAGGATGCCGGTCGGTGGCGGGACGCGGCCGTGCGGACTCGATTCGCCGCCCGCGCCGTCCCGCCGGGGAGGCCACATGTGCCACGCGAATGCGTGCATGCGAAGCGCGCTCGTCCTGCTGGGCCTGATCGGTGTCCTCGCGGCGCCGGTGCCCGCCCTCGGCGGAGCGCCGAGCCCGTTGACCCTGGGACTCGCGGCAGCCGACGCGCCCGCAACGGACCTGGAGATCGCCGGGATCGGCTACGTGTTCCCGACACCCCGCGAGCAGTTCCGCACCTGGGTCCTCAACACCACCGGGCCCACCGCGATCGCCGGCAACCTCATGGGCGCGTCGTGGCGGCACTGGGTGACCGAGGAGCCGGTCGAGTGGGGCGACGGCGAACGGGCGTTCGCGAAACGCTTCGGCACCGGCTCGCTGACGACGGCGATCGACGAGACGACGCTCGCGCTCGCTTCGGCGCTCATGCGCCAGGACCCGAACTACTACCGCTCGCCCCGCCCCGGCTTCGGCCCGCGGCTCAAGCACGCCGTCGTCATGACGTTCATGGCGCGCGACCCCACGGGGCGGATGGTCTACTCGCCCGGCAAGACGTTCTCGCCCTTCGCCGGCACGATCCCGGTGCAGTCGACGCTCTACCCGGAGGGCCACACGGTCCTGGACGGAGTGGTCAGCGGTTTCTACGGGGTGCTCATCGACATGGGCATGAACGTAGCCTACGAGTTCGTGCTGAGGGCGCCGGGGTGGGACGGGGAATAGGGAGGCCCGGAGAGACGCTCCGGACGCGCGAACACGGGAGGAAGCCCGACGCCAAGGAGGTGTGAGGTGAGGAACAGGATCGGCATCGCGGTCGCAGCTATCGTGCTCATACCCGCCGCCGCGTCGGCCGCGGTCGCAGGGCAGTATCCGCAGGACCACAACGCCTGGAGCATCGGCTTCGGCGGCGGCGGCTCGTCGGCCGCAGTCACCGAGGACAACCTCGCCACGAGCGATCGCCAGGGCGGCCAGATGTGGAACCTGCGTGCCGGCTACCCGCTGAACGAGCTGGTATCGCTGGCGTGGGAGGGCAACGTCTGGACCAAGTCGCAGGGCGACTTCGAGTTCACCTTCGTGACGAACACGCTCGGCGTCGCCGTGTACCCCTCCGAAGGGCTCGTGCTCCGTGGCGGCATCGGCATCGGCAACACGACGGTGAATGAAACCAATATCTTTCGCCCAACCAGCTCGTGGAGCAAGACCGGGCTCGGACTGCACTTCGCAGCCGGGTATGACTTCCGCATCGCGCGCAGGTTCGCGATCGGGCCGCAGTTGGACTACGGCCTGACGACGTTCGACGGCGGCCACGCGGAATGGTTCGGCGGCGGCGTCAACTTCAACTGGTACTTCCTGAAGGCGCAGTGACGCGCGAAAACCCGGCGCGGTCGGACTGCGCCGGGTCCTGCGATGGCGCGCGGCCCGTGCTGCAGTACAGCCGGGCCGCCGGGCGTCCCGCCCTGTCGCCGCTCACGCGCCCCATCGCCTGACGCGCCCGACAGGAGCAGCGGTTTCCCAAACTGCCGCGTTCTCCGGCTCGCTCCTGACACCTGTCTTCATCGTGACGCAGCATGTTCGCAGCATGGCGGTTCGGCCGCGCGGGCGACGGCGCACCCGTTCGCCGCCTGCGATTCCAGATTCGCATTCGGTCCGACGATGCGTGAACTCTGGAGCCCGGCCGCGACGCGAGCGTAGGATGCGGTCCATCCGGTCGCCGGCTCGCGCGGGGGCGAGTCACCCGTCGAGCGACTTCGCGTCGGTGTCGGGGCAGGTCGAGTGGAGGGCCGCATGACCAGTACCTCGCAGGCCGATCTGGATACGCCGAGATTCCTCGTCCTCGCGTTCGCGGGCGCCGCGGTCGTCACCGGCATGGTCCTCTACGGCCACGACAGCGTGCAGGTCCTCCGAGGGGAACCCTACCTCGTCATCTGGCTCGCCCTCGTCGTGTTGCAGGGGGTTCTCTACGGCGTGCTGCCGCCCGTGCTCTTCGCACGGTTGCGACCCCATTTCCCCGACCTGCGCCGCCGCTTTGGCGGGGCGCTGGTCGTCGCCGGATTCGTGATCGCATTTGCCGCCGCGGTTCCCCTGGTGACCGCGCAGCTGGTGGGTCCCGACAGACGCCTGCCGCTCAACCTCCTCGAGAAGTGGCGGGTGCTCAACGCGGCGGGCATCCTCCTCGTCGCGGTGCCGGCCGCGCTCGGGATCTTCGGCGTCCAGTGTGCGGCGGATCTCGAAGGGCACGCCAAAGGCGGCATCTCGCCGAGTCGCTTTCTCGAGCTGCGCGGCAGGCTCTCCTTCTTCCTCGCGGTCCTCGGGGCGATGGTCGCGGTCGCCACGCTCTCGGCCGGGGTCTCGAGGCGCGCCGTCCTGCCCGAACTGCCGCCCGAGCTGATGATCGCCTACGGCGGCCACTTCACCCTGCTCGTCGCGTTGGTCTACACGCCCGCGCACCTCACGCTGTCTCGCATCGGCCGGGGCATCATCGGGTCGGGCCCGCCGCCACCGGAAGTGGAACGGGCGATCCAGACCGACGTGCGCCAGGCGCTCGAGGCCTCGATCCCGGTGTTCGCGCCGCTCCTGGGTGGGTTGCTGTCTCTCGCGCTGAGGTAGGAGCGTGGGGTCGCGGCCCCGTCGCATCGCGCGCGTCGGGCCCGTCAGCCGAAGGCATCGACGGCCGGTGCGCCCGGGAGCGCGCGAGGCGGCCCGTGTGCGGGCGCAGCTGCCCCGCTCCGCACGTATAGGGCGGCACCCGAAGCGGCGAGGGCGAAGGGCCGACGGAAACGACGTCGTCGGCCACGGCTTGAGGTAGAGTCGGCCGATGCATCTGGCTCCCGGCACGCGTCTCGGCTCCTACGAGATCCTCGGCCCGCTCGGCGCCGGCGGCATGGGCGAGGTGTACCGCGCCCATGATGCGCAGCTGGACCGCACGGTGGCGATCAAGCTCCTCCCGGCGACGCTGGCCGGGAGCCCCGAGGCCCGGGAGCGGCTCCGGCGCGAGGCCCTCGCGGCCGCCGCGCTCGACCATCCCTACGCGTGCAAGGTGTTCGAGATCGGGCGGCACGGGGACGAGCTGTTCCTGGTGATGGAGTTCGTGACCGGCGAGACCCTGCACGAGCGGCTGAAGCGGGGGCCGGTGCCGCTCGACGAGGCGCTTCGCCTGTCCGGCGAGGTGGCCGAAGCCCTCGAGGCCGCCCACGCGCGCGGCATCCTGCACCGCGACCTCAAGCCCTCGAACATCATGCTGACCGCCCAGGGGCACGTGAAGGTGATGGACTTCGGCCTCGCCAAGCGGATGTCCGAATCGGCGACCGCGGACGCGGAAACGGCCGGCATGAAGGAGGCTCCGCTCACCTCCCACGGCGCCGTGCTCGGTACCCCCGACTACATGTCGCCGGAGCAGATGAAGGCCCTGCCGCTCGACGCCCGCTCCGACCTGTTCTCCCTGGGCGTGATCCTGGCCGAGATGCTCGGTGCCCGGCACCCGTTCCGAAAGGCTTCGACCGTCGAGACCTTCTCCGCGGTGCTGAACGAGCCGCCGGAGCTCGCGCGGGACACCCCGCCCCGCGTGCAGGCCGTGCTGCGGCGGCTGCTGGCCAAACAGCCTGCGGAGCGGTACGCGAGCGCGGGCGATCTGCGCGCCGAGCTCGCGCGCCTCGCGGAAGCGACCCGCCCGGGCGCCGGCACCGCGCCGGCCGCGCACCTCGCCCGGCAGTGGTGGACCCGGGCCGCGCTCGTCGCGCTCCTGGCGCTGGCGGGCTTCGGGATCTCGCGCTCGCCGCTGGCGCGCCGCGTGTTCGGCGCAGGCGCGAGCGGGGCCGCACCGGGCGCGATTCGCTCGCTCGCGGTGCTGCCGCTCGACAACTACTCCGGCGATCCCGGCCAGGACTACTTCGCCGAGGGCATGACCGACGAGCTGACGGCGCGCCTGGCCACGATCAGCCGGCTTCGCGTGATCTCGCGCGGCTCGGCCATGCAGTTCAGGGGGAGCGGTCGTCCGCCGGCGCCGGAGATCGCGCGCCTCCTCGACGTGGACGCTCTCGTCGAAGGCTCCGTGACCCGTTCGGGTGACCGCGTGCGGATCACCGCCGAGCTGATCGACGCCCGCGCCGACCGGCACCTGTGGGCCCGGAGCTTCGAGCGCAAGTCCTCCGACGTTCTCGAGCTGCAGGCGGACCTGGCGGAGGCGATCGCGGACGAGATCAACGTCCAGCTGACGCCGAACGAGCGGTCGCGGTTCGCGGCCGCCCCGCACGTGAATCCGGAAGCGTACGACGCGTACCTGAAGGGCCGGTACTTCTTCAACCGCCCGAGCGACGAGAACCTGAAGAAGGCGATCGCACGGTTCGAGGAGGCGGTCCGCCTGAGTCCGGAGTTCGCGCCGGCCTACTCGGGACTGTCGGACGCCTACCTCTGGGCCGGGTACAACGAGGGCTTCATGACGGCCACGGAAGCCCGAGTGCACGCGAAGGCGGCGGCCGAGAAGGCCGTGGCGCTCGACCAGAACTCCGCCGAGGCACAGACCTCGCTGGCGGTCTTCCACCTGTTCTACGACTACGATTGGGCGGGCAGCGAGCGTGAGTTCCGGAAGGCGATCGCCCTGAACCCGAACTACGCGTATGCCCACGACCAGTTCGGGCTGGTCCTGGCGTTCCAGGGGCGGTTCGACGAGGCCATCCGGGAAGGCCGGCGGGCCGCGGAACTGGATCCCCTCTCGCCCCAGATCCCCATCGACAACGCCATCGCGTACATCAATCGCCGGGACTACGACGGCGCGCATGTGCTGGCTCGCAGGGCGGCGGAACTGGATTCGACCTTCTTCTTCCCGCCGATGCTGGAGGGCTGGATCGAGGCCGAAGCGGGGAACCCGCGCGCGGCCATCCCGTGGCTGGAGAAGGCCGCGGCCATGGATGCGCCGGCATTCGTGACGGCGTGGCTGGCCTACGCCTACGGCGCAGCCGGCGAACGCGACAAGGCCCGGTCCGCGCTCGCGGAACTCAAGCGCATCTCGCTCAACGGCGAGCCGACGGCGTTCAACCTGGCGCTGGTGTCGCTGGGGCTCGGCGAGCGTGCGAAGGCCGTGGCGTATCTCGAGCAGGCCCGGCAGGCCGACACGGAATGGCTGGGCTGGCTCAAGCTGGGCCGAATCTTCGATCCGCTGCGTTCCGAGCCGGGCTTCCAGGAGCTGCTTCGCAGGATCGGCTTCGGCGACCAGGCGGCGGTCGGCGCGACGCCACCGTGCGCACGCAGCCGTCAGCGCGTCTTCGCGGCCAGCGTCTCTTCGAGCTTCGCGACGAGCTTCGGGTCCTGCGGGTCCGTGCGCGTATCGAAGCGGGCGACGACCCGGCCGTCGGGGCCGACCAGGAACTTGGTGAAGTTCCAGCCGATCGCGCCGTCGAAGCCCGACTCCTTCGTGAGCCACGCGTAGAGCGGGGCGATGTCGCGGCCCTTCACGCTGATCTTCGCGAACATTGGGAACGTGACGTCGTACTTCGTCCGGCAGAACGTCGCGATCTCCTCGTTCGTGCCGGGTTCCTGGCCCATGAAGTTGTTCGCCGGAAAGCCGAGCACCACGAACCCGCGGTCGCGGTACTTCTCGTAGAGCGCCTCGAGGCCCTCGTACTGGGGCGTGAAGCCGCAGCGTGAGGCGGTGTTCACGACCAGCACCGTTTTGCCCTGGTAGGCCGAGAGCGGCTGGTCGCGGCCGTCGATGGTCTTCAGCGTGAAGTCGTGAAGCGTGCGGGGCATCGGTCTTCCTCCGTGGGCGGCGCCGGCACCGCCGGTCGCGGGCGCCGACGCGAGCAGGAGCGCGAGTACGGCCACCGGGATCGCGACGCGCAGCCGTGGGCGTTGCTCGAGCTGCAAGCTCCGGGTCTCCTTCGATCGCCGGGTCGGGCCGGCCTGAGGGCGGCTCACCCGAGCCTCCTCGCGACGACCTCGTGCCGGTGGCGGAAGATCCGCTCCACCGTGGGGGTCACGAACAGGGTGCGCACGGGCTCGGACAGGGGCGCCAGGGGCACGGCGTATTCGATGCGGTCTTCGATGAGGGTGCCGCGGCCGGCCGGCGTGAAGCGATGCTCGTGGACCCACCGCGCGTACGGGCCGCGCAATTGCCGGTCCACGAACCCGGCGCCGGGTTCCCAGCGATCGATCCGCGTGAGCCAGGTCATGGGCACTCCCATCAGCCGGAGGCGGTACTCGATGAGCGCGCCCTCGCGCATCTCGATCGGCAGCGGCGTGCGGATCTCGAAGCCGAGGAAGCGTGGCGTGATCGCCTCCAGGTTGCGGGCATCCGAGAAGAAAGCGAAGGTCTCCTCGATCCCGGCCGGCACCCACTGCCGGGTCTCGAGCACGTGACCGCACCCGCCCGGGCCGATGGATGCCGTCTTCAGCAGCCCACTCGCGCCCGGGACCGCCGGGCGCCGCACCTCATTCGTTCCGGTCGTCACTGTCACTGCCGGTCAGATGCCGGGAGGCCGGCTGCGATGCACTTCCGGTCCCGGGGCCACGGCCGCGCACCGAGGGGAGCCATGAAGCTGCAAAGGAGTCCGTTTCGCTTGGCGACTCCGTCCGCCGGGAGGCCCCGATGACCCCGGACCTGGTCGTGGTCGGAGCCGGCATCTCCGGCCTCGCGCTCGCCCGCGAATTCCGGGCCGGTGGCGGGCGCGTCCTGGTTCTCGAGCGGGCACGCGGCGTCGGCGGGCGATGCGCCACCCGGCGGGTGGACGGACAGCCGGTGGATCACGGTACGGCGTTCCTGCACGGTCGCGACCCCGCCTTCCTGGCCGAGCTGGGCGCCGCCGCCGGGCCGGCAGCGAGCCCGGACTGGCCGCACGTGCTCGCGGGCCCGGGGACACCTTGCCGGCCCGCGGCGTTCGAAGCGGGCAGCGTCCGCCTGGCCCCGGCCGCGGGCGTGAGCGCGTTCCCCAAGCACCTCGCGCGGGGCCTCGACGTGCGGCTCGGGGCGAACGTCGAATCGCTGCGGGTCAGCCGGGCCGGCGGGGGCGCCGCGGGCAACTGGGAGCTGGCGCTGTCCACGGGCGAGACGCTGCGCTCGCCGGCGGTGGCGCTCACGTTGCCGGCCCCCTCGGCCGCGGCGATGCTGGAGCACGTGCCCGGGCGGCCCGCCGGGCTGGCGGCACTGCTCCCGCTCTGTCGCCTGGTGCGGACCCTGCCGTGCCTCACGGTGATCGCGCGCTACCCCGAGGCAACGCCTCCTCCCGGGTGGGACGTCGTCCTGCCCGGCAGCGGCATCCTGCACACGCTGGTCCACGATTCGGCCAAGCGCGGGCCGGGGGCGCGCCTCGTCCTGGTACTGCAGGCGAATCCCCGGTACTCCCGGGAGCATCTGGACTCCCCAAAGGACTCCTGGTCCCGTGCCCTGCTCGAGGAAGCCGCGGCGGGGTCCGGCGCGTGGATTGCGCTGCCCGAGGACACGCAGGCCCACACCTGGGAGCAGGCAAGGGTTTCCGAAGGGAGCGAGTTGGCCCGGCCGGTCGTCGCCGAGCTCGAAGGCGGGGCGAGGCTGGGGCTCTGCGGTGACGGGTTTCACCCGGCGGGAGGCGTCGAAGGCGCCTGGCATTCCGGCCGGGCACTGGCGGCGAGATTCCTGGATCGCATGCGGCGGGCGGGCTGAGCCGCCTGCGAGGAGAATGGATTGTCCCTGACCCCCGAACAGATCGACGCGGTGCTCGAGGCCGAGGCGGGACACGAGTGTCCCGGCGTCGGCGAGGGCCGCGTCTGCGTGAAGATCGTCTCGATCGCCGAGCTGCCGAGCCGCTTCGGCCGGTTCCAGGTCGCGGCCTTCTGGAACAATCGTGACGGCAAGGAGCACGTCGCGATCCTCCACGGCAACCCGATGGGCCGCGAAAACGTGCCCGTCCGCGTGCACTCGGAGTGTCTGACGGGCGACGCGCTCGGGTCGCTCCGCTGCGACTGCCGCGACCAGCTCGAAGCTGCGCTGCGCACGATCGCGTCGCACGAGCACGGACTCGTGCTCTACCTGCGGCAGGAGGGGAGGGGCATCGGCCTGCTGAACAAGCTGCGCGCCTACCACCTGCAGGATCGCGGGCTCGATACGGTCGAGGCCAATCTCGCGCTGGGCTTTCGCGACGACGAACGGGAGTACTCGATCGCCGCGCACATGCTGCACAGCCTCAAGGTGAAGTCCATCCGCCTGCTCACGAACAATCCGCGCAAGGTGGACGAGCTGGCGCGACTCGGCGTGAAGATCGTGGCGCGCGAGCCCCACATCCTCCCGCCGAACGAGTTCAACCGCTTCTACCTCGAGACGAAGCGGGACAAGTCGGGGCACTTCCTCGACGCACTGGGCAAGGCCCACCTGCCCGAGCAGGGCGAGCCCGTCCAGGTCGAGGGCGGCGCGGCCTGAGGTTCGCGCGGCGGCCGGCCCGGTGCGCCGGGGCCGACGCGGACGCCGCTGCGCGCCCCCGCGCCGTCGTGCCCCGCACTCCGGCGGCGGTCACCGGGCCCGTTCGGTGACCGCCAGCAGGGCGAGGAGCTGGTCCTTCCAGAGCGCGGCCCAGGTGTGCGTGCCGTGGCCGTGCGTCTCGGCGCTCGCCGGGATCAGCACGAAGCGCCCGTGCTTCACGCGCGTGATGCCCTTCTCGGCGATGCGCAGCTCGGGCGGGTTGATGAAGTCGTCCGCCGAGTTCACGTGGACGAGGGGCGCCTCGATCGTTCCGAGCTTCGGCCACGGGTCGTAGTTCCGCGACGCCTCGACCTGGTAGAGCAGGTCGTTCGCGTCGAGATGGGGGAGGCGCCGTCGCATCTGCGTCTCGAGCCAGCCGTCCACGGTGTCCCGCGACGTGAGCGTGTTCTGCATGAGGATCGGCGCGCTGCCCGCGATGAGCAGGAGGTCCACGGCCGTCCGCAGCCCCGCCGTGGGCTCGGCGCGGTAGTCGCCCCCCTTCCAAGCGGGGTCCGACCGGATCGCGTCCACGACCATCGAACGCCAGAGCCGGTTGCGCCCCGTGATGGCGACCGGCAGGCAGGCGAGCGGCATCAGCGCGTCCATGAAGTCGGGGTGTGTCTCCCCCCAGACGAACGTCTGCATGCCGCCCATCGAGGTGCCCATCACGAGCCGGAGGTGTTTCACGCCCAGGTGCTCCGTGATCAGGCGGTACTGCGCCTCGACCATGTCGTCGTAGTCGTAATGCGGGAACTTCATGCGGAGCCCGTCGCTCGGCTTGCTCGATCCGCCGTGCCCGATGCCGTCGGGCAGGATCACGAAGTACCGGGTCGTGTCGAGCGGGGCGCCGGGGCCGTAGAGGACGTCCGCGAATTGGGGGACGAGGAACTGCCGGCCGCTGCCGCCCGTGCCGTGCAGCACGAGGACGGCGTTCGTGCCGCCGTCCGGTGCGGTCACGAGCCGGCCGAGCGTGAGGACGTGCAGCCTCAGGCCGGCGAGGTGCTCGCCGGAGCGGAACGCGAAGTTCGGGATCACGAAGTCCGATTCGGCCGCGCGGGCGGGGGGGGCGAAGGCGCAGGACGCGGCGAGGATCGGGACGAGCGCGGCCGCGAGCGGCCGCGGAAGGCGGAACGGGGGCATGGGCGGCTTCCTCCGGTGGGGCGGGACCGGGCGCAGCATAGGCCCGGCGGACGCCGGGGCGAACCGCGCGGCCGCGCAGGCCGCGGTCAGTCAGGCTTGCCGGTCACGAGCAGTCTTCGCGCGGACTCGATCGCCTCGCCCGTCCCGGCGAGCGCGAGCACGTCGCCCGCGCGCAGCTCGACGTGCCCGTCCGGCACGAGCACGACGTCGTCGCCGCGCGAGATGGCGATGACGCTCGCGCCCGTGCGGCCGCGCAGGCCGAGATCGGCCAGCGTGTGCCCGACGGCGGCATCGCCGGCGCCAAGGCGCAAGGGCACGGGCTCGCCGAGCCCGGGGAGCAGCTCGTAGGCGCGGCGCAGCGCGCGTTCGCCCCCCGCGGGTCCCTCCTCGCGGGCGTGGCGCCCGAGGGCATCCACCACGGCCTCGGCCGCCGCGCGCACGTGGCCCTGCAGGTTGGCGGCGGACCGCCAGATCGCGAACGCGAGCACGAGCAGGCTCGCCGCCAGCAGACCGAAGCCGACGAGGGGCGGCAGGAACGGCAGCGTCACCGCGACGAGCGGCGCCCCGACCACGAGCATCGTCATGAACTGCACCGCGACGACCATCCCGCGTCTCGGCGCAGCGGCCCGGTCGATCCGGCCGGGCTCGGGATCGGGAAACGCCCGCCGGGACAGCTCGAAGCCCAGGGCGCGCCCCGTGCGCACGAGTCCCGCGAGGAACGGCGCCGCGAGCACGATGGCGGCGACCACGACCGCGGCCGCGGCCCGCATGGGCTCGAGCCCGGTGGCGGCCGAGAGCCGCGCCGCCGCACCGCCGCCCATCACCGCCGTGCCGATGGCGAGCGCGGCGACGACGCAGGCGTCGAGCGCGAGCACGCGCAGCACGCGGCGGATCCGCGCGCGCTCCGCGGAGGTCTCGGGCCGCCGACGCAGGCTCTCGATCCAGGTGCCGTGGAGCGCCGCGAACGTCTGGAGCGGCCGGGGCAGGTTGCGGTCCACGGCCGAGGCCACGGGTTCGGCGACGCGGATGAACGTGGGGGTCAGCAGCGCCGTGATGGCCGAAACGGCGGCGACGACGGGGAAGAACGAAGGCGGCATGACGCCCGAGGCCAGCCCGGCCCCGGCGAGGATGAACGAGAACTCGCCGATCTGCGCGAGGCTCATACCCGCCTGCAGCGCGGGACGCGTCCCCGCTCCGCTCAGGAACGCGCTCAGCGAGACGGCCCCGACCTTCCCGACGACGACGATCAGCGTGAACGCGAGCACGACCGGCCAGTGGCGCAGGGCGAGCAAGGGATCGATGAGCATGCCGACCGAGACGAAGAACATGGCGACGAACATGTCCCGCACCGGCTCGATCAGCCGTTCGACCGCGCGGCCCTCGCCCGACTCCTCGACGAGCGAGCCGGCGAGGAACGCCCCGAGTGCGACCGACCAGCCGATCGAGCGGGCCAGCAGGGCGGTCGCGAAGCAGAACCCGATGCTCGCGACGAGCGTCGTCTCGGGTCGCCGGAGCCGCACGACGTAGCGCATGATCCGCGGCACGACGAGCATGCCGACCACGAGCAGCCCCACGAGGAACACGCCGAGGCGGACCACGGTCTGGCCGATCGGGGCCGCCGAGAGCGAGCCGCCCGATGCCATCGGCGTCAGTACCGCGAGCAGCAGGATCGCCAGCACGTCCTCGACGATCAGGACGCCGAACACGAGCTCGGTGACGCGCCCGCGCACGGCCTGCTCGGTGAACGCCTTCAGGATGATCGTGGTCGAGGAGATCGCCACGACGCCGCCTGCGAACACGGCCTGCAGCACCGACCAGCCCATGAGGCGCGCGGCCGTGTACCCGAGCCCGAGCATGAGCGAGCTCTCGAGCACCGCCACGATGAGCACCGGCCAGCCGCCCCGCGCGAGCCGCCGCACGTTGAACTCCAGCCCGAGCGAGAACATCAGCAGGATCACGCCGAGCTCGGACAGGGTCTGCACGGTCCCGGTGTCGGCGACCAGGGGGAACGGCACGTACGGGCCGACGAGCAGCCCGGCCAGCAGGTACCCGAAGACGACCGGCAGCCGCAGGCGCCGGAACACGACCGTCGTGACGGCCGCGACGCCGAGCACGATGGCCAGCGTCTTCAGGAAGTCCGGTCCCGTATGCACGCGGCCGTCCCCCCGCGGTGGCGCCCTAGCGCCGCGTCGCGGCCTTGAGCCCCAGCCGGCCGTTCAGCCAGCGCACGAGCGGCGTCATGAGCGCGAAGTCCGAGGCGAGCGCGGTGGTGAGCCGTCCGCTCGTCACCTCGGCGTCCGAGAGCGAGCGGCCGACCGTGAACGACTGGTGGCGAAGCCAGCGGGCCGCCGGGTGATCCTCCGCGTACCCGCGCGGCGTCCGCTTGAGCATCGCCTCCTCGTCCAGGCTGCCCAGCCTCCGGCGCAGCTTCGGGTCGCGCACGAGCCGTTCGAAGCCCACTGGGTCCGAGGCGATCGCGGCGCGCAGGCGCTGGAGCGCCGGCCGCGGCGGCATCCAGATCCCGCCCCCCACCATGCTGGCGCCCGGCTGGAGGTGGAAGTAGTAGCCGGCCCCGCCCCCGTGCGCCTCGCGTCCCACCTTGGAGGAGCCTTCGCCGTGGAAGAACCAGCAGGCGGCGTGCGTCTTGTACGGCGACTTGTCGCTCGAGAAGCGGACGTCGCGATGGATGCGGAAGATCGAGCGCTTCGGATCTCCCGTCATCTCGGGGGCGAACGTCGCCATCCGCAGGTCCATCTCGACGACGAGATCGGCCATCGGCCCCCGCACGTGCTCGTCGTACGCGGCGCGGTGCGCCTCGAACCAGTCCCGCCGGTTGTTGCGCGCCAGTCCCCGCAGGAAGCGCAGCGATTCGGTGGTGAAGATGCCCATGGGTTCCTGCCTCCGTGGAGGGGCGCGCGCGGGGACTCGCCGGGGACCATAACCGAAACGCCCGCTCCCCGTTTCGGGGTGCGGGCGTCCGTGGGGGCGGAAGGGGCCGTCAGCGGGCCAGGCTCTTGAGGGATCCCCAGGTGGTGGCGCGCACCGGGGTGCTGCCGCAGTGCCCGGGCCCGAGCTCGCCGTTGTTGAAGTCGTCCAGGCTCTGCGTGAGCGAGCTGGTCCGGCTCGGGGCCAGGTAGCCGCTGCCGACGGGAGGCACGACGAGGCCGCCGATGAGCGCGTCCGCCGCGGAAATCGCACTGGCGATGTCCGTCGGGCTCGCGCCGTTAGCGATGTTGAGCTTGGCCGCGATCAGCTGGTGGCTGAGCGAGACGAGGCCGTTGCCCGACACGGACTGGTTGAAGATCGCCTGCAGCTGCGCGGCCGTGTAACTGACGGAGCCGAGCTGCAGCGAGGACACGGGCCACGCGTCGGTGTGGGTCTTCCAGTACCCGATCGTGTAGGTGCAGCTCTCGCCCTGCAGGGAGGTCGTCGCGTAGACGGTGCTCGAGGGCACGCTCGGGCCCGACATGCCCGTGCCGTGCGTGACGGCGACGAAGGCGTACGACGTGTTCTCCTTCAACTCGGCGGCGATCGTGCCGATGACGCCGGTTTCGCCTCGGGTGTCGCCAACTTCGATGTCCAGGGACTCGCCGGGGTCGAGCCGGAAGTCCACGTTGACACTCCCCCACGTGTTGAGCGTGCCGATGCCCGTGTAGTCCACCCAGCCTTCGCCCGGCACCCACGGCCAGGTCCAGCGCTGGCCGAGCTCGGTGAACTGTGTGGCGGTCATCCAGCAGACCTGGAAGCCCGCCGGCGCACCGGTCTGTCCGGCCGTGACCGTGATCCGGACCTTGCCGTGACCTCCGCTGACGACGTCCAGCCGGACGGGGTCCATCGTCTCGACGAGCTGGGCGTGCGCGGCCGGAACGGCGCAAGTCGCTGCGAGAAGGGCAAGCACGGACATCACGGCGGTGAGGCGGACTCGCATGAAGTCTCTCCGAAGGTGCTGAATCCGCGCCGGGGGGACCGGATTTCCTGCCGGAACATCTCGCCGGCCGACACTCCAAAGGCCCCCGCGGGAGGTGCAGCCCGCAAGAGCGTGAACCACGGCTTCAATGGTGAACGACCTCCCTTCTGAAAGTCGAGTGAAAACGCCTCATAAGTGGCAGCCCCCCCGTCATTTTCAGCCCTCGGGGCCCGGCCTGGAGGGGGCCGGGCCGAAGGGGCCGCGAGTCCCCTCGTCGGGGCGGGAGGGTGCCCCGGGGCAGGCGGGAGTCGAGCGGGCCGGTCCGCGGAAGAGTCGGCGGCGCAACGGGGAACGGCGGCCGGCCTCCCGAGGGAGCCGGTCCCTTGACCGGCTGGAGACGCCGGGAGCCCAATAGAGGCATCGCAAGGGACAGCAAGACGCGCGCGGGTGCGACGACGCGTCGCTCGGCGCGCCCGGGAGTGTCGAAGCCGGTCCTGGGAGGTCCGTCATGCCGTCGATCCACTCCATCATCGACCGCCAGCTCCGCCGCTGGGAGCTGGAGCGGGACGCGCGCGGCGCCGAGCCGCGGCCCGAAGAGCCGGGAACGCCCCTTCACCCCGTGATCACGGTTTCTCGCGAGCGGGGAAGCGGCGGGAGCCGCGTCGCCGGGCTGGTCGCGCAGCGGTTCGAGTACGAGCTGCTCGACCGCGACGTCATCGATCGTATCTGCAACTCGAGCGGCATCCGGCGCAGCATCGTCGAGTCGCTCGACGAGCACGCGAAGTCCCAGATCGCGATGTGGTGCGAAGCCATCGTCCAGCAGCACTACGCCGACTCGAGCGACTACGTCCGCTTCCTGCTCGAAACGATCCGCACGCTCTCCGAGCTGGGCGGAGTGGTCGTCGTCGGGCGCGGCGCGAACTACATCGTGGGCCCCGGGCGGGGCCTGCACGTGCGGATCGTGGCGCCGCGCGAGGACCGCATCCAGCGCCTGGTGGACGACGAGCACCTGACGCCGAGGATGGCCTCGCGCGAGGTCGATGCGCGCGATCACGAGCGCTCGGAGTTCGTCCGGAAGCTCTTCGGCCGGGACATCGAGAACCCGGCGGGCTACGACCTCGTGGTGAACACCGGCTGCCTGACGTTCGAGGAGGCCGTGTCGCTCGTCGAGTCGGCGGCGCGGGCGAAGTTCGAGCGCCTCCGCCACGCGGCGGGGCAGCGCGCGCCGCTCGCGCACTGACTCCTGCCACTTCGGCCCGCGCCTGACAGGTTGGCGTCGGCGGGCCGGAGGCGGCCACGCGCGCCCGCGGGGGCGCGGCATCCGAAATTGGTCAGCCGCGCCTCCCAACCCTGCGGGCCCCACGGGACTTCGGCGCACCCGAGCCCGCGGCCCCGGCCCGCGCGCGCCGCGCCCTCCAGCAGGGCCTCCATGGCACGCCCAATGCGGCCCTTCCGCCGCAACCCGGGACGACTCGCGGGCGCTCGCGCCCGGAGGGGCCGCCTCCGGGAGAGCCGCCGGCCGGCGACCGCGGGCCGCGTTCGCACAGGAGAATCAGGACATGCCCAGATACAGGATTGCGTGGCTGCCGGGGGACGGCATCGGCGTCGAGGTGATGGACGCCACCCGGCTGGTGCTGGACCGCGTCGGCTTCGACGCGGAATACGTCCATGGGGACATCGGCTGGGACTTCTGGTGCCGCGAGGGCGACGCCCTGCCGGCCCGCACGATCGAGCTGCTGCGGAGCGTGGACGCCGCGATGTTCGGCGCCATCACCTCGAAGCCGCTGAAGGACTCCGAGCGCGAGCTCTCGCCGTCCCTGCGCGGACGCGGGCACGTCTACCGCTCGCCGATCGTTCGCATGCGGCAGCTCTTCGACCTCTACGTCTGCGAGCGGCCGTGCCGGGCCTTCGACCGGAACCCGCTGAACTACCGGGAGGGCATCGACCTCGTCGTGTTCCGCGAGAACACCGAGGACCTGTACGCGGGCGTCGAGTTCCACACGGTCCCGGACCGGCTCCGCGAGGCACTTCGCGAGCTCTCGCCGCCGTTCCGGGCGTTCGCGGACCTTCCGGGCGAAGAGTTCGCCGTCTCGTGCAAGGTCAACACGCGCCGGGGCTCCGAGCGCATCGTGCGCGCGGCGTTCGACTACGCGCGCGAGCACGGCCGCAAGAAGGTCACGGTCGTGCACAAGGCGAACGTCGTCCGCGCGACCGACGGACTGTTCCTCGAGATCGCGCGCCAGGTCGCCAGGGAGTACCCGGACATCGTGATGGACGACGCGAACGTGGACGCCATGACGATGTGGCTGCTCAAGAACCCGTTCAACTACGACGTGCTCGTCGCCCCGAACCTCTACGGCGACATCGTCTCGGACCTCTGCGCGCAGATGGTCGGCGGGCTGGGCTTTGGCTGCTCGGGCAACGTCGGCGAGACGCTCGCCGTGTTCGAGCCCACGCACGGATCCGCGCCGAAGCACGCGGGCAAGCAGAAGGCGAACCCGATCGCCACGATCCTCGCCGCGAAGATGATGCTCGACTGGCTGGGCGAGAAGGACATGGCGAAGCGCCTCGAGGACGCCGTCGCCAGCGTCGTGCGCGAGGGCAAGGTGCGGACGTACGACATGGGCGGTTCGGCGACGACGGTGCAGATGGCGGAGGCCGTCGGCCTGCGCCTCGGCGTCCCGGTCGGTTCGCGGTGAGGAGGGGCGGATGAGGCGATCCACGGTTCTGAAGAAGGCGATCCAGGAGCGGCGCGCGGTCACCGTCGTGGGATGTCACGACGCGCTCAGCGCGCGGCTCGTCGAGCAGGCGGGCTTCGAGGCGATCCAGGTCTCGGGGTTCGGTCTCGCGGCCTCGCTGCTCGGAAAGCCGGACGTCGGCCTGGTGCAGATGAAGGACGTCCTCGACATGACCTGGAACATCGTGCAGGCGGTGGCGATCCCGGTGATGGCCGACGTCGACACCGGGGGCGGCAACGCGGTCAACGCCGCCTGGGTCACCGAGCGGCTGGTCGCCATGGGCGTCGCGGGCATGAACCTCGAGGACCAGGTCTTCCCGAAGCGCTGCGGGCACATGGAGGGCAAGGAGGTCATCCCGGCCGAGGAGATGGCCGGGAAGATCCGGGCGTGCGCGGACGTCCGTGACCGCCTCGACCCCGACTTCGTGCTCAATGCCCGCACCGATGCGTTCGCGCCGCTCGGGCTGGACGAGGCCATCCGGCGCTGCAACCTCTACCTCGACGCGGGGGCCGACCTCGCGTTCATCGACGGGATCCGCACGAAGGCGGACATCCAGCGCGCGGTGAAGGAGGTGGGCGGGCCGTTGTCGGTGAACCTGATGGACGCCGTCTCGGGCGTGAAGACCGAGCTGGTGCCGATCCCCGAGCTCGCGCGACTGGGCGTGGGGCGGGTGTCGATCCCGGTGGCGTCCATCCTCGTCGCGCACCGCGCGCTCGCGGACTTCTTCCGCGCGCTGAAGGCCTCGCCCACGGGCACGCTCGCCGGCGAGACGAAGTGGGTGCCGACGTTCACCGAGTTCACCCGGGCCGTCGGGCTGCCCGAGTACCGGGCGCTCGAGGAGAAGTACCTGCCGAAGGAGCGCATCGAGACGAAGTACCCGATCGGGGTGAAGCTCCGGGCCTGAGGGCCGGACGCGCCGGAAGGAGAGAATCCGTGGGCAGGACCTACGTGCAGAAGCTGCTCGCGCGCGCGTGCGGCCGCGACGCGGTGGAGGTGGGCGAGGTGCTCGAGCCCCCCGTGAACCTCGCGATGTCGCACGAGAACGCCGCGCTCGTGCTCAACCAGTTCGCCGGGATCTTCGCCGGCACGGGGCGTGAGCCGCGCGTCTGGGATCCCGGCCGCATCGCCATCGTCTTCGACCACCGCGTGCCGGCGGAGTCGTCGAAGACGGCCACGAACCAGAAGAAGGTGCGCGACTTCGTTCGCGCCCAGGGCATCGGCCGCTTCCACGACGTCCGGGGCGACCGGGGCGGCATCTGCCACCAGGTGCTGCCCGAGAACGGCTACGTGCTGCCCGGGGAGGTCGTGGTCGGCACCGACAGCCACACGACCACCCACGGCGCGCTCGGGGCGTTCGCCTTCGGCATCGGCGCCACGGAGATGGCGTCCGTCTGGGCGCTGGGCCGCGTGCTCAACGTCGAGGTGCCCGGAACGATCCGCGTGAACGTGACCGGGCGCCTGCGCGAGGGCGTCCACCCCAAGGACGTCGCGCTGGCGCTGGTCGGCCGGCTCACGGCCGAGGGCGCCAATTACAAGGTGCTCGAGTTCCACGGCCCGGCGATCCGCACGATGCCGACGTCGGGCCGGCTCGTGCTCTGCAACATGGCGGTCGAGGCCGGCGCCACGGCGGGCGTGGTGCCGCCGGACGACGAGACGCGGCGCTACCTCAACGAGACGGCGAACGTCTGGAAGACGTTCGACTTCTTCGGGCCGGATCCCGACGCGGACTACGAGCTCGAAGTGGACCTCGACGCGTCCTCGCTGGGGCCGCAGGTCGCCTGCCCGCACGCGGTGGACCGCGTGAAGCCCGTCGTCGAGGTGGCCGGCACGAAGGTGGACCAGATCGTGATCGGCTCCTGCACCAACGGCCGCTTCGACGACCTGCAGGTCGCGGCCCGGATCCTGAAGGGCCGCCGGGTCGCCGAGGGCACCCGCCTGCTCGTCTTCCCGGCGTCGTGGCGCGTCTACTCCGAGGCCCTGCGCACGGGCGTGATCCAGGACCTCGTGGACGCGGGCGCCGTCGTCTGCAACCCGGGCTGCGGCCCGTGCCTGGGCGTCCACCAGGGGGCGCTCGCCGACGGCGAGGTGGCGCTCGCGACCACGAACCGGAACTTCAGGGGCCGGATGGGCAACCCGAAGGCCGAGGTGTACCTGTGCTCGCCCGCGGTCGCCGCGGCGAGCGCGCTGGCCGGGACCATCACCGACCCGGGGGTCGCGGCCGAGCAGCGGGAGGAGGTGACGGCATGACCCGCGGACGGGTGGTCTTCCAGGTCGGCGACGACGTCTCCACGGACATCCTGTATCCCGGCCGCTACATGGCCACGGTGCTGCCCTCGGAGACCCCGCAGTACGCGTTCGCCGACCATGCGGAGTTCAACGCGAAGCTGCGTGCCGGCGAGGTGCCGGCCGGCAGCGTGATCGTCGGCGGCGCCAATTTCGGCTGCGGCTCGTCCCGCGAGCAGGCCGCGTCGTGCCTGAAGGGCCACGAGCTCGTCGTGGTCGCGAGGGGCTTCGCCCGGATCTTCCTGCAGAACGGGATCAACCTCGGGTTGCACATGGTCCACTGCCCGACGATCGAGGCGGGGGAGGGCGACGAGCTCGAGCTGCGCGGGAGCGAGGTCGCGAACCTCGCCACCGGCCGCAGCTTCCCGGTCGTGGCGCTGCCGAAGGCCCGGCAGGCGATCATCGATGCGGGCGGGCTCGTGCCGTACACCCGGCGGCTGATCCTGGCGGGCGAGGCCGCGACGGCGCGCTGAGCCGTCGGGGAGGCATTCGAAGGCGGGGCGAGGATTCGGCTATAGTCCTCGCCTCGCCCTTCACCCCATCCCCGAGGTGCCCTTGCCCTTCGCCCGACTCGGCCTGCCCGCCCCCCTCCTCAAGGGGGTCCGCGCGGCCGGCTACAAGGAGCCCACGCCGATCCAGCAGCGGGCCATCCCGCTGATCCTGGAGGGCCACGACCTCATCGGCGCCGCGCAGACCGGCACGGGCAAGACGGCCGCGTTCGTCCTGCCGCTGCTCGCGAAGCTGCTCGAGGGCTACCAGGCCCTGCGCGCGCTCGTGCTCGTGCCCACCCGCGAGCTGGCCGCGCAGGTCGAAACGAACGCCCGCGACTACGCGCGCTACACGCGCCTGCGCGTCGGCGTCGTCTACGGTGGCGTCCCGATCGGCCCCCAGGAGCGCATGCTCCGTTACGAGGGCGTGGACCTCCTGGTCGCCACGCCCGGCCGGCTGCTCGACCTGCACGGCCGCCAGAGCGTCACGTTCGAGGACGTCGAGGCGCTGGTGCTCGACGAGGCCGACCGTATGGTGGACATGGGCTTCGCGCCCGACCTGCGCCGCATCCTGCGCCTGCTGCCGAAGGACCGGCAGACCCTCATGTTCAGCGCCACGATGCCGCCCGACCTCAACAAGGTCGCGAGCGAGGCGCTCGTGGACCCGAAGCGCGTGGACCTCGCCCCGCCCTCGCGGCCGGCGGCCGGCATCACGCAGGCGATCTACCCGGTGGCGCGGCACCTCAAGCTCGAGCTGCTCGACCAGATGCTCCAGGACTCGGCCGTGGGCAGCGCGATCGTCTTCACGCGAACGAAGCACGGCGCCGACCGCCTCGCGCGGCAGCTCAAGGCTCGCGGGCACAGCGTGGCCGCGTTGCACGGGGACCGGACGCAGAGCCAGCGCGAGCGCGCCCTGTCGGACCTCAAGCGCGGCCGCGTCGAGGTGCTCGTGGCGACGGACATCGCCTCGCGCGGCATCGACGTCGAGGACATCTCCCACGTGATCAACTTCGATGTTCCCCACAGCCCCGAGGACTACGTGCACCGCATCGGGCGGACCGGCCGCGTCGAGGCCGTGGGGGACGCGTTCATGCTCGTGAGCCCGGAGGAAAAGTCCGGCGTCGCGGCGATCGAGCGTTTCCTCGGCCGCTCGCTTCCCCGGGTGACGCTTCCCGACTTCGACTACAAGCGCTCGGCCGCCTCCGTCGCGGCGTCGAGCGGGCGGTACGACCGCGGCGGCCGCCGGCACGAGGGCGACTCCGGCCGCGGCGAGCGACCGGGACCGCGGGCGGGGCTGCCGCCGATGCCGGGCATCAAGCGGGCCGGCGAAGCCGGGACCGCGGCGCCCACGCACGGGCGGCGCCCGCAGCGCCAGGCGGGGGACCGCCGCCGCCGCCGGAGGTAACGGCGGGGCGATCTCCGGCTTGCGAAACGGAATTCGCACGCGAAACCGCAACGCCCCGGGCCAAACGGCCCGGTGGCGCCCGGAGGGCCCCGTGAGCCATCCTGCGCGCCGATGAAGACTGGACCGCCGGAGCGTTCGTGCCGATGAAAGGGACGAACCGCGGAGGTCCCCGGAGCGTTCTCCGTCGAACCGAAGTCCGTCGCACCGGCCGGGCCCGCACTCCGTTCACCGACATCCTTCTCGATCGACCCCATCGAGGTGACGCCGGAGGTCACATGCGTCCTGCCCCGTTCCTTCGCACGGCCGTCGTCTTCCTCTTCACCGCCGTTCTCGCCGTGCCCGCCTTCGCCGACGCGCCGGTCTCCCGCAGCCCGCGTGCCGCGGCCCCGGCGACCCGCACCCCCGAGGAGCAGGTCTGGTACGACCGGCTGATCGCCGCGATGAACGCGAGCGACGTGCTCGCCGACAACGCGATGACGGGCGGCGACTCCTACGAGCTGGGGCGTACCGGCGGCAATTACATCGAGGCGCTCTTCATGGCGTTCCGGGCCACGGGGGAGAAGCAGTTCCTCGACCGTATCTACGACCTGACCGAGCTGGGGCGCGGCTCGCTGCGCGACGCGTGGCTCGACGGCACGACGGACGGCTACACGAGCTGGCTGTGGCTGGCGGACCCGACAAACGCCACCTACTACGGCAAGGACACCAACTGGCTCGACGAGTCCATCAGCTCGGGAAACGTCGCGCTGTGGACCTGGGTGCTGAACGCGAACCGTGGTCTCGACTCGCGCTACGGACCGGCGGCGGACTTCTGGCGTGACTGGCTCGAGAACCAGTTCCTCGCCAAGTGGTACGCGCGCGCGGGCGGGGACCCGCTCACGGCCTGGAACACGCCCTACGCGGCCTTCTACAAGCCCGATCTCGAGCCTCGCTCCGCGAACTGGCGCCTCGCCCACTACCTCTGGCTCGTCACGGGCGACACGTTCTACCGCGACCGCCAGAACGAGATCGTGGAGGAGCTGTGGGGGGCGAACCACGTCAATCCGTCGCACCCGAGTGCCTTCCGCTTCTCGAAGGAGACGGCCCCTTCGTCCGTGAACTGGATGCTCGTCAACTACGCGAACTACTACGCGCGCGTCGTTCTCGAGATGAACCTCGCGGGCATGCCGCACTACTCGGATCCCGTGAACATGAAGCTCTTCGCGGGAACCTTCCGCGACGTGGTCTACGCCTCGTCGATGCCGGCGCGCTCCAGCATGACCAACGACGTCAACGGCGGCGGTTCGACCTCGTTCGATCTCTACGCGTTCAACGGGTTCTCGACCTGGGACTCGACGGGATTCCTGATGAACCTCGCAAACGCCTCGGTCACCGGGGCGGGCAACTACGCCGGCGGGGGCACCTCGAAGGCCGCGCGCAACGACGTCTACCTGTCCTCCTACGCGCTCGAGGCCCTGAGCCCCGAGGGGACGACCGCGACGTCGGTCGCACGCTTCGACGCGGAGCCCCAGTCCGACGGCAGCGTGCGGATCGAGTGGTCTCTCTCGGGCGCCGACGCCACCACTCGCACGAACCTCTACCGCCTCTCGCCCGACGGGATCGAGCGGACGGTCGTCAACACGCAGCCGCTCGAGGGTCCCGGACCGCACGTCGTCGTGGACTCGCAGCCCGGTGCGGGCGCGGTGACCTACGCGCTCTACGAGGTCACGGACTCCGGCGAGCAGCGCCTGCAAAGCCTCACGGTGGATCCGGGCGCCACCGGCGCCTCGGGCCTGCGGCTCGCGCCGCCGACGCCGAATCCGTTCGGTGCCTCGACCCGCATCGCGTTCGACCTGCCGCGCGCCGGGCACGTGCGCGTGCGGATCCTCGACAGTTCGGGAAGGCTCGTGCGCGAGCTCGCGGACGGGGATCTCGCGGCGGGCCCGCACGAGCGCGCGTGGGACGGCCTCGACGGTTCGGGCCGGCCGGCGCCGAGCGGCATCTACTACGCGAGCGTCGAGACGCCTTCCGGGCGCGTGACGCGTCGCGCCGTCCGCGTGCGCTGAAGTTCATGAAGGTCGACGCCCGGGCCGGCGAACGCGGACCCGGGCGTCGTCGTTCCGGGTCGTCAGTTCTGCGGCTTCTCGGTCGGGTAGCCCTTGTCCGCCCAGTCCTTGTCGA
>CAZPVG010000015.1:0-31550 GCA_964589945.1 uncultured bacterium
CGTGAAACTGCTCGTCCGCCGGGGTGAGCACCTCGCTCTCGTCGATGAAGTCGATCTCGAGCGCCTCGAGGATCTGGGCCTCGACGATGTGCCCGATGCGGCACTTCGCCATGACCGGGATGTCCACCGCCGACTGGATGCGCTGGATCATCGTCGGGTCGCTCATGCGCGCGACGCCGCCGTCGCGGCGGATGCGCGACGGGATGCGCTCGAGCGCCATGACCGCGGCCGCGCCCGCCTCCTGCGCGATCTCGGCCTGTTCGGCGTTCATGACGTCCATGATGACGCCGCCCTTGAGCATCTCGGCCAGACCGACCTTGAGGCGGTACAGGTCGGCCTGCGAGGCCGGACCCCCGTTCCGGTGGCCGGTCCGGTGACCGTTGCGCTGCGGCTTCGCCGCCCGGCGCGGATTGGTTCGCTTCACGGCTCTCTCCCTCCTGTCGGAGCGCCCGAGGCGCTCCGCTCCACCGCCGGCCCCGCGAGCGCGCGCAGGCGCTCGACGATGGGCGGCGTCACCTTGCCGATGTATCCGACGTCGTCCTCGGTCGTTTCCTCGCCGATCGAGAAGCGCACGCTCGCGTGCGCGTCCTCGGGCAGCAGTCCCATGGCGGTCAGCACGTGGCTCGGGCCCTCGTCACCCGCGCTGCAGGCGGAGCCTGTCGAGACCTCGATTCCCGCGCGGTCGAGCTCGTGCAGGAGGGCCTCGCCGTCCACGCCCGCGAAGCACACGTTCACGATGCCGCCGACCCGCTGGTTCAGGTCGCCGTTGAGCCGCGTGTCCGGCACGCCCGAGAGGAGCGCCGCCAGCAGCTTCTCGCCGAGCTCGCCCACGCGCCGCTGCGCCCCCGCGGCCAGAGCCGCGCGCGCGCGCGCCGCCGCCGCGCCCAGGCCCACGATCGCCGGCAGGTTCTCGGTGCCGGCGCGGCGCCCGCGCTCCTGGTGCCCGCCGTGCACGAGCGGCACGAGCCGCACGCGCCGGCGCACGAACAGCGCCGCGGCGCCGGGAGGGCCGTGGAACTTGTGGCCTGCGAGGCTCAGGAGGTCGGCGTGCCATCCGTCCACGGAGACCGGGACCTTGCCCGCGGCCTGCACGGCGTCCACGTGGAAGAGCGCCCCGGCCTGCCTCGCGAGCCGACCGAGGTCTTCGACCGGGTTCACCACGCCCGTTTCGTTGTTGACGGCCATGATCGAGACGAGCGCCACGTCGGGTCCGAGCGCCGCCGCGAGATCCTCGGGGTCCACCCGCCCGTTCGGCAGCACCGGCACGACCGTGAGCGCAAGCCCGCGGCGCTCGAGGAAGTGCGCGGTCTCGAGCACCGAGTTGTGCTCGACGGCGCTCGTCACGAGCCGCCGGCGGTCCGGCGACGCGAGAGCGGCCACGGACCCGGCGAGGGCGAGGTTGTTCGCCTCCGAGCCCGTCGCGGTGAACACGATCTCCTCGGCCTGGGCGCCGATCAGCCGCGCGACCTCGAGCCGGGCCCCCTCGATCGCCTCGCGCGCGGCCTCGCCGCGCGAATGGACGCTGGAGGCGTTCCCGAAGCGCTCGTCGAGCCACGGGCGCATGACCTCGAGCACCTCGGGCGCGGTCCGCGTGGTCGCGGCGTGGTCGGCGTAGACGCGATTCACGCGCGGGCCTCCGCCGCCGGGGCCGACAGGGTCTGGATGCTCACGCGCTGGGCGAGCACGCCGGCGATCTTGCGCAACTCGCGCGCGTAGGGGCTGTCGGGCTGGTCGGCGACGACGGGCCGCCCGGTGTCGCCGCCCAGCCGCACCTCGGGGTGAAGCGGGATGGCGCCCAGGAACGGCAGGCCGAGCGACAGCGCCCGCTCCTGCCCCGCGCCGCTCGCGAAGATCTCGTGCCGCTCGTGGCAGGTCGGGCACGTGAAATAGCTCATGTTCTCGATCACGCCGAGCACGGGCACCTGCAGCTTGTCGAACATCGCGATGGCCTTGACCGCGTCCTCGATCGCCACCGTGGAGGGCGTCGTGACGACGATTGCGCCGGTGACGACGGTCTGCTGGATCAGCGAGAGCTGCACGTCGCCGGTGCCCGGCGGCAGGTCCACGAGCAGGTAGTCGCAGCCGTCCCACGCCACGTCGTGCAGGAAGCTCTTGATCGCCCCGTGGAGCATCGGTCCGCGCCAGACCACCGCCTCGCCCGCGTCCACGAGCAGGCCCATGGACATGAAGCGCACGCCGTGCGCCTCGAGCGGCACGATGCGGCCGTCGCGGTGCTGGGGCTGGCGGTGGGCGCCCATCATGCGCGGCAGGTTGGGCCCGTAGATGTCACCGTCGAGCAGCCCGACCGTCGCGCCGGTCTGCGCGAGCGCGATCGCGAGGTTCGCGGCCACGGTGCTCTTGCCCACGCCGCCCTTGCCCGACCCCACGGCGATCACGTGGGCGACGCCCTCGAGCGCCTTGCGGTCCGCCGCCGGGTCCTTCGGCTTGCGCACGCGGCTGATCGTGTTGACGTGCACCTCGGCGACGCCGGGAATGCCGCTCACCGCGCGCCGGCAGTCGTCCTCGATCTGGTTCTTGAGCGGGCACGCCGCGGTCGTGAGCACCAGCGTGAACACGACCCTGCCGCCTTCGATGACGACGTCCTCGATCATGCCCAGCGACACCAGGTCGCGATGCAGATCGGGGTCGTTCACCGTTCCCAACGCGGCGAGGACCTTTTCCTTCGTGATCGTCGACATGGATCTCCCGCGACTCGATCGGCCCGGGGGGCTGCCCGGCGTTCCCGGGCGGACCCTACTGGGGCCGGCGACGGCGCTCGCGCGCCTCCCACCACTCGCGCAACCGGTTGATGCCCATCGCCACCACGATGGTGAGCACGATCAAGATGACGGCGTTGATGAGCCCGTAGAAGTACACGGCTACTCCGTGACGACCTGTCGGATCTGCGGCAGCTTGTGCCGCAGGTAGCGCTCGATGCCGTTGCGCAGCAGGGTCGTCGAGCTGTTGCAGCCGACGCACGAGCCGTGCAGCCGAATGCGGACGACGCCGTCGTCCGAGACGTCCAGCAACTCGAGGTCCCCGCCGTCCGGCTGGACCACGGAGTGCCGCAGCTGCTCGATGATCTTCTCGACCTGCTCCCTGACGAGCTGCTCCTGCATGAAACCTCCCGGCGATGGGCGGCCGGGACCACGGACGCCGGGCAGGGCCCGGCCGGGGTCCCCGGGTTCGCGTTCAGGCCCGGCACCCCACGCCCTTGATGGAGAACGACGTACATTATGTAGCGCCCGTCGCCCCGTCAAAGGCGGCGACGGGACCACGGTCCCAGATTTGGCCCGCGCGTGACCTTTGCCGGCCCCTGCACCGAACACCCTTCGGATGCCGGGCCTCGCGGGCGGAGTCGCGCCGAGTGTGCTACCCCTCGGGGGACGGCCGCCGACTCCGCACGAACCCGTTTCACCCCAGGAGCAATGCATGAGACTGCGAGGCCCGATCCTCGCCGCCGCGCTCGTGTTCGCGCTCGCCGGTTGCGGCACGAAGCCGGCCGTGCGCATCGAGAACGCGTGGGTACGCCCGGTTTCGGCCGGAGGCACGACCGCCGGCTACCTGACACTCGTGAACGACTCGCCCGATTCGCTCGTGCTCGTGGGCGTGGAGGCTCCGGCCGCCGGCATGGCCATGATGCACGAGACCGTGCGCGAGGGCGGCCGGGCCACGATGCGCGAAGCGCCGCGCCTGGTCGTCGCGCCGCACACCAGGCTGCGCTTCGCCCCCGGCGGCGCCCACCTGATGCTGTCGAACGCGCTCGTCGAACTCGCCGAGGGCGACACGACAGGGATTACGCTGCGCCTTGCGGACGGCGGCACGCTCCACGCGACCGCGAAGGTGCGGCCGTGAGGACCCCGATCCCGAGGCCGGGGCTCGCCCTCGCCGCCCTGCTCCTCGCCGCGGCCGCGGCGCTGGCGCCGGTCGGCTGCGCACCACAGAAGGCGGGCTTCGCCATGGACACGGACGCGCCCGACGTCGCGATCCGCGGCCCCCACGGCACGTCGGTGGACTTCGCGCACCCGGACGGCCGCGTGTCCGTGGTGACGTTCGGCTACACGAGCTGCCCGGACGTCTGCCCGACCACGCTCGCCGACTGGAAGCGGCTGCGGAAGCGCCTCGGCGCCGGGGCGGACCACGTGCGGTTCGTGTTCGTGAGCGTGGACTACCGCAACGACACGCCCGAGGTCGCCGACGCGTTCGCGAAGAACTTCGACCCGTCCTTCACCGGCGCGCTGCTCGACTCGGCGCTCTACGGAGAGGTGCTCCAGCCCTTCAAGGCCGCGGCGTCCTACGAGAGCACGCCCGACAGCTCGATGACGGCGGTGAGTCACACCGACTACACCTACCTCGTGGACGAGCGCGGCCGGATCGCGACGGCCTACCAGTTCGCGACGAAGCCGGACGCGATCGCGCGCGACGTGCGCGTGCTGCTCGCGGCCGGACGGGAGCGGGCCTCGCGCGGGTCGTGAGCGGCGGCGCGCGTGCCGCATCGCGCGGCCGGGGCCGTCCGGGGTTGTCACGCGTCCCCGGCGCCCCCAGAATGCCCGCCCCGGCCCGCAGTCCGGGACCGGAGTCGGCAAGGGCCCGCGCGATTCGCCCCGGAGGGTTCCCGATGTGCACGCTCGAGGCGGAAGTGGCGGCCCCGCGGCCGTGGCGGCTGGCGTGACCGCCGGCCGCGCCGCCCTCGCGGCCCTCTTCGCCGCCGTGCTCGTGCTGCCGGGCCCGGTCCGCGCCGCGCCGAAGCACGCGACGCTCGAGGTCTTCGCGGCCGCGTCGCTCACGGAGGCCTTCACCGAACTCGGCAAGACGCTGCAGGCACGGCGGCCCGGCCTCACCGTGCGGATCAACCTCGCGGGCTCGCAGCAGCTCGCGGCCCAGATCGAGCAGGGCGCCCGGGCCGACGTGTTCGCGTCGGCGGACCGGCGCTGGATGTCCGAGGTCGCCGGCCGCGGCCTGCTCGCCGGCGGGCCACGCACGTTCGCGGTGAACCGCCTCGTGGTCGTGCTGCCGGCCGGGAACCCCGGCGGGATCCGGAGCCTTCAGGACCTCGCGAAGCCCGGGCTCAAGCTCGTCGTCGGAGCGCCCGCCGTGCCCGTCGGCCAGTACGCCCGCGAGGTGATCGCGAATCTCGCGCGCGACCCGTCGCGCGGCGAGGACTTCGAGCGGCGGGTGCTCGGCAACGTCGTCTCCGAGGAGGAAAACGTGAAGTCGGTGCTCGCCAAGGTGCGCCTGGGCGAGGCGGACGCCGGGATCGTCTACCGCACCGACGTCACCCCGGCCGTCGCGGCCGACGTGCGCGTGCTCGAGCTGCCCGACTCGGCGAACGTGGCCGCGCCCTACCCCATCGCGATCGTGAAGGGCTCGCGCTCTCCCGAGGCGGCGCGCGCGTTCGTGGACCTCGTCCTCTCGCCCGAGGGCCGCCGCGTGCTCGGGCAGTTCGGCTTCTCCGCCCCCCGGGGCGCGACGCCGTGAGCGGCGACGCTCCTCCCCGGGCCCGCCGGCCCCGCCGCGGCGGGTGGGCGGCGCGCGTGCTCGCCGCGGCGGCCATCGCGATCGGGCTGGGCTTTCTCGCGCTGCCGTTCGTGGCCCTGCTCTCGCACGCCTCGCCCGCGCAGCTGCTGGCCCGCCTCGGCGAGCCGGTCGTGCTCGACGCGCTGCGCCTGAGCCTGCTCGCGAGTGGCGGCGCCACCGTGCTCGCGGTGGCGCTCGGACTGCCGCTCGCCTGGGTGCTCGCGACGCGGGAGTTCCCGGGCAAGCCGGTGGTCGAGGTGCTCGTGGACCTGCCCATGGTGCTGCCGCCGACGGTGGCGGGGCTCGCGCTGCTCATGGCGTTCGGCCGGGCGGGGCTCGCGGGCCGGGCGCTGTCGGCGTTCGGCGTCTCGCTGCCCTTCACGACCGCAGGCGTGATCGTGGCGCAGCTCTTCATGGCGCTGCCGTTCTTCGTCGGCCCCGCGCGGGCCGGCATCGCTTCGGTGGACCGCCGGCTGCTCGACGCCGCCGCCACGCTGCGGGCCTCGGAGAGCTTCACGTTCTTCCGCGTCGTGCTGCCGCTCGCCGCCCCCTCGCTCGTGGCCGGCGTGGCGATGAGCGGCGCGCGCGCGCTCGGCGAGTTCGGCGCCACGATCACGTTCGCGGGCAACCTCCCGGGCACGACCCAGACGATGCCGCTCGCCGTCTACCTCGCCATGCAGTCCGACCTCGACGTGGCCGTCGTGCTCTCGGTGCTGCTCCTCGTCATGGCGTTCGGCCTGCTGCTCGGCCTGCGCTCCGCCCCCGCCGGCTGGTTCTGGAACCGCGCGCGTGCTCAGGGCCCGGCTCGCTAGGCGGCTCGGCGCGTTCGCGCTCGAGGCCGCGATCGAGGTGCCGGACCGCACCGTGATGGTGCTCGTCGGCGAGAGCGGCGCCGGCAAGACGACGCTGCTCCGGCTGCTCGCGGGCCTCGAGCGCCCCGACGCGGGCCGGATCGAGGTGGACGGCGATGCGTGGTTCGACGGCGCGGCCGGCGCGTTCGTGCCCGCCGCGGAGCGCCCCGTGGGCTACGTGGCGCAGGACTACGCCCTGTTCCCCCACCTCACGGCTGAGCAGAACGTGGCGTTCGGCCTGCGCGCCTCGCGCGTCCCCGCACGCGAGGCGGCACCCCGCGTCGGGGCCGCCCTCGAGCGCGTCGGCATCGCGGCACTCGCCCGGCGGCGGCCGCACGAGCTCTCCGGAGGGCAGCAGCAGCGCGTCGCGCTCGCGCGCGCGCTCGTCCTCGAGCCGCGGCTGCTGCTCCTCGACGAGCCGCTCTCGGCGCTCGATGCGCAGACGCGCCGCGCCGTCCGCGGCGAGCTGCGGCGGCTGCTCGCCGGCCTGCCGTGCACGACCGTCTACGTCACGCACAGCCCGGCGGAGGCGCTGGCCTTCGGCGAGCGGGTCACCGTGCTCGAAGAGGGCCGCGTGAGCCAGGACGGTACGCGCGAGGACCTCATGCGCCGCCCGCGGTCTCCCTACGTCGCCGAGTTCCTCGGCGTGAACTGGTTCCGCGGCGACCTCGCCGGGCCCGACGGCGCCCCGGCGGGCGCCGCGCGCGTCGCGCTGCCGCACGGGGAGCTCCTGCTGTCGGGCGACGGCGCCTCGGGCGAGCTCACCGCCGTCGTCCACCCGCGCGAGATCACGCTCGCCCTCGCGCCACCCGCGGGCTCGGCCCGGAACGTGTTCGAGGGCGCGATCGAGGAACTCGTCCCCGAGCCGCCCTCGGGCGATCTCGTGCGCGTCTCGATCGCGACGACGCCGCCGCTCATCGCCGAGGTCACCCGCGAGGCCGTCGCCGCGCTGGGCCTCGCCCCGGGGGTGCGCGTGCACGCCTCGTTCAAGGCGGCGGGCGTGACGGTGGTGAAGTAGGCTCTTCCGACGACCTTTGCGACCCGACGCCGTCACGGGCGCCCTCCGACGGCGGGGCGGCCCCGAGGCCGGCGCGGGACGCATTCCGGAGACCGAGATGGAAGACACCCGCACGATGCTCCGTCACCTGCTCGCCGTGATCGCCTACCGCGCTTCGAAGAGCGTGCGCGGCGCTCCGGCGGACTTCGCTTCGTTCAAGGCCTCCCAGACGACCCGGACACCGGCCGGGATCCTCGCCCACATGGGCGACCTCATGGACTGGGGGCTCGCGATGAGTCGCGAGAAGCACCGCTGGCACAACTCGACGCCGCTCGCGTGGGACGCCGAGGTCGCGCGCTACTTCGAGGCGATCACGGAGTGGGACCGCTTCCTCGCAAGCGGCGCGCCCGTCGTGGCGACCTACGAGAAGCTCCTCGCGGGGCCGATCGCGGACTCGCTGAACCACGTCGGCCAGCTCAACCTGCTGCGCCGCATGGCGGGCTCGCCGGTGCGCGGCGAGTCGTACGCGATGGCCGACATCCGCGTCGGGCAGACCGGGCTCGAGCAGCCGCCGCCGAACCCGAAGTACGAATTCGATTGAGCGGGTACTCCTGACACCTGCGGGACACATGCCTCCGCACAGTGCCTAGGATTCGGCCTTCCCCCGGCCTGAACCTTCGAGTGCGCCCATCCCCCGGACGCGGACCCCACCGACGGGAGGCCGATCGATGCGCCGGCTCCTGGCCCTCGCGGCATTCCTCGCCGCACCGCTTTCCGCAGCGCCCACGATCGCCGGCGAGATCACCGGCGCCTTCGACGAGAAACCCGGCGTCCCCCTCCCCGCCGTCGAGGTCGTCGCGCTCCGCTCCTCCGACTCGACCCTGGTCGCGCACACGTCGACCGGCGAGGACGGCGCCTTCCGCCTCGAGCGCCTGGCGGCCGGCCGTTACCGGCTCAGGGCGACGCTGCTCGGCCACCTGCCGTGGACCCGCGACGGCGTCGTCCTGACCGATGCCGCGCCGTCGCTCGACCTGGGGCGCATCGTCCTCGCCGTCTCGCCCATCGCGGTCCCGGGCGTGGCGACCGAGACCGAGCGCGCGACCGCGATCGTGCAGGCCGATCGCAGCGTCTACCTGACCCGGGACCTGCCCGCCGCCCCGTCGGGCACCGCGACCGACGTGCTGCGCGCGATCCCGGAGCTCGACGTGGACATCGACGGCCACGTCAGCCTGCGCGGCAGCTCGAGCGTCACGATCCAGTTCGACGGCCGCCGCTCGCCCGTCACCGGCGACGCGCTCGCGACCTACCTCAAGCAGTTCCCGGCGGGCCGGATCGAGCGGGTCGAGGTCATCCCCAACCCGTCTGCGAAGTACGACCCCGAGGGCACCGGCGGCATCGTGAACCTCGTGCTCCAGGGCAAGGCGGACCTCGGCCTGAGCGGCAGCCTCTTCCTGGGGTCGGGCTCGCGTAACGACAACTCCGGGGCGCGAGTGGCCTGGCAGCGCGGACCCGTCACGCTGTTCGCCGGAGTCTCGGGCTACTGGAGCCACAACCACTCCAGCTTCGACGAGTCGCGCCTGAACCTGCTCGCCCAGCCCCCGACCTCCTACCGGACCTCGTCGCGGAACGACTACCCGAGCGGCTTCGGAATGTCCGACCTCTCGGTGGACTGGATGCTCTCGAAACGCTCGACGCTCTACGGGACACTCAACGGCTGGGTGAGCCAGTTCCGCTTCGACGGCACGACCGGCTACGCGCTGCTCGACGCCTCGCTCGATCCGCTGCTGCGCTAC
Source organism: uncultured bacterium (assembly GCA_964589945.1). Lineage (GTDB taxonomy): Bacteria > Eisenbacteria > RBG-16-71-46 > RBG-16-71-46 > RBG-16-71-46 > CAIXRL01. The sequence goes on from CAZPVG010000015.1 coordinate 9,159, forward strand.
GACCGCGCGGGCAGCGGGGGCAACGACGGACGCAACGGCAGCGGGACGCTCGGCTTCCGCCGGGTCGTGAACCCCTCCCGGAACGAATGGACGGTCGAGTACAAGCAGAGCGGCAACGACAACGACCGGGTCTCGAACGCGCTCCAGACCGTCTACGTGCCCGCCGATTCGGCCGGCGTCGCGACCCGGCAGGACGCGACCAGCGGCTACGCCGAGCGCGCGCTGGAAGCCGACCTCACGCTCCCGCTCGGCGCGAAGGGCAGGCTCGAAGCGGGCTACAACGGCTCCGACCGCAGGAACACCGCGACGAGCGACCTGCGCTACTTCGACCACGCGGGCGTCCCGGTCGCGTTTCCACCGACCGATTCCAGCGACTACGTCCACCGCGAGATCTTCCACGCCGGCTACCTCACGCTCGGCTCGACCGTCGGCCGGGCCTCCCTGCAGCTCGGGGCGCGGGCCGAAGGGGCGCACACGACGTTCGACCTGCGCGACGAGGGGCGTCGCTTCCGCCGGGACTACCGCAGCCTGTTCCCGAGCGCGAACGCGGCGTGGGACTTCGGAAGCGGGCGCACCCTGCGTCTCTCCTACTCGAAGCGCATCGAGCGGCCCTCGGCCTACTACCTCAACCCGCACCTGCCCACCGCGGACACGCTGAGCCGCTACGCCGGCAACCCGGACCTGGGACCGAAGTACACGCACTCCTGGAGTCTCGATGCGAGCTGGGCCGGCTCCCGCGGCCTGCTGCGCCTGTCGCCCTACTACCGGCGGACCGTGGACAACTGGGACCGGTTTACGAGCGTCGATTCCACGGGCGCGGCCGTGACGACCTGGCTCAATGCGTCGGCGATCTCGTATTTCGGGGTGTCGCTCACCGGGTCCCTGCGCCAGACCGGACGCCTCGGCGGCACCGTCTCGCTGGGCCTCTTCCGCGAGCGCCACGACGCGAGCAACCTCTCGGGCGCGTTGCGCAGCGAGACCACGAACTGGTCGGCGAGCGGCAACCTCACCTTCAAGGCGGCCTCGCGGCTCGACCTCCAGGGCAGCGCCAATTACCAGCCGGCCCGGACGCTGGCGCAGGGCCGCATCGAAGCCAACGTCTACAGCTACGTCGGCGTCCGCTGGAAGATCACGGAGCAGGGCTCGATGAGCGTGTGGGCGAGCGATCCGTTCAACGTCTGGCGATACCGCTATGCGACCCGGGACGCGACGTACGTGCAGGAGAGCTCGAGCCGGTACTCGCTCCGCTCGATCACGGCCTCGCTCCGCTGGTCGTGGGGCAAGCCGCCGGAGCAGAAGCCGCGCCGGCAGGGGAACGACGCACAGCCGCAGCAACCCGGGATGACGCCGCCCTGATCCGCGCCGGGGCGGGCGCCTCGCGCCTCAGCCCTCCGCGACGAGGCCGGCCCGGCGGGTCGCCTGCCGGACGGCGCCCAGGCACGCCCCGCAGAAGTCCGCCTCCTTGAGGTCGATCTCCTCGACGTACGTGGAGGCGCGCATCACGCAGGCGGGGTCCGCGCAGTGCCGCAGCCCGAACGTGTGGCCGAGCTCGTGCGCCGCTTCCTTGAGGAGCCGCTCGGCCAGCAGGGCCTCGTCCGGCTCGAGGCCGTAGGCCTCGGGGCGCAGGCGGTGGATCGAGACGACCGCCGCCCGGCCGTCGAGCTGCGCCTCGCCGAACACGTAGGTCAGCACGGGGATGAACAGGTCCACGCCGGCCACCCCGAGGATCCGCGGCGCCGTGCCGTCGGGATCGCGCAGCAGGTGCTTCAGGATGACGGTGGAGTTGTACTGGCCCCGGGAGGAGTCGTAGGCGACCTCCGGGTCGAACCACGGCACGCGCACGCGCACGCCGACCCCGAGCGAACGCTCGAGCTCGTCTCCCAGGCGCTGCAGCAGGTCGTGTCCGCCGCTCAGGAAGACCGGGACCAGGTCGATGCCGGGCATGCCGAGCTACCTGCGGAGCTGGTACTTCTTGATCTTGTTGTAGAGCGTGACGCGGTCGATCTTCAGGATCTCGGCCGCCCGGGTGATGTTCCAGCCGACACGCTCGAGGATCTCGGTGATCTGCGCCCGCTCGACCTCGGCGAGCGAATCTCCCGTCGGGCCCACCGCCCCCTCGACCATCCGCAGCGGGAGGTCCTCCGCGCGCACGACCGGGGGCTTGCCGACGACGAGCGCGCGCTCGATCGCGTTGGCCAGCTCGCGGACGTTGCCGGGCCACGGGTAGCGCACGAGCACGTCCATCGCCCCGGGATCGAAGTCCCGGTAGGGACGGTTCATCTGCAGCGAGTACTTCTCGAGGAAGTGCTGCGCCAGCACCGGGATGTCCTCGGGCCTCTCGCGCAGGGGCGGCAGCGGGATGGTGACGACGTTGATCCGGAAGTAGAGGTCCTCCCGGAACTTCCCCTCGGAGACGAGTTGCTCCAGGTTCTGGTTCGTGGCGCCGATCACGCGGAAGTCCACGCGGACCGGGGTCGCCCCGCCGAGCCGGGTGAACTCCTTCGTCTCGATGACGCGCAGCAGGTCCACCTGCGTCTTGGGGCTGATGGTCCCCACCTCGTCGAGGAACAACGTGCCTCCGTCGGCCATCTCGAGCTTGCCCTTGCGCCGGTACTGCGCGCCGGTGAACGCGCCCTTCTCGTGACCGAACAGCTCGCTCTCCAGGAGCGATTCCGGCAGGGCGCCGCAGTTGACGGGGATGATCGGGAAGTACCGGCGCGCGCTGTTCGCGTGGATCGTCTGGGCGATCAGCTCCTTGCCGGTGCCGCTCTCCCCACGGATCATCACAGTCGCGTCCGTCGCGGCCACCGACTGGACCATCTGCATCACGGCCTGCATCGGGCCGCTGTTGCCGACGATCCTCCCCGGAACCATCAGGCTCTCGACCTTCTCGCGCAGGCGGAGATTCTCCGTGCGCAGCCGCCGCTGCTCGACGGCCCGCTTGACCAGGTGGCTCAGCTCGTCGGGGTCGATCGGCTTCGTGATGTAGTCGAACGCCCCCGCCTTGAGCGCGCGCACGGCCGTCTCGACCGAAGCGTAGGCCGTGATCATGATCACATGGATCTCGGGATCGGCCTCGTGGATACGCCGCTGCAGCTCGATGCCGTCCATGCCCGGCATCTTGATGTCCAGCAGCACGACGTCCCACGGCCCCTCCGGCAGCAGCCGGAGGGCCTCCCGGGCGTCCGGCGCGCTCGCCGTGCGATACCCGTCCTTCTTGAACCACTGCTCGAGCGAGTCCCTCACCGAGAACTCGTCGTCCACGATGAGGATCCCGACGTCCCCGCCCGAGACCGACACCGCACCTTCCCGCGACGCCATCGTGATCGCCTCCTCGTTTTACCCGGCCGGGCCCACACGCCCGGCCGGTGGGTTCATGCGCTTCCGGGCTCGGGACGCTTCGGCCCGTCCTGCCGCCGCGGCAGCAGGACGTGGACGGCCGTCCCGCGATTGACCTCCGACTCGACGTGAATCGAACCCCCGTGACGCTGGATGATCCCGTAGACCACCGCCAGGCCGAGGCCGGCCCCTTCGGACTCGGACTCCGGCTTGGTCGTAAAGAACGGCTCGAAGACGTGCGGAAGGGCCTCCTCCGGGATCCCCGTGCCGGTGTCGCGCACCTCCAGGTGGAACGCATCCTCCTCCCGCGTGACTGCGACACGCAGCGAACCTCCGTTCGGCATCGCGTCCACGGCGTTCTCGAAGAACGCGAGCAGCGCCTGCTTGAGCTGGTCACCGTCGCAGACGAGCTGGTCGTCGGAGGGAAGCAGCTCCAGCTCGAGCGTGATGCGCGCCATCTGCAGCCGGTGGCGGACCACCGCCACGGCCCCTTCCACGACTTCGCTCAGCGAGTTCAGCTTGAATTCGCCCCCTCCCCGGCGGGAGAACAGCAGGAGGTTCCGCACGATGGCGCCGCAGCGCGTCGCCTCCTTTTCGATCACCTCCAGGCTGCGCTGTGCCTGCTCGCGCTCCTCGGGGGTGGTGGCCTCCTGGCGGAGCGCCCGGGCCACCAGGCGCGAATAGATCACGATGCCCGCGAGCGGGTTGTTCAGCTCGTGCGCGATGCTGGCCGAGAGGTTGCCCAGCGAGGCCATCTTCTCCATGTGGACGACCTCGCGCTGCGCCCGGGTCAGGTCCTCGGTCTTTTCGTGCAGCTTTTCCTCGAGCCGCTCCGACCAGGCCGTGAGCTCCTGCCGGGCCAGCCGCAGCTCGGCCGTCATCCGGTTGAACGCGCCGGCCAGCTGGCTCATTTCGCCCGCGCCGCCGACCTGGATCACGGTGTCGAGCTCCCCGCCGGCGATGCGCCGCGTGCCCGCGATGAGCCGGCGCACCGGCCGCCGCACGAGCCGGTCGATGAACACCACGGAAAAGACGCCGGCGAGCACCGCCATCAGCACCGCCGCCGTGAGCGCCTGGCGGCGGGCGGCCGCGAGCTGCGCGTCGGGCTCGGCCATGGACATCTGGACGTCGAGCACCCCGAGAACGTTCAGCTTCGGCGAGTGGGCGTGGCACCCGGCGTTGTAGCACTCGGGCGTGTTCTCGATCGGGTTGATGAGTCCGAGCACGCGCTCGCCCTGCGGGCCGTCGAACACGCGCACTGTGCGGTCCTGGGGCACCGACACGAGCGGCACCCCGCGCCCGTGGCAGGTCACGCACGCTTCGGCGTCCAGGTCCACCCGGCGCCCGATCTCGGATTCGTTCGCCGAGAAGATGATGACGCCGTTCTTGTCGTAGATGCGCACCCGTTCGACCCCGGGACTCTTCGCGATCGTCCGGATGATGTGGTGGACGTCCTCCTTGCGGTTCAGCAGCATGCTGTAGTGCGTGGACTGCTGGATCAGTTCGCTGAACCGCCGCGCGCCCTGGAACACCGTCTCGTGCCACTGCCGCGAGGTGGCTCTCAGGCTCACGAAGGCGTAGGTCGCGAACGTCAGGACGATGACGGCGGTGACGCCCAGCAACAGCTGCACCCCGAGGGGAACGGGGTGCGGCCCCGCCCGGATCCTGAACGCACGTAGGAACGATGCGACCGTCATGACGCCACCTGCGCTGTCTCTGCCTCGCCCCTGCGGGGCGATGCCTCACGCGCTCGCCGGCTTCGGATGGACTCCATCCGGACGACGGGATCAGCGCAGGTAGCCGAGGACCAACTGGTGGTACCGGGCCGCTCCCAGGATCCTGCGCAACTCGGCCAGCCTGATCCCTCCGTCCGCCAGCGTGGTTCCGACTCTAGCATCCTCCGCACACAGCCGCGACGCGTCCTGGTGGAGCCGGCGGAGGTGTTCGACGCCGAGGTCGCGCATCTCCTCGGCGCACAGCAGTCCCTTCAGCTCCTTCGCCGGTCCCTCGATGGAGACTTCGAGCAGCCAGCCCCGGTCGTACGGAGACTGCCCGACCAGGGCCGGGTGCTCCTGCGCGGTCAGGTTCCCCTCGCGGACGATGCCCGAGACGGGCGAGCGCAGCGGGATCGTCTGCGCCTCGTCCATCACCCAGCATGCCGTCAGGCCGCGTTCGATCCGGTGGCCCGCCTGCGGCAGGACGACGGCCGAGATCCGGTCCAGCAGCCGGACCGCGAAGGCGTCGAGCCCGAGCCGGAGACGGGACTCCCCGACCGGCAGGGCCCACAGGTGCGCCGGGTGATAGAGGCGGTCCGCCTGGAACTCGAACGGCCCCGCCGTTCCCTCCTGCACCGGCGCTCCCGCCGGGACCCGGCGCTGCGGTCCGCGCAGCGCGAGGTCCAGCGGGCAGTGTTCGCAGTCGAACTCCCGGTCGCAGAGCTTGTAGGCGACCATGCCGGCCGTCATCCACACGCAGGGAAGAGCGCCCGCAGCGGACCGGGAGGCATCCCCGCTTCTCGTCTGGCCGTCCGACATGTTCCCTCCTGCGGGCCCGGTCGGGCACTCAGCGGGTGAGCAGGTACTCGCCCGCGATGCGTTCCCATTCCCTGGGCGAGAGCGCCCGCGCGATGCCGCTCACCGGGATGCCGCCGTCCTGCATGACGAGGCCCACCTCGCTCGGCATCCGGTCGAACAGCGACCGTTCCAGGCTCGAGAGCCACGCCCGGGCGAGCTCGCCGCGCATCAGCGTCCGCAACCCGGACTGCGTCCTCGGACCCCGTACTTCGAGGAGCCATCCCTCTCCGTACGGGTCCCGGTTGAGCAGGTCGGGATCGCGGATCACGGCCTCGTTGCGGGCGACGACTTCGCCGCCCACCGGGGCGAGCAGGTCGAAGCGCCGGGAATCCACCTCGATCTGCCAGCCCTTCTCCCCCTGCTCCAGCCGGCTGCCGACCTCCGGCAGCACGAGCGCGCTCGGCCTGCCGAGCAGCTTCTGGGCGAAGTCGTCGATCCCGATCCGCACGACGTCCCCGCCCTCGGGGAGCGCCCACGCGTGACCGGGGTGGTAGAGGACGTCGCCGGGCTGGTCGAACCAGCGGCTGCGGGCGTCCGCGGCGAGTGAGGCGTACGACAGGCCGGGCGCCGGCCGCGAACGACCGAACAGGACGCGCACGAACAGGACGAACACGGCCAGGAAGCCGAGCACCAGCAGGTACTCGATGCCCTTCGTCGCAAACGGGTCCACCGTCAGGGTCGGGTACATCTTCACGCCTCCCGGCTCACGCCGCGGTATCCGAGCACCGGCCGGCGGGTGTCCTGGGCCTCCGCCCAGGCCGGCGCCGGGCTCACGACCGGCATCCGATTGACGATCCAGCGGAACACCCAGATCTCCGAGAACACGACGCCCAGCGTGACCATGACCTCCTGCCACGAGGGCACGTAGCGGACGGCCTCGTACCACTTGAACGCGATGACCGACACGTTGAGGCGGTTCAGGACGATGCCCACCAGGGCGAGCACGGCCGCCACCGTGATGATGCGGAACGCCCGGCGCCGCACGCCGATCGTGTACAGGACCAGCGGAACCGCCACGAAGCCCACGACCTCGAGGAGATACCAGGCCCCCATCGGCGTGGCGAGCAGGTGCACTTCGCGTCCGTGCAGGATCTCGAGCACCTTGAGCGCGAGGTAGACGAACAGCGTCCCCGCGCAGATCCGCCCGAGGCCGAGCACGATGTCGTCGTGTGACGCGTGGTGCTCGCGGGACATCCGGGTCCGGAACACGCGCCGGCTGATCGTGCCCTCCACGATCACCAGCGAGAGCCCGGCGAAGATGCTCGAGACGAAGAACAGGATCGGGATGAACTCGGAGTACCAGAGCGGGTGCACCTTGCCCTTGGCCATCAGGTAGAGCGCCCCGAGACCCGACTGGTGCAGCAGCGACAGCGTGATGCCGAAGATCACCGCGCCGAGGGTCAGGGTGTTCAGGACCCGGCGGACCCGCCGCAGGCCGAGCCACTCGGCCACCGCGGGCGCGAACTCCAGGAACGCCGCGGTCATGTAGAGCAGGAAGTGCCAGGCGACCAGGAACAGCACCGAGCTGACCCCGAACGAGTTTCCGATGATCGGGTTGATCACGTTCCACGGGCGGCCCAGGTCGAGAAGCAGCGCGCCCGCGTAGAACACGTACGCGAGAAAGCCGTTCAGCACCGTGATCCGCACGATCGGGTGGTACTTCTCGAGCCGGAGGATGTAGACGAGGAACGTGAGGATGTACGCCCCGCCCGCGAACGCCACGCCGGTGATCACGTCGAAGCCGATCCAGAGGCCCCACGGATACTCCTGGGACAGGTTCGTGATCGAGCCCAGCCCGTAGGTGAACCGGATCACGAGGAGGACGACCGTGAGCAGGATCACCGGCACGGAGATCACGTTGAAGAGCGTGAAGTAGGGGCGGCGGGGCTTCAGCTCCGAGGCGACGAAGCGCAGGAGCTGCCCCGGCGCCCTACGCGGACGCGCTGGATCTCGCATCGGATTCATGCGGCACCTCATGGGCCTTGGCCTCGGTTGCGCCCCGGACCGCCGTGCTCACCGCCAGCAGGAACGCCGGCACCGTGAGCAGCGCCACGGGGACTCCGTAGAGGAACTCCTTGGTCAGGTCCGGATAGGGAGTCGTCCCCAAATCCGTCCGGAACCCGAGCTGTTCGAACGGAACGGACGCCAGGTACATCCAGCTCGTGCCGCCGACGTCCTGCTCGCCGTAGATCTGCGGGATGTACAGGTCCGGCTGGTCGGCGATCCGGCGGTGCGCCTCCACGAGCAGCGCATTGCGCCTGCCGAACGTCAGCGCCCCCGCGGGGCAGACCTCGACGCAGGCCGGCAGCTTGCCGGCGCGGACGCGCTCCGCGCAGAGTTTGCACTTCTGGATGCGCGGCACCGCGCTCGCGTACTCGAACTTCGGGACGTCGAAGGGGCAGGACACCATGCAGAAGCGGCATCCCATGCACTTGTTCTCGCGCCACACGACGGGACCGTCGGGGGTCTTGTACATCGCGCGGGTGAGGCAGGCCGAGCTGCAGGCCGGATGCACGCAGTGCATGCACTGCTTCTTCGCGAACACCTCCCCGCGGTCGGTCGCGTAGCGGTTGACCACCGTCCACTGCTTCTCGGAAGTCAGCCGGCGGGTGTCGTAGACGTGATCATCGTCGAGCTCGGCCGTGGGAAGCCCGTTGGCCTCCGCGCACGCGGCCTCGCAGGCCCGGCAGCCGACGCATCGCGTCGTGTCCACCAGGACCCCGTACGGCTCCTCGCCGCCCGTCGTCGCCGCGCGCGCCGGGGCGGGCCCGACCATCAGCGCGGCGCCCGCGACGCCGAGGCACTTCAGGAACCCGCGGCGATCGATCCCCGCCGGGGCGGTCTCCGACTTCCCGGCGCCTGACGGCAGCACCGCCGACCGGGTGTCCGGGCTCTCGTCCGTCATCGTGGTCTCCCTCGCTCCGTACCGCGCCCTATCGCAGCGGCGGGCCGTCAGGCCCGCCGGGAACGATCTCGCCGGTCGGGAACAGCTCCCTGCGGAGCGATTGCCAGACCGTCTCGTGGAGCAGGTCGCCGAAGCCGGCCACCCACTCGCCTCCGTCGTACGCCAGCGCCTGCACGTCGGGGGACAGGCCGGCGGTCAGCTTCGCCCGAGTGCCGTCCTCCCACGTCTCGGCCAGCCCGGCGGGGATCAGGTTGCGCAGGCAGTCGCGCAGCCCCACCGGACGCACCCGCATCAGCCACGCGCGTTCGCGTGGCCGACCGTCGCCGACCGGGGCCAGCTCCGGCTCCGGGTTCACCTCGACGACCTCGCCGGCGACCGGCATCACCTGAGCCAGCCGTCGCCGATTCGCCGAGACCAGCGTCCAGCCCACTTCACCCTGGCGAATCAGCCTTCCCTCGGGCGGCAGCTCGACCCGCTCGAGTCGCCCCGCGAAATGCCGGGCAAACGGAGAGGGTCCGATCGTGACGAGGCCGTCCGGCCGCACGCCCACCCAGGAGTGACCCGGATGGACGAAGACCGCGGCCAGCGGCCCGACCTCGGTGGTCCGAGGCGCACGCTCGAGGGGACGCGCCGCCCGGGCGGCTTCGGGAAGCCGGCTCCGGCGGCGCGACCAGATCGCTTCCGCGAGGATGAAGGCCACGCAGGTCAGCAAAACAAGGATCGGGACCATCTCGTGCCTCCTGTCGTTCCACCGCGCCGATGCGCGGTCACGCCGGGGCTGCTCTACCGCAAGCGCCGGGCCAGAAACGCGCGGTGCGCGGTCACGCAGCCGGCGCACCGCAAGTCGGCGCGGGACAGGGGGATCGCGGGGACGGTTCGGACGCGATGTGGAGACGTTCAACGGCGGGCGCCGCGGTCGCCGTTGAGGAACTCAGCAGCTTCGGCGGGGCCGGGGATGGGACGTCGCCTTCAAGCGGCTGCGGCCAAAGGGAATGGGAGTGTTGCTGAGAAACACAACACCGGCGTAGAGGATCTCTACGGTCGGGTGTGGGGTTTCTCGACGCCGGAACGCGGGGTCACGGCGACCTTCGGGGTCACCCGGCTCCCTCGGACTTCGTGCGACCGCCCGCCAGCACCTCGTGCACGAGGCCCAGCAGCTCGCCCTCGTCGAATGGCTTGGCGAGGAAGCCCGCGGCGCCGGCGCGCGCGGCCTGCACCGCGATGTCGGCGGTGGCGTACCCGGTCATCATCACGACCGGGAGCCCGGGCCGCCGTTCGTGCAGGGCGCGAAGCAGGTCGAAGCCGGTCGGGGCGGGAAGCATCACGTCGCACAGCACGAGCCGACACGTTTCGACCGCGGGATGGGCCAACGCCGAATCGCAGTCGAGCGCGACCGCGGCGCGAAAGCCGGAATCCTCCAGGATCAGCCGGACACCGTCACAGACGACCTGCTCGTCGTCCACCACCAGCACGTCCCAGGACTCGCCCATGCCAGGCCTCCGTTCGTCCACCCCGGCATCCTGCGCCCGCCACGCGGGCGTGCGACGGGCGACGTTGCCCCTCGGGAGACAGGCCGGCGGCCGGGGCGCTGCGGCGTCCCTTCCCTACTCGCCCGTCGCCTCGAAGCCCGCCCAGTAGAACGGGTGCGTGGTGCGCCCGTCGCGGCGGCGCGCCTCGAGCGTCGCGCGGTCGGCCGCGAGCACCGCGGCGCCGGCGCCAGAACCGCGGGCGCGCGCGGCGTAGAGCGCGAGCATCCACTCGCGCGTCGCGTCGTCGGCCACCGCCCATTCGCTGGCGATCACGGCGCGCGCACCCGCGAGGTGGAACGCGCGGCGCATGCCGGCCTGGCCCTCGTTCGCCCACGCCGCGCCCTCGCCGGAGTGGCAGGCCGAGAGCACGACCCAGTCGGCGCCGGCCAGGTCGAGCGTCGCGACCTCCTCGGCCGTGAGCAGCCCTTCGTTCTCGTCGCCCCGCCCGGGCGTCTCGTTGGCGCCGGCCAGCGCGAGCCAGACGCGCCGGCCGAGCCAGGCGGCCGGCCGTTCGCCCGCGGGCTGCGGGACGCGGGCGGCTGTGGCGAGCCGCCGTCCCGCGCCGCCCGCCGGCAACTCCGAGAGCCCACCCACACCGCGCAGCGCGGCCACCTGCCCCGACTCGCACGTGTCACGCACGACGATGCCGTGCGTCGCGAGGTGGATCACGGCGTGTCCGGGAGCGTCGGCCTTGAACGCGCGTTCGGTCGCGGCCGCGCCGACGAGCAGCTCGGCGGCGCCGTCGCCGGGGCGGCCCTCCCACTGCGTCGTGATCTCCTCGGCCTCGGTCGCCGCGGCCGGAAGCGGCGGGAGCGGCTCGCCGCGGCCGGGTTCGCACGGCCAGACCGGCGCGCGCTCGAGCGCCTTCCCCGCCGCCCGCCCGGCCCCCGGCGCGCCGAGGTCGAAGTCGGGACCTCCCACGGCGAGCAGCCCGCGTCCCTTCGGCGGATCCGTGCCCGGAAGCACCTCGCGCTCGGAGTTCAGCACGCGCAAGGTCACGGGACCTTCGGCGAGGTAGAGACCGTCGTCCGCGGGCAGCGCGGCCCACGCCACGCGCCAGATCGCCCCCTCCGGAACGACGATGACCTTCGTCGCGCCTCCGAGCGCGCGCGCGACAGGGTCCCAGGCCCGCTCGCGCACCGCGCGCCCCTTCGCGCGAGCCGCGTCCTCGGCGGCGCGGGCGCGCGAGGGATCGTCGCCGGGCGGCGTCGAAAGCCCTGCGACCCAGCCGGCGACGGCGCGCTCGAGCGACTCCGCGTCGCCGAGGTCCACGTAGCGCGGCGCCGCGCCGGGGGCCCGGACGAACGCGCCGTACGAGCGGCGACCGTCGCCCAGGTCTGCGGTCACGTAGCCGACCAGCGCCTCGTGCGCCCCGAGGTGCTCGAGCACGTGCGCCAGCGAGATCGAGTCCGGCGCGGGTCCGCCGAGCAGGCGCATGAAGCGGCGCTCGGCCTCGTCGGCGGCGCGGCGGCCGGATTCGAAGCGCGCGGCCGACGCGGGGTCGTCGGGGTGCGCCGCGCCGCTCACGACGAGCTGCGCGAGGTGGCGCTGCGCGGCGATCCATCTCGTGTGCGCACCGGCCACCGCCGTGTCGGCCGCGTCCTCGGCGGCGAGCCGCCGGCGCTCGACCTCGGTGCGGACGAGCCCGCGCCAGCGCACGATCTCGTCCCAGGCGGCGCGCACGCGATCCGGCGCGCCGTCGCGCGCGAGACTCGCGAGCACGTCGCACGGGCCGGCGAGCCGCTCGGCGAGCTGGAGCGAGCTGCGGTCCGAGAGCGCCTGCACCTGGAAGCGCAGCCGCTCGCGGGCGGCCCTCGAGGCAGTCAGCGCGTCCCCCCATGCCTCGGGAAGTCCCTCCCGGGCCTCGGCCGCCGCGCGCGCGGCGAGAAGGTCCACCCACTCGGGCGTGGCGCGCACGCTCGTCGTCGCCCCGAGGCTGTCCTGCAGCGCGGCGAGCTCCCGCGTCGCGGCCGCGTCGCGCGCGTCGCGGAGCGTCCGCATCGCCACCGTGAGCAGCTCGGCCAGCCGGGCGGCCATCGAGGCCCGCCGGTTCCAGGCCTCGCGCACGGCGGCGAGCAGGCGTGCCCGGGCGCCGGCGTCGTCGCCCGCCGCGCGCTGCAGCTCGGCGGAGAGCATCTCGACGTAGGGCACGTTCGAGTTCGCGAGGCGGTGCTGCGAGGCCGCGACCGGGGCGAGCGCGGCCAGCTCGGAGCGCACCCCGGCCGTGTCGCCCGTCGCGAGCGCCGACTGGAGCAGCGCGAGCCGGGCGTTCAGCACCTGCGGCTGCGCAGGGCCCAGCGCCTTCTCGTACGCGGGCATCAGCTCGCGCAGCCGGGCGGCGGAGGCCGCGTCGTCGCCCAGCTCGGCGAGGCGGTAGGCGAGCCGCACCCGCGCGTAGAGCGTGGCGAGCCCGTCCTCGCCTTCGCGGCGCCGCGCGATCTCGTAGGCGCGCTGGGCCAGCTCGATGGACTCCGCCAGGTTGCCCGTGCGGTCCTCCAGCGTGGTCATGCGCGCGAGCACCCCTTCGAGCCTCTCGCTCCCGGGCTCGTGGAGGGCTTCGGCGGCCTTCCTCGCCCGGCCCAGCCACGTCCGCGCCTCGTCGAACTCGCCCATGGCCGCGAGGAAAGCGCCGTACTCGGCGAGCGCCGGGATCAGCTCCATGGTGTCCGGGGGCGAGGTGGATTCCAGGTGCGCGATCGAAGCGAGGTACCCGTCGCGAGCCCGGCCGAAGCGGCCCGTCGCGCGGTCGGCCGTCGCGAGCAGCCGCTCGGCCTTCGCGAGCGTGACCGTGTCGCGCGGCACGGCGGTCGAGTCCATGCGGACCATGGTCTCCGCGTGGCGACGCGAGTCCTCCCAGCGACCGAGCCGCTCGTAGACCCGGTACGCGACGAGGTGCGACCACTCGTGGAGCGGATCGCCCGGCTCCGGGTGCCGGTCGCGGACCCCGACGCTCCGCTCGATCAGCGCGGGCACGCGCGCGGTGTCCGCAGGCAGGCGGTGCCAGCGCCCGAAGCCCGCGAGCAGCCAGGCCTTCGAGAGCGAGAGCGAGTCCACGAAGGGGTCGCGCCCGATCCGGTCCGCGAGACCCGTGGCCAGGCTCTCGACGGCGGCCCAGCGGCCCCTGCCCTGCCAGGCGCGCAGCGAGTCCCAGTCCGCCTGGTGCGGCGAAACGGCGGGCGGGGCCGGCGGCTTCGCCGGCGCGGCGGCGGCCGAGAGGACCGTCGCGCCCGCCAGCAGCAGGAGGAGAATGGAGGAGAACCCGGCTCGCATGGCGGGGCCGATTGTAGCGCAGCCCGGGCGGCGCCCGGTCGTCCGAATGTGCCGGCCCGCGGCCCCCCCTCCGGCCCCCGACCGGGGGAGGGCCCGGCGCGGCGCGCGGCCCGCGCTCAGCGGCCCATCAGGTGCAGCACGCCCATCGTCATCTGGTCGAGGTAGGTGATCAGGATGACGCCGACGCCCAGGATGAGCAGGAACGGCAGGACGTGCCGGTAGAGCTGCGGCAGCGGCTTCTCGAACCGCGAGGAGGAGAGCAGCAGGTTCAGCCCCACAGGCGGGAACAGGAACCCCAGTTCGAGATTCGCGAGGAAGACGACGCCGAGGTGGAGCGGGTTGATGCCGAACGCAGCGCCGATGGGCGCGACCAGCGGGGCCAGGATGACGATGGCCGAGTAGATCTCGAGCACGCTGCCGAGCACGAGCAGCACGACGTTGAGGACGAGCAGGAACACCCATGGCGAATGGATGTGGGTCTTCACGAGCCCGAGCAGCTGGCTCGGGATCTGCGCGTCCACGAGCCAGCCCGTCAGGCCCAGCGCGCTCGCGAGCAGGATGAGCACCGCGCCGCACAGCGCCGCCGCCTTGATGAGCACGCCCGGCAGGCCCCGGAACAGGTGGATGTCGCGCGTGATGAAGCACTCGATCACGATCGAGTAGGCGAACGCGAACGCCGAAGCCTCGACGATCGTCGCCCAGCCCATCGCGAACGCGAGCACGACGAGAACCGGCACCGAGAGCTCCCACTTGGCGCCCCAGGCGGCGGCCACCGCCTCCTTCGGCGAGAACGGGTAGCGGCGGGCCTGCGCCCGGCCGCCGACGCGGATGCCGTAGAGCGCGACGATGACGATGAGGAGCAGCCCCGGCACGAGCCCGGCGATGAACAGCGAGTCGGCCGGCACGTTCGCGACGACCGCGTAGAGGATGACCGGCAGGCTCGGCGGCAGCAGCAGCCCGAGGCTGCCCGAGGCGGTGACGAGCCCGAGCGAGAAGCCCTCCGAGTACTTCTCCTCGCGCAGGATCGGGTAGAGCAGCCCCCCCAACGCGATGATCGTGACGCCCGAGCCGCCCGTGAACGTGGTGAACAGGGCGCAGACGGCGGCGACCAGGATCGCGATGCCGCCCGGCATCCAGCCGAACAGCGCGCGGAAGAAGCGCACGAGCCGCGTCGCGGCGTTCGACTCGGCGAGCACGTACCCGCAGGCCGTCAGCAGCGGGATCGCGGGCAGCGTCGGCGAGACCATGAGCCGGTAGATGTCGGCCGTGACCGCCGCGACCGGCACGCCGTCGCGGAAGAAGAGCAGCAGCGCGATGCCGCCCATCGCGAGGAAGACCGGCGAACCCAGCAGCGCCGCGAACACAATGACCGCCAGGAGCGGTATCCAGGTGGACTGGGCGAGCGCGGGCGCGAGCCCCATCGCGAACGCGAGCCCGATGCAGGCGAATGCGATCACCTTGCCCCACCAGCGCGGCGACGCGCCGAGCGCCAGGCGGAGCGAGATGAGCCCGAGCCCGACGGGCATGATGCACTCGCTCACCCAGACCGGCAGGCCGATGGCGAGCTTCGCGCCCGTCTCGCGGTCCACGGCCGTGACGCCCGCCGCCGAGTAGGCCAGCACCGCGCAGATCGCCGCGGCGATCGTGGACGAAAAGAGCCTCGCGGCCTCGCGCATCCTGGCGTGCCCGAGCGCCTCGGCGGTCGAGAGCGTGAGGTGCTTGCCCTCGCGCGTGGCGAGCAGGCCGCCCAGGAACGCCAGCCACAGCGTCAACTGGGCGCGGTAGGCCTCGCCGCCGGGCAGGAAGAAACCGTTGAACGGCCGCCCGATCGCCTCGATGAGCGGGAGCGCCATCGAGAGCAGGAACGCCGCGACGAGCGCCCCGTCCTCGACGCGGTGGAGGAGGGCGATGAACCGGTTCGGCGTCCCCTGCGGCTGCACGGCCTCGTGGGTCATGAAGGGCGCACCCTATCACGGCCCGCGGCCGGAACGCCCGCCTCCGCCCGCGGGGCGTCCGCCGCACTCGTGGCGCGCCGGAGCGCGCTCGTCACGCGCCGCGGCCGCCCCGGGTCCCGGGCGCGGGCGCTCCCGCGCGCGGCGGGAGTAGGCTGCGCCCCGTGCCGCGCCGGCCACCCCTCGACCGTGCGCGTTCCTTCACGATCGGACCGGACCGCAACCGAAGACGCGAGAGGAGAAGCTCCCCCATGCCGCGCCCACTTCGCTTCGCGCCCTGCGCGCTCGTGGCGTTCGCCTGCCTGGCCCCGTGGCCGGCGCGCGCCGCCGCTCCCGAAGCAGGCCCCACGAAGATGCTGCGCTCGCCCACCGTGAGCGCCACGCAGATCGCCTTCGCCTACGGCCAGAACATCTGGATCGTGGACCGCGCCGGGGGCACCGCGCACCGGCTCACGAGCTTCCAGGGCCTCGCCTCCAATCCCCGCTTCTCTCCCGACGGGAAGTCGGTCGCCTTCAGCGGCGACTACGCCGGCAACCTGGACGCCTACGTCGTGCCGGCGACCGGCGGCGAGCCGAAGCGGCTCACGTGGCACCCGGGCAACGATCTCGTCGAGGGCTGGACCCCCGACGGCAAGTCGGTCGTCTTCACCTCGGGCCGGGCGACGTGGGCGCCGAGCCCGGCGCCGCGCTTCTGGACCGTCCCGGCCGCCGGCGGTCCCGAGGAGCCCATGGTGCTGCCACGCGCCTACCAGGGACGCATCTCCCCCGACGGCTCGCGGGTCGCGTACCGGATGAACAACTCCTGGGACGAGGAGCGCCGCAACTACCGCGGCGGCCAGAACCGGCCGGTGTGGATCACGGACCTCAAGACGCTCGACACCGTGACGCCGCCGTGGACGGACTCGAAGGACATGGACCCGGCCTGGCTCGACGCGAACACGGTCGTGTTCATCTCCGACCGTGACGGGGTCGCGAACGTCTGGTCGTACGACACGCGGAGCAAGGCGCTCACCGAGCTGACGAAGTTCCGGGACTTCGACGTCAAGACGCTCGACGCCGGCGCCGGCGTCATCGTGTTCGAGCAGGCCGGCGTGATCCACGAGCTGGACCCGAAGACGGGCCGCGAGCACGTCGTGAACGTCACCGTGGGCTCGGACTTCCCCTGGATGCTGCCGCACTGGGAGGACGTCTCGGGCCGCATCGTGAACATGGATCTCTCGCCCACCGGCAAGCGCGTGCTGGTCGAGGCGCGCGGCGAGGTGTTCACCATTCCCGGCGAAAAGGGCGACGTGCGCGACCTCACGAACGCGAGCGGCTCGGCCGAGCGCGAGCCCGCGTGGTCGCCGGACGGCAGGTGGATCGCGTACTTCAGCGACCGCTCCGGGGAGTACCAGCTCGTGATCGAGCCGCAGGACGGCCTGAACCCCGGGCGGACGATCGACCTTCCGCACCCGACGCACTACTACACGCTGTCGTGGTCGCCCGACTCGAAGAAGCTCCTCTACCACGACACCAACCTGCACGTCTGGGTGCTCGACGTGGCGAGCGGCAAGGCGAAGACCGTGGGCAACGATCCCTGGATGGTGCCCGCGCGCACGATGTTCCCCACCTGGAGCCCCGACTCGAAGTGGGTCGCGTACGCCGCGCACCTGAACTCGCTCTTCCGCGCGATCTTCGTGGTGAACACCGAGACGGGCGAGTCGCACCAGGTGACCGACGGAATGGCCGACGCCATCTACCCCGTGTTCGACGCGAACGGGAAGTACCTCTGGTTCCTGGCCTCCACGGACCTCGGCCTGGGCTCGCAGTGGCTCGACATGACCTCGTACGACCGCACCGAGACGTTCGGGCTCTACGCCGCGCTGCTGAAGAAGGACGAGCCGAGCCCGTTCCTGCCCGAGAGCGACGAGGACCCGGGGGTCTCTGCGGCGAAGGACGACGCCTCCAGCCCGCCGGCCGGTGGCGCCAGGGCGACCCCGGGTCGCGGCCGCGGCGGCGCCGCGAGTGGCGGGGGCGCCGACGCGAAGGAGGCGAAGGAGCCCGTCACGGTGACGATCGACTTCGACGGGCTGCAGTCGCGCATCGTCGCGGTGCCGGGCGTGGACGGCAGGACCTATCGCTCGCTCAAGACCGGCACCGGCGGGACCGTCTTCTACCTCGAGACCGAGGACGGCGGCCGCTTCGGCGGCGGCTCCGGCACGCTCATGCGCTACAAGCTCTCCGACCGCAAGGCCGTGAAGTTCGCCGAGCACGTGGCGGACTACGCGGTGAGCGCCGACGGCAGGAAGCTCGTCTACCGCACCGGCGGCGGCGGCGGCGGACCGCGCGGCGGCGGCCGCCTCCAGGCTCCGAGCCTCTACCTCGTGGACGCCGACAAGGGTCCGCCCGGCAAGGACGCGGCGAAGCTGTCGTTCCTTCTCCGCATGTGGCTCGACCCGCGGGCGGAGTTCGCGCAGATCTTTCACGAGGGCTGGCGAGACGAGCGGGACTACCTCTACGTGCCGAACATGCACGGCGCCGACTGGCCGAAGATGCAGGGGATGTACGGCCAGTTCCTGCCCTGGGTCGTCCACCGTGCGGACCTCAACTACCTGCTCGACATGATGGGCGCCGAGATCGCGATCGGGCACTCGTACGTCTACGGCGGCGACATGCCCGAGGTGCCCGAGGACCGGGGCGGCCTGCTGGGTGCCGACTTCACGATCGACCAGGGCCGTTACCGCATCGCGCGCATCTACGACAACGAGAGCTGGAATCCCGAGCTCAAGGCCCCCCTGGCCGAGCCGGGCGTGAAGGCGGCCGTGGGCGACTACGTGCTCGCCGTGAACGGCGAGGACCTGCGCGTGCCGGACAACCTCTACCGGCTGCTCGACGGCACCGCGGACCGCCAGACCGTGCTGACCGTGAACTCGAAGCCCTCGGCGGACGGCGCCTGGCAGGTGACGGTCGTGCCCGTCGCCAACGAGCAGCCCCTGCGCACGCGCGCGTGGGTCGAGTCCAACCGGCGGCTGGTCGACCGGCTGTCGGGCGGCAAACTCGCCTACGTCTACCTGCCGAACACGGGTCGGCCGGGCTACGAGAGCTTCAACCGCTACTATTTCGCGCAGCAGGACAAGCCCGCCGTCGTGATCGACGAGCGCTTCAACGGCGGCGGCTCGGCGGCGGACTACATGATCGAGGTCATGCAGCGACGCCTGGACGGCTACTTCAACAACGTCGCCGGCACGCGCGTGCCGTTCACGAGCCCCGAGGCCGGGATCTGGGGACCGAAGGTCATGATCGTGAACGAGATGTCGGGTTCCGGCGGCGACTTCCTGCCGTACATGTTCCACGAGCGCGGTCTCGGCACGATCGTCGGGAAGCGCACGTGGGGCGGCCTCGTGCACACGGCGGACACGCCGCGATTCGTGGACGGCGGCGCGATGATCGCCCCGCGCGGCGGGTTCTTCTCGGCCGAGGGGAAGTGGGCGGTCGAGAACGTGGGCGTTTCGCCGGACGTGGACGTCGAAAACTGGCCGAAGGACGTCGTGGCCGGCCACGACCCGCAGCTCGAGAAGGCGGTCGAGGTGGCGCTCCAGCAGCTCAAGGACCATCCCGTGCAGCGGCTCATGAAGGAGCCTCCGCCGCCGACCTGGGGCCAGCGGAAGTAGCCCGGGTCCTTCAGGCGAACGGGCGCGCGACCCTCCGGGGTCGCGCGCCCGTCGTCCGCGGCTGAGGCAGCGTCCGCCGCGGCGCTCACCCCATCCAGTCGCGCACCATCCGCCAGGCGGCGATCACGCCCACGAGGCTGCCGAGCGAGCTGACCAGGAACGCGGTCATGATCCCGAAGCGGGCGGTGGCGAACCAGCCGATCCAGCCCCCGACGGTCATGCCTCCGAAGATGACGAGCTTCTTCACGCGGGTCCTCCCCTGCGCGTGCGGCCCCCGCGCGATGGTCCGGGACTACTGCCGGACGAAAAGCCTGCCGCCCTTGACGACGAAGCGGATGCGGGACGTATTCGAGATATCGGCCGTCGGGTCCGCGGACAACACCACGAGGTTCGCCCGCCGCCCCGGCCCGATCTCGCCGAGCGTCGCCCCGAGGCCCAGCACCTCGGCGCCCGTGCGCGTCGCCGCGCGGATCGCGTCCATCGGCGAGAGGCCGGCCGCGACGAGCAGCCGCAGCTCCTCGTGCAGGTTGGGCAGGTCGGCCCCGTCGGCGATGAGGTCGTCGGTGCCCGCGTCGATCGTGACGCCCGCGGCGTGGGCCGCGCGCACGGCCCGCTTCGCGTAGGCCGCGTAGGCCTGCGCCGCGGCCTTCCGCTTCGGGTCCTCCGTCCGGCGCGCCACTTCGTCGGTCACGAACAGCGTCGCGTCGAGGATCGTGCCGCGGCGCTTCATGGCGGCGAACAGCGGAACGAGGGCCGGCGAGAGCGCGGCGGTCGTGTCGGGCGGCGGGAAGTCGCGGTGGGGTCCGTAGGCGGCCGGCACGTCCTTCGTGCCCTCCCAGTACAGCATGCTCGCGTGCGAGATCGCGTCCACGCCCGCGGAGACGGCGTCCGAGGGCCGGCTCGGGAAGATCGTGGCGTGGCTCCAGGCGCGCAGCCCCGCCGCGTGCGCGGCCGCGGTCACGCGGGCGACGTCCGCCGGCGGCAGGTCGGCGTAGATCTTGATCGCGCTCGCGCCCGCTCCCTTCGCCTCGAGGACGGCCTCGCGCGCGTCGGTCGAAGGCCGGATCGCCCGCGCCCACGGCGTCTCGCCGGGCACGCGGCCCCGGGTCACGTCCACGACGCGCGGATCGGTGAAGAACGCGGGGCCCGCAAAGACCGACGAGTAATACACGTCCGGCGCCGCGATCTCGCCGAGCCAGGCGTCGCGCTGCAGGCTCGCGAGCCGCCGCGCGTCGCCGCCCATGTCGCGGACGGTCGTGATCCCGCCGAGCAGCGCCCGCTTCAGCGCGTCCTCGGTGGCCGCGCGGCCCTCGTGGCTGATGTGGACGTGGCTGTCGATGAGCCCCGGCATCACCCAGCAACCCGCGAGGTCGAGGACGAACGCGCTGTCGGGCAGGACCGCGGGCGGGGCCGCGAGCACCGTGTCGATGTCGGCGCCCTTCACGACGATCGTGCGGTCGGCCTGCACGGAACCCGAGCGGACGTCCACGAGGTTCACGTGCTCGAGGACGAGCGGGCCGCCCGATCCGGGAGCGACGGCGACGTCCTGCGCGCGCGAAGGCCCGACGGTCGCGGCGAGTGCCGCGAGGCACGCGGCGGCGAGGCGCTGCATGGGATCCCTCCCCGGGTGGAGCCGTGCGTCGCGCCCGGCAGCCTGCCGCACGCGACGCCGCCGAACCTACCACCGCGGGGAGCCGCCCGCGCCGCGCCTAGCGGACGATCGCCACCCGGCCGGTCGCGGTCGAGCCGTCCTCGGTGCGGAAGCGGTAGAAGTAGGTGCCGCTCGCTCGGCCCGTGGGGCGCGACCACTCCGGCGACCACGGCCAGCGCGAGACGCCGCGCGGAAGGGCCGCGCCCTCGGCGAGCGTGGCGACGCGGCGGCCCGAGGCATCGAAGATGGCGCCCCACGCGCGCTGCCCGCGCGCGAGCTCGAGCGAGAGCACGACGGTTCCGCGCGAGGGGTTCGGGCCGGCCCAGGCCCGCCGGATCGAGCCGGACGCGCCCGCGCCCGCGGGCGGCCCGACCGAGACCGTCGTCGCCGAGCGGAAGAAGAGCGCGGCGGGGACCAGCGAGACGCCCGGTCCGTTGGAGCCATAGGTGCAGCAGGGACCGAGATCGGTGTCGAAGTCGAAGCCGGGCGTGAACGCCATCAGCCCCGAGCCCGCGGGTCCCATGCCTCCCAGGCGGAAGCCGCGGCAGCACGGCTGGCAGTCGGCGTAGTAGGCGCGGATCGGGTAGCTGCCCGCCTCGGCGAAGCGGACCGTGTCGCTCGTGACGTTCGTGAACCAGTTGCCGCCGTCGAGGAACAGGATGGTCGAGTCGCCGATGGCGACCTGGGCGTTGTCGTCCACCTGCATCGAGAACACGTAGTCGCCGGCGGCGCGGATGTCGAGAAAGCTGTCCCAGCGCGTCTCGAAGTAGCCACAGCCGTGGTCGAACGGCCCGAACGTGCAGCCCTGGTTGAGCAGGAAGTTCACGTTCGCCATCGTCGTGACCTGCACCGTGACCGTGTCCGTCGCCGCCTGGCAGAGCGCGACGCCGCAGCCGCTCGCGACGTCGTGGAAGCGGACGTCGAGGCCGTCGCCGGTGCCGCCCTGCGGGGGACCGACCCGGAACGACGCCGGGATGTCGATCACGCGGGCGGAGACCGCCGCGGGGGCGGCGGGAATCGCGAGGGTCAGGAGGGCGGCGAGGGCCGCCGGGAACACCTGGGCAGCCCTGCCCGGATTCGGGGACGCGGGGCGCGTGGGCATGCTCTCCTCCGGGACGAATCGAAGCGAGGTCTCGCCGGGAGCGGCGGGGGCACGTGGACGACGGACGCCTTCTAATGAGAACCCGCCGCCGCCCTGCGTGTCACGGGAAAACCGGCCGGGCGGAGGCCGGCACGCGCCGGTCGCCCGCCAGCCCGCTAGCGCTCGCGCCGCGGGTAGAACGTCCGCCCCGCGAGCTCGTCGGGCAGGTGCTGCTGCTTCGCCGCCTTCTCGGGGTCGTCGTGGGCGTAGGCGTAACCCTTGCCGTAGCCCAGCTCCTTCATGAGGCCGGTCGGCGCGTTGCGGATGACGAGCGGGGGCGGCAGCGAGCCGCTCTGCTCGATCTCCTCCATCACCTTCCCGTAGGCGACGTAGGTCGCGTTCGACTTGGGCGCCAGCGCGAGGTGCACGACCACCTGCGCCA
>CAZPVG010000015.1:31560-77800 GCA_964589945.1 uncultured bacterium
GGGGCTGCCGAGCTGGTGGTAGGCCTGGAAGGCCGAGGTGGCCAGCACGAGCGAGGTCGGGTCGGCCTCTCCCACGTCCTCGCTGGCGAAGCGCACCAGCCGGCGCGCCACGTAGAGCGGGTCCTCGCCGGCGGCGATCATGCGCCCGAACCAGTAGAGCGCCGCGTCCACGTCGGAGTCGCGCAGGCACTTGTGGAGCGCGCTGATGAGGTTGTAGTGCTCCTCGCCCGCGCGGTCGTAGCGCAGGTGCTTCCGGGCGAGGGCCTCGCGCACGTCGTCGATCTCGACGCCGCGCCCCTTCGCCTCGGCGCTGGCCGCCGCGATCTCGAGCGTCGTGAGCGCGCGCCGTGCGTCGCCGTCCGCCGCGGCGGCCAGGAGATCGAGCGCCTCCCCGCTGGCCGCAATCTTCCCCGCGAAGCCGTGCTCGGAAGCGAGCGCGCGCTCGAGCAGGGCGCGAATGTCCGCCGGGCCGAGCTCCTTGAGCACGAGGACGCGCGCGCGGCTCAGCAGGGCCGAGTTCACCTCGAAGCTGGGGTTCTCCGTCGTAGCGCCGATGAACACGATGTCGCCGCGCTCGACGTGGGCGAGGAACGCGTCCTGCTGCGCCTTGTTGAAGCGGTGGATCTCGTCCACGAACAGGATCGTGGGCTGGCCGGTGCGCCGGCGGTGCTGCACCGCGCCCGCCATGACCTCCTTGACCTCCTTGACGCCCGAGAGCACCGCCGAGAGCTGGACGAACGGCACGCCGGCCGTGCGCGCCACGAGCCGGGCGATCGTCGTCTTGCCCGTGCCCGGTGGCCCCCACAGCACGACGCTCGACAGGTGCCGGCCGTCGCGCATGAGCGCGACCGGGCTGCCCGGCACCAGCAGGTGCGCCTGTCCGGCCAGTTCGTCGAACGAGCGCGGCCGCATGCGGTCGGCGAGCGGGGCGTTGGGGCCCGGCTCCGGCGGCAGTCCCACGGGGACGCCGCCCGGCGCCGCGGGCGGCTCCCCGAACAGGTCGCCCGTCACGGGCGCTCGCCTTCCTCGGCCGGCGGTGTCGCGGCGAACAGGTCGGCGGGTGCCGCGCTGGGCGGCAGCTCGGACGGCTGCGGGCGCGCCGGCGGCGCGACCGGCGGCAGGACGACCTCCCCGGCGCCCGCCGGCTCGCGCGCCGGCCCGCCGTCCCGCAGGCGCGCCAGCAGCAGCCGCACGGCCTCGTCGGCCGTCGCGGGCCGGCCCAGGTCCACGCCCGCCTCCTCGAGCTTCTGGAACAGCTCGGCGATCACGGGCGGCTCGATGTTCGAGGCGCGCAGCACGTCGAGGCTCCGGAACATCGCCTCGGGCGGGCCCTGGGCGACGATCTCGCCGCCGGCCTTGAGCACGTAGACCTTGTCCGCGAGCGGCGCCACGAGCTGCACGTCGTGCGTGGCCACCACGAACGAGACGCCGTGGTCGCGGTTGAGGCCGTTCAGCAGCTCCACGATCTCGTTGCGCGACGTGGGGTCGAGTCCCTCGAAGGGCTCGTCGAGCACGAGCAGCTCGGGATCGAGCACGAGCGCGCCGGCCAGCGCGACCTTGCGCTTCTCGCCGCCCGAGAGGTAGTGGCAGACCTTGTGGCGCAGGTGCTCGATCCCCATGCGCCGGAGCACGCGCGTGACCTTCTCGTCGGCTTCCGCGTCCGTGTAGCCGTAGCTGCGGGGGCTGAACGAGACGTCGTCGTACACGGTGGGGGCGATGATCTGCTCGTCGGCGTTCTGCAGCAGCACGCCCACCCGCTCGCGGATCTTGTTGAACTGGCGGGCCGGGTCCACGCCGAAGACCCGCACCTCGCCCTCCTGCGACTGGAGCAGCCCGAGCAGGTGGTAGAGCAGCGTGCTCTTGCCGCAGCCGTTCGGGCCCAGGATGACGACGCGCTGGCCCTTCTCGACCACGAAGTCGAGCCCGCACAGGTGCACCGTCGTGCGGTCGGGGTACGTGTGGCGCACGCACGAGACGTGGACGATCGGCTCGCTCATCCGAGTCTCACGCCCGCGAACAGGAACGCCGCGCCGAGCACCCAGGCCAGGACGGCCGCGACGCGGGCGTCCGCGGGGCCGAGCTCGAGCCAGTGCCGGCAGCCGCACACGCGGCCCGAGTGCCCGCGCAGCAGCATGACCTGGTAGAGCCGGTGGCTGCGGTCGAACCCCGAGAGGACCACGGTGCCGACCGCCTCCCCCGCGAGCTGGGCGCGGCGCGTGGGCGGGCCCGACAGCCCGCCGCGCAGCAGCAGCGCCTTCCACAGGCGCTCGACGCGCGCGAGCAGCGCGAATACCGCGCGGTAGGTCAGGAACAGGCCGTCGCCGAGGGCCCGCGGCATGATCCGGGAGAGCGGCGCGAAGAGGTCCGGGTACGGGGTCGTGCCCACGAGCCAGAGCGCCGAGAGGCCGGCGATGATCGGCCGCATGCCGAGCACGAGGGCCTCGGTCAGGTCGCCCTTGAAGTGCGCGACCACGAAGATGAACGCGAACAGCACCGGCGTGCTCGCCGCGGCGGCCACGAGGACGGGCGGCATGCGCGCCGTGCCGCAGAGCGCGAGGGCGGTGGCCAGCGTGACGAGGAGCACGAGCCAGGACGGCGAGAACACCGCAACGCCCACGAGGGCGAGCACGAGCGCGAGCTTCGAGACCGCGCTCGCGCGGTGCCAGGACGTGTTCCCGGCACTCGCGAGGTAGTCGATCTGGGCGAACGTGTTGATCACGGTGTCGCCTCCGCGGACCTGCGCCCCCCGCCGGGCGCGGCCGGCAGCAGGTCGGGCCGGACGCGCTCGAGGAACCCGGCCAGACCGTAACCCAGCAGCGACTCGAGGCCCACCGCGAGAGCGAGCAGTGGCAGGAGGACGGTCACGAGCACCCCACCCTGGAGCCAGCGCATCGCGTGGGCGACCTCGTGTTCGCCGAGGATCGAGGGCGACAGCCGGACGCTCAGCCACAGCAGGGCGATCCAGAGCACGCTCGAGAAGAGTTGCGAGATCGCGGTCGCCGCCGCCATCGCCCCGGCGGGCCGCAGGACCCGGACCATCGCCCGGTAGAGCGGCCGGGCGATCGCGGCGCCGGCGCCGAGCACGAGCGTGTTGAGCCCGATCACGGTGAAGCCGCCCTGTCCCATGAGGGCCAGGATCAGCGTCACCACGAAGCTCACCTGCAGCGCCCCGGCGGCGCCGAGCAGGACGCCCACCGGGCCCGCCAGCGTCATGCAGTAGTCGAACGCCGTGATGGGCACGGGGATGGCCATCACGACGAGCATGATCGCTCCCAGGGCGCTGCGCAGGGCCACCGCGCGCGGGCCGGCATGGGCGTCGGCACGGGTCGCGAAGAACAGCACGACGACCATGAGCACGAGCCCCGCGATCCAGAGGACCGGGGGCAGGACGCCGTCGGGGATGTGCAGGTGGGACAAGAGTGTTCCCTCCGGGTGGGGCGGCGCGCCCGGGCGCTACTGGGCCCAGGCGAGCGCGACCCCGGCCGCCACGGCGCCGGCATCATGCAGGGAGGCGAGCGCGGCGTCGAACGTGGCCCCGGTCGTGATCACGTCGTCCACGAGGACGACCTTGCGGCCGCGCAGCCACCCGCGCCGTTCGATGGCGAACGCCCCCGCGAGGTTCGCCCGCCGGCGGGCCGGCCCGAGCCGGGCCTGGGGCGGCGTGGGCCGGACGCGGCGCAGCGCGCCCCGAAGCCGCGGGGCGCCCAGCGCGTCCGCGAGGGCGTCCGCCAGCGCCGCGGACTGGTTGTAGCCGCGCTCGCGCAGCCGGGCCGGGTGCAGGGGCACCTCGAGGACGAGGTCCGGGCGCCGCCAGGACCGCGGCAGGGCCGTCGCCAGCTCGTCGCCGAGCGCGCGGGCGAGCGAGGGGCGGCCGCGGTACTTGAGCGCGTGTACGAGCGCGGCGGCCCGCTCGTCGAAGAGCCACGGCGCCCACACGGCGAAGCCGGGATGGCGCGGGCACGACGAAGGGTCGCGACCGGCCACGAGGCAGCGCGCGCAGAGCGCGGCGTGCAGGCGCGGCACGCGATCCGCGCACGGCCCGCAGAGCAGCCGCTCGGGCGCCGCCGGCGCGCCGCAGCCCGGGCACCGCTGGGGCAGGATCGTCTCGAGGATCGGCCGCAGCAGCGCGCCGCTCATCGCGGCCAGCCCACCGACGAGGCGAGCGCGTCGAGCGGCACCTCGCGCCCCAGCCAGAGCGAGAGCGAGCGCCGCGCCTGGTGCACGAGCAGCCCGAGCCCGTCCACGGCCTGGAGGCCCTGCCGCCGCGCCGCGCGCACCCACGGAGTCACCTCCGGGCCGTAGGTGAGGTCCACGACGAGCGCCGTCCGGGCGAGGCGCTCGAGCGGCGCCGGCGTCTCCTCGCCTGCGAGCGGGGTGCAGTTGACGATCACGGTGCTCTCGGCGAGCGCGTCGCGCTCCTCCTCGCTGCGCCAGCCCAGGAACCGCTCGTCGAGGCCCTCGCCCCAGGCGAACCGGGCGTCGGCCGGCCGGCGCGAGCTGACGACGACCTCGCGGCAGCCCGCCCAGTGGAGCGCGAGCGCGAGGCTGCGCGCGGCGCCCCCCGCGCCGAGCAGCACGACCCGCTCGCGCGCCGGCTCGAGGTGGAGCGAGCGCAGCAGGTCCACGAAGCCCGGGCCGTCGGTGGTCTCGCCGAACCATCCCTCGCCGCGGAAAACGACCGTGTTCGCCGAGCGCGATCGCTCGGCCGCGACCGAAGCCTTCGCGACGCAGTCGAGCGCGGGCTCCTTGAGCGGGTGCGTGACGTTGCACCCGAGGTAGCCGCGCGTCGCGAGGTCCGCGAGCCGAGCGGGAAGTTCCTCGACGCTCGTGCGCAGCGCCTCGGACTCGCCGCGCACGCCGACCGCGGCGCAGCCGGCGCGATGGAGGACCGGCGACAGCGTGTAGGCGAGCGGGTCGCCGAGCACCGCGAGCCGGACCGGCGCGCTCATGCGGCGGCGCGGGCGGGGGCTTCGCGGGTCAGCCGGACGATCATGAGCACGGAGAAGAGCACGAGCGCAATGCTCGTGAGCTGGCTCTCCGTCACGGGCATGGCGCCGAGGTGCAGCAGCACGGCGTCGGCCTCGTACGCGCGCGTCATGTCGATCGGGATGCGAACGAGCGAGAAGACGAGGATGAACCACCAGAACAGGACGCCCGGCACCTTGAGGCGCTTCCGCACGGCCCAGAACACCGCGAACATGACCAGCCCCGCGGCGGCGTTGTAGAGCTGCGACGGGTGGACGGGCGTGTCGCCGAACTCGAGGTAGGCGAACGAGTCGTGCGGGAACCTGACTCCCCAGGGCAGGGTGGTCGGGTGCCCGTAGCAGCACCCGTTCAGCCAGCAGCCGATGCGCCCGAACATCGTTCCCAGGGCGAGCGACGGGGTGAGCGCGTCCGCGACGAGCCAGTGCGGCAGGCGGAAGCGCTTCGCCGCCACGAGGCCGCCGAACGTCCCCGCGGCGACGCCGCCGTAGAGCGTGAGCCCGCCTTCCCAGAGGGCGAAGACGCTTCCCCACTGGCTGCGGAACTCCGCGAGGTGCTCCATGACGTACAGGCCGCGCGCACCGACCACGGCCGCGACCAGCGTCACGAGGATCACGTTCACGAAGCGATCCTCGTCGAGGCCGAGGCGCTTCGCCTCGCGCAGGCCGAGCCAGGTCCCGACCAGGAACGCCACGGCCATCATGACGCCGAAGGACCTCAGGTGGAGCGGCCCGAACTGCAGCAGCTCGGGATGCATCAGTACTCCCGGCGCCGGAGCGCCACGTTCTGCAGCAGGCCGATCTGGACGCAGTTCACGACCAGGGCCGTGCCTCCGTAGGAAAGGAACGGCAGCGGGACACCGGTGACCGGTGCCCAGCCGACCGTCATCAGGATGTTCACCATGATGTGGAAGAAGAGGGCGGTGACCACGCCCACGACCAGCAGGCCCGCGAAGCCGTCGCGTGCGACGGCGGCCAGCCGGAAACCGCGGATGATGACGACGGCGTACAGTAGCACCGCCGTCAACGCGCCGATCAGCCCGAACTCCTCCCCCACGACGGAAAAGATGAAGTCCGTGTGACGCATGGGCAGGAACGCGAGCGCTTTTTGCGATCCCTTGAGATATCCCTTGCCCAGCACGCCGCCGGAGCCGATCGCGATCTTCGACTGGATGATCTGGTAGCCGGCGCCCGTGGGATCGGTCTCGGGGTTGACGAAGGTCTCGATGCGGCGTTTCTGGTAGTCGTGGAGGTGATTCCACAGCCGCGGCAGCTGCCACGCGACGACGCCGTTCAGCGCCACGATGGCGAGCAGGAGCGAGAGCTTCGGCCGCGCGAACGCGAGCAGCGCGGCGAAGAGCCCCGCGAACCACCAGATCGAACCCGTCACGAAGAACAGCGCCACGTTGAAGGCCGGCGAGAGGCCGAGCAGCAGCCGGCCCGGCCGCATGCCCGCCCAGAAATACATCGCAACCAGCATGGCCGGGAACGACATCGCCGTGCCGAGGTCGGGCTCCTTCGCCACGAGGAGAAACGGGACGGTCATGATGAGGAGCGGCGGCAGCCACCAGCGCGCCCGTCGCAGGTTCAGCCGGGCGTTGTCGAAGTAGCGCGCCAGCACGAACGTCGTCGCCAGCTTCGCGAGCTCGCTGGGCTGGAACTGGATCGGCCCCAGCTCGATCCATCGCCTCGCCCCCATGCGCGTGGTGCCGGCCACGAGCACCGCGACGAGCAGCAGCAGCGACACCCCGTAGAGCGGCCAGGCCAGCGAGTCGTAGAGCCGGAAGTGGATCGCCGCGACGATCCACGCCGCGATGAACGCGAGTCCGCACCAGAGGAGCTGCTTCATCCACAGGCCCTGGTGCGCGCCGGGCACGGACGTCGCGCTGTAGACCGTGAACAGGCCCATCACGATCAGGCCGAGCGTCGCGAGCGCGAGCGGCCAGTCGAGGTCCGGGAGGCGTCCCCTAGTCACTCGGGTACCTCAGCGAGTCGGCCGGCGTCAGGGCCAGGCGGGGCGGCGCGGTGGCGAGCGAATCGCCGAGCAGCACGCGCTTGAGCGTGTAGGCCGCGATCGGCGCGCACACGCTGCCGCCGTGGCCGCTGTTCTCGGCCACGATCGCCAGCGCGATCGTCGGCCGGTCCGCGGGCGCGTAGCAGACGAACACGGCGTGGTCGCGGCCGTGCGGGTTCTGGGCCGTGCCCGTCTTTCCGGCGACCGGGATGCCCGGGATCTTCACGGCCTGCGCGGTGCCCGTCTCGACGACGTCCTCCATCGCCGTGTGGACCGTCTGCCAGTTCCCCGGGTCGGTCTTCAGGCCCGGCTCCAGCGGACGCTCGATCCGGAAGCCCTGGTAACCCTCGATCGACTTCACGACGTGCGGCCGGACGGGGTGTCCCCCGTTCGCAACGATGGACGTCATGGTGGCGAGCTGGAGCGGCGTCGCGAGCAGCTCGCCCTGCCCGATGCCGAGGTTGAGCAGCAGGCCGCGGGGCCAGTGCTGGGTGCCGTAACGCTTCGCGTAGTAGTCGTCGTCGGGGACCAGGCCCTTCGCCTCCGCGGGCAGGTCGATGCCCGTGCGCTGGCCGAGCCCGAGGTCGTGCGCGATCGTCATCATCCGGTCGAGGCCGAGCTCGAGCCCGAGCTGGTAGAAATACACGTCGCACGAATGCGTCAGCGCCTCGACGAGGTTCACCGAGCCGTGCCCGGACGCGTCCCAGCACCGGAACCTCCGCCCGCCGAAGTAGAAGCCGCCCGTGCACGGCTCGGGCATGCGCGAGCCCGCGCTGACGACGTGGTAGTTCAGCCCGGCGAGCATGGAGATCACCTTGAACGTCGAGCCGGGCGGATAAGCGCTCTGGATGGCGCGGTTCAGGAGCGGATTGCCTCCGTCGGCCGTCAGCTCGCGCCAGCGCGCGAACGAGATGCCGCTCGCGAACTCGTTCGGGTCGAAGAGCGGGCGGCTCACCATCGCCAGCACCGAGCCGTCGCGCGGGTCCATCGCCACCGCGGCACCGTGGTCCACGCCGCTCATCGCCTCGTCCAGCGCGCGCTGCACGTCGAGGTCGAGCGTGAGCGTGACGTCGTGCCCGGCGACCGGCGGCCGCGGCGGGCTGCCTTCGAGGCCGGAGACCCGCTTGCCCATCGCGTTCACGACCACGAACTCCGCCCCGTCGTTCCCCCGCAGCATCTCCTCGTACCGGCGTTCCACGCCGGTCTTGCCGATGAGATCGCCGAGCCGGTACCCGTCCTCCTTGCGGCGCTCGAGCTCCTCCTCGTTGATCTCCCCCGCGTAGCCGAGCAGCTGCGCGGCCGCCGCCCCTTCGGGGTAGCGCCGGATCGGGGAGACCTGCACGTCGAGGCCGGGCAGGTCCGCCCGCAGCTCCTCGACCGCGGCCATCACCGCGTAGGGCGAGTTGCGCCGCAGCACCGCCGTCTGGCCCGTGTGGTTCGCCTCGGAGACCCGGCGGCGCACGTCGAGCGTGTCGTCGCCGATGAGCGCGGCGACCTGCGCGATCCAGGCCGGCGTGATCGCGGCCGAGGCGCTCGCGGCGCTCTCGGCGGGCATCGGCCGGAACACGACATCGAACGCAGGCTGGTTGTCCGCGAGGACGCGGCCGAGGCGGTCGCGGATCTCGCCGCGCGGCGCCCGCAGCACGTCGAGGCGGACGCGGTTCTGCTCCGCGAGGCGCGTCAGCTCGTCGTGCTGGACGACCTGGAGCCGCAGCAGTCCGAGCACGACGAGGCCGAACCCGGCGAGCACGACCACCGAGAGCGCCCCGAAGCGATCGTCCCTAACGCGTTGCGGAGGACCCGGAGGCATGGGCGAAGACCGATCGGCCGAGAAGACGACGAACCACGGCGAGGAAGATGACCCCCGTGGCGGCGGTCACGACGGTCGAGACCAGCGCGCGGCCGAGGAGCCAGGGCAGGCCCGAGGCGTCGCGGCCGAGCTCGAATGCGGCGCTCCAGAGCTGGTGCGCGAGCACCGCGACCGCGATCAGCGCGAACTGCGTCCGCGCGCTGTCGCGCACCAGCGTACCCGCCAGCCGGCCCGTCGCATAGCCGAGAAGCGAAAGAACGAGGGCGTGCCGGCCCAGCCAGTGCGCCGCGTCGAGGTCGGACAGAAGCCCCAGCGCGAAGCCGAGCGTCGCGCCCCAGGCGTCCCCGTGCCGCAGCGCCCAGATCACCGTGGCGAGGGCGATCACGTCCACGACGACGCCCCGGGCGGCGAGGCTCGACAGCGCGGTCGAGCGCAGCAGCATCGCCACCATCACGACGACCAGGAATCCGCCCAGCGGCTTCATCGCCGTCCCCCCGCGGCGGAGTCGGCCCGGGCGATGGAATCGGCCCGGGCGGCCCGGGCCGCGGCCGCGGCCTGCCGGATCGCCTCGTGCTCGGCGCGCCGGCGCACGGCGGCGAGCGAGTCGAGCCGCGCCTGCTTGAGCGACGCCGCCCGGCGCGCCGCGGGCAGCGGCACGATGCGGTTCGGCTCGTACTCGAGCCGCGGCTTGAGCGGCTCGCCCGTCGTGAGGTCCACCGGCCCCGGCGCCACGAACGCGTGCCGGAGCCGCGAGAGCCGCGCGGACGGCGCGACGTCGGCTTCCTGCATGAGCCCGTTCTCGTCGCGCCGGATGCGCACGACGCGGCCGATCGGGAGGCCGCGCGGGAAGCGGAGGGACAGGTCGCTCGTCACGAGCTCCTGTCCGACCCGGAGCGTGTCCGCGAGCGGCACCGCCGTCATCACGAGCCGGGGCGTGGGCGAGAGCGTGAAGTGCAGGACGCCGTTCACCCCCGTGCTCTCGACCTCGCACGCGACCGCCATGTTCGGGTCCGTGAGCAGGGTCGCGCGCGAGAGTGTCGGCCAGACCTCCGTGACGCGGCCCACGAGCCCCTCGGCCGTCACGAGCGCGTCCCCGGAACGAATGCCCGCCTTCGCCCCCGCGCTGAGCGTGGCCGTGGTCGGGGTCGGGTCGCCGCCGAGCGCGAGCACCTCGACGGGGCGAAGCGGCAGGCCCCGCCACTCGGGCAGCTCGAGCTGGGCGCGCAGGCGGCGGTTCTCACCGCCCTCGACGCGGAGCCGCTGGACGTCCAGCTCGAGCTGGACGATGCGCCGGTGCAGGTCCTCGCTCTCGCGCCAGGCCGCGAACATGCGGTCCCCCATGAGCACGACTCGGTCGAAGGGCTCGAAGATCACCGCCCCGACACCGCGCGTCCAGGCGACCGGGAGGTGGTCGCCCACCACCAGCAGGAGCAGCGAGACCGCCGTGTACGTCGCGACGAGGACGACGCTTCGGCGCTCGGCCGGTGGCAGGATCGACGGCACTGCTAGTCCCGCTGGCTGCTCAGGATGACCTTTTCGAAGACCTCGGGGTTCTCGAGG
Source organism: uncultured bacterium (assembly GCA_964589945.1). Classification (GTDB taxonomy): domain Bacteria; phylum Eisenbacteria; class RBG-16-71-46; order RBG-16-71-46; family RBG-16-71-46; genus CAIXRL01. The sequence continues at coordinate 41,927 of CAZPVG010000015.1, forward strand.
ATCTTGCCGGCCCCCCGGACGACGCAGGTCAGGGGATCCTCGGCGACCCGGATGTTGAGGTTCGTGACCTCGCGCATCAGCAGGTCCAGGCCGCGCAGCAGCGCGCCGCCGCCCGTGAGGTAGATGCCCTTGTCCACGATGTCGGCGGCCAGTTCGGGCGGGGTCCGCTCGAGGCACTCCCGCAGGGCGTTCACGATCTGTCCGACGGGCTCCTGGAGCGCCTCCCGGATCTCGACGGACGAGACGCGCAGCGTGCGCGGGATGCCGCGCACCAGGTCCCGCCCTTTGATCTCCATGTCCATTTCCTCGGGCAGCGGGAACGCCGACCCGATCTCGATCTTGATGCGCTCGGCGGTCTGCTCGCCGATGAGCATGTTGTACGCCTTCTTCGAGTAGTTGGAGATGGCCTCGTCCAGCTCGTCGCCGCCCGTGCGGATGCTGCTCTTCGTCACGATGCCGTTGAGGGCGATCACCGCGATCTCGGTCGTGCCGCCGCCGATGTCGACGACCATGTTGCCCGTCGGCGTGTCCACCGGAAGGTCCACCCCGATCGCGGCCGCGATCGGCTCGGGCACGAGCTGGACCTCGCGGCAGCCGGCGCGGATCGCCGAATCGTTCACGGCCCGCTTCTCGACCTCGGTGATGCCGGACGGCACGCAGATGATGATGCGCGGCCGCACGAGGAACTTGCTCTTCTGGACCCGCTTGACGAACTCGCGGAGCATGTACTCCGTGACCTGGAAGTCGGCGATGACGCCGTCCTTCAGCGGGCGCACGGCGTTGATGGCGTCCGGCGTGCGGCCCAGCATGAGCTTGGCCTCGTTGCCGACGGCGGCCACCTTGTTCGTCCCCTTCTCCATGGCGACGACCGAGGGTTCGTTGAGCACGATGCCGCGCCCTTTGACCCAGACGAGCGTGTTCGCCGTGCCCAGGTCCATGGCGACATCGGTGGAGAAGAACCCCATCAGGCTGTCGAGAAACATCCCTGCCTCATCGTGCTGGGGTGAGTCGTTTCGGGCGGCCGACTGGAAGGTGCGGGGAGAGGAGCGGGGTGCGGATCCGGCCGGGCCTCCGTGCCCTCGGAAATCGGCGCAAGCTAGCATCCAAATCCTTGGCGCGGCAAGCCCTTGGCCCCCTTCGGCCCGCGCCGGCCGCGCGCCGGGCCGCCCCTCCATCCCGGGAGACGGTCCCATTCGGCGCGGGGCCACGGAGGGTATCGGCCGCGACCGGCTCCGACTTCGGCCCGGATCGTGCGAAGAATGCCCCGGGGGACGAAAAGGCGGGGGGCCCCGGGCCCTTGGGCAGCCGTCCCGGGCCCCGTCCGCCTGCGGGGCCGGGGGCCCCCGGCGCGGCCGCCGGGCACGGCTTTCTTGACGACCCGGACGGGCACGGCGGGGTATGGCATAGTGCGGTGGATTGCCTCCGCCAGCCGCCGGGGCCGCCGCCCTTCGAGTTCCACCGGAGCCTCCCACACCACCGGAATGACCCGAATCCTGCGCCGACTCTCCCTGCTCGTCGTGCCCATGGCGGTGGCCCTGGCGGCATTCGCCCTCCCGGGCCGGGCCCAGCAGGACGTGACCTCCCGCTACGCGTTCGCCGACACGCTGCTGCTGCGGGACACGCTCGGGCTGCACTTCGACGGGATCTTTCCCGTGGCCGATTCGCTGGGCCTGCTGCCCGACACCCTGCGCGCGCTGATGATCCGCTATCGCTTCCAGCTCCCGCGGCTGCTCTTCCTGTCGGACAGCATGGCCGTGCCGGTGGACAGCGTGGGCGTCGTCGTGGACCGCGAGCGTTTCAACCCCCTCGCGGGAGCCCGCGGCGCGAACATGGACCAGACGGTTTTCCGGTTCACCAGCGGCTGGACCACGACGCGGACGACGAGCGCCTGGTCGAACAACTCGGAGTACCGCCTGCGGCGGGGCGCCTTCTACGCGAACAACCTCACGACGGTGAACCTCGAGCGGTACGAGAACGCCGCCGCGACGACGCTGCGCCAGACGCGTGACATGACGAGCGAGGCGGGCGGGCGCATCAGCGACCGGCAGTCCTTCGGCGTCTGGGCGCACACGATGCTGTTCGACAGCTACGACCCCAACTCCACGACGAACCAGCAGGAGACGCTGAACGAGTTCAAGCTCACGGCGCGGACGCAGCAGCGGGGTCGCCGTGGCTCGTCGGCGGACCTGAACCTGCTCGGCGGCTACCTGAACGACGACAAGCGCGCCATCGAGATCAAGCGCGGCCTCACGGGCCGGGCGGACGGACGCATGCGGACGATGGTGGGCGGCTGGCTCACGAACGACCTCTCCGGCGGAACGAGCGCCAACCTCGCGAAGACGCGCCGCCCCGACGCGCTCGCGGAGATGCGCGCGCTCGATCTCGCCACGAACCTCACCGGCACGCTGACGATGTTCGCGCAGCGCGCGGTCGGGCTGAACGTCGCCTACAACCTCCGGCGGACGCGCGTGGACACTCCCACCGACTCGGGCTACGTCAACACCATCCGGCAGGCGAACGACGGCGTGAACGCGACACTGCGCATGCGCCAGGACGCCGACCACACGTTCAACCTGGTCGGGAACACGGGCACCGGGCTCACGCAGAACGGGCGCAGCCACGACTACGGCGGCAAGGCCACGCTGCGATGGATGCTGCTCGGGTGGGCGACGGACGCCAACTACGCCGACGCCCGCAAGCGGTCCGACTACCCGCGCCAGCGGGGTGCCTACGGCTACATCGAGCGCTCGGTGAACCGCTCGGCGGACACGCAGCTCCAGCGGGCGCTGAGCCGCCGGCTGCAGGCCAAGATCTCGGCCAGCATCAGCCTCTCGCAGTTCCGGTACGAGGCGACCGCGGATTCGGCGCGCCCGCCTTCACCGCGCGACAGCTACCGGCAGTCGCTGCGGATCGAGGCGCGCTACAACCCGACCACGCGCCTGGCCTCGGGGCTGGCCTTCGAGACGATCCTCGCGCGCACGATCAACATCGAGCGCTCGACCGCCTCGTCGAACAACGACTCGAGGACGTACCGGGGCGAGTGGACCTGGAGCTACCAGATGTTCACCGGGCTGACCGTGACCCAGAACAACCAGATCACCTCCGACTACCGCTTCTACCCGTTCGCTCCGGACCGCAACACCCTGGGACTTACCTACAACACGATCACGTCACTGAACACCGTCCTGACACCACGCCTCACGCTGCGGATCGTCCACAGCCTGAACGACCAGCCACGGGGCGCCTACACGCGGGACGACCCCGGCGGGCCCGAGTCCCTGAAGCTCTCGGACAACACGCAGGCGACCGGGCTGCACGCCTCCATCCAGTACGCGCCCACCCCCGCCGTGTCGTTCACGCTGGAACCGGACTACCGATCGAACGTACGATCGGGGACGACGAACGGCGTCTCGAGCAAGCAGCGGGAGGACCGGCGGCTCGACCTGACCGGCGGCGTGAACCTGAACCTCCAGCTCGGCCGCAAGGGGACCCTTACGGGCAGCATCGCGCGCAACTTCGATGATTCCCGCTCGACTTCGTATTCGAACGGAGTCCCCGTGCCCACGCCGCGCTCGATCACCGACTACTGGAACGGGAGCCTGACGCTCACATGGCAGCTCTGACCCGCATCCTCCGCGGCGCCGCCCTCCCGCTCCTCGGCGTGCTGGCGCTGGGCTCGGCCGGGTGCGTCAACCCGTTCACGCCTGCGACGCCCGAATCCCCGATCGGGAACTCCGTGGTCGAGGACTACTCGACGCCCGACAAGCTGCTCAGCACCCTCATCGCCGGCATGAACGACAAGGGGCCCTCCGGGCGGCTGGCCTGGACGAACGCGATGGCGGACTCGACCGACGCGAACACGCGCGCGTTCTACGCGTTCCACGACCCGCTGGTCCTCTCGGCCTGGACCCTCTCGTCGCCCACGCCCCCGCCGGACGTGTGGGACCTCGATCTCGAGCGCCAGTTCTACGACAAGTTCGTGGCGCGCTACTCGGGCGACTACCAGATGCTGTTCGGGCCCGACAACGACTCTCCGAGCGACGAGCCCGGCACGGACACGTGGCTGCTGCACCGGCGCTATTTCATCTACTCCGTCGAGACGAACGGCCAGCAGGCGACGATCGCGCAGGGCTACGTGGACCTCTACCTGGTGAAGTACGACGGCCGGTGGTGGGTCGTGCGCTGGCAGGACCGCCTCGACCCGACCGTCGGCGTCGACCCGACCGACCAGACGAGCTACACGCTCGGCTACCGCCGGCTGGAATCCCTCAGCTCGTGAGAAAGGCGGGCCCCGGCATGAAGCGCCTCTTCCTCCTCGCGGCCGTGGTCGCGGCCGCACTCGTCTCGGGCGGCTGCTTCAACCCGTTCTCCCCCCTCGTCTCGACGCAGCGGGCGACCTCGACGCCGGCCCCGGTCCCGAACTCGGCGGCGAACGTCGTGCGCCTGTTCGAGTGGTGCTGGAACAACCGCGGCATCCAGGAGTACGAGGAGATCTTCACCGACGACTTCCGGTTCCAGTTCGCGCTCGGCGACTCCGCCGGCAACGCCTACCGCGACGTGCCGTGGACGCGCGAGGACGAGCTGCGCTCGGCCACGGGGCTGTTCGTGGGGACGCCGGACCATCCCGCGGCCACCGAGATCGACCTGTCGCTCGACAAGACGCTCTACGCGCTGCCGGACGACCGGCCGGGCAAGAACCCGATCTGGCACAAGTCGATCCGGTCCTCCGTCACCCTGACGGTCACCCTGGAGGGCCAGGGCCTGAACGAGGTGCGGGGCTACGCCAAGTTCTACCTCGTCCGGGGGGACTCCGCGGTCATCCCGCCCGAGCTGGTCGCCAAGGGCTTCAAGCCCGACAGCCTGCGCTGGTGGATCGATCGCTGGGAGGACGAGACGCTCCCGGCCAGCGCCGCCGTGCCGCCGGGGACGGCTGCCCTGCGGCCCGCAGGGCCGGCCGGCGGGACCGGTCCCGTGATCACGACGTTCGGGGCCGTGAAGGTCAAAGGGCTCTGAGCCCCCGCGGCGCCGCTTGAGGGCGCCGCGAACGCGTGTCTATACTGCGCGCCGCCTTTCCGCTCGCGCCTCAGCTTCCGCTCCGCGTCCGTCCGATCCGCGGAGCGTCCCGTCGCACGACCGATCCGGTCCGGAGGAAGAACCCATGCCTGCCGTGGGCGCCAATTCGCAGCTCAATCCGCTCGAGAACGCCGAACGCCAGTTCGAGGAAGCCGCGGCACGCATGGGGCTGAGCCCCGGCGTGAAGGAGATGCTCAAGCGCCCGCGCCGGTCGACGATCCAGCACCTGCCCGTGCTGATGGACGACGGCTCCATCCGCGTGTTCGTCGGCTACCGGGTCCAGCACTCGATCGCCCGCGGCCCCGCCAAGGGCGGAATCCGGTTCCACCAGGACGTGACCCTCGACGAGGTCGCGGCCCTCGCATCGTGGATGACGTGGAAGTGCGCCGTGGCGGACATCCCCTTCGGCGGCGGCAAGGGCGGCATCGTCGTGGACCCGCGCACGCTCTCGCTCGGCGAGCTCGAGCGGCTGACGCGCCGCTACGCGGCGGACCTCTCGGACGTGTTCGGCCCGGACCGCGACGTGCCCGCCCCGGACGTGAACACCGGCGAGCGCGAGATGGCCTGGTTCATGGACACCTACTCGATGCACTCGCGCAGCACCGAGCTGGCCGTCGTCACCGGGAAGCCGCTCGAGGTGGGCGGCTCCCGCGGCCGACGGGAAGCGACCGGCCGCGGCGTCATGATCTGCATCGAGCAGATGTGCCGGCACCTCGAGATGCCCCTGAAGGGCGCCCGCGTCGCCGTGCAGGGCTTCGGCAACGTCGGCGGCGTGGCCGCCGACCTGCTCGTGCGCGAGTGCGGGGCGAGGATCGTCGCGGCTTCCGACGTCAGCGGCGCCGTGCACAATCCCGACGGGCTGGACGTGGCCGCGCTGCTGAAGCACGTGGCCACGAAGAAGGGCGTCGCCGGGTTCGCCGGCGGCCAGCCGCTCACGACCTCGATCATCGAGGTCGACTGCGACATCCTCGTGCCCGCCGCGCTCGAGAACCAGATCACCGGCGAGAACGCCGCGCGGGTGAAGGCGAAGGTCGTCGGCGAGGGCGCCAACGGCCCGACGACGCCGGACGCCGACAAGATCCTCGAGGAGCGGGGCATCTGGGTGATCCCGGACATCCTCTGCAACGCCGGGGGCGTCACGGTGAGCTACTTCGAGTGGGTGCAGAATCGCGGCGGCTTCTACTGGCCCGAGCACGAGGTGAACTCGCGCCTGCACGAGAAGATGGAGGCCGCCTTCGGCGAGGTCGTGCAGACGGCGGTGAAGGAGAAGTGCCCGCTGCGTGTCGCGGCCTACATGGTCGCGATCCGGCGCGTGCTGCGTGTTCACGAGCTGCGGGGCATGTACGCCTGACGGCCCGCCCCGACGCCACCGAAAAGGCCCGGTCCCCGCGGGGACCGGGCCTTCCGTTTGCCCTGAAGCCCTAGAACGTCATGTTGACGGACAGGACCTGGACGTCGTTGAAGTAGCCGCCGTGGACGGGCTGCGAAGCCCAGTCCACGTGCATCCGGGAGGACCCGAACGGGAACTGCACGCCGACGCCGTAGCTGTACTGGAACAGCGCGTCGGTCGTCCCGTCGTAGGTGTATCCGCCCCGGAGGGACAGCATCTTCCGGACCGTCCACTCGGCGCCGACCCGGCCCTCGTCGTTGCCGAAGCTGTTGCTGCTGTACGTGCCGTAGACGTTGAGCGGGCTCGGCCCGACGACCACGGGCACGGCCAGCGACAGCTGGAGCGACGTCGGCAGCTCGTACTCCGCGGACTGCGTGGTCACGTTCCGTCCCGTGGCCTGAGGGTCGGCGCCCGGGATCGGCGTGATGAACTCGAAGTCCGTGCCGCTGTACGCCATGTTCGGCCCGATGTTCTTCACCGAGACGCCGAATCGCGACCCGCGCACCCCGGTGTCGTACTGGAAGCCGAAGTCGAACGCGGCGCCCGCGGACGTCTCCTGCAGGATCTTTTCGGAGATGTAGTAGAACGTGGCTCCGAAGTTGACGCGGTCCGTCAGCGCCTTGCTCCACGTCAGGCCGAGCGTCGAATACGTGGGCGAGAAGATCGCCCCCGTTCCGTCCGGCGCCTGCTCGGTCGTCTCGACGATGTCGCCGATGCTCAGCACCTTGGCGCTGAGGCCGATGTAGCCGATTCCGCCCATGTTCTGGGCGACGCCGAAGTAGTTGACCTGCATGTCGGCGATGTACTGCGTGTTGCTGAACATCAGCTGGGTCGGCGCTTCGTCCCGGGCGACGCCGGCGGGGTTGTAGAACAGCGCCTCGACGCCGCTGACGGTCGCGAGATCCGAGCCCGCGATCGCGATGTTTCGTCCTCCGACCGGAAGACGCAACTCCGGCGCACCACTCGTTCCGAGCCGCCCCAGGGAGCCGGCCCCGGCGGCGCTGGCCATCAGGGCCAGTGCCGCCACGGCGACCGCAAGAATTCGGAAGGCCTTCATCTTGGCTCTCTCCTGTCGTTCAAGGTTGGGTCGATCCATGTGAGCATCCGGCCTCAGAACGTATTGAGGCGCTCCTTCTCCATGAAGATGGCCACCTTGCCCACCTTGGTTCCAACCCCGGGCGCGTCCACGTGGAAGATGTAGACGCCGCTGCTCACGGGCAGCCCACGATCAGTCTGCAGGTCCCACGAAGTTTCGGAGGTGCTGTCGTTCTTGTGCAGCGTCCGCACCAGGTCACCGGCCAGGTTGAAGATCCGGATGGTGCAGGTCGCCGGCAGGTGGGTGAACTTCACCACCCGCGAGAACTGTGTCAGTTCGTAAGTCGAACGGTTGAAGTACGGGTTCGGCACCGCCAGCACCTGGCTCAGCTGGTCCTTCGCCAGCGCGGCGTCGAAGCGATTTGCGGCGGTCGTGCTGAACGTGAAGTAGTCGTTCGGCGTCGCGGGAACGCTGGTCGTGAACACCAGCTTGTCGCCGTCGGCGATCGTCGCACCGGCCGAGCTCAGCGCCGGCCACACCACGTAGCGGAACGGGAGATCCCCGGCGTTGTCGTACGCGTCCGGATACGTCGTCATGTAGGTCGGATCGGGCGTCCCGTCGCCGCTGTACGCGTCGTCGAAGATCCAGAGGATCTCGCGCCCGCCCAGCGCGGAGTTGTCCGGATCCCACATGCCGTCGTACGTGGGGTCGTCCGCGTTCTCCAGGAACCCGACGTTGAGCTGGGTGTTCGTGTCCGTATCCCAGACCTGGAACGGCACCGGGACATAGTCCTGCACCGGGTAGGTGCCGGCCTGGCCGCTGTGCCGCAGGTAGTGGTAGGCGTCCTGGGTGACGGTCGTGCTGAAGCGGATCTCGACGTTGTGCGAGTGCGCCGTGTCACCGGTGGCGATGGCCGACCCGAACAGCTCGTTGGCGTAGTCGCTGCCACCGCCGAAGAACCGCAGGCCGACGTCCACGCCCTCGAGCGCCGGGGTGCCTCCCCCCACGGGCACGTACTGGACACGCGCCAGCTGTCCGAGCGGGTAGCTCAGGTCCGTCACCTGGATGCCGTCGAACACCGGGTTCTGCTGGTCCGCGACGAAGTCGGTCCAGTTGTTGACCACCGTGTCCACCGCCGCGCCCATCGTGCGCACGACGTACCAGGACATCTCGGTGCTCGTCGCGGAGACGGGCTTGAACCCCATCTTGTAGTCGGCCGTCTTCACCTGCATCGGATCCACGATCGTCGCGGTGATGACGTCCGTCGTCGGGTTCGTACCGGTCTGGTACTGGTTGCCGATCGGAGTGGTGATCGAGGCGCTGCCCGGATCCACGCCCGCCGCGGGCGTCTGCGGCACGACCGTGATCGGGTTGTACGCCGACTCCAGCACCTGCGGCGTCTCGCCGAGGCCGACCGAGTAGGCGTTGACGCTGAAGTAGTAGGGCGTCGCGTTGTGGAGCGGTCCGCCCCGCACGGCGTCGGTCGTGATGTCCATCGAGTACTGCGTGCCCGCATCGGTGCCGAAGGCCTTGCCGGTCGGCAGGATGAGTCCCTGCTCCTCGTTGAAGTCGTTGTCCAGCACCGTGGTGATGCCGTCCACGCGGTCGAACGTCCCGAGCCGCGTCCAGGGCCCGGCGACCGACGCGCCCTGGTAGACGACGTAGCCTTCCCACACGTACGGCGGCTGGTTGTAGCTCTCCGAATTGACGGCCCACGTGAGCCGCACGCCGCCGTTGATGGGGTTCGCCGTCACGTTGGGCTGGTTCGGCGGCGCCGCGAGGCTGAAGTCCGCGTCGAAGGCCGCCTGCGCCTCCGAGTCGTAGAACTTCATCAGCGAGATGCTGGCGAGCCGGTTCTTGCTCTGGCCGATCACGATGGCCGTCGTGACGACCTGCGTGTCCCCGGGAGCCATGGTGAAGGGGCCGCTCGAACACTGGAGCCGCCGGTCGGCCGGGTTGGTGTCCAGCCAGCCCGAGCCGAGCACGGGATCGCCGCTCAGCATGAACGTCGTCACCTGGCCGTTCGTCGGGTTGATGAGCGGCGAGCCGTCCTGCTGGAGACCCTTCATGAGGTTGTAAGTCTTCGTGTAGTTATCGGGGTCGGTGCCGTTGATGTACTTGTTGAAGGACGTCATCGGCAGCGGCACACCGCCCACCTTCGGGCCCTGGAAGAAGTCGTAGCCGACCGCGGGGACCTGTGCGCCGTAGATGTTGTCGAAGTTCGTCCCGTTGTAGCAGTAACCGACGCTCAGCGTCGTGTCGCAGCCGTCCAGGTCGTCGCCGGCGTAGCCGTCGTCCGGGTCGGACCACTGCGAGACGTACATGCTGTCGATCGTGTTCCCGCCCTTGTTGATCAGCTTGTAACGGATGAACACCGTGCTGCCGAGCGCACCCTGGCGGTTGAACGCGAACGTCGTCTGCTGCACCTCGACGCCCATGGGCGCGGTGCTGCCCGCGCGGTTCGTGTGGTTCACGGGATCCGCGTCGTTGTAGACGGCCCACAGCATTTCGTCACCGAGGATGTCGAGCGAGCCGTCCGACTGCACCGTCACCGCGGGCGCGCCGTGGGGAACCGCCCCCGCGTTGTAGTCCGCGAGCGCCGCGTCCCTCGTAGCGTCATCCGTGTAGGTCCGGTAGAGCTTGTAAACGTGATACTCGGCCTTGTTCGGGTCGTCCGGGGCCGTGCCGACCATGGCGCCCGGCCCGTACTCGTCCGAGTACTCGGAGACCGCGACCCGGGTCTGCCCGCCGACACGACCGGCCATCCACAGGCCGGCCGCGAAGACGGCCGTCTTGGCCGTGCCCTTCGGGTATTCCAGGCCCGCATTGCCGGTGGTCTTGTCCCAGGCGAACGAGCCCGTGTTCGTCACGTACATCGCAATCTGGTTGATGTCGATGAGCTGCGAGTTGTCCACGTCCTTCGCCGCCGCGGGCCCGGCGGTCCGGTGGGCCTCCCGTTCGGCGACCACGATCGGAGCCTGGCTCGCCGTCGGCGAGAGCCTCTTGGCGACGGGAAGCGGCGGCGTCTTTCCGTCAATCGACGCTCGCGTAACGGACACGCCGGCCACCATGCAGGCCAGGGCCGCGGTCAGCAAAAGTCGAACGGGACGCATGCGGTTCCTCCTCGAGAATCCGTCTCGGTCATTCATGTCAGAAGCCCATTCGGAAGCCGAACCGCACCATGCGAGGCTGGCCGTACAGGTTCTGGTTCTGGAGCGCCAGTGCGTAGGCCCGGGCGGGATCGATCCCCTGGGACGCGAGATTCTCGGCGACGGCCCGACCGTCGTCGGTGTTCAGGTAGTTCGTGGACTCGGCGGAGCCGGTCCCGGTGAACACCGACAGGACGTTCTTGGTGTCGAACGCGTTGACCACCCAGACGTAGGCGGCCACGTTCGTCTGGCCGAGCGCCCAGGTCTTCGTCGCCTTGAAGTCGAGGCTCTGGGTCCAGGGGCCGTAGATCGAGTTGATCGGGCCCGTGGGGTTGGTCTGGACGGCCGCCAGCGTGACCTCGTCGTAGACGTTGGTCGGCGTGAACGGGGTGCCGCTCGCGACGTTGTAGAGGACGTCGAAGTTCGTGTTGCCGAGCGGGTGCCGGCCGTTCCACATCGGGCCCTCGCCGTGCGCCAGCGCGTAGTCGAGGTTGATCGACACCTTGTGGCGCTGGTCGAAGTCGAGCGGAGCCGTCTGCTTCGGAGGCTGGGCGGCCGTCCACGCGATGTTGGCCTGCGTGTTCGAGACGGACCCCGTGCCGACCGCGGACGAGAGGCTGTAGCTCAGCGAGGCGGCGACGTGGTTGACGCGGCGCAGCGTGAAGCCGAGGTCGATGCCCTTGATGGTGGCGAAGTCCTTGTTGCGGTAGGACGCGAAGTTGTTCGGCACCGAAGAGATCGTCGTGACCTCGACCAGGTCGGTCACGTCCTTGTAGTAGGCCGTGACGTCGAGGCGGGCGTAATCGCTCAGCTTGTGGGCGATGCCGACCTCGTAGGCCGTGGTCTGCTCGGGCTTGAGGTTCGGGTTGCCGAACCCGACGTAGTAGCCGCCCGTGCGGATCTTGTGCTCGAGGAACCGGTACGAGACGTAGAGGTCCTGGAGGTTCGGCTGCTGGTAGAACTGGCCCCAGTTCACGTGCATCACCGTGTTGTCGGTGACGGGGAAGCCGACTCCGAGACGCGGGCTGACGCGGCTGTAGGTCTTGTTCCCGGTGAGGTCGGTGTTGTCGAGCGAGGTGTTCCCGCCCAGCGGCGTGTTCTCACTCACCAGCGCCTGGGTGTTCGTGTTGATGAAGTCGTAGCGCACGCCCAGGTTCACGACGACGCCGGAGCGCTCGTACTTGTCCTGGACGTAGAACGAACCGGTGAACGGCTTGCGCGCACCGTCACGGCCGCCGTCCACGTGGGTGACGCCGTCCGCGGCGTAGCCGTAGGTGTTGATGTCCGCGGAGGTCGACGGGAGGCTGACCGGGAAGTACGCGTCGTAGAAGCGCAGCGTGTGCCAGTCGGCCTCGAAACCGAGCTTGCCCTGGTGGTGCTGCGCGAACTCGCTGGTCAGGTCGCCCTTCACGGCGTAGTACGAGGACTCGCGCCGCAGGTAGTCGTCGAAGACGTGGCCGGTGCCCTGCGCAGCGGCCGCCAGGGCGTCGCTGAGCGGATCGCCGGGCGTGCCCGTGAACCCGGGCCAGAACCAGGGAATGCCGGTCACGAGGTTCGACTGCGGGTACGTGCTGTACGCCGCGACGTTGTCGAAGTACACGCCGTCGCCGCGCTTGCGCTCCGTATAGAAGTAGCTGCCGCCGAGCGAGTAGAACGTCTTGCTGCTCAGCGTGTGCGTGAACTGGCCCGTGAAGGACTCGTTGACGTCCTTGTAGCGCGGGGCGTGGTTGAGGTCGAAGCGGTACGTGTTCAGGTACTGGCGCCAGTTGTCCAGCGAGTACAGGCCGCCGAGCCGCAGGTCCATGTTCTTGCCGAACGGGAAGGTCAGCTTGCCCTGGTGGGTCCAGCCGCTCAGGGAGTTGTTCGCCTGCGGTCCGTCGAACGCGGCGTTGGGCGACCGGTCACCCTGCCAGCGGCGCTCGCCGCTGTAGTAGAACGTGCCCCAGTTCCGGCCCTTCACGAGCGGCCCGCCGAGCGACGCGTCGTACACGTTGTAGTCGTAGACCTTGGAGCCCAGGTAGCTGTTGCCGTAGCCGGCGAAGTTGTCGGTGACGGCCTCGAAGTTGCCCGAGTACTTGTCCCCGCCCTCGCGCGTGACGACGTTGATGACGCCCGACATGATGCGGCCGTACTCGGCGTTGAAGCCGCCGTTCAGCATCACGATTTCCTGGATGGCGTCGTTGTTGATGGACGTCGTCGCGTTGCCGGTCAGCGGGTCCGTCTGCGAGAACCCGTCCACGTAGTAGGCGGTCTCGTTCGGCCGGCCGCCGCGGATGATCAGCGTGTTGCCGTTGTTCGCCTCGGTGTCGATCTGGCGGCCGAAGTTGACCACGCCGGCCTGCTGGGCCGCCGCGTCACGGTAGCCGCGGGTCGGCAGCGCCTGGATCTGGTCCGCCGAGATGAACCGGGTCGTGCCCGTCGCGTCCTTCTGGAGAAGCGGCCGGGTCGCCTCGACGCGCACCTCACCGATCTGGACCGCCTCGGTGCGCATGCTGGCGTCGAGGTTCGTGGTGAAGTCCGGCGAGACCGTGACGTTGTCCGCCACGTACGGCGCGTAGCCGACGAGGTTCATGCGGACCGTGTAGGTCCCGGCGGGGATACCGATGATGAAGTAGTTGCCCTGGTCATCGGTGATGGCCCCGAGTCGCTGGCCCTCGATGCGGACGTTGACCCCGGCGAGGGGCGCCTTCTTCTCGTCCACGACGCGGCCCGACAGCTTGCCGGTCGTACCGGCCTGCGCGATGGGCGCAATCACCGCCACCGCGAGGGCGAGAACCGACAGCCGGATGGCCCACAAGAAGCTTCGAGGCATGGGCTGTTCTCCTTTCATGCGACGCGAATACCGCCGTGCAGGACGAAATCCGTCACGCCGCGGCGGCCGTACGAGATGAAGGGGGATCGGGAAATCGGGGGGTGCACCGCTAGAATCATTCAGACCCTCCGGCTCCCCTCGGTGGGTCGAGGGGAACGCCATCCGGTGGCGTTGTGAACCGCTCGGAGCAGAACCCGTGGCTGGAAGCTAGGGCCAGATGTCAGGTTCTGTCAACGAGGTTCACGCCCGGCAGGGGCGCCGGAGGCGGGCCCTCCCGCCGCCCCGGGGCGGGGCGAGCGGGCTTCGCGAGGCCGGGTTCGCAGAGGGGGAATGAAGAGCGGGGGCGCCCGACTGGGCGCCCCCGCTTCCACTGTCCGGATGGACGGGTCGTCTCACCAGGTGTAGGTCAGGCTGACCTGCGGGAACACCGTCGCGTAGCCCGGGCCGCCCTGCGCGCGGTTCGCACCGTCGAGCAAGTAGTACTGGCCCTCGTACACGGCGTTCGTGCCGCCCAGCAGCTGGGCGAACGGGTTGTTGAGGAAGCCCGGGTCGAGAACGGCGTCGAACTGGACGTTCCCCATCTTGATCGTCGTGCCCATCATCCACGTGAAGTCGCTGGCCTTCTCCTTCGTGGTCACGCCACCCGGCGAGGAGTCCTTGACCTTGTAGGTCGCGAACACCGACTGCTGCGCGCCGGCGCGGAAGGTGAGCCACGGGTTCAGGTGCGTCTCGAGCGCCATGAACAGGTTCGGCATGAGCGTCTCGGTGGCCTCGATGTCGCCCATGTCGTCCTTGTTGCCGGCGATCTGGCCGCCGAGGACGAACAGGTCGTCGTGGCCCACGGCCCAGTTGCCCGCGATGCCCGCCTGCCAGCCGCTCAGCTTGTCCGTCGTGGACGTCGTTCCGTTCGTGTAGGACTGGTCGATCTGCCACAGCTTCAGGACCGGGACGTACGTCACGTTGGCGTCCGACTTCATCCAGGCGCGAGCCGCGACGAGGTAGGCGGTCCCGCCGTCCTCGGTCGTGGCCGGCGTCGCGCCGTTGTCGAACGTGCGGCTCTGGTACTGGCCACCGATCTCGACCGACGTGTTCGGGCTCATGTCGAACCCGACACCGGCACCGAAGCCCATGATGTTGCGGCCGTTGTTGCCGTTGCCCTCGACCGTCGTCGTCCCGTTGTCATACGAGAAGAACTGGCGGTTCAGGCGCAGGGCGAGGTTGGCCGAGCCCATGCGGTGCCCCCACATGAGGTCGAAGGATTCCGCGTCCATCGTGTTCTGGTTCGGGTCGAAGATCAGGTTGTAATAGTTGTTGTAGAAGGGGTAGCCCGGGGCCACCGGAGCGCCCCACCACGACTGGCCGAGCGCCGGGTGGTAGCGGCGCATGTGGATCGCCCACACGCCGGCCCGGCCGTCGAACAGGTTCGGCAGCACCGCGCCCATGGCCTGGTCGTAGGCCGACGTCGAGTTGAAGTACGTGCCGGCGTCCGCGTAGACGAGGTTGCCGACCGAGTTCACGGACGAGATGTACGTGAACATGTTGGTGAAGTCCTTCGTGTAGTCGCCGGGGATGCCCAGACCGGTCATCCGGGCCGTCGACGCGAAGGCGATCGCGGGCACCATGCTCGCCACCGCTGCGACGACGATGAAACGCTTGAACGAATGCATCATGTGTTGAAGCCTCCTTGCGCGATTGAGGTCAGAGCTACGAAGCCACTTTGGCACCACCTAGCCTAGGGGTCGGCCAGCTGGCCAACTCGGGGTTGGTCCGTGCCCCACCTCCTTTCGCAGCCGTCCTAACGACGAATGTCCCGACATGCCAAAAGCCCCATCGCAATCCCTGTGATGGAGCCACGAAGAAAAGCCCAGCCGAACCCTTCTGGTGAAGGATCCTGGCACTCGCCCGGGCGGCACGTTATGGAGCCCTCCCTGACGCTGTCAAGTGCTCAGAACAGCGCCTAAGTGAGACCGGATTCGCGGCGACGCCCCGGCCTCGGTCGGTACCAGCCAATGGCCTGCAAAGCCAACTCGCTGTCGTACAGGTCGTTTCCGGGCTCGAGCGAGCCCAGGACGACCCGTCCCCGCGCATGGGCGAAGACTCCGCCCGCCAGAGAAAGGCCCACGTGAGCGACCCGGCCGGGGCGGTCCTCGAAGAAGACGAGGTCCCCGGGGCGTGGGGACTCCGAGCCGCGCAGCGGCCGGCAGGCCCGGTGCTGCTCGGCCGCGTCGCGCGGCAGCGGGATGCCCTGCTCGAGCAGGACCTGCTGCACGAACGCCGAGCAGTCGTAGCCGGCGGGTGTCCGCCCGCCCCACAGGTAGGGCGCCCCGAGCAGGCTCGTGACCCGGTCGGTGACGGTCGGCCGGGCGTCGCCGGGGAGCGCCAGCGCCGCGCGCTCGATCCAGCCGAACCGCGCGTCGGGCAACTCGAGCCGGACCCAGCCGCGCGAGATCTTCCCCGGGATGGCGCGCGAGCCGAAGAAGATCGGGCCGACCCCGATCCCCCCCGCGGGGCGCCCCCGGAGGACCGCGAGCGGCGCGACGATCCGCGCGGTCGCGCGCCGGCGCCAGGCGGCGGCCCGCGTGCGCGTGGCATCCACGATCCCCCAGGCGCGGGCCCAGCCGCCGTACTCGTCGGCGAGGCCGGTGACCCGGCGCCAGCCATCGCGCGCGGCCCCGAGGCGGACCGTTTCCCCGAGCAGGAGCTGCGATCCCATCTCGGCGCGGTGGTCGGGCCGTACGCGCAGGTCGAGCGCCGGGAGGCAGACCACGCCGAGGGGCGGCGTCATTCCGCGCCGTAGTTGAGGAGCGTGAACCGGCCGAAGCCCTCGCGATCCACGAACACGAAGCGGTGGTAGGGCCGGTGGTAGTACCAGATCTCCACGGTCGGAGAGGTCGCGCTGCCCGGCTGGTTCTCGACCTGGTCGGGCGGGCCGTACCGGATGTAGATGCGGCCCATGTCGGAGCGCCACCCGGGCCCCATGCCGGTGAAGTGGCTCGAGGCGTACCGGAGCCTGCGGTAGAACTCGATCAGGTTCTCGTTGACGGGCGTGTCGGGCGTGGGATCGCGCCGCTTCCAGAACTTCTCCCAGGCCTCGGCCTGGCCGTCCGGCGGGACCTTCCGCATCGCCTCGATCTCGGAGGGCTCCGCGATGTAGGAGAGCGCCTCGAGCATGAGCGTGTACTCCTTGCCCTTCGGCGGTCCGCTCTGCTGGACCTCGAAGGAGCGGGTCGTGCGCCAGCGGGACTTGCCCGCGACCAGCTCGAGCTCGAAGACGTAGTCGCCGATGAACAGCTCGTCGAGCCGCGGGCGGAGCTCGATGTTCTCGACGGGCCGCCGCAGGACGACGGTCGTGTCGCCCTGCTGTGCCACGTCGCCACCGGTCTCCTCGACCGCCCAGTGCAGCTTCGCCTCGCGCGGCCAGACGCCGGGCCGGCGGTCGAGAAGGACGGCGCGGACGGCGAGGCCGGCGGCGCCGTCGCCGAAGCGGCGGCTCGTCACCGGCACGAACTGCGAGGAAGCGGAATCTCTCAGGCCGAGCACGAGGTCCGAGAAGCCCACGGGGACCTTCGCGAGGTCCTCGATCTGGAGAACGTCGGTGGCCTCGGACTCGATCTGGGTGCTGACGTCACGAACCCGGGCGCGGACCTTGTATCGCCCGGGCGGAATCTGGAAGGTGCGATGCGCTACGAGCTGGTTGCGGATGTTCCGGGTCTCCTGGAAGCTGTCCACCAGGATCCGCTTCTCCCAGGAGTCCCCGTAGAGGCGCTCGCGGTCCCGCGGTTCGAAGACGATCGAGAAGCCGGCGCCCGCCGCGTAGCCGCGGGGAAGCTTGTTCCAGTTCAGCTCGACGTACGGCAGCGTGAACGTGACCTCGACGGACGACTTCGCCGTCGAGTCGATCGTCACCGAGACATCCGCCGTGAAGTAGGGGGGCTGGAACGACCGCAGCGGCTGCATGTCGGCCGCGGCGCAGGTGCGCGCGGCGGCCGGGAGGCCCGCAAGAAGGAGCGCGGCGAGTACGGCGCTCCGCCATGGACTCGAGACCATTCGGGTAGGCGACACCGAGCGCAAGCTAGCACAGGAGCGGCGGCCGAGGACGTCCCGAAATTGTCCCTTGACTGCGGGCCCGATCCCGGAGGCAATTGGGTGCGACCGGGCCGATCCCGAACTGACCATTTCCATCGAGAGATCGTGCCTCGAATCCGAGTCCCATCCGTTGTCCCGATCCTCCTGGCGGGCGCTCTTCTCCTGCAGGCCCCCCGCCCGGCCCGCTCGATGCCTCCGCCTGTGAGCGGCGTCCTTCCCGCGCAAGTCCGTGATGCGGCGAGCGCCGGCCTGTTCGACGTGCCACCCCGGCCGGAGCTCGGGGTGAGCGCGGTCGGTACGGCCCAGACGGACTGGCTCGTCCCCGTCATCATGGTCGGGTTCGCCGACAGCACGCTGAAGTACGGCCCCGCCGCCCTCCAGTACGCGATCTTCGACACGACCCACGCCACCGCGACGGGCTCCATGGTGGACTACTACGACTGGGCCTCGCTCGGTCGGCTCCGGGTGCGCGGCGAGGTGGTGGCGGCCGTCACGCTGCCCAATCCCGAGAACTACTACACGTACGACTCGTACGGGCTGAACGTGCTGGCGACCCCGAACAACAACTGGGGCCTGGTGCGCGACGCCGTCCGGGCGGTCGACTCGCTCGTGGACTGGAACCGGTACGACCGCGATGGTGACGGCTTCGTGGACATGCTCTGGATCGTGCACGCGGGTCTCGGGGCGGAGCTGACCGGGAACCGGCGCAACTTCTACTCGAACACCGCGCGGATGGGATACGGCTGGAGCTTCGGCGGCGTCCTCGAGACGGACGACGTGGTGAACGGCGCACTGACGCTGAAGGTGCGCGTGGACCGCTTCTCGATCCTGCCCGAGATCTCCGGCTTCCATCCCGGCAACCTCAGCGAGATCGGCGTCTACTGCCACGAGTTCGGGCACGCGCTGGGGCTGCCCGACCTCTACGACACCTCCTCGCTCGGCGGCGCGGCCAACGTCGGCCCGGGCAACTGGTCGCTCATGTCCACGGGCGCCTACGGCGGCGACGGGCACTCGCCCGAGTACCCGGTCCACCCGGGCGCGTGGCCGTCGCTCTACCTGGGATGGACCAGCGCGGACCGCCCGACCACCGACTCGACGCTTGCCCTGACGCCGGTCGTGGACGGGGGCCACGTCGTCGAGTTCTCGTACCAGGGCGAGCCGGACCCCGAGCACTTCCTCGTCGAGAGCCGAGAGCAGGCGGGCTTCGACCGCAATCTCCCGAACCGCGGGCTGGTCGTCTACCAGGTGGACGACGCGGCGATCGGGGCACGGCTGTCCTCGAACCGCGTGAACGCCGGACTCACGCCCGGGCTGAGGCTCGTCGAGGGCGACGGCGACGGCGACCTCATGTCGGGACGCAACCGCGGTGACTCCAGCGACCCGCTGCCCGGGGCGTTGGGCGTGACGCATCTCGACGACGACACGTCGCCGTCGCTGCGCAGCATCTCCGGCGCGGTGACGAACCTCGCCCTCGAGGACGTCTCCCTGCTGCCCGGCGGGGCGAGCGCCTTCTTCCGCGTCCGCGCGACCGGGTGGGAGGATCCGAAGCAGGATCCCGACCCGGGCTTCTCGCCGATTCCCGACCCGGGCCGGAGCCATCACGCCTTCGTCACGCCGGAGGGGCAGGAGTACGAGGTGTTCTCGGACAACCGCTCGGGCGTCGCGCAGGTCCTGCTGCGGACGCGTTCGTTCAGCGGCGACTGGGGCGCGCCCGAGACGGTGTCCTCGAGCAGCCTGGGCGCGATCCAGCCGACGCTCGCGTCGCTTCCCGGGGGCGACCTCGCCGTGGCCTGGGCCGACCGCCGCAGCGGCACGTACCAGATCTGGCTCCGGCTGCGCATCGGGGGCGTGTGGTCGCCCGAGCGCGCCATGACCGCGTCCACGATCTCGTGCACGGCCCCGACCATCGCGGCCGACGCGAAGGGCCGCATCTTCCTCGCCTGGCTCGAGCAGGGCACGACGCAGGCGACCCTGAAGTTCATGGCGTTCCACTGGGCCTCCCCGTTCGGTACCGCGGCGAGCGTCACCGACTCGCTCGATGCGCCGACCGCGCCGGTGCTGGCGGCCGCGCCCTCGGGACGGGCCTGGCTCCTGTGGCCGGACCGGCGGACGGGCCAGTTCGCGATCATGTTCGCGCGCTTCTCGCCCGATTCGGGGCTCGGGCCCAAGGAGCGCTACACCTCGAACGTGACGATGCAGCAGGCGTCGGTGGACGTGGCCGTGGACGACGACGGCACCGCCCACGCGGTGTGGCAGCAGAGCGCCTCCGGGGCGAACGAGCTGCACTACATGTCCCGTCCCGCGACCGGCGCGTTCTCGCCCCGTGACACGGTGCTGGAGGCCTCCGCCCAGACGCTCCAGAACCCGGGGATCACGCTGGATCCCTACGGCGGCCGGCACGTCATCTTCGAGCTCGGCACCCCGCTCGGTCTCAAGGTGCGCTATCGTCACTTCGTGCCCGGACGGGGCTGGGACTTCCGCTCCACCGACGTCTCGGATCCCGAGCGGGGCACCGTGATGCGGGCGGCCGTGCTGGCCGTCTCCAACGGTGGCGTGAGCGTGCTCTACACGAACTACGACGGAAGCTACACGCCGTACTCGCGGCGCCGCCGCGCCGACGGCACCGCGGCCGTGGCGGTGGACGACCTCCCGCGTCCGCGTCCGCGAGCGATCTCCTGCGCCCCGAACCCCCTGCGCGCCGGCCACGCGCTCGTGGTGCTGAGCCCCGCGCTGGCGCCTTCCGCTCACGTCGAGATGTTCGACGCGGCCGGCCGGCGGATCGCGACCACGATCGCCGACGCGAGCGGCGGCCGCGCCGAGTTCGGACGCGGGACCACCGCGGTACTCGCGCCGGGCCTCTACTTCGTGCGCGCCGGGCGGAGTCTCGCGGCCCGACTGGTGGTCGTCCGCTGATCGCCCTGACCCTGGCGCTCGTGCTGATGGGGTCCCCCCTGCCCCTCCTGCTCGGGGGCGTCCTCTCGCTCGACGACCCGGCGATGAGCCGCTGGGGCCCGGCCGGCGCCTGGCAGCTGCCCGTGGGCGACCCGCGCGAGCTCGGCCAGCCGCGATTCCCGGGCGAGCCCGCCTTCCACATGACGCGCGGCGTCGAGCGCTCGCGGCGCGGGCGGGTGACGCACCAGGGCGCCGACCTCGCCGACGGGCGCGGTCGCGACACCGTCTTCGCCGCGGCGAGCGGGCTCGTCGTGCTCGTGCGCAACCGCCCGAACGGGAACGGCTACGGCGGGCACGTCGTGCTGGCCCACAGGCTCGAGGACGACCGGCTCGCCTACACGGTGTACGCCCACCTCGCGCGCGGGAGCGCGTTCGTTCACGCGGGCGAGGTCGTCTGCGCGGGGGACCCGCTGGGGCTCGTGGGCCGCACGGGCCGCGCGACCACGCCCCACCTGCACTTCGAAGTGCGGCTGCCGAGGTCGCCCGACGAGCGGTGGGAGAACGCGCCCGTCACCGACCCCGTCGAGTTCGCCGAGGCGCACTTCGCCGATCCCCCGGCGACCGGCGGCGCGCTGGCGCGTTACGTCGAGTGGGCGCGGGGCGAGGCGCTCCTGCCGACCGGCGCGCGGGCGGCCACGCCGCTCACGCGGGAGGTCTGGTGGGCCATGCTCGCGCGCGCCGTCCGGCCCGAGGGCGTGAACGTCGATGCGGCGCCCGCCGGGCTCCGGGATTCGCTCATCGAGGCGGGCCTGCTTCCCGAGGAGGAGTTCGACGCGCCGCCCGGCGAACAGGTCTCCTGGAGCGAGCTGGCGCGCGACGTCAGGCGGCTGCACCAGACCGGTATCGGGCCGCCGCACGGCCCCCTCGGCGAGGAGGAGCACCAGAGCGAGTGCGAGGCACGCTTCGGCGAGGCCCGGCCTGCCGCGCACCCGAAGGCGCTCCGGCACCTGTCGGGCGACCCGACGACCGGTGACGCCTGCGTGCTCCTCGCCGACCTCGCGGGGCCGGACGAGCGCCCCCCCGCGCGCAGCGCCTCGGACTCGAAGCCGCGCGCGAAGCGCCCGCGCGGCGCCGCTCGCTGAACGGCCGTGCGGAGCGCTCGGCGGGCTTGACGTTCGTTCGAGCGCGGTGGCATTGTGCCGCCCCTGAAGTCAAGGCTGAGACGGGGACGAGTAGCCGTGCGCAGGGCACGAGCGAGCCGGGGGCGGTGGGAGCCCGGCGCATGCTGGCGCGGCGAAGATCACCCCCGAGCCGCCGACCGAACCGCCCCGCGGGCGCAGTAGGCTCGGACGGAGGGCCCCCCCGACACGGGGCCGGGAGCCGCGAGGCTCCGCCGAGGCGCGCGCCGCGAGACGCGCGTGAAGTCGGGTGGTACCGCGACCTGCGTCGCCCCGACGGCGTCCGAACGCCGTGGGGGCGTTTTCGTCTTTCGGCCGTCGCACGGAGGAGCCCATGTCCGAGCAGCCCAGGAAGCCCGGCTGGCGGGAGACGTTGAACCTGCCCGCCACCGACTTCCCGATGAAGGCCGACCTCACCACGCGCGAGCCACAGCGCATCGCGGAGTGGAAGGAGAAGGCACGCTACGCCGAGCTGCGGCGCCGGCGCGCCGGGCGCCCCGTGTGGCTGCTCCACGACGGCCCGCCGTACTCGAACAACCACATCCACATGGGCACCGCCGCGAACAAGATCTGGAAGGACGCCGCCGTCCGCCAGGCGACGCTCGCGGGCTTCGACTCGCCCTACGTGCCCGGCTGGGACAACCACGGCATGCCCATCGAGATGCAGGTGGGCCGCGAGTTCGCCCGGAAGAAGATCCACCCGGACCGCCTCCAGCTGCGTCGCGGCTGCCGCGAGTACGCGACGAAGTGGATCGCGATCCAGCGCGACGAGTTCGTGCGGCTCGGCTGCTGGGGCGACTGGGAGCGCCCCTACCTCACCATGGCCCCGGAGTTCGAGGCCGAGATCCTCGAGACGTTCGCGACGCTGACGGAGCGCGGCTTCGTGCAGCGGGGCAAGCGCTCGATCCACTGGTGCCCGACCGATCGCACGGCGCTCGCGATGGCGGAGATCGAGTACCAGGACTCGCCCTCGCCATCGATCTACGTGCCCTTCCCCCTGCGGCGGGACGCGACCGGCGCCCTCGCGCGCTGGCCCGGCGCCAGCGCCGTGGCGTGGACGACCACGCCCTGGACGCTGCCGGCCAACCTCGGGCTGATGGTGGATCCGAAGGCGGAGTACTCGGTCGTCCGCCTCGACGGGCGGGAGATGATCGTGGCCTCCGCGCGCCTCGCCCCGTTCTCGGAGCTGCTGGGCGGCGGGCACGAGGTGCTTGCCACCCTGAAGGGGGCCGATCTCGTGGACTCGATCTTCGAGGCGCCCTTCGGCAATGACTCGCGCGCGGTGGACGGCACGCCGTACGTGAGCATGGAGGACGGCACCGGCATCGTGCACACCGCCCCGGGGCACGGCGCCGAGGACTTCGTCGTGGGGGCGCGCACCGGGCTCGGCATCTCCTGCCCCGTGGACGAAGCGGGTCGCTTCACCGACGAGGTGGCCGAGTTCGCGGGACGCAGCGTGCTCGACGTGAACGACGCGATCGTCGAGTGGCTGCGCGGACGCGGGACGCTGCTGCACGCGTCCTCGTTCACGCACTCGTACCCGCACTGCTGGCGCTGCCACAAGCCGGTCATCTTCCGCGCCACCGACCAGTGGTTCATGATCGTGGACCACGATGGCCACCGCGACCGCTGCGTCGAGCTGATCGAGCGCGCCGTGCGCTGGGATCCGGGCAGCTCCCAGAACCGCATCCGCGAGGCCGTGAAGAACCGACCCGACTGGTGCCTGTCCCGCCAGCGCGCCTGGGGCGTCGGCATTCCCGCCGTCTACTGCGAGGCCTGCGGCGAGCCCGCGCTCGATCCGCGCGTGATCCGCCGCGTGGCCGGGCGGACCCGGGAGCACACCTCGGACGCGTGGTACGAGCGCCCGCTCGAGGACTTCCTGCCACCGGGATTCGCCTGTCCGAAGTGCGGCGCGAAGGGACCCTTCCGTCGCGAGACCGACGTGCTGGACGTGTGGTTCGACTCGGGCTCGACGCACCGCGCGGTGCAGGTCACGCACCCGGAGCTGAAGGCCGCGTGGGACGCCGCCCGCGAGGGTCGGGCGGAAGTCGTCTACTTCGAGGGCCCCGACCAGCACCGCGGCTGGTTCAACTCCTCGCTCATGGTGGGTGCCGCCGTCGAGCAGGCCGCCCCGTTCACCGCCGTCTGCACGCACGGCTGGGTGCTCGACGGCGAGGGCCGTGCAATGCACAAGTCGCTCGGCAACGTCATCTCGCCGCTCACGCTCATCCAGAAGCACGGGGCCGACGTCGTGCGCTGGTGGGCACTCGCGACCGACTGGCGCGGCGACGTGCGCGTCGGCGACGAGATCCTGCAGCGCGTGGCCGACGCCTACCGCAAGGTCCGGAACACGTTCCGCTTCCTGCTCGGCAACCTGAGCGACTTCCGGCCGGCCCAGGGGCTGCCGCGCGAGCGGCTCACGGGAGTGGACCGGGCGTTCGCCGACCACCTCGCGGCCCGGCTCGACCGCGTGCGCCGCGACTGGTCGGCGCTGCTGTTCCACCGCGCCGTGGACGGGCTGGCGGACCTGTGCACGGTGGACCTCTCGGCGGTCTTCCTCGACGTCGCGAAGGACCGCCTGTACACCCTGCCCCCGGCCGACCCGGCCCGGCGCTCGGCCCAGACCGTCCTGTGGCGGGCGCTGCGCGGGCTCGTGCTCGCGTCCTCGCCCGCGCTCGTGCACACGGCCGAGGAGGCCTGGCAGCACCACCCCGGCCTGCTCGAGGAGTGCGAGAGCGTCCACTTCGCCGAGTGGGGCGATCTCGGCGATCCGGGGCGCGGGAGCGACGACTGGACGTTCCTGCTCGAGGTGCGCGACGCGGTGAACGCGGCGATCGAGCCGCTTCGGGCCGCCGGCACGATGAAGACGACCGCCGAGGCGGAGGTGACGATCACGGCCGCCCCGGCGTGGATCGAGCGGCTCTCGGCGTGGTCGGGAGAACTCGCCTCGTTCCTGATCGTTGCGAAGGCGGAACTGCGCGCCGGCGCGGCGGGATCGGCCCCGGCGGTCGAGGCGCGGCGGACGGACATGCCGAAGTGCGACCGCTGCTGGACGTTCCGCGACGACGTCGCGAGGACGGGGGCGGGTGCCGCACTCTGCTCGCGCTGCTCGGCGGCGGTCGCGACGCGCTGACGCCGGCCGCGGCCGTGTTCCGTCAGTTCCCGGGCCCCTCGAGGCGCAGCTCGGCCTGCGGCGGGTAACGCCGCTTGAGCTTCTCGACGAGGTCCCGGAACGCGGGCGTGTCGCCCTGCAACGGCACGCGGTCGGTATCGATCACGAGCACCTCGGTGTCCGACGACGCCCGGCGCATCCAGTCCTCGTAGGCGTCGTTCAGCCGGCGGATGTACTCGATGCCGATCCCCTTCTCGCTCTCGCGCCCCCGCCGCGCAATGCGCCCCATCAGCGTCTCCGGGCTGCCCTTCAGGTAGAGGATCACGTCGGGCTTGCGCAGGAAGTCGATCATGACCCTGAAGAGCGACGTGTAGTTCTCGTAGTCCACGTCGGTCATCGAGCCCTGGTCGTGCAGCGTGCGCGCGAAGATCTCCGCGTCCTCGTAGATCGTGCGGTCCTGGATGAACGGCAACGAGCTGCGGCCGATCTCGACCTGGGCCTTGAACCGCTCGCTCAGGAAGTAGATCTGCAGGTGAAAGCTCCACCTCGGCATGTCCCGGTAGAACGGGTCGAGGTAGGGGTTCTGGATGACCGGCTCGTAGTACGCGAGCCAGCCGAGCTCGGCGCTGAGCCGGTTCGTCAACTCCGTCTTGCCCACCCCGATGTTGCCCGCGATCGCGAGGAAGAAGCCCTGGCTCAAGTGGTCGTTTTCCATCGGCCGGTTTTTCAGTTGCGTGAACTCGGGCCCGTAAAGTGACACTTCCAGAACCTTTTCACGGGCGGGCCCGTGCGATAGTGCGCGCGTCGGGCGAGGCGGTCGGCCCGGGAAAAAACCCGGAACCCTTTCCCCTCCCCCAGCGTCTAGAGCAGTGAAAGAAGTGGGGGGCCAGTTCGATGAATCTCGCGTGCGGCCCGCGACTCTGAGAACGAAGCCCCCCTTGAACTTCGCGAACCCCGCCCGGTCTTCCCGGGCGGGGTTTCGGCGTCTCTCCGGGAGCGCGGCGCACCGCACGCTATCGGCGTGCCGCACGAGCGTCAAGACTCCGCCGGGTCGTCCTCGTCGTCCGGCAGCTCCGGCCGCCGGAAACGCGAGGCCTCGAGCCCGTGTTTGCGAAGGAGGTCGTGCAGCGTGGGCCGGCTGACGCCCAGCTCGCGCGCGGCGCGCGAGACGTTGCCGGCGTTGCGCGTGAGCGCCTCGACCACCAGCTCGCGGTCGGCCCGGTCGCGCGCGTCCTGGAGCGTGGGCAGCGCCGCCGGCGGGTCCCCGGCCGGGGCGAGGTCGAGGTCTTCCGGGCGCAGGTAAGCGTCCTGCGCGAGGATCACCGCGCGCTGGATGCGGTTCTCGAGCTCGCGGACGTTCCCGGGCCAGCGATGCGCCGCCATCGCGCGCAGGGCCGCCTGCGTGAAGCCGCGCAGCCGGCGCTTGTGGTGGCGCCCGTAGAACTCGAGGAAGTACTCGGACAGCAGGCGCAGGTCGTCCCCGCGCTCGCGCAGGGGCGGCACCACGATGCTGACGACGCTGAGCCGGTAGAACAGGTCCTCGCGGAACCGGCCTTCCGAGCGCATGACCTGCAGGTCGCGGTTCGTCGCCGCCACGACCCTCGCGTCCACGTGCAGCGGCTCGCGGCCGCCCACGCGCTCGACGATGTGGTCCTGCAGGAAGCGGAGCAGCTTGACCTGCAGGTGGGTCGGCAGCTCGCCGATCTCGTCGAGGACCAGCGTGCCGCTCTCGGCGAGCTCGAACTTGCCCTCTCGCGTCCGGTCGGCGTCCGTGATCGCTCCGCGCTCGTGGCCGAACAGCTCGCTCTCGAGCAGCTGCTCCGGGATGGCGCCGCAGTTGATGGGCACGAACGGCCCGTCGCGCCGGCCGCTGGCCATGTGGATCGCGTGAGCGACCAGCTCCTTGCCCGTGCCGTTCTCCCCCGCCACGAGCACGTTCGCGTCCGTCGGGGCCACGCGCTGGATCAGCCCGAAGACGCGCCGCATGGTCTCGGACTCGCCGACCAGGCGGTGGTAGCGCTTCCGCGACGGCGGCGCGTCCGGCGACTGCGCCTGCTCGATGTGCCGGATGTGGAGGGCGCGGCGCAGGATGACGCGAAGCTCCTCGAGCTGGATCGGCTTCGCGTACCAGTCCACGGCCCCCCGGCGGATCGCGGCCAGGGCGTTCTCGCGGCTGTCGCTCCCGGTCACCATGACGACCTTGGTGAACGGATGCCGCTCGACGATCTCGTCCAGCAGGTCGAGCCCCTCCGGCCCGGCGTCGGCCGGGCCGAGCGTCACATCGAGGGTCACGACGCTCGGACGCTCGTCCTGCAGCACGCGCCGCGCCTCGGAGGCGGTGCCCGCCGTGAGCACCTCGTACTCCCCGGCCAGGCCCCAGCGCAGCTGGTTCCGGATCGAATCCTCGTCGTCGACGATCAGGATCTTCTCGAGCGCCATGACGGTCCTCAGCCCCGGTCCGGGGCGCCGCCGCCCGTCCCGGCCGCCGCCGGGATCCCCGCGGCCGGAATACTGACGCGGAACGTCGCGCCGGCCCCGGGCCGGGTGCGGACCTCGATGCGGCCGCCGTGCGCCTCGACGATCGTGCGGCACTGCGCGAGGCCGATGCCGAGCCCGTTCTTCTTGGTCGACGAGAACGGCCGGAACAGCCGCGAACGCACGAACTCCTCGGACATGCCCCGCCCGTCGTCCGTGACCACCATCTCGAAGCGGGCGCCGGAATCGCCGTCGGGCCGCACGCCCGCCTCGAGGCTCACGTGCCCCCGCCCCTCGAGCGCCTCACGGGCGTTCACGAGGAGGTTGACCAGCACCCGGACGAGGAGACGCCGGTCGGCCACGAGCTCGCCATCGTGAACCTCGACCGAGAGCTGGAGCCCGCTCGCGGCGCCCGCGGCGAAGCCGGACTCGGCGAGCGCGTCGTCCACGATCTCGCGCGACGTGCACGGGGCCGGCCGGACGTCGAGCGTGCGGGCGACCCCCGAGACCTGGCTCATGAGCTCGCGAAGCGACGCCACGGTCCGTTCCACGACCGCCATGGCGTCGCGCTCGAACTCCGGGTTGCCCAGGTGGCGGCGCGCGTTCTCGACCACGAGCGAGAGCCCCGAAACCTGGTTCTTGATGTCGTGCAGCACGAAGCTCGAGAGCCGGTTCAGCGACTCGAGCTGGCGCGCCTCCACGAGCTGCTCGGTCTGGCGCGCGAACCACAGCACCGACGCGACGTGCCGCGACAACGACGCGAGGAACTCGACGTCCTCGTAGCTCCAGTCCTCGTCCACGCGCTTGCGGGACACCCACAGCAGGCCGATCACCTCGTCGCCCACCGATAGCGGCGCGCAGGCGGCCGCGTGGAGGGCCTCGATCGTCTCGCGGCTCTCGACCACCACCGGCAGCAGGTCGAGGTCCTTTTCGATGTCGTGGAACACGACCGGCAACTGGCGCTTCGCGAGGTGGAGCAGCAGCGGGTGATCGGCGGGCACGGCCGGCGCGCACCCCTCGGGACCGTGCAGCAGGGAGAGCTCGCCGCCCGGTTCGCGCAGGTGCAGCGCGATGCGGTCGGCTTCGAAGACGCCGCGCACCAGCAGCTCGATCTGTCGCGCCAGCTCCTCCGGCCGCGCGGTCGGCACGAGCGAGGTCGTCACACGCTCCCACTCCCGGCGGTAGTCGTACCGGTTCGCGTAGAAGTTGCGGTCGATGAATCGGCGGATCGTGCGGCTGGTCGCGGGGCTCAGCATCAGCAGCAGGCCGCCGCCGCCGACGAAGGCGAGGAAGGCCAGCGTCACGCCGAAGCGCCACTGGGACGACAGCACGGGGACGAGGCGACTGAGCACGAGCACGCCGAGCATGAACGCCCCGGCCAGCGTCAGCGACACCGACGAGTAGTAGATGACCGGCCGCGCGACCGGCACGTCCATGTCGGACAGCGTCCGTCGCGCAAGCGCCAGGGCGGCCACCGTACCCGCCACGAAGATGACCGGCGCGGCGCCGACCATCCAGCTGACCCGCAGGCCGCCGTAGAGCAGCCCCGCCGAGACGACGAGCAGCTCGGTGAGGATGGGCACGAGGATGGCCAGGAACAGGGCGCGGACGCGCTTCTGGCCGCTCGCCGGGGCGACGCGGAGCATGCTCTCGAGATTCATGAGCACCGCGACCATCGCGACGACGAGGTACATGAGGAAGACCTTGCCCAGCGGCCCGAAGACGACGACCGCTTCCGGACCGTGCCCGTTGACCGCCCGGACCGCGAACGGCGTGCCGGCGGTCGCCGCGAGCACGACGCAGCCGACGAGCGAGAGCACGAGATAGGCGCCCGCGTTCCGCAGCTGCAGGCGGGGCTCCGGCCGCCCGAGCACGACGCTCAGCGTCAGCCACAGCCACGAGACGAGCGCGGAGATGCGGGCGAGGTAGGTCGCCCAGGTGCGGGCGTGCGCGGCGTCCACGGCGTTGACCATGCCCAGCGTGCCCGCCTGGAACGCCGCCAGGGAGAGGAACGCCGACGCGAACAGGAGCGTCGTCATCCACTGCCCGCGGCGGAACAGCCCGAACAAGCCGATGGCGGCGAGCAGCATCGCGCTGGCCGCGACGGCGGCCGCCTGGATCGGCGAGGATTCCAAGTTCCACGTCATGGCCGATTCGCTCCCTCCGGGGCCTGCCCCGCCGCGTCGAGAGCCGCGAGCCGGCGCGCGGCTTCACGCCTCACCGGCGCGAAGGCCGCGTGCCGTGCGAGCGAATCGTAGATCGCGGCGGCGGCCGGACCTCCCCCGGGCCGGTGCTCCGCCAGCGCAGCGCCGCGGAGCGCTCCGGACTCGGTGGCGGAATCTTCGGGGAAACGGCGCCACAGGTCCACCAGGCAGGACTCCGCCCGGGCGTTGTACCCCAGGTCGAGGAACAGTTGACCCCGGGCCAGGCCGGCCAGCCGCTGGACGGCCGGGTCCCGGTTCGTCGAGGCGAGGTAGGCGATCCGCTGCAGTGCATTGGACGCCTCGAGCCGGGCGAGGTCGAACTCGTGGCGGTCGAGGTAGTGCCGGACGACCTCGAGGGGGGCCTGGAAGGCGAACGGGTCCGCGGGGGCCGCGGCGGCGAGGGCGGCGAAGTCGGCCCGGGCCCGCTCCCACTGCCCGTCGTGCGCGAGCAGGACCGCCCGGCGGAACCGCGCCTCGGGCTCGAAGGGGCCGGGGTCGGCCCAGCGCACGAAGAGCCCGTCGTAGGCGGCGAAGGCAGAATCCGCCCGGCCGAGCTTCTCCCAAGCCCGGCCGGCCAGGAGCAGCGCCGGTGCGACGACGTCCCGGCGGTTCGTGACGCCGCAGATCCAGCGCGTGTAGGCGATCGCCGAATCGCTCGCACCGGCCTCGAACGCGAACCGGGCGATGTCGAGCATCCGCCCGGGCACCTGCCAGGCTCGCAGCCCGTCCAGCGTCGCCCGGAGCGCCGCCAGCGCCCCGCCGGTGTCGCCGAGTGCTTCCCTCACGCTGGCGAGCGCCGTGGCCACCGGGAGCGCGCTCGCGCGAGGCACGCGCCCGAGCGCGGCCCCGAGGCGTCGCTCGGCCGCGACGAGCACCGATTCGGCCTCGGCGGCGCGCCCTTCGGCCCGCAGCCCCTCCGCGGCCTCCGTGGGGGCGGCGAGGACGGCGGGCGAGGGGTCCGGACGGTCCGGGTCGCCGAGCGGATCGAAGCCGGCGAGGGCGAGTTGCTCCTGCAGCACCTCGTCGTCCCGGCCCAGGCGCTCCAGCACCCGCGCCGCGCCGGCGTGCGAGGCCACGCGCACGCCCTCGAGAGCCCCCCAGCGTTCGCGCGCCTCGCGCCAGCGCTCGAGCGCGGTCTCGTCGTCCCCCGCCGACTCAGCGATGCGCGCGAGCAGCATCGCCGCGCGCGACGCCGTGAGCGCCACGTCGCGGGCCGGGCCGCTGGCCGGAGGCGTGCCCCAGCGCGAGGCGGGAAACGCGCGCTCGACGGCCCGCAGCTCCGACTCGGCCCGCCCGCGCGCCGTCGCCGGGGCGCCGCGGGCGAGCGCCGCCTCGGCCAGGCGGTTCGCGTGGAACATCGCGCGGTCGGCCCGCCAGCGGGCCCAGAGGTCCGGGTCGCCGCAACCGACGAGCGGCAGCACGAGTAGCACCGCGAGCAGCGCCCGCCTCACCGGCGCGCCTCCGGGTCGCCGGCGCCCTCGATCCACGCGAGCGTGACCGCGCCGGCGACCAGCATGGCGAGCAGCGCCCCCAGTCCCGAGCGCACGAGGATCGCCGCGGCGGTCCATTCGGGCACGCGCGCCGCGAGGCTGCCGGAGGCGCCGACGAGGGCGGAACCGGCCAGGGCGACGGGCACGAGCAGGAGCATCGCGACGGCCGCGGGCACGAACCCGTGCCGCCAGGTGGCCGGCAGGTCGCGCAGGGCGGCCGGTCCCGAGCGGCGCCCGAGCACGACCAACGCCGCGGCGTAGGCGCACGTGATGCGGACGAACAGCAGCGCCGCATCGGCCGCCGCGGGCGCCAGTGCCCGGGTCAGTCTCGAGACGCGCACGAGGTCGAGGTTGTGCAGCGCCGCCTGCAGCCCGAGAGCGAAGAGCGCCACGGGGAGCATGGCGAGGATCAGCGATCCGGAACGCCCCAGCGCCTCCGCCCAGGCGTGCCCCGCGTGCGCGCGCGCGAGGCGGAAGCGCCTTTCGTACAGACGGGTCCAGACTCCGGCCACGACGGGGAGTGCAACGGCGCCGAGCAGCAGCCCGGCGTCTCGCGCGAGGGAAGGCAGCCGGTGGAACAGCTGCGGGTAGCGGAGCGCCGCGTCGCCCTCGAGCCCGTGCAGCAGCGGGGCCATGAACCACGAGAGCGCCGGGTGGGCCCCCCAGGCGAACGCGCCCACCGCGAGCGCGTGAAGGCCGAAGAGCGCCGCCCAGGCGCCCCACAGCGCGGGCGTCCGCAGGGCGCGGAACGCCTCGAGCAGGCACTGCCAGCCGAAGGCGACCTGCTCGGACGGAGTCACGGCCCCGCCGTCTGCGCCGAGTCGGCCCTCGCGAACACGCCCGGCAGGTCCCTCGCGACGATCGACGAGAACTCGCGCACGCGGGCCGTCGCCCCCTCGATGCCGTCGTCGCGGATCACCGACGAGACGCGGACGAAGGCTCCCCAGGACCGATTGTCCAGCATCCCGAGGGTCGCCATGCGCGAGCGGATCGCACCGGCGTCCGCGGTGGAAAGCCCGCGCGTGGTCCACCAGTACCAGACGAGCCGCTGCTGGTCGCCGTCCTCGGCGAGGAACGTGTTCACCTCGAGCCCGCGCTCCGTGCCGTCGTCCACGCGGGCGTGGCCCGTGCGGCCGATCGAATAGCCCTGCGACGTGTAGCAGAGCTGCGGGTCGTGCGCCCCGTACCGGCGGTTCTGGTGGTAGACGACGCACAGCCAGACCGACCTCTCCCCGTCCACGTAGCGCCGGATGATCATGTCGTCCGCCCGGAGGTCCTCGACGACCTCGTCCCCGAACGACGAATCGACGCCCTGCCAGTCCGCGAAGGTGTGCGGCACGGCGCGCAGGATGCCGTGCCCGGCGGCGAGGTCGATCGGGGGCGTGAGCAGCACCACGACCGCGGTCGAGGCGAGGATCAGTACGGCGGCGGCGAACGTCTTCACGTGCTGCCCTCCCGCGGCTCCTTCGGCGTGAGCAGCGAGCGCAGCCCCAGCAGGAGACCGAGCGCGATGCCGTAGACGACGTAGCCCGTCATGTCGTGGAACGTGCTGGAGGCCCAGACCACGCCTCGCCGGTCGGCGGCGACGATGACCAGCAGCAGCCGCGCCGCGTTCCCGAGGATGGCGATGGGCGGCACGGCGAGCAGGATCGCCGCCCGCCGCAGGGCGCCGCCCCGCTGGAAGTAGGCGAACAGCGTCCCCGTCGCGAGCAGGGCGAGCAGCGAGCGCAGGCCGCTGCAGGGGTTCTCGACCCGCAGCACGCCCGTGTGCAGGATCAGCGACATGCCGTCGCGCTGCAGCGACACGCCGAGGGCCTTCGCCGCGGCCACCGAAGCGCCCACCGACATCTCCTTGAGCGCGAAGCTCAGCGTATTCATGACGATCGGCGGGAACGTGAGCATGAAGCCCAGGTAGCCGATCGGCAACGCGAGCTGCCGCGTGATGGCCCGGCCGAGGAAGGCGATCGAGAGCCCATAGAGCAGCGGCAGGAGCGCCCACCCCTGCAGCGCGAACACGTCGCCGCGCGTGCCGAGCACCTGCATCAGCCCGCCGAGCGCGACGAGCGCGAGCCCCCACGCCTCGGGGCGGACGGCGAGCGAGCGCAGCCGCTCGCGGCGCAGCCACACGAGCACGAGCGAGACCGCGGGCACGAGCGGACCGTGCGAGTAGTTGTCGTTCGTCGCCCACGTCTGCCAGAGCATCGCGAACGTGCGGTGCCACGCCAGGGCGACGAGCACGGCCAGCACGATCGCCTGCGCCCAGGTGCCGGCACGGCCGGCGGCAGGACGGACCGACTCGACGGGCGCGCTCACCGGATGCCCCGCATGGTGAACAGGGTGGTGGCCGTCCGGGCCAGGATCGCGGCGTCGAAGCCGGGGGAGAGGCGCTCGAGGTATTCGCGGTCGTAGGCCACCTTGCGCTCCATGGGGATCTCGTCGCGGCCGTTGACCTGCGCCCACCCCGTCAGCCCGGGCCTCAGGGCGTCGACTCCGGCCGCCTGTCGCAGCGCGACCAGATCGTGCTGGTTGTACAACGCCGGGCGCGGCCCGACCAGCGTCATGTCGCCCTTCAGGATGTTCCACAGTTGCGGCAGCTCGTCCAGGCTCGTCCGGCGGATGAACGCTCCCACCCGCGTCACGGTGACGTGGCCGGGCCCGACGAGGTGGGTCGCCAGGTCGGGGGTGCCCACGGCCATGCTGCGGAACTTGACGAGGACGAACTCCGAGGAGCCCCGGCCGACGCGGCGCTGCCGGAAGAGCGCCGGCCCCGGCGTCTCGAGCCGGATCGCGACGGCGACGGCGAGCAGGATCGGCCAGGTGACCAGCAAGCCCGCCCCGGCGAGCAGGACGTCCGCGAGCCGCTTGAAGAAGGCGTACGCCCCGCGGGGCAGGGGCACGACGCCCCGGCCGTGCCGCTCGAGGTGGGCCGCGGCCAGCACGGCGACCAGGCGCTCGCCGAGCGCGCGCCGCGAGTGCCGGCCCTCGACGTAGGCCGGCCCCGCGGACGCGAGCCGGTCCGCCAGGGCCGGGTCGTCGCGCACCGCCCGCACGGCGCCGGCGATCGCAGCCCCGTTCTCGGGCTCGACGACGAGCCCGCCCCCCGAAGCCTCCACCACGCCGGCGGCGTCGCCCCCGACCGCGGCCACGACCGGGCAGCCGCAGGCGAGGTAGTCGAACAGCTTCACCGGGATGGTCTCGCCGGCGAACGCGCCGGCGCGCGTCGTGGCGACCGCCACGTCGGCCGCATGGAGCAGCGGCACGAGGTCCGCGGGGGCCACGCTCGGCTCGAACGTGACGTGGTCGAGCCCGCGCTCGGCCGCGCGGCGCTGCAGCGCCTCCTTCGCCACCCCGTCGCCGACGAGCCGGAACCGCACGTTCTCACCGCGCAGGAGCTCCGCCGCGTCGAGCAGCGCGTCCATGCCGTGGACGAGACCGTGCGTGCCGGCATAGAGCACGGTGAACGGACGGCCGTCGCCCCGGATGCGGGCCGCCGGAGGGCGGAACAGGTCGGTGTCGGCACCGTTCGGCAGGAACACGAGGCGGTGCGGCTCGAACCCGCGGCCCGCGAGCTGGCGCTCCATGCCCGGCGTCACGACCAGGATCCGGGCGCTGCGCCACTGGAAGAAGCGCGACACGCCGTCGAGCACCCGGGCCACGAGGCCGGGCCGCATCTCGCCGAGGGCGATCGCGGCGTGAGGCCAGTCGTCGCGGCAGTCGTTGACGAGCGCCGCGCCGTGACGGCGCGCCGCCAGCCAGGCGGTGAGCCCCAGGAAGAGCGGCGGCGTGGTCGCGAGCACGACGTCGGGTCGCGGCCCGGAGAGCGCGACCGGCAGGGCCGCGAGCGCGAAGCTCAGGTGGTTCCACAGCCGCGTGAGCGGTGTCTTGCGGGGCGTCGCATACAGCCACACGCGCTCGATCGCGACACCTTCGTGCCGCTCGCTGCGGCGGCGCACACCGCGGTACTCCTGCCGAACCTCGCCCGAGGGATGGTTCGGCAGTCCCGTGAGCACGCGCACCTCGTGGCCGGCACGCGCGAGCGCGCGCGCGAAGTGCAGGGCGCGCGCGGGCGCCGCGCCCGTCTCGGGCGGAAAGTACTGCGTCACGAACAGCACGCGCATCGTCCGGGCGGTCCTCCCCGTTCAGGCCGCCGCGGCGACGACGAGCTGCCGGCGCGCGAAACCGTGGCCCAGCCACCAGGCGCGCTGCAGCGGGCGCAGCAGGCCCTCGTAGACCGGCCCGGGCAGGGCGCCGAGGCCGCCCCAGTAGAGCTCGTGGTGCACCAGGCGAAGTCCGTTCGCGGCGAAGATCCCGCGGATCTCGCGGGGCGGGAACGGCCGTTCGACGGCATAGGCGTACCGCTGGCCGTCGGGCGCGACGTACTCCTGGTGCACCTGGCTGCTGCCGCGCAACCGCTCGAGCCGTGCGAGGTGCTCCGGATGGGCACCGTTGATGTCGCCGACGACGAGCACGCCGCCCGGTTTCAGGCGCCCGCGCACCTGCGCGAGGAAGCCCTCGAGCGGGTCGATGTGCGAGAGCGCGTTGTACACCCACACGAGGTCGTAGTCGGAATCCCAGTCGCGCGTGAGGTCGGCCCGCACGTAGCGCACGGGCAACGACTGCCCGGTGATCTCACGATGGAACTCGAGCCGTTTCTGCGCAGCGTCGAGCCGGTCCGGGCGCAGGTCGGCTCCCGTCACGTCGGCCCCGGCGGCGGCGTAGAGCATCGAGTACGTACCGAAGCCCGAGCCCGCGTCCATGACGCTCGGCCGCCCGCCGATCGCGCGCGCGCGACCGACGATCCAGCGGGCGGTCCAGCCCGCCTCGCTGCGCCAGAAGCCGCGCAGGTAGCGCCGGATGCGCGCCTCGTCTCCCGGGGAGGGCAGCCGCTTGTAGTAGGCGGCGAACTCCTCGCGCTCGCCGTCGGGCAGGCGCGGCTGGACGGCCGCGTATTCCTTCTCGATGGTCCAGCGCACGAAC
>CAZPVG010000016.1:0-20837 GCA_964589945.1 uncultured bacterium
CCGGCCAGCGCGATGTCTTGTCGGAAACGGGTCCTGGCGCTTCGGGGGCGCGCGTGGAGCGGGCGAAAGTCTAGCGCACCCGCCGGCATTCACGGCGGACCATTCGCCGGCCGGTGGCGTCCCGGCCCGATTCCGGCGAAGGTCTCCGGGCACACCGGCCGCGGGCTTCAGCACCCCGGCCGTCCTGTCGAAACCTGAGAGCGGCAATTCGCCGGCCGGCTTCGCCGGCGGCGCGGGAGAGGGCTCCTATCCGTGACACCCATCCGCAAGATCGCCATCAGCACGGGCGGCGGCGACGCGCCCGGCCTCAACGCCGTCATCCGCGCCGTCACGGTCTCGGCCCTGAAGCACGGCTGGGAGTGCTGGGGCATCCGCGACGGCTACAACGGCCTGCTCGATCCCGACGCGTTCCCGGACGGCGGAGTGGTGCCGCTCACGCGGCGGACGGTCGCGGGCATCATGCACCTCGGCGGCACGATCCTCGGCACCACGAACCGCGGCAACCCGATGGCGTTCCCCGTCCAGCAGCCCGACGGTTCGTGGAAGGAAGTGGACCGCACGGACGAGCTCGTGCAGCGCTTCCAGGACGCCGGCCTCGACGCGCTGGTCACCGTGGGGGGCGACGGATCGCTCGCGATCGGACACCGGCTCGCCACGAAGGGCCTGCGCGTCATCGGCGTGCCCAAGACCATCGACAACGACCTCGACCGCACGCACATGACGTTCGGCTTCGACTCGGCCGTCTCGTTCGCCACGGAGTGCCTCGACCGGCTGCACACGACGGCCACCTCGCACCGGCGCATCATGGTCGTCGAGGTGATGGGCCGCTACGCCGGCTGGATCGCGCTCCACTCGGGAATCGCGGGCAACGCGCACGTGATCCTGATCCCCGAGATCCCGTTCGACCTCGCGAAGGTGGCGACGTTCATCGGCGAGCGCGAGAAGCGCGGCCGCCAGTACACGCTCGTCCTCGTGGCCGAGGGCGCGAAGCCCGTCGGCGGCGACGTGTCGGTGCTCGGCAAGGCCGTGGGCCAGGCCGAGAAGCTCGGCGGCATCGCCGACCGCGTCGCGCACGAGCTCGAGCGACTCACCGGCCGCGAGTCGCGCTCGGTCGTCCTCGGGCACCTCGTCCGCGGCGGCTCGCCGACGGCGTTCGACCGCCTCGTCGCCCTGCGCTTCGGCGCCGCGGCGGTGCGCGCGCTCGAGCTCGGGCTGTCCTCGGTCATGGTCTCGCTCGCCCCGCCGACGGTGCGCTACGAGCCGCTCGCGGCGGTGGTGAGCCGCATGAAGACCGTGCCACTCGACAGCGACACGATGGAGTCGGCCCGCGACCTGGGGATCTGCTTCGGCGACTGAGGTTCCCGGCGACCCGGGCCACGCGCACGGCTCCCGCGCCGGCCGCGCCCGGCGTCCCGCCCCGGGCGGACCCGCGCCGGAGGTCGGGACGGGCCTCGCGGCCCCCGGCGCGTTGCATCCCGCACGATCCGCGCCTGCGGGCGTGCTCCGGGTCCCGGAACGCGGTACGATTTTGCGGCTCTTCGACCACGCGCGTCTCAGGGAACGAACCTTGCGGCCCGTTTCCCCCGGCCGGCCGCGGCCTGCCGGCGGGTGGCGTTCATTCCTCCTTATCCGAGCCCTCATGACCCGGACGACCCTGCTCGCCTGCCTCGGCGCCCTGCTCCTCGCCTCCGCCCTTCCGCTCCGCGCCGAAGCCCGCGGGGTCGGGCGCCGCTCCTTCGGATCGCCCGTCCAGGCTCAGTCGTTCTCGTTCGCGAACCTGCCCCCGCGCGGACCGGGGGAAGGCTTCGTGCGCCAGATCCCGATGCCGCTCGAGATGGACGAGGCGAACGAGCGCGAGCTGGAGCGGCTGAAGAAGCACCCGCCGCAGATCCTCCCCGACCAGCTCCGCACGATCACGCTCGACCGCAACGCGGGCGCCGCGAGCCTGCGCCTGCGCCCGGGCGCCGAGCCGTTCGCGCCGACCGCCGGCAACGGCTTCGAGGGCATCCGGCAGAACGGCTACATCCCCGGCGAGCCGACCGTCGCCGCCGGCCCGCTCAACGTGTTCACGGCGGGCAACGTCAGCGTGACCGTCACGGACAAGGACGGCACGAACCGCGTCGAGACGCTCGGCACGTCGTTCTTCAACGTCGGCGCGGGCGAGGGCGCGATCTCGGACGCCCAGTGCTTCTACGACGCGCTGCGCGGCCGCTTCGTCGCGCTGGCCTTCACGGTCGGGACGTCGCCCGACTTCTCCTACTTCTACCTGGCG
Organism: uncultured bacterium; assembly: GCA_964589945.1. GTDB lineage: Bacteria > Eisenbacteria > RBG-16-71-46 > RBG-16-71-46 > RBG-16-71-46 > CAIXRL01. The sequence continues at coordinate 2,273 of CAZPVG010000016.1, forward strand.
ATCAGCAAGACGAACGACGCGCGCGGGCAGTGGTGGCGCTACAAGTTCGACATGACGCTCGACGGCACGACGCCGACCGGAAACTGGGCCGACTACCCCTCGCTCGGCATGAGCGGCGACAAGATCGCGTTGACCGCGCAGATGTTCAACTTCGTCGGTAACGCGTTCCAGTACCAGAAGGTCCGCGTGCTCGACCGGGCCGAGGCCTACGCGGGCCAGCCGCTGACCTACGTGGACTTCGCCGACTTCGGGCCGCCGCCGGGCGGCGACCAGCAGGACGTGTTCGTCACGAAGTGCGCCCGCAACGTCTCCGCGAACGACAACACGCTGCACCTGCTCTGCATTCGCACCCTGGGCGGCGTGCGCGTGACGTACCGGCTCATCGCCGGCTCGCCGGACTCTCCGACCCTGTCGCAGGGCAGGCTCGTGCCGGTGAGCCCTTACGCGCCCGCGCCGGACGCCGCCCAGAAGGGGTCCACGCTGCTCGTGACCACGAATGACTGCCGCCCGGGTGACTTCTACGTGCGCAACGGCGTTCTCACGGTGGCGTGGCACACGTCGGTCACGCTGGGCGGGCTCGTGGGCGCGATCCGGCTGCTGCAGTTGCGGACGAGCGACCAGGCCGTGCTCACCGACGAGACGTACGCGGCGTACGGCACCCACTTCTACTACCCCGCCGTCACCGTGGACTCCGTCGGGACGGTTTTCCTGGGCTTCGACCGGTCCAGCGACACGGAGTACCCGTCGTCGTACGCGACCGGCAAGCGGCGCCAGGACGCGACGCTGCAGCCGAGCGTGCTGCTCAAGGCCGGAGCGGCGCCGAACCTCACCCCGCGCTGGGGCGACTACACGGGCATCGACAACGACGAGACGCTCTCGGGCCCGGACGCGGCCGTCGCCTGGTACGCGGGGCAGTACACGAAGGGGACGAACACGTTCGGCACGTGGATCAACCGCCTCGTCTACACCTACGGGCAGGTTGCCGGAACCGTGTACGACGACTGCGACGGGAGCCCGCTGACCTCGGGCGACCGCACGCCGCTCGCGGGCGTGACGCTGTCCCTGAAGCAGGGCACCACGACGCTGGCCACGCTCGTCACGGGGGCCGCCGGCGACTACGACTTCGGATGGCTCGACACGGGTCTCTACGACGTCGTGGTCACGCCCCCCGCGGGCGGCTCGGCCGTGGACGCGCTGCCGGGCACGGGCGGCGACGCCCAGTCGAAGGTGGACGCCGGCGACCTGCAGGTGGACCTCACGGACACGCAGACTTCGTCGAGCAACGACTTCCTCGTCAGCTCGGTGCACGGCGCCCCCGTGACGACGGCGCTCTCACCGATCGGGCGGCTCGCGGCCACGGCCGGTTTCACGCTGACGGTGAGCGGCGCGGGCTTCGCGAAGTGCTCCGTCGTGCGCTGGGACGGCGGCGACCGCCCGACGACGTGGATCTCCGACGGCGAGGTGAGCGCCTCGATCCCGGCGTCCGACATCGCGACGGCCGGCACGCACGACGTGACCGTCTTCACGCCCGCCCCGGGTGGCGGCACCTCCAACGCGCAGGTGTTCACGGTCAACGCGACCGCGGACCTGACGCCGCCCGTCGCGACGGTCACGGCGCCGGTCGGCGGCGAGAGCTGGGCGATCGGCTCGACGCACGACGTGACCTGGACCGCCACGGACGACATCGGCGTCACGGCCGTGGACCTCGCCTGGTCCACCGACGGCGGCGCGTCGTTTCCGAACCCGATCGCCACGGGCGTGCCGAACACCGGCGCGTACGCCTGGACGGTGGCCGGCCTGCCGTCGGCGGCGGCCCGCGTCCGCGTGGTCGCGCACGACGGCGGCGGGAACGTGGGCGCCGACTCGAGTCACGCGGACTTCGCGATCGCCGGCTGGACGGTCACCGCGAGCGCGGGCCCGAATGGCTGGATTTCGCCCGCCGGCGCGACCGGCGTGGGCGACGGGGCCACGCCGGCGTACGCGATCACGCCGGATGCCGGGTACATGGTCGCCGACGTGCTCGTGGACGGTCTTTCGGTCGGCGCGGACACGAGCTACGTGTTCCCGCCCGTGCACGCCGACCGGACGATCGAGGCCTCGTTCGCACCGGTCACCTATCCGCTGAACATCGCGGTGTCGGGGTCCGGGACCGTGACGCGTTCGCCCGACCTCGCGGCGTACCCGCCGGGCAGCTCCGTGACGATCACGGCGGCGCCGGACACGGGCTGGTCGTTCGACGGCTGGACCGGCGACTTCGTCTCGACCATGAACCCCGCGGGCGTCGAGGTGGACGGCGTCACGAACGTGACCGCGGTCTTCTCGGAGCGCGTGTTCACCTGGAACGCTCCCGGCGGCGGCGACTGGCAGGTCGCGTCGAACTGGACGCCCGCGCGCACGACGCCCGCTTCGAACGACATGCTCGTGTTCTCGAGCGGCGACTCGCTCGCGGTCGCGAACATCCCCACGCAGACCATCGGCCGTCTCGTGATCTCGAACGGGACGACGCTCGAGCTGACGTGCTTCTCGCCGCAGGCGCTCAGCATCGCCGGACGGGCGGGCACGGATCTCGACATCCGGGCCGGCTCGCGACTGGTGCTGGACGGCGTGGGCGCCCTGCAGATCCGGCTCGGCGCCGCGGCCACGGGATTCATCGGCGGCGCCGTGTCCGTGAGCAACGCGGCGCACCGCCTCATGGCGGCGACGCCCGGCGCGCTCGTGTTCGCGGGCGGATCGGCCTGCACCATCGGTTCGGCGTTCTCGGGCAGCCTGTTCGGCACGGGCGTGAGCGGGAGCAGCATCAATTCCGTGATCTTCCAGAACGGCTCGCTGTACGCGCAGTCCTCGGGCCTCAACCCGTTCGGCGTGGCGACGCCCTACACGGTCGTGATCTTCCAGGCGGGCAGCCGGTTCCGGGTCGACGGCCCGATCGCGCCGCAGCTCACGGGCCGGACCTATGCCGACTTCGAGATGAACGACCCGGCCTCCCTCACGGTCTCGGGCTCCTCGGCGTTCAACATGGACAGCCTCATCGTCTCGAAAGGCACGCTCACGCTGGACATGACCGCCGGGGGGTCCATCCGGGGCGGCGTCCGGGTGGAGCCGGGCGCGGCCCTCGACGTGAACCCGTCCTCGGGGACGCCGACGTTCACGCTCGCCGGGGCGACTCCGCAGTCCATCCGCATCGCGGGCTCGTTCGGGAACACGCCGAACGCCACGTTCGCGGTGAACAACGCGAGCGGCCTGCAGCTGCTCACGGACCTCACGCTCGCCGGCCCGCTCACGTTCACGGCGGGCGTGCTCGACGCGGGCGGGCACACCCTGGGGATTTCTCCGACCGGGAGCATCACCGGCGCTTCGGCCGAGACGGGCTGGGTCGCCGGGTTCCTGAGGCGGAACGTCCCGGCGGGCACCTCGGCGCGCACGTTCGACGTGGGGGACGACATGGTCTACGCGCCGGTGACGCTGGACGTGAACGGCGCCGCGGGCGCGTTCGACCTGTCCGCGCGCACCGAGCACCCGGACCATCCCGAGATCGGGTCGTCCGATCTCGATTCGACGAGGAGCGTGAATCGCTGGTGGACGCTCGCCCCGGCCGGTTCCCCGGTCCTGACTTCGTACGACGCGACGTTCTCGTTCCCGCCGGCCGATCTCGACGCGGGGGCCTCGACTGCGCAGTTCGAGGCGCGGCTCTGGGACGGCGCGACGTGGTCCTACGTCGTGCCGGGCGCCCGCACGGACACGAGCACGCAGGCGACGGGCCTGACGGCGTTCGGCGACTTCGCCGTCGGCGATCCCGCCTCGGTGGACGTGCTCCCGCCGCTCGTCACCGTCACCTCGCCCGACGGGGGCGAGGTGCTGCTGACCGGCACGAGTGCCGACCTCACGTGGAGCGCCTCGGACAACGTGGGCGTGACCGCGGTGGACCTGCTGCTCTCGCGCCAGGGCGCGGCCGGGCCGTTCGAGCCGATCGCCACCGGCCTCGCGAACACGGGGACGTACAGCTGGCCGGTCGCGGCGCCGTACACCTCGACCGCGCTGCTGTGCGCCGTCGCGCACGATGCCGCGGGCCACATGGCCGCCGACACGAGCGACGCGCCGTTCTCGATCCTCGCCACGACCGGCGTGGACCGCGGGCCGGTGACGGCGTTCGCGTTCGCGCCCGTCTACCCGAATCCGCTGCGGGGCTCCGGCGCGTTCGCGTTCGCGCTGCCGCGCCCGTCGCACGTGCGCCTGAGCGTGCTCGACGTGCAGGGCCGCGAGGTGCTCGTGCTCGCGGACGACGACCGGCCGGCGGGCTGGCACACGGTCGAGTGGCGTGACGGCGCGCGGGCGCCGCTGGGCCCGGGCCTCTACTTCGCGCGCCTGAAGGCCGGCGGCCGCGCGTTCACGCGGCGCTTCGTCGTCGCGAAGTGACCGCCGGGGCGCCCGCCGCCCGCCGGCGGCGCGGGCCCGCCCGGCCTACTTCTGGTAGTCGCAGAGCACCGAGTCGAGGTCGTTGAACACGACGTCGGCCGGCCTGGCCGGCACCGGCGGCAGCTCGAACTCGGTGACCGGTCCCTTCACCCACACGCGCTGCCGCGACAGCCTGCCGTCGCCGAGGTCCACCCGGAGGATGACCGGGAAGCGGAACGTGGCCGGCACGTTCGAGGTCTCGATCCGGCCGGTGATCTTCCACTGCCCGTCCGACGGCTCGGCGCTCCACTGGAAGCGGCACACGGGCACGTCGGTCCCGTACACCCACTCGTCGAAGAACCACTTCATGTCCTCGCCGGTCGCGCGCTCGCAGGCCCTGCGGAAGTCCTCGGTGGACGCCGGCCGCCCGGCGTAGCGGGTGTAGAAGTCGCGCAGCAGGCCCCGGAAGCGCGTCTCGTTCGGGTCCGACTCGTCGAGCAGGTAGTCCCGCAGCATGTGCAGCACCCACGCGCCCTTCGCGTAGATGACGAGCTGGTAGTCCCGCGGCGTCGAGCTCGTGTTCGCGCGCGTGCCCAGGGAGATCGGTCCCGCCTCCTGCCCCTGGCCGAGCAGGTACCGGCGGTTCTCGAGCAGGCGATCCCGCCAGGAATCGAGGATCTCGAGGTAGTCCTTCCGGTCGCCGCGGCCGGCCTCCAGGTACCAGAGGCTGCAGAAGTTCGCGAAGCCCTCGCGCAGCCACGCGTCGTGGTAGGTCGCCGGCGTGACGCTCAGGCCGAACCACTGGTGCGAGATCTCGTGTACGCGGACGACCTCGGGCGAGTACTCGGGGCCGTTCGGCCTCGGGTCGCCGCGCCGCATCATGTGGACGAGTCCCGGGTAGCCCTCGTACCGCCAGAGCGGGGTCTCCACCGCGCTGATCTCCGGCGCGAGCGGCGGACCGAACGCCTTCGTGAAGAACTGCAGGGCGTGTGCGACGTCGAAGGCCACGCGGTGGTCGTAGTCCTTCGCGTTCCGCAGGGCGTCGAGCGTCGTGTTCTCGACCCGGCCGGCGCCGGAGAGGTGGCGCAGCCACACGGTCACCGGAGGCATCGAGTCGCCGGTGACGTGGATGCCTCGCATGTAGTTCACGTCGAACGACACCCACGGCACCGGGTGCGTCAGCCGCCACGTCCCGGAATGCACCGGCCCCTGGTCGTCGTGGGCGATCCGCTGCCCGCACGAAACGAGCTGGATGTCGCCCGGCCAGTGGAACGTGAGGTCCCAGGTCGCGTCCGCCATCACCCACGGCTTCGGGTACCAGGTGCTCGAGTACTTGTGGATCGCCCAGTTGTCCTGGCGATCGAACAGCCGGCCGTGATAGCGCATCCGCACGGTGGCGGTGGACTCGGGCGGGATCGGGTGGTCGAGCCGCACCCAGACGATCGGGTTGTCGTCCTCCTCGTACCAGGACTGAGGACGCCCGCCGAGCGTCACGTCGTCCACCGTCAGCGACGGCGGCAGCTCGAGCCCGATCCACTGCCGCGGGTGGTCGTGCGCCAGCAGGTCGAGATCCGCCGTCACCGTGGCCTTGAGGTCGCTGTCGAGGCTCACGTCGATCGCGTAGTGCGTCGCTTCGTAGGGCGCCCGCTCGTCGCCCCGGAGCGAGTCCGGGTCGCCGAGGGCGGCGAACGAGCTGATGACCTCGGTGTTGTAGCGCCGCATCATGCCGGAGCGGTCGTCCTCCGGCTGGCGCTCGAGCACGACGCGCTCGGCGTACTCGGGGATGAGCGAGAAGACGTTGGGATCGTCGTTCTTCCGGTTCGTCAGGAGCGCCCAGAACAGGCCGTCGTCCACGCCGTCGAGCAGCATCTGCGCGACCGGCAGCGGGCGCGCGTAGTGCAGCTTTCCCTGGGTCAGGTACGGGAACGCGTCCCGCCAGGCGGCCTCGAGCTGGCCCAGGGTGTCGGAGTGGAAGTGCAGGACCGGCGCCAGCTCGGCGAACGTCGTGTCGGCGACGATCAGCGTGAGCCGCTCGAACGACCGCCGGAAGAGCGGCGCGCCGTAGAAGCGCCTCAGCTGCTCCCGCTCGATCCACGAGCGCGGGGCGAACACGAACGAGCCGCGGCCCGTGAAGACCATCGCGACGCGGCGGCCGCCGAACGGCTTCGCGTACGCGATCCGGCCCTGCTCGAGCACGATCGTGCCGGCGTCGCGATCGAGGATCAGGCTGTGCACGTCCGCGATGTGCGTCGGATCGAGCGACCACGAAGTGAAGGCGCCCCAGAACTCGTTCCAGTCCCGGAACGCGGTGTCGGCGCGCGCGGGGGCGGCGATCGCGAACAGCAGTGCGGCCGCGAGCAGGCAGCGCCAGCGACGGGACATGGAGCCTCCGGGGGTGGTCGGGGAACGCCTCCGCAGCGTGCCGCCGGTGCGGACGCCGCGTCAATGCCCGGCCGCCGGACGGGGTCCCGGGGGCGCCGGGCGGTGTCCGGGCGGGACCGGATGCCGAATCGGGCGATCCCCTCTAGACTGCGGGCGTTCACACGCCCCCTCACCCCGGAGAGCTTCTTGACCCCTGACGCCGGCCGCAGCAGGCCGAAACACCGACGGGCCGTACGCCCGTGAGGCGACTGCTGCCCGTCGCGCTGTTCGGCCTGCTGGCGATCACGCTGCTCCCGGGATTGCGGGCCGTCGGCCCGCTCGACTGGCGCGAGGCGCGGGACGCGGACGTCGGCGCCGAGTCCTCGCGCGGGGGCGAGTGGTACGGACCCGTCTACGCGGACGAGCCGTTCTTCGAGAAGCCGCTCGCCGGTTACGCGCACGAGCTCGTCGTGCAGCGCCTGCTGCCGCCGCCGCTGCGCCCGGCCCCCGGCAACGCCGGGCCGTCGCGGCTCGTACGGGTCGCCTACGCGGTCGCGCTCGCGATCGTCGTCGCGGCGATCGGGACGCGCGCATTCGGGACCCGCGCGGGCTGGCTGGCCGCGTGCGCGCTCGCGAGCAGCGTCGGCCTGCCGGTGTCGGCGCGGGCGGACGGCGGGCAACTGCTCGCCACGCTGTGCGCGTGGCTCGGGACGGGCGGGCTGCTGGCGGTCGTCCGCGGCGGGCGGCGGCGGGAAACGCTGACGCTGTTCGCGTCGTGGGTCTCGCTCGGGCTCGCGCTGGTGAGCGGCGGGCCGCTCTCGGCGCTGTGGCCGCTCGGCGGCTTCGCGCTCTACTTCACGCTCGCGCGCGACCATCACGGGTTCGGGCGCCTGCGCCCGCTCGGGGGGCTCGCGATCATGGCCGGCGTGGCGCTCCCGTGGTACGGCCTGATGGCGGGTCTCTACGGCGCGCAGTTCCTGTCGCGCGTGCCCTGGTTCCCGTACGCCGCCGAGTCCCGCGGCTCGTGGGTCGCCGCGCCGCTCCTGGCGCTGTCGTTCGCCGTCGTCGTCGGCTTCCCGTGGTCGGCGATGCTCGGCGCCTCGCTGCGCGACGCGGCGGACCGGCTGCGGCGGCGCAACAGGGGCCCGGTGAACCTGCGCGAGTCGGGGCACGCGGCGAGCCTCGTGCTCGCGATGGGCTTCGCCGCAGCGGTGCCGATCGGGCTCTACCCGGGGCCGCCCCTCACGGCGGCGCTGCCGGTGCTGCCGGCGATCGCGCTGCTCTGCGGCCGGTTCCTGGACCGCGTGCTCGACGGCGACGTGGACCGCCGCCCGTTCACGCACGCGACCTGGATGGCGGCGTTCCTCGGCACGACCGTTTCGGTGCTCGGGATCGTGCTCGCCGGGCGGCTCCCGGACGCGTCGACGGCGCTGCGCCACATCGCGGCCGTCGTGCTGGCGACATCGTGGGCACCGATGCTCGCGAATCTCGCCGGCCGGCGGCGGCTCGCGGCGGCGCTGTTCGCGCTGCCCGTCGCGCTCGGCACGCCGCTCGTCCTGACGCGGCTGCTGCCGGCGCTCGAGCCGTGGCTCGACTCGCGCGCGGTCGCGACGGCGATGGACGCGAAGTCGCCGCCGACCGCGCCGCTCGTGGTCGTGGGGCCCGCGCCGCCCTCGCTCCGCCTGCTCACGCGGCGCAACCTCGTGCGGGCGCACGACCCGGCCGCCGCGCTGCGCGTCGAGCCGACGCTGGCCGCACGCGACGGCTGGGTGTACGTGGCGCTGCGCGGTTCGGCCGCGCTCCGGGCGCTGCGGTCGGCGTCGCCGGCGGTGGAGCGCCTCGCGGGAACGCCCGGGCTGCTGCTCGTGCGCGCGCGGCCCGCGGCCCCGGGCGGGGCGACCGGACTTCCCGGCGGCCCGGCGCGGCCCTCCGGCGCGCCCTGACGGCCTCCTCGCTGGTTCCGAATTCGTCCGCTCCGGCCGCCGCCGCCGTGGTACACCTCCGGCCATGACGACGCTCGACCCCGAAATCTGCTGGCGCGCCTGGACGGCCCGCGACCGGCGCTTCGACGGCGCCTTCTTCATGGGGGTCACCTCGACGGGCATCTACTGCCGCCCGGTGTGCCCGGCCCGGCTGCCGGCGCGCCGGCACTGCACGTTCTTCGCGAGCGCCGCCGCCGCCGAGGCGGCCGGGTTCCGCCCCTGCCGGCGCTGCCGTCCCGAGACGGCCCCGGGCTCTCCCGCCTGGCGCGGCACGTCGGCACTCGTCCAGCGCGCGCTGCGGCTGATCGAGGACGGCGCGCTCGAGCAGGACGGCGTCGAGGGGCTCGCCGCGCGGCTCGGCATCACGTCGCGCTGGCTGCGCGGGCTGTTCGCCGAGCACGTCGGCGCCTCACCGCTCGAGGTCGCGCTGACGCGGCGCGTCCACTTCGCGCGCCGGCTGCTCGACGAGACGCGCCTGCCGGTCGCCGACGTCGCGGCCGCCGCGGGCTTCGGGAGCGCGCGGCGTCTGCGCGCGGCGTTCGGCCGCACGTTCCGCCGCCCGCCCGCCGAGGTGAGGCGTGCTTCGCCGCCCGCGGGCGCGGGCGCGCTCGCGCTGCGCCTGCCGGCGCGCGCGCCGTTCGAGCCCGCGCCGCTGCTGGCGTTCCTCGCGGCGAGGGCGATCCCGGGCGTGGAGCAGGTCGAATCGGGGATCTACCGGCGCACGGCCGCGACGGACGATGGCGCCTCGACGGTCGAGATCGAGCCGGACGCCGGCGGCCTCGAGGCGCGGATCGCGGGAGCTTCCCCGGCCGCGCTGCCGCGCCTCACGGGCGCGGCCGCACGGCTGTTCGATCTCGACGCGGACGCGGCGGGCATCGCCGCGCACCTCGCGCGCGACCCGCTGCTGCGCCGCGCGCTCGGCGGCCGAACGGTGCGCGTGCCCGGCGCGTGGGACCCGTTCGAGCTGGGCGTGCGCGCGCTGCTCGGCCAGCAGGTCTCGGTCGCCGCGGCGCGGACGCTCGCCGGCCGGCTCGTCCGCGCGTGCGGCACGCCGCTGCCGCGCCCCTCCGGCGCGCTGACGCACGTGTTCCCCGCGCCGGCCGCGGTCGCGCAGGCCCCGCTCGAGCGGCTGGGGCTCACGCGTGCCCGGGCCGCCGCCGTGCGCGCGTTCGCCTCGGCGGTCGCGGCCGGCGCGCTCGATCTCGCGGCGCTCGCGCGCCTCGACGACGCGGTCGCAAAGCTCTCGGCGCTGCCCGGCGTCGGCGAATGGACCGCGCAGTACGTGGCGATGCGCGCGCTGCGCGAGCCGGACGCGTTCCCGGCCGGAGACCTCGGCGTGCGGCGCGCGCTCGCGGGGCGCGACGGCGCGCCGATGCGCGAGCGTGACGCGGTCGCCCGCGCGGAACCCTGGCGGCCGTGGCGCGCCTACGCCGTGCTGGCGCTCTGGGGGAGCGAGGCGGAAGCCGTTCCGGCCCGGAGCACGCGACCGGCCGCGTCCGGCCGGAGCCGCAACGGAAGCCGTCCCCGCGCACGCCGTGCGAAGGCCACCCGCCGAAAGGACACGCGATGATCCTCGCCGCCTGCACCGTCGAATCCCCGATCGGACCGCTCTACGTCGTGGCGCGCGAGGAGGCGGTCGTCGGCCTCGAGTTCGGCGGCGCGCGCCAGCGCCGGGCCGCGCTCGCGCGCCACCTCGAGCGCTGGCTGGGACCGCACGAGATCCGCGAGGCCGCCGACCCGGCCGGCGCCGGCACGAGCCTCCGGCGCTACTTCGACGGCGAGCTGGGGGCGCTGGAATCGCAGCCGGTCGAGATCCACGGAACGGAGTTCCAGGCCCGCGTGTGGAACGCGCTGCGCGGCATCCCCGCCGGCCGGACGTTCACCTACTCCAGGCTCGCCGAGAGCATCGGCCGGCCCGAGGCGCGGCGCGCGGTCGGCGCCGCGAACGGCGCGAACCCGATCGCGCTGTTCGTGCCCTGCCACCGCGTCATCGCCTCCGACGGGACGCTGTGGGGCTACGGCGGCGGGCTCGAACGCAAGCGGTGGCTGCTCGCGCACGAGCGCGCGAGCTTCGCCGACCCGCTTGCGCAGGGCGAGCTGCGGCTCTAGGCGGGCGGGCCGCTCACCAGTTCGATCCGAGCAGGCACTCGACTCCGGGCGTCTTCGCAATGACTGGCCCAGTGGTCCTTCTTCGCGGCGCCGGTGAGCCCGTGCGCGTAGCGGAATGTCAGGACCCACGCCCCGCGGCCGCCTACGCGTGCCCGCCATAGTCGCCACCGCGGACGCGGCCGCGGTGGAGGCGCGCGAGGAGGACGACATAGCCGATCGCCAGCAGCAGGCCCGGAACGTACCAGGCGAGCGCGCCGCGCAACGTCGCGTCGGGAACCGCGGCATTCGCGGTCGTGAGCGACGCCGCCTCGTGGGGCACGCCGTGGAGCAGCGCCGGCCACGCGCACGCGGCGGTGGCGCCGAGCAGGCCGGCGATGAAGCCCGTGCTGCCCGCGAACGCGACACCGTCGCGGCCCTTCCAGAGGCCGAAGTACCCCAGCGCCACGCCCGCAGCCGCGAGCGCGACGAAGACCCCGGCGAGCGGGCGCGAACCGAACGCCGCGAAGAACTCGGGGCGGACCGCGGCGGTGGCCCACGTCACGAAGGGCCACGCGATCGTCAGCGCGACGAGCTTCCAGCGCGCGATCCAGCGCGCGCGATCGCGCAGGTCGCCGTCGGTGCGCATCGCGAGGAACGTCCCGCCGTGCACCATCAGCGCGGCGACGGCGAACACCCCGACGAGCACCGTGTACCAGTCGAGGATCCCGACCGGGGGCCGCGCGGAGAAGTCCGTGAACAGCACGAGCGAGAACCACCCGTCGGCGGACAGCGGCACGCCGCGCACGACGTTCGCGATCGCGACGCCGAAGAACAGGGCGAGAAGCAGGCTCGTCGCGACGAGCACGGTGTCCCAGAACGAGCGCCAGAGCGGGTCGGCGACGTGCGAACGGAATTCGATCGCGAGCCCGCGGCCGATCAGGCACCAGATCACGAGGAAGATCGCGAAGTAGAAGCCCGACAGGCCGGCCGCGAGCACCCTGGGGAACGCCAGGAACAGCGCGCCGCCCGCGGCGAGCAGCCAGACCTCGTTGCCGTCCCAGAACGGGCCGATCGCGTCGAGCACCCGCCGGCGCTCCGGCTCGGTGCGCGCGACCCAGCGGTGCAGGATGCCGGCGCCGAAGTCGTAGCCGTCCAGCAGGACGAACACCGTGAGCATCCCGGCGACGATCGCGTACCAGAGGTCAGCCACGGGCGGCCTCCCGAGCGTGCGTGCCGTGCGCGGGCGGTCCTGGGCCCGCCGCGACCTCGCGGCCGACCAGCCACAGGAACGCGAGCCCGACGACGAAGTCGATGCCCATGAAGCCGAGGAGCGTGAACAGCGCGGTGCCGCCGTGCACGAGGTGGCTCGACCCGTCCGCGGTGCGCATCAGCCCGTAGACGACCCATGGCTGCCGTCCCAGCTCGGCGGTCATCCAGCCCGCCGTGACGGCGATGTACGGGAACGGGAACGCGAGCGCGAGCGCCCACAGCAGCCAGCGCGTCCGGAACAGCCGCCGCGCGAACAGCGCGAGCGTCGCGAGGCCCATGAGCGCGATCATCAGCGTTCCGAGGCCGGCCATGACGTGGAACGAGTAGTAGAGCAGCTCGATGTTGTCGGGCCAGTCTTCCTCCGGGAACGCCCCGAGCCCGGCGACGTCGCTGTGAAACGTCCCGAACGCGAGGAAGCTCAGCATGCCCGGCACGGTGATCGGGTTGTCGAGGCGCCGCTCGGCGACGTTCGGCTGGCCGATGAGCGTGATGCCGGCCTGCGGCCCGCTCTCGAAGCGGCCCTCCATCGCGGCCAGCGCGGCGGGCTGGTGCTTCGCGACGGCCTTCGCCTGCTGGTCGCCCGTCGGGAACGCGATCGCGAGGCTCGAGACGAGGCCGAGCACGACCGCGAGTCCCGTGAAGCGGCGCGCGACCTCTTCGTGCTCGCGGCGCAGCAGGTACCACGCGCCCACCGCCGCGACCACGAACGAGGCCGTGGCGACACTGGCGGCCTGGTTGTGCAGGAACTGCAGCACGGCCCACGGGTTGAGCAGGAACGCCGCCGGGTCCACGAGCCGCAGCGCCTCGCCCGGCCCCATCGCCCAGCCGACCGGGTGCTGCAGGAACGCGTTCGTGCACACGATGAAGTAGGCGGACAGCCAGCTGCCGACGAACAGCGCGAGCGAGCAGCCGAAGTGCGCGAGGCGCGACATCCGCCGCTCGCCCCAGACGAGCAGCGCGAGGAAGCTCGACTCGAGGAAGAACGCGAACAGGCCCTCGAGCGCGAGGGTCTGCCCGATCACCGGGCCGGCGAAGCGCGAGAGCCGCGCCCAGTTCGTCCCGAACTGGAACTCCATCGGGATGCCGGTGACGACGCCGACCGCGAAGTTGATCCCGAAGATGCGGATCCAGAATCGCGCCGCGTCGTCCCACCGCGTGTCCTTCGTGCGCAGCGCGACCGCCTTCAGGATCACGATGAAGAGCGCGAGCCCCATCGTGAGCACGGGGAACAGGTAGTGGAACGTGATCGTGAAGGCGAACTGCAGCCGGTGCCAGAACAGCGCTTCGGTGGGCATGGGTCTCCTGCGCGTGGCCGGGATGGAACGACCCTGACGGAACGCAAGGTCGTGCGGTGCGCGCCGCCGGTCAAGCCCCCCGGAGAATGCGCGGCCGCAGCGGGTCCGCTAGCCTGAAGCCATGCGCATCCTCGTCTGGTTCCGCAAGGACCTCCGGCTGGACGACCACACCGCCCTGTCGGAGGCCTGCCTCGACGCCGGCGGCGACGTGGTGCCGTTCTACGCGAGCGAGCCGGCGATCCTCTCGCGCGACGACATCGCCGCGACGCGCGTGCGGTTCGTGCTCGGCTCGCTCGCCGTGCTGGACCGCGCGCTGCGCGGGCTCGGCTCGCACCTCGCGCTGGCGCACGGCGAGGCGGCGGCGGTCGTCGCGGACGCGGCCCGGGCCGCCGGGACCGACGCCGTGTACTGGAACGACGAGTACGAGCCGGCGCAGCGCGCGCGGGACGAGGCCGTCGAGCGCACGCTCGCCGCGGCGGGACTGCGCGTGAGGCGCTTCCACGACCGGCTGCTCGTGCCGCCCGGTGCGGTGGCCACGAAGGCGGGCGGGGCGTACACCGTCTACACGCCGTTCCGCCGGGCGTGCGAGCCGCTCGGGTTCGCGTCGCCGCACCCGGCGCCGGGCCGCCTGCCCCCGAACCCGCTGCCCGTGCGCCGCCTCGCGACGCTCGAGCGCCTGGGCTTCCCCGAGCCGGTCGCGGCGCCGTGGCCCGCCGGCGAGTCGGAGGCCCGCGCGCGGCTCGACCGGTTCGTGCGCTCGCGCGCCGACGACACGGGCCACGGGCTCGCGACCTACGCGAGCGGCCGCGACGTCCCCGCGGAGCCGTCCACCTCGCGGCTGTCCGCCGACCTCAAGTTCGGCACGATCGGCATCCGTCGCGTCACCGCCGAGGTGCGCGCGGCGGCGGAGGGGGACGTGTCGCTGCGCGAGCCGGCCGCGAAGTTCGTGGACGAGCTGCGCTGGCGGGACTTCTTCGCCCACGTGCTGTGGCACTTCCCGCACGTCGAGCGGGGCGCGTTCCGGCGCGCCTACGACAGCCTCGCCTGGAGCGGGTCCGACGCCGCGTTCGACGCGTGGCGCGAGGGGCGTACCGGCTACCCGATCGTGGACGCCGGCATGCGCGAGTTGCTCGCGACCGGGTACGTGCACAACCGCGTGCGCATGATCGTCGCCTCGTTCCTCACGAAGGACCTGCTCGTGGACTGGCGGCGCGGCGAGCGGCACTTCATGAAGCACCTCGTGGACGGCGACCTCGCGAGCAACAACGGGGGCTGGCAGTGGGCCGCCGGCACCGGCACCGACGCGGCGCCGTACTTCCGCATCTTCAATCCCGTCTCGCAGGGAACGCGGTTCGACCCCGAGGGCGCGTACGTGAAGCGCTGGGTGCCCGAGCTGGCGTCGCTGCCCGCCGCGCTCGTCCACGCGCCGTGGGGGGCGGCGCCGCTGGATCTCGCGTCCCACGGCGTCACGCTGGGGGCGCAGTACCCGTTCCCGGTCGTGGACCACGCCGCGCAGCGCGGGAAGGCGCTGGCGATGTACCGGGCCGCGAAGGCGCCCGCGTGAGCGCCGGCGGAGGCGCCGTCGCCCCGGGTGCGGCGGGGAGCGACGACGCGCGCGACGGCCGTCCGCTGCTCGCCTGGGCGAGCGACCACCACGCCTTCCCGCTGCCGCCCGCGCACCCGTTCCCGGTCGCGAAGTACGCGATACTGCGCGAGCGGCTGGTCGCCGACGGCGTGCTCGAGTCGTCGTGGGTCTCGCGCTCGGAGCCGGCGCCTCCCGAATGGCTCGAAGCCGCCCACGATCCGGAGTACGTGGCGCGCGTCCTCGGCGGCGGTCTGTCCGGGGCCGAGGTGCGGCGCCTCGGCCTGCCGTGGTCGCCCGGTCTCGTGGCGCGCGCGCGGGCGGCGGTGTACGGGACCGTGATGGCCGCGCGCGCCGCGTTCGAGCACGGCGTGGCCGGCAACCTCGCGGGCGGAACGCACCACGCGTTCTTCGATCGCGGCGAGGCGTACTGCCTGTTCAACGACCACGCGATCGCGGTCGCACTGCTGCGGCGCGAGGGCCTCGCGCGACGCCCGTTCGTCGTGGACCTCGACGTGCACCAGGGCAACGGCACCGCGGCGATGTTCGCCGCCGACCCGGACGCGTTCACCTATTCGCTGCACGCGCGGCACAACTACCCGCTCCGCAAGGAGACCGGCTCGCTCGACGTCGAGCTCGAGGACGGCGCCGGCGACGATCGGATCCTGGCGGCGCTCGACGCGACGCTGCCCGCGGCGCTCGACCGCCACGCGCCCGACGTGGCGTTCTACCAGGCGGGCGTGGACGCGCTGCACGCCGACCGGCTCGGGCGCCTGCGCGCGACGCACGAGGGCCTCGCGGAACGCGACCGGCGCGTGTTCGCGTGGCTCGAGTCCCGCGGCGTGCCCGTGGTGCTCACGCTGGGCGGCGGCTACGGGCGCCCGCTCGAGGCGACCGTCGAGGCGCATGCGAACGTCTGGCGCGCCGCGCGCGCGGCCCGCGCCCGGCGCGCCTCCGTGGTGCGCGGCTGAGCGCGGGGCCGTCGCCGCCGTTCACGCGTGCCGGCGCCCGCAGCCCGGCGACGGGCGCGAAGCCCGCACGGGACGCGGGCGGGATCGCGCCGCGCGCCGTGTCGCCGCGATGGACGCGTGCGCGCACCCCGTTCACGGCCGTGATTTCGCTTGCGGGCCGAGGCGTCACCCCGCATGGTGCGCGCGGCCCTGCCCCCGGGGACACGGGAGGAGGTGAGGGGGATGAAGCAGGGTCGGATGTTCCTGGCGCTCGCGCTGGGCGCGCTGGTGGCGGCTTCGGCGGCGCTTCCCGCGCGCGTCGACGCCGCCGCGAAGAAGGCACCCGCGGCCGCGTCGGCTGCCGCGAAGAAGAAGAGCTACGCCTTCCGGCAGTTCACCGGCACCGTGACGGCGCTCGACAAGGCCACGCTCACGGTGGAGAAGACCGGCAAGCTCGCGAAGACGCTCGTCTTCACGCGGCACGCGGAGATGAAGACCACCGGCGACCTCCGGAAGGACGCCCGCGTCACGGTGTACTACCGCGACGAGGACGGCCACCCGGTCGCGCACAAGGTGGTGGTGAAGGACGCGGTCCGGTCGGCCTCTCGCTGACCGCCGTGACGTGCGACGGGCCGGGCTTCCTCGCGGAGGCCCGGCCCGCCGTCGTCGGGAACGCTGCCCGGGGCTATTTCGCCGCGGCGACCTTCGCCTGCTGCGCGTCGATGGCCTTCATCCCGTTGCGCATGAAGACGGGCCCCGTCACGCTGACCGTCTTCGCCGCCATCTTCTTGAGTGCGTTGTACGGATCGGCGTCGTCGTGGTCCATCGTGACCAGGTAGAGCTCGTTCGAGGCCGTGAGCACGCCCATCGGCATGCCGTCACTGATGCACCGCGTGGCGCACTCCGCATGCTTCGCGCCTCGCGCGCCGTGGTCGAGATAGCAGCCCATGTCCACGAGCTCGCCGGTGATCGTCGCGGTCTTTCCGTGCATGGCCATGTCCATGTGGTCCGTGTGGCCGGCCTCGCCGGCCTTCCCGGCCGCGTGGGCGGACAGCGGCACCAGCATCATCGCGGCCAGCGCCAGCCCCAACAGATGGCGGTTCATTCGTCCTCCTCGGTGGTTGGCGGACCCTCGCCGGTCCGCGCAGGTTCGCAGGCGGCGGGGCCGCGCGCGAAGTGGGAGAGATGCGGTCGCCCGGGTCACGGGGTCCCGCGGGCGCGCCCCCCGTGCCGGCACCGGCGGCGGGGAACGTCGCTCGTCCCACCCCGCCGGCTCCCGACCCACCAGACTTACACCCTCGGCGCCCCCCCGCTTGTCAGGAAAGGGCCAGCGAATTCGGGCCCGCGAAGCCGCCGGGGCCGGCGTCCGGCCGGCCCCGGGGCCGCGGATCAGCGCACGATGACCTTGCCGGACACCATGTCCATACCACATGCGAACCGAATCTCACCGGGTTCGTCCGGTGTGAACGTGATCGCAACCGCCTGGTTGAGCGGCAGCTTCTCCTCGATGTGCTCGGCGGCCATCACGAACTCCTTCGCGCAGGTGTGCTCGGTCTTGCGGGTCACGACGAGCGTCACCGGCTTGCCCCGGTCCACCGTGACCTCGGCGGGAACGAAGCCCTTCTCGGTCACCGAGATCGCCACGGTCCCGTCCGCCTTCCCCCCCGACGCGGCGCAGCCGGCGAGGGCCAGGCCGGCGACCGCCAGTGCGGCCAGGGCCGGTCTCCAGACGTGCTTCATGATCGCATCCCCCCTTCCGGGATTCTCCGGGCGCCGGACGCGCCCGCGGGTGTGCGGGGACCGGCCGGCACGGCGGGCCGGTCCCCCTGGACGGGCGGTCACGAGACCCCCCGCGAGAGCAGGCGCTGCTCGCGACGGAACTGCGCGTAGCGCCAGTACGTGTAGACGACCGGGATGATCACGAGCGTCAGGATCGCCGAGGTGACCAGGCCGCCGATCATGGGCGCCGCGACACGCTTCATGACGTCGGCGCCCGCGCCCTGGGACCAGAGCAGCGGCACCAGGCCGATCATCATCGTGGCGACGGTCATCAGCTTGGGCCGCACGCGCTGCACGGAGCCTTCGAGCGTGGCCTGGACGATGTCGTCGAGACCGCGGATGCGACCCTCGGTCCTGAACTTGTGGTAGGCGCTGTCGCAGTAGACGACCATCACGACGCCGGTCTGGGTGGCCAGTCCGACGAGGGCGATCAGGCCGACCCACACGGCCGTGGAGAGGTTGTAGTGCAGCGCCGCCAGCAGCCAGATGCTGCCCACGAGCGCGAACGGCACGGACGCGAGGACGATGAGGGCCTCGGTGAGGTTGCCGAAGTTCATGTAGAGGAGCAGCAGGACGATCACGAGCGTCAGCGGCACCAGGAAGCGCATGCGCGACTGCATCTGCTGCAGCAGCTCGTACTGTCCGGTCCACTTGAGGAAGTAGCCGGGGGGCATCCGCACGTCTTGCTCGACCGCCTTCTTGGCCTCGGCCACGTACGAGCCGATGTCCTTCTTCGCGGCGTCCATGTCCACGTAGACGTAGCCCGTCAGCATGCCGGCCTCGTCGCGGATCATGGGCGGTCCGGTCGTGACGTGGATGTCGGCGACCTGGCCCAGCGGCACGTGCGGACCGCTCGGCTCGACCCAC
>CAZPVG010000016.1:20937-72340 GCA_964589945.1 uncultured bacterium
GTGCAGCGGCACGAGCACGTGCTTCAGGTGCTCGATGTCCTGGCGCAGGTCGCGCGGGTAGCGCACGTTGATCGTGAACCGGTCGCGGCCCTCGACCGTGACCTCGATCGGCATGCCGCCGACGGCGGCCTCGATGACGTCCTGCACCTCGCCGAGCGTGAGGCCGTAGCGCGCGAGCGCCGCGCGGTTCGGGACGATGTCCACGTAGTACCCGCCCGTGCTGCGGTCGGAGTACACGCTCCGCGTGTTCGGCACCCTGGAGATCACATGTTCGAGGTCGAGGCCGATGCGCTCGATCGTGTCGAGGCTCGCTCCGAACACCTTGATGCCGATCGGCGTGCGGATGCCGGTCGAGAGCATGTCGATGCGCGTCTTGATGGGCATGGTCCAGGCGTTCGTCCAGCCCGGCAGCTGCACCTTGCGGTTCAGCTCGTCGGTGAGTTCCTGCCAGGTGATGCGGCTGCGGTCCGGCCAGAGGGGCCGGAACACGGGCTTGAGCCAGCCTGGCGCCCACGACGAGTACCAGCGCGGCCGGTCGAGCGTGCGCCACTCGCTCCGCGGCTTGAGCTGCACGACCGACTCGACCATCGCGAGCGGCGCCGGGTCCGTCGGCGTCTCGGAACGGCCCGCCTTGCCGAACACCGACGCGACCTCCGGCACGGAGCGGATGAGCCGGTCCTGCACCTGCAGGTAGCGCTTCGCCTCCTCGATGGAGATGTTCGGAAGCGTCGTCGGCATGTAGAGCATGTCCCCTTCGTTGAGGGGCGGCATGAATTCGTGGCCGAGCCGCAGCGCCATCGGCGCCGTCGCGATCATGGCGAGGAGGCCGATCGCGATCGTCGTTCTCGGGTTCCTGAGCGCCGTCCACGCGAACGGGCGGTAACCCGCGATCATCGCGCGGGAGACCGGATGGTCCGCTTCGTGACGGATCTTCCCGCGGATGAACAGCGACATGAGCGCCGGCGCAAGCGTGATCGAGACGAGCGCGGCGAACGCCATCGAGAACGTCTTCGTGTAGGCGAGCGGCTTGAAGAGCCGGCCGCCCTGCCCGTTCAGCGCGAAGATCGGCAGGAACGCCACCGTGATGACGAGCAGCGAGAAGAAGATGGGCGGGCCCACCTCCTTCGCCGCCTCGACCAGCACCTTCTGGCGGTCGGCCCCCGGCGGCGCGGTCTCGAGGTGCTTGTGCGCGTTCTCCACGAGGACGATCGCCGCGTCCACCATCGCGCCGATGGCGATCGCGATGCCGCCCAGGCTCATGATGTTCGAGTTGATGCGCAGGAAGTACATCGGCACGAACGCGAGCCCCACGGCGACCGGCAGCGAGAGAACCGGCACCATCGTGCTGCGGAAGTGGAGCAGGAAGATGAAGATGATCAGGCTCACCACGAGCGCTTCCTCGAGCAGCGTGTGGCGGAGCGTGTGGATCGCGCGCTCGATCAACCCGGATCGGTCGTAGACGATCTTCACGTCGACCCCCGGGGGGAACGTGGGGCGCAGCTCGGCGAGCTTCTGCTTCACCCGCTGGATCACCTGCAGCGCGTTCTCGCCGTATCGCATGATGATCGTGCCGCCGACCGCCTCGCCCTGGCCGTCGAGCTCGGCCAGCCCGCGGCGGATGTCGGGGCCGAACGAGACGGTGCCCACGTCGCCGACCCGGATCGGCGTGCCGGTCTTGCGGTCCACGCCCAGCGCGACCTGGCGCAGGTCGTCGAGGTTCTTCACGTAGCCGCGGCCGCGCACGAAGTATTCGCGGCCCGCCATCTCGATCACGCGCCCGCCGACGTCGGAGTTGCTGCGTCGGATCGCCCTCGTGACGTCGGCGACCGAGAGCCCGTACGCGTGGAGCTTGTCGGGGTCCACTTCGACCTGGTACTGGCGCTGGTAGCCGCCGACCGAGGCGACCTCGGCCACGCCCGGCACGCTGGCCAGCGCGTAGCGCAGGTGGAAGTCCTGGAACGTGCGCAGCTGGGCGAGGTCGTGCCGGCCCGACTTGTCCACGAGGGCGTACTGGAACACCCAGCCCACGGAGGTGGCGTCGGGCCCGAGCACGGGGTTGACCCCGGGCGGGAGCTGCGAGCGGATGCTGCTCATGTACTCGAGCACGCGGCTGCGCGCCCAGTAGAGGTCCGTGCCCTCCTTGAAGATGACGTAGATGAAGCTCATCCCGAACATGGATTGACCGCGCACGGCCTCGACCCGCGGCGCGCCGAGCAGCGACGAGACGATGGGATACGTGACCTGGTCCTCGACGAGGTCGGGGCTGCGTCCCATCCACTCGGTGAACACGATGACCTGCGGGTCGGACAGGTCCGGGATCGCGTCGAGCGGAACGCTCCGCACGGCGACGAGGCAGCCCACCATGACGAATACGGTGAAGACGAAGACCAGGGCCCGGTGGGTCGCGCAGTACTCGATGATCCGCCCGATCACTTCGCGCCCCCCTCCCCGTGGTCCTTCCCGGTCATGCCCGGCTCACCGGGCTTCGCGCCCATGCCCGCGATGGCCGCCTGGAGCCGGCTCTCGGAGTCGATGAGGAACGAGGCGCTCGCGACCACGGTGTCCCCGGCCGCGACCCCGCGCAGGATCTGGATGCGGTTGCCCTCGGGCAGGCCGGTGACGACGAGCCGGGGCTCGAAGCGCCCGCCCGCGCGCGCGAGGAAGACGTACTGGCTCTCGCCGGTGTTGATCACGGCCTCCGCGGGCACCGACAGCGAGCGCGCCCCGCGCGCGCTGACCCGCGCGCGCCCGTACATGCCCGGGCGCAGCGCGCCGGCATCGTTCGGGATGGCGAAGCGGGCCTTCAGCGTGCGCGTGACGTTCGAGACCGTCGGGTAGACGAAATCCACCCGGCCCGCGAACGTCCGGCCCGGCAGCGCGTCGGTCGTGAACCGCGCCTCGTCACCGACGTGCACGCGCGTCATGTCCATCTCGTAGAGGTCCGCCATGACCCAGACGCTCGAGAGGTCGGCAACCGTGAGCAGCGGCGTGTCGGGTCGAACGTACTGGCCCTCCACGACGCCGCGCTCGAGCACGGTGCCGCTCACGGGCGAGTGCAGAACGAGCTCCGTCGCGGCCCGGCCCTCGCGGTCGAGCCGCTGGATCTCCTCCTCGGGTACGCCGAGGAGGCGCAGCCGCTCCGCCGCCGCCCGTGGCCCGACGGCCTCGGGACCCGCCGCCGAGTCCCTGGCGCCGCGGTTGATCAGGTACTCCTGCTCGCTCTGGAACAGCTCGGGGCTGTAGAGGGAGAGCAGTCGCTGGCCGGTCTTCACCCGCACGCCGGTCTCGTTGACGTAGAGGTCGCGGACCCAGCCCGACACGCGGATCTGGACGCGGCGCAGCCGCGACTCCTCGGGCGTGACGAAGCCCACGAGGTCGAGCTGCCCCGCGGCGTGCGAGGCCCGGACGACCGCGGTCCGCACGCCGATGAGCTGGACGCGCTCGGGACTGATGTTCACGTCCACGAGCCCGGGAACGTCGCTCCCGCCTTCGCCGCCCGCCTGCTGCTCGTCCGCATAGACGGGCACGTAGTCCATGCCCATCTCGTCCTTCATCGGGACGGGCGAGTGGACCTCGGGGTTCATCGGATTCCGGTAGAAGAGGATCTTGCGCGGACCCGCGGCCGGGGCCTCCGGCTTCTCGACCGGAACGAGCGACATGCCGCAGATCGGGCAGTCCCCGGGCTTGTCCGACGTGTAGCTGGGGTGCATCGGGCAGTGGTAGAGCGTCTTCCCCGCCGCCTGCTTCGCGACGGGCGCGGCACGCCGGGACATCGCGTAACTGCCGATGCTCACCAGCGCCACCACGACCATGAGGCCGAGCAGCACCCCGCGCGCGAGGTTCGTGAAGCGCCCGCCCGGAGGCGGCTGGTGGGCGGAGCCCCCGTTCGGGTCCTCGCTCCGCCGGGGCGTCGTTTCGTCGTTCGCGTTCATCGCTTCTCCCCTTCGAGCCCGGGCAGGCTCATTCCGAAGATCGTTCCGTCCGCCGTGAGGGCGAGCAGCTTCGCCTCGGTGCGCGCGAATTGCCGTCGCGCGCGGACGAGCGCCACCTCCTGGACGTAGAGGGCGTGGGTGGCTTCGAGCACGCGCCACAGGTCGGTGGCGCCGGCGTCGTAGGCGCTCCAGGACGCGGCGACCGCCCGCCGCTGCACGGTCACGACGGTGTCCGCCATCAGCGTCACCGTGCGGCGCGCCGAGTGGGCGAGCGCGAGCGTCGAGCGGAGCTGCTGCTCGAGGTCGAGCGAGGCCGCGCGCAGGTCGTCCTCCGACGCGCGGGCCCTCGCGTCCCTCTCCGCACCCTCGGCGAGCTGCCGCTGGGCCGCGAAGACGGGCAGTGCCAGGCCCACCTTCGCGGACCACATGTCGCTCTGGTCGCGGCCCATGATCGGCTCGCGAGCGCCGTACGAGACCCCGAGCTGCAGATCCGGCAGCAGGCTCCGGCGGGCGGCGCGGGCCGCGAGGCGCCAGTGGTCCGCCTGCTCGCTCAGCTCGCGAAGCCGCGGATGCGCGTCGTTCACGGTCGCGAGCACGTCCGCGTCCCGCGGCAGCGCCACCTCGGGCGGAGCCGCGAGCGACTCGCCGGTCGCGGCCGCCTCGCGGCCCATGAGAGCGGCCAGGCGCGCGCGCGCGCCTTCCTGGCCGGCCTGGAACGCGGCGAGGTCGGCGAGCGTCTGCGCCTGTTCCGCCTGGGCGCGGAGCAGGTCGTCGAGCCGGCCGTTTCCGGACTCGTAGCGGGCGCGGGCCGAGCGCACCAGGCGCTCCATGTCGTCCCGGTGGGCGAGGCTCAGCGACTCGAGCGCGCCGGCGTACCAGGCGTCGGCGTAGGCCTCCCACGCCATGCCGAACAGCGCGTACGTCGTCGTCTCGAGCCCGGCGCCCTCGGCCGCGGCGGCGGCGCCGGCGGAACGGCGGCTCAGGCCGTTCGTGCCGGAGACCGGCACGCGCTGCATGAGGCCGACGGTCTTCATGGTCATCGGCTCCTGGTCGAACCGCCCGCTCGTCGGCACGTTCATCGCACCGAGCTCGAGCATCGGCGGGGCCCAGGCGCCCGCCGGGCCGATCCGGTGGCGGGCGGCCTCGACGCGCGCGCGGCGGCTCTCGAGCGTCGGGTTGGCGCCCGCGACCTCGCGGAACACCCCGGGCAGGTCGAGCGCCGACGCCGCCGGCGGCGCGAGCATCAGCAGCGTGGCGAGCGCGAACGCGCCACGCGGAACGACGGACTTCATGTTGGAGGACTCCCCCTGCGCGCTCCTCGGCGCGCTCCTGACGTGCCGCCGCGCGGCGCGGGGCCGCGGGCGTCAGTGGCTCCGCCGGAGGGCGCGCGCGGACGTGCGCGGGCCAGACTGCCGGCGGGGTGGCGCGGTCAGGCGGAGATGGGGGGCGCGCGCTCGCCGCGTGCGCAGGGAAGATCCGGGAGCGGAGGGCTCCCGACGTCGACGGGCGCGCGCGGCGCCTCGACGCGGGCGGGCGTGGCCGCCAGCTCGACCGCGACGACGAGCGCCGCGGGAACGTGTCCGGCCGGGGCGGCCGGCGGCTCGAGCGCGGGCACGCTCGAGGGAGTCACCTGGATGCAGCACGGGCGCGCCGATTCCGGGATGCCCGTCGCGGTCTTCGTGTTCGAGGACTCCTCCGCGGTCTTCGCGCAGCAGTCGTGCGCCCCGGCCTTCGCCGGTTGCGCCGAGCATTCACCGAGCATGCACAGCTGGCCGCCGAAGAGCAGCGCCACCATGCTCGTGACCGCGAAGAGGCTGAAACCACGGTTCCGCATTGAAGGTCCCCTGAAACGAGTGACGTGCGACGGTGTGCAGCATGCGCCTCGGTGGAGCGTCGTGCAACACGGTTCCCCGCACGCCGGGCCCGCCGATGTCCTCGGGTCGTCAGGATTCGCCGCGAACCGATTCGCGCCGACGGCGCCCGGGCGGTGCGCACGCCACGGGTTATCGGCATGGCGAAGGCCCGGCTGCAGCGCCGGGGGCGCCCGCAGGGCAGGGACAGGCGGCCGCCGGGCAGCTTCCGTTCCGACGCGCCCGGGGACCCGCGACGGCGCCCCGGCCGGGTCAGGCGATGGCGTCGCCCTTCAGCGCCAGCAACCGCTCACGCAGCGTCTCGGCCAGGGCCCGGGTCTCGGCGTCGGGAGCCACGCCGAGGTCGCGCTCGAGCTCCTGTTCGAGCTCGCGCAGGTGCGCGAGCGCCGCCAGGGGGCGGCCGGCGTGCTCGTAGAGACGCACCAGCTCGCGATGCGCGGCCTCGTCGAAGGGATCGATGCGGACACGGCGAAAGGCGTACTCGAACGCCGTCGCGAGCTCGCCCGAGGCCTCGTAGTGCTCGGCCAGCTCCCGCAGCATGGCGTCGGTTTCCGCCAGGATGCGTTCGCGCGCCGAGACCGCCCACTCGTACGTCACGCCCGGCAGCAGCGGCGCGGTGGAGACCGCGACGCCGCGTTCGAGCGCGGCGATGCGCGCGGGACCCGTCGCGGCGTGGGCCGCGCCGAGCGCGCGCTCGAAGTCGCCGACATCCGATGAGAATCGCTCGCCCGCGAGGCACACGGTGTCGTGGTTCGCGCGGAGGATCTCGGGGTCGAGCTGCCGGCGCAGCTCCGAGAGCGCCTGGGAGAGGCTCTGGCGGCCCGCGCTCGACTGAACGCCGGGCCAGAACATCGCGACGAGCTCGTCGCGACGGTGGGACCGAGGATGCAGCGTGAGCCGCGCCAGCAGCAGTGCGGCTCGGCGTGTGCGGAACCTGGTCACGATTTGACGGCCGCGTCGCGCCCGAAGGCCCCCCAACAGCTCGATGCGCCACGGCGCCGAACGTGAGGGCCCGCGCTGAAGCGGTGCTCTCATGGGTGCCATGACCCGGTCAATCTACACCCGCAGCGCGTTGGGGCGCATGCGCGGCAAACCCGAACGGGCCGGATATTCACCCGCGGGGGATGTTTGTCCGCGGGGCGCGCTCGGCTACCCTGCGCGCCGACCCACCCCCGTTCCGGACCCGGAGACCCCTGATGCGCCAGACGACCCGAGTTGCGTACGTGACCCGCCCCGGGGCCCGCGCGGGCCGGCCATGATCGGGCGCCTCGTGCGATGGGCCGTCGCGATCGCGCTCGTGGGCGCATTCGCGGCGTTCGTCTGGCCGACGCGCTGGCGGTACGACCACATGACGGTCGACGGCGACATCGTGCCCGTGCGCATCGATCGCTTCAGCGGCGACGCCGACATGCTCCTGCCCGACGACGGCTGGGTGCCGGTCGAGGCCCCCGAGGGGGGTGCGACCCAGTCCCCGACCGCCAGGGTGGACTGATCGCCGTGCCGGGGCCCCGCGTGCCGCCGCGCTCCGCGCCGAGCCCGCTCGCGCGGCTCGAGGCGATCCGCTTCGAGTTCGGTCCCGCCGTCGCGCGCGAGCGGCGACGGCTCCTCGGGCTCGCATGGCGGCGCCGTTTCTCCCGCGCGCGCGACCTGCTGCGCCTGCACGAGTGCCTGCTGCTCGCGCGCGCGCTTCCCGACGACCCGGCGACGCTCGTGCTCGCCGAGCGGCTGCTGCGCCGGTTCGAGCGGCGCGCGGACCTCGCGAAGCTGCGCGACGCCCTCGAGGACAGCGGCGTCGCGGGCGCCGCGGTGCGCTACCGCTTCTACGCCCCGACCGCGCTGCGACTCGCGCGGGCCCGACCGGCGAGCCTCGTGTTCGACTGGGACGCGTGGGAGAACCCCTCGCGGCTCGAGGAACTGCTGCCCCTGCTCGCCGCACCCGGCGAGACGCCGGGCCTCGACGAGTACGACCTCGGCCTGCGCGGCTGGCTCGCGCGCATGAAGGGCCGCCGCGAGGGCGACGCGGCGTTCGTCGTGCGCCGTCTCGCCGACCGGGTCCGCGACCCGTTCGTGTTCGAGAGGCTGGTGGACGGCGTGGACGCCCCGATGGTGCTCGCACCCGCCCGCGGCGGGCCATCGCGAACGCTCGAGAAGTGGCCGCGCGCGAAGGTGGTGTTCCAGCGCGGGCCGCTGCGCCGCGGCCGGCCGGTCCTGCGCGAGGAGCTGTCGCGGCCGCCGGTCTCGGTCGTGACGCTCCCGCGCGCCGAGGGCGAGCGCTTCGTCGCAATGGCGGGCGACGCGATGGTGACGCGCGCCCGCGACCTCGACGCGTTCGCGTACGCCGACCCGCGCGACGCGCGGCTCGTGGACTGCGGTGGCGGGCTCCAGTTCGCGTGCCTCGGCCTGCGCCCGGAGCGCCGGCTGCTGCTCGAATCCGTCTACGGTTTCCTCACCCTGCGCAACGGCGTGCCCGCCGGCTACGTGCTGACGAGCGCGCTCTTCGGCAGCGCCGAGATCGCCTACAACGTCTTCGAGACGCACCGCGGCGGGGAGGCCGGCGCCGTGTACGGGCGTGTGCTCGCGATGACGAAGCACCTCTTCGGCGCCGACAGCTTCACCGTGCCCCCCTACCAGCTCGGCGGCGCGGGCAACGAGGAGGGCCTCGCGAGCGGCGCGTGGTGGTTCTACCGCAAGCTGGGCTTCGCGCCGCGCGCCGCGTGGGCGCGGCGCCTCGTGCGCGCCGAGGAGGCGAGGCTGAAGCGGAACCCCGCGCGCCGCTCGAGCCGCCGGTTCCTCGCCCGCGTCGCCGAGGAAAACGTGTACTGGCACCCGGGCGCCGACCGCGACGACGTGCTCGGCCGACTGCCGCTCGCGAACGTGGGACTGGCCGTGACGGACTTCCTCGCGCGGCGCTTCGGGGCCGGGAACGATCGCGGCGCGACGGCGTGCACGCGCGAGGCCGCCGCGCTCCTCGGCGGCGGTCCCGGCGCCGGCTGGACCGCCGCGGAGCGGGCCGCGTTCGCGAGCTGGTCGCCGCTCGCGCTCCTCCTGCCCGGTGTGCGGCGCTGGAGCGCGGCGGAGCGGCGGGCGCTCGTCCGCGTCATGCGCGCCAAGGGCGGCCGCCGCGAGAGCGATTTCGTGCGCGCGTTCGACGCGCACGCGAAGCTGCGGGCCGCGGTCGTGCGGCTCGCCCGCTCCACGCGGGCCTGACCGCGCCCCGCGCCCCGGCGCGGGCCGTCGAGCCGCTCCCCCCGAGACGCGGGAGGCGGCACACCCTGAACGACTTCTGGTCCGGCGGACCGGGGAAGATGCGCCGGCGTGTCGTTTCCGGTTGCCCCGCGGGGGCGGTGCGGGCGCATCATGCGCGCAGACACGGTCCATCGCCCCTCGCCGTGCCGGCCGACCCGCTCGCGGCGAGTGCGCCTCCCTGCGGAGCTCCCCGCTCCGTTCGCACCCCACGGCGAAGGAGGAAGACATGAAGCCGTTCGTGTCCCCATCGGGTCGTCGTCCCTGGATCGCGCTCGCGGTCGCCGGACTGATGACCGTCGCGTCGCTGGCCCGCGCGCAGGAGCCGCCTGCCGGGCCCGCCCCGACGCCCGCGCCCGTCGTCGAACCGGCGAAGGCGCTCGCGCCCGAGTCGTCCTCGGCAACCACCGAGATCTCGGAGCCCGCCCGGCCCGTCCGCACCGCGTCGCCGATGATGCTCGAGATCCGGGGCGTGCTCGCGGCCGAGAACGAGAAGCTGGCCGGGCTTCGGGAACGCGCGAAGTCGGCCGCCACCCCCGAGATCGCGATCGTGATCCAGCGCGAGATCGAGCGCGTCAAGTTCGACACCGAGATCGCCCTGCTGCGCACGCAAGCGAAGTTCGCGCGTGCCGCGGGGCGCACCGAGGTGGCGGCGCGCATCGAGAGGGCCGTTGCCGACCTGCTGAACCCTCCGAAACCGCTCGCGCCGGCGGCTCGTCCGGCACCCGATCGCGAAGACGCTTCGCGCTGAACGCCGAACCCGGAGGACGATCATGCGTCGCCTATTCTGGCTCGGCGCGTGCGCGCTGGGCATGCTCTACGCGGTCGGGACCTTCGCCGACGTGCGGCACACGCCGCTGCGCGTGCAGTGGGTCGGGCCGCCGCCGGTCCTCGAGGCCGGCCAGCCCGTCACGGGCACCCTTCGTTTCCTCGTTTCCGAACCCGTCGCCCTCACCAACGTCCGCGTGGAAGGCGCGGGCTGGTCCGGACGCATCGTCGAGTCCCCCGCAAACCTGGGTACGGCGCGCTCGGGCCGTTTCGATTTCCGCTTCGAAGCCACGGGAAAGGACTTCACGCAGCCGCTCGTCGTCCGGTTCGAGGCCGACGGCGTGACGAAGGAACAGGTCTTCGACCTGCGCGAGGTCGCGGCGGCCGCGGTGCCCGGCGAGGTGAAGCGGGTGCCGGAGACCGTGGATCCCTTTCGGTCACTCGTCGGGGCGCTCGTCCGCCCCGAAGCCCCCGGCACGGAAGACCCACTCGCGGTGTGGGGGAAGCCCGACCGGGTGATGCCGAAGACGGAGGCGCCGTCGGCCGTCACCGCGCGGAACATCCGTGTCTACGGCCGCTTCACCTACACGCGTTCCGACGGAAGGCTCATGGGCGCGGATGGCGTGGCCGTGCGCATCTACGACGAGGACACGGGCAGCGACGAACTGCTCGCGACCGTCGCGACGGATGCCGGCGGCTACTACGACGTCACCTTCTACTGGGACCCGTGCGCGGTCTTCTGCGACCAGCAGCCGGACCTCTACGTGCAGTTCAAGTCGGCCAACTTCGAGATCGACGTGCAGACCACGGGAGGCAACACCTACTCGTGGGCCTCGGGCACGACGAGCGATTACACGGGCACGAGCCTCAACATGGGCTGGCTCACGCCCAGCGACGAGACCAGGCATCCGGCGCTCCACATCCTGACCGACCTGACGCGCGACTGGCGCTGGTACCTCTCCTACGAGGGCTACAACCTTCCGTCGGTCGGCGCGTACTGGCCCGACGGAAGCTCCGGGGCCTGGTACGACTCCGGCACCGAGGACCTGCACTTCGGGACCGACCGCAGCTGGCGGGAGGACTCGCAGGCCCACGAGTACGGGCACCACTTCATCTACAACTACGCCGTGGGACAGACGCCGGACTACTGCAACGGCATCTGCGACGGGCCCACCGGCTGCGGCCATTGCCTGTGGTGCCAGGAGACCAACCACGACGCCTGGAACGAAGGCTGGCCGAACTGGATCTGCCACGTCCAGACGACCTCGTACCTGTCGGACTACGGCGTCGCCGCCATGAACACGCGTGACCAGGAGAACGTGCAGCCGTGCACGACGACGCTCGACGATCCGACGATCACCGAGGGCTTCCTGGGTGCGCTGCTGCAGGACATCTGGGACTCGACGAATGAGGACGACCCGCTGGCGTCCGGAACGTGGCGGGACCGCCTGTCCATGGGCTACAACGAGATCTTCACGGTCACGGACATCGATCACCCGCTCAATCCGCTCGACTTCATCACGAAGTTCAAGAACCGCTACCCCGCGTACAAGGAGCAGATCTGGGAGACGGCGAAGAACAACACGTACGAGGTGGACGCGGCGAATCCGAGCGCGGTGACGAACCTCACGTCGAGCCACGCCGTGGGCAGCAGCTCGCCGGACCCGACCGTCCAGTTCAACTGGACGCGCGCGAACGACGACTGGTCCGGCCCGAGCGGTTACAGCATCACCGTGCAGGCGACCTCGTCGCTGCCCGACGCCTCCCAGGACATCGGGGACGTCACGACCTGGACGAGCGGTGTGCTCTCCCCGGGCACCTATCGGTTCAACATCCGCACGCGCGACCGGGCCGGCCACTGGAGCACGACCTACGCCACCTACGGCCCGTTCACGATCCGTGAGGCCGAGCCCGCGAACCTGACCGCCCACCAGTTCAGCGGTTGGGCCCACGAGGTCGTCGCGCGCGGCACGGACGACGCCACGTTCGGCAGCGTGACGAACCCGACCGCCCCGATTCCGAGCGGAAACACGACCTACTGGAACGCCGGCGGGGTCAACAACGGCGAGTCCGCGACGTCCACGGGGTTCGTGTCATACAGCTACGTGGACGGCTCCCGCCGGTGGGGGGCCAGCTGGGGCACGGTGAACGCCGGTCAGGGCTTCTACGCCATCAACATCGGGCCGACGAGCGTCCAGGGCGGCCGGCACACGATGGAGACGCGGTACGACTACAACGACGCCATCGCCGAGACCGACGAGACGGACAACCTCTGGGCTCACCAGTGGATCTGGGAGCCCCTCGCGCTGGCGTCGAACACGACCGTCACGCGGTCCGCCCCGCCGCCGTCCACGGCCGGCTGGGACGCCATCGTCGACGGATCCGTCAAGTGGTTCAACGCCGACGGCCTGCGCTTCAACACGGGCGTGTCGGGCCAGTGGTGGCACGGCGTCTACGTGTACGCCACGAACCTCGACGAGGACTACGACTGCCGGCTGCACTTCGCGACCAGCTCGGCGGACACGGGCTTCGCCGGCAACCACGGCTACTCGGCGCGCGGGCCCGGCTACCTCGACGCCGTGCTCGTGAACCGGAACCAGGTCAGCAGCCCCACGAACTGGGACGTCGGCGTGCTGAACCACTACGAGGGCACGTCCAGCTACGTGGCCCGCGAGGTGGCGAGCTCCATCCTGGACTTCGGTGACTCGCTGACCGTCGCGATGGACGCCGGCGAGATGATGCTGCTCCGGGAGTTCTACCTCGGCACGCCGGACACCGGCTGGGTGAGCCTCTCGGTGAAGATCCTCTCCGGCGAGGGCCCCGTGTACGTGCAGTGGCGCAACGAGGGTTTCAGCCTGGGCGACCTGAGCGACTACAGCTATGGGGCCACCTGCGGCGACACCAGCTGGTCGCGGATCACCGTCCACAAGACCTCGACCGGCTGGCAGAACCTGTGCCTGTACCGCAACCCGGTGGACGGGACCGATCCCGTCACGCTGCTGCTGGAGATCAGCGCGACGATGCCGGACTACGCCGCGTTCACGCCGGCCGGATGGTACTCGCCGTTCGTGCCGAGACCGGCGTTCGACGGGATGGCAGGCAGCGTGCCGGATCCCGACACGCTCTACGGCAACGTGGCGGGCACGTACCTCAACTGGGCGGTCAGCAACGTGAGCCCGGTCGGAGGGCCGGCCCTGACGACCCGCGCCTACATCGACGGGGTCTACTCGGTGGGCATCGGGTGGTCGCCGTTCCCGGCCTACGCGACCCGCACCCTGAACTGGGACCTCGCGCGCACGGTCCGGGGCGGCCGGCACACGCTGAGCGTCTACCACGACTATGCGCACGTCCTCGAGGAGATCCGCGAGAACAACAACTGGTACGGCGAGCAGTACATCTGGTCGCCGTACGTCCTCTCGATGGGCGTGCCGGTCTCGCGCGCCGCGCCTCCGGATCGCACCGGAGGCTGGGACCTGATCACCACCGGCTCGCTTGCCTGGTACAACTCGGACGGCCTCCGCATGCCGCGCACGCCGTACTCGGGCAGCAGCTACTTCTGGCAGGCCGTGGCCGTCATGTCCGGTTCGTCGAGCAACGTGGACCTGCGGCTCCACGATCTCGTGCCCGGCGCCCACGAGGGCTTCGGCACGAATCACGGCGTCTCGGGCTGGGGCACGGGGCAGTCGGACTACTGCCTCGCGAATTTCAACCTGATGTCGCCCGCGGCCTTCGACGCCGGTGTCCTGAACGTGTCGGGGACCGAGTCCTACACCGCCGAGTTCGTGGGCTCGGCCTTCCGCGGCAGCTATCCGGACGGGATCTACGGTCCCTACACGCTGGGCGCGAACCACCTCCTGGACCTCCACGAGTTCTACCTCGCGGCCGGCACCTACACGGTGGGCCTCTTCGACGAGGGCGGCTCGGTGGACTGGGGCGTCACCGTCCACCCGACGGGAACTCCGTTCATGACGAAGTCCACGGCGGTGGCGGGCGGCGTGGCGTGGCTGAACGGCCCCGGCCAGAGCGAGATCTGCACGGCGACGATCCCGACCTCGAACTACTACTGCGTGGCGGTGTGGAAGTCGCGGGCCACCGACCGGCAGAAGACCGGCACGTACCGGCTGCAGGTGCGGCCGCTCACCGTGGACGTCGCGGACGGGCTGCCGGCGCGCACGACGCTCGGGGCCGTGTTCCCCAATCCCGTCACGTCCGGCGCCACGGTGTCGTTCGACCTCGCCTCCGGCGGAGACGTGCGGCTCGAGCTGTACGACCTGCACGGCGCGCGGGTGAGGACGCTCGCCGACGGCCGCTGGGAGCCCGGGCGGTGGCAGGTGACGTGGAACGGAATGGACGACGCCGGGCAGGAGGTGGCGCCGGGCGTCTACTTCCTGCGCCTGCAGGGCCCGGACGGCTCCGGGTCGCGGCGCGTCGTGAAGACCCGCTGAACGGTCGGCGCCGGGCCGCCGGCGCCGCGCAACCGGAGGCCCGGGCGGGAGGTCCCGCCCGGGCTTCCGTCGTCGGGCCGTCGGCCCGGCTAGAGGATCGTCTTGCCGAGCGCGCTCTGGGCGAGGTCGGCGGCGAGGACGCCCGTCAGGTTCTTCGTGTCGAGCACGGGGTTCACCTCGACGAGGTCCATCGCGACGATGTTCGCGCGGTCGTGGAACATCTCCATCGCGAGGTGCGCCTCGCGGTAGCTGATGCCGCCCCACACCGGCGTGCCGGTGCCGGGGGCGTCCTCGGGGTCGAGCACGTCGAGGTCGAACGACAGGTGGATGCCCGCCGTGCCGTCGCCCGCGAGCCGGATCGCCTCGTCCACCACGTCGCGCATGCCGCGCTCGTCGAGGTCGCGCATGGTGTAGCACGTCACGCCGCTCTTCTTGAGAAAGTCTCGCTCGCCCGGGTCGATGTCGCGGATGCCGATGAGCACGGTGTTGCGCGGCTGCACCTTCGGCGCGCGTCCGCCCAGGTGCACGAGCTCGTGGTCGCCGTAGCCCAGCGCCACCGCGAGCGACATGCCGTGGATGTTGCCGCTCGGCGTGGTTTCGGGCGTGTTCGCGTCGCCGTGCGCGTCGAACCAGATCAGGCCGAGCGCCTCGTCGCGCCGGGCGAACCAGCCCGTGGACCCCGCGACCGAACCGATCGCGATGCTGTGGTCGCCGCCGAGCACGAGCGGCATGCGCCCCTCCTCGAGGCAGCGGTCCACCGCCTTCATCAGCTCGCTGCAGGCCGCGAGGATGGGCTGCTTGTAGCGCAGCTTCCCCGTCCCGACCTTCTGGGTCTCGGGGATCATCACGTCGAGGTCGCCGTAGTCGAAGACCTTGTGGCCCAGGTCCTCGAGCTTCTTCTCGAGGTCGGCGATCCGGATGGCCGACGGGCCCATGTCCACGCCGCGGCGCCCCGCGCCGAGGTCCACCGGCACCCCGACGATCCCGATGTTGCGCTTCTTCCGTGCCATAGGGCCGGGCAGGCTACACGGGCGCGGGGATCGGGGCAAAGCCCGCGCCGGCTTCCGGGTACCGGCCCCGGGAGACCGGTGGGCGCCCGCCCTGCCCGCTGGAAACCGCGCGGCACCCTGCGTGGGAACACAATTGGTCTGAACCGAAGGGCGTTCGAACGTGTATAAGGGTCGCGAGCGCCCTTTCGGGCATCGCTCTTGCGCCTGCGCTGCGGTTTTCGGACGTGACCTCCCCACGAGGCTGCTACTCCGTAGCGACTCCCTCCCTGCGAGGCGCAAATTGCAACCCGCATCATCCGCCATGCGTGCAAATACCGAGAGCACCCCGAAACGGGTCCCGGGGGCCACTACGCCCCGGCTCCAGGTGGTCCCCGCGGCATCGCCCGCGGGGCCGAAGGCGGCCCCTGCCCGCCCGGCCGCTCCCGCGCGCAGGCGGCGGACCCCGGACGGCTGGGCCACGCTGGCCATCATCGCGATCCCGCTCGCCATCACGGCGCTGGGCTGGAGCTACTACTCGGCCCCGCTGGGCGCCCGGCTCCGCCATCCGCTCCACGCGCTGCTCAAGCCCTCGGGCCCCGTGGGCCTCGGGCTCGGCGTCGCGGCCTTCGCGTTCTTTCTCTTCCTGTGGCTCTACCCGCTGCGCAAGAAGGTGAAGGCGCTGGCGTGGACCGGGCAGGTCGGCAACTGGATGCGCGTGCACATCGTGGCCGGGCTCGCGGTGCCCGTGCTGGCGGCCGTGCACGCGGGCTGGCGCTTCGACGGGCTGATCGGCCTCGGCTACCTGTCCATGTTCGTGGTCGCGCTCTCGGGCATCGTCGGCCGCTATCTCTACGTCCACATCCCGCGCAGCCGGAACGGCCTGGAGATGACGATGGAGGACGTGGCCGGCGAGCGGCGGGCGATCCTCACCAACATCGCCGCGGCCACCGGCCTCGTGCCGGCGGAGGTCGAACGACGGCTGGCGGTGGATCCCCGCCCCTACCAGGGGCTCGATCCGGTGCGGACCTTCTTCCGCATGTTCCAGGACGACCTGCGGCGACACCGCACGATGCGCGAGCTGAAGGCCGAGCTGGCCCGCCCGCGGGCCGGGCGGGCCGGCCTGACCGGTCGCGAGCTGTCCGAGACCATGAAGCTCGCCCGTCGCGAGCTCGCGCTCGCGCAGCAGGTCCGGATGCTCGAGGCCTCGCGCCGCGTCTTCGGCTACTGGCACGTCGCGCACCGCCCGTTCGCCATCACGGCCCTGCTGGCCGTGCTCGTCCACGTCGTCGTCGCGATGACGATCGGCGGCGTGGGCTTCTCCGGGGGCCGCTAGGTTGTCGGCGCTGTACACGATCGTCGCGTTCGTGGTCCTGACGGGCCTGTTCGTGTTCCTGCACCTCCGCAAGGGGGCGGGCACGGGAGCGGCCGCCACGACGCGCGCCTGCCCGCGCTGCGGGACGAAGCTCGCGGAAGGGCAAAACTGGTGCCCGGGCTGCCGCGCGCCGATGCAGGCGTTCGAGGTCGTGACTGCGAAGATCGTCAGCGGCGAGAAGAAGGTGGCCGGAGGGCCCCTGCACGCGATCGTCATGGCCGACAAGTGCGTCGGCTGCGGGACGTGCGTGGCCGCGTGCCCCGAGCCCGGCGCGATCCAGCTCGTGAACAAGATCGCGAAGGTGGACCTCGACGCCTGCAAGGGGCACGGCTCGTGCGCGGCGGCCTGCCCCGTGAACGGCATCGTGGTCACGTCGGGCGACGCCGTGCAGACCGTCGAGGTGCCGGACCTCAATGCGGCCTTCGAGGCCTCGTCCGTGCCCGGCCTGTACATCGCCGGCGAGCTGGGCGGCCGCGGCCTCATCAAGAACGCCGTGAACGAGGGCCGGCTCGCGATGGAGAGCGTTGCGGCCTCGCTCAAGGGCGACCCGTTCCGCGGCAACACGCAGGGTGGCGTCTACGACGTGATCGTCGTCGGCTCCGGCCCCGCCGGGATCTCGGCGGGACTCGAAGCGATCCACCACGGCCTGCGCTACCTGGTCGTGGAGCAGGGCACGCTGGCCGATACGATCTCGAAGTACCCGCGCAAGAAGCTCCTCTTCGCCGAGCCGCTGCGAGTGCCCGTCTACGGCCAGCTCTGGGTGTCCGACGCCTCGAAGGAGGCCCTGCTCGAGGTGTGGCAGACCGTGATCGAGAAGACCGGGCTCCGGGTCACCCCGCACACGCGCGTCGAGGCGATCGAGCGCGTGGACGGCGTGTTCCGCCTGACGTGCGGCGACCGCACGTTCCGGACCCGCCGGGTGGTGCTCGCCATGGGCCGGCGCGGCACCCCGCGCCGCCTCGGCGTGCCGGGCGAGGAGCTCGACAAGGTGCTCTACGACATCGTCGAGATGGAGGCCTTCGAGGGCCAGCGCATGCTGGTCGTGGGCGGCGGCGACAGCGCCGTGGAGTCCGCGATCGGGCTTTCGAACCAGAAGGGCACGACCGTCACGCTGTCGTACCGCGGCGCGGAGTTCGGCCGCGTGAAGGACCGCAACCGCGAGAAGCTCGACGCGGCCGTGAAGGCCGGCAAGGTCGAACTGCTGCTCTCAAGCCACGTGAAGGAGATCCGCCGCGACGTCGTCGTGCTGGAGCACGAAGGGACGCTGCGGCTGCTGCCGAACGACGGCATGGTCGTCCGGATCGGCGGCGAGGCGCCCTACCCGTTCCTGCAGCGCATCGGCGTGAACATCGTCAAGAAGGAGCTGGCGATCGAAGCGGAAGCCGGCGCGGGCAAGGGATGACGCGGCATGCGATCGCGGCCCGAATCCCCTTCCTCCTGCTCCTCGGGACCCTGGCCTCCGGCCTCGGTCCCGGCCGGGCTTTCGCGCAGGTCTCCCCGGGCCCGCTCTCCTCGGCCCATGCCTCGCTCGAAGGGACTTCGAACTGCCTGCAGTGCCACGGCCCGCGCGGGTCGAAGGCCGGCATGGACGAGAAGTGCCTCGCCTGCCACAAGGAGGTGGCCTGGATGAGGGGCGCGAAGCGGGGCTTCCACGCGACCGTCGCGGACAGGAACTGCGCGTCCTGCCACCCCGACCACGGCGGGCGGGACTTCGCGCTCGTCGCATGGGACGGGGGCTCGCCGGAGAAGTTCGACCACCGTCGTGCCGGTTTCGCGCTCGAGGGCAAGCACGCGACGCTGGAGTGCGTGAAGTGCCACACGCCCGCGCTGCAGAAGTCGCCGGCGGCGGCGTTGGTCAGGAAGAAGGACCGCTCGAAGAGCTGGATGGGCCTGCAGACCGCCTGCGCCGACTGCCACCGCGACGTCCACCGCGGCCAGCTCGGCACGGACTGCAGGAGCTGCCACGGCCAGGACGCGTGGAAGCCCGCGCCGGGCTTCGATCACGCGAAGTCCCGCTTCCCGCTGACGGGCAGGCACGAGAAGGTCGAGTGCCTGAAGTGCCACGCGGCGCCCCCGTTCGTGAAGGAGCGCGACGCGAAGGGCCAGCCGCTGCCCGAGTGGAAGCCGCTGCCGCACGCGGACTGCGTGAGCTGTCACAAGGACCCGCACCAGGGCCGCTTCAAGGGCGCCTGCGCGAAGTGCCACGGTACGACGGATTGGAAGGTCATGAACCGGGGAGGGTTCGACCACGACCAGACGCGCTATCCGCTGCGGGGCCGCCACGCGTCCCTGCGCTGCGAGCAGTGTCACGACCCGAAGGTCCCGGGCAGCCAGAAGCCGAAGTTCGCGCTCTGCACCGACTGCCACCGCGACGCGCACGCCGGCACGGCGAAGCGCAGCGGCCAGGTCGTGGACTGCGCCTCGTGCCACGTCGTCGCCGGCTGGAAGCCGTCCACCTACACCGCCGCGGACCACGCGAAGAGCGCCTACCCGCTCGAGGGCGCGCACGCGCGCGCCACGTGCGGGCTCTGCCACGTGCACGCGACTTCGACGCCCGCCAGCCTCGCGTCCTTCGGGCGGGCGCTGGTGACGATGCGGCCGAAGCGCTCGGCTTGCACGGACTGCCACGCCGACCCGCACGCGGGGCGGTTCCGCCCGGGCGGTCCGCGCGGCAAGGCCGACGACTGCCTCGCCTGCCACGGGCTCGAGCAGTGGAGCCCGTCGCGCTACGACGCGAAGATGCACGACACCTCGACGTTCAAGCTCGAGGGCGCCCACGTCGCCGTGCCGTGCGTGGCCTGCCACGCGGAGCTGAAGGCGAAGCCGTCGGCGAACTCGCTCCCCGCGGCCGCGGCGACCCTGCGGCCCCTGCGGTTCGCGATCGGGAAGCGCGCCTGCGCCGACTGCCACAGGAACCCGCACGGCGACCAGTTCGCGCACCGCAGGGACCAGGGCGCCTGCGAGGGGTGCCACGACTCGATGGCCTTCTCGCCCGCGTCGCGGTTCGACCACGACCGCGACTCGAAGTACCGGCTCGAGGGCGCCCATCGCCGGACGCCCTGCGCGGGCTGCCATCCGTCGAAGATCGGTGCGGACGGCAAGCCGTTCACCGTGTACCGCCCGCTCGCGACGCGATGCGAGGGGTGCCACCTCGCCGGCGTTCCGAGCCCGCTGGATTCCCTGTCGACCCCGGTGAAGTCCTCGCTGCTGCTCCCGGAGCACCTCCCGTTGCGCGGCACGCCCAACCGCCCCATCCCGGAGGCGTCCCATGTCCGTCGTTCCTGATCGCCCGAGCCCGCGGCGTCACCTCGGCCCGGCCCTGACCCTGCTGACGGTCGTCGTCGCCGTCGCGACCGCCTTCGCGGCGGCCCGCCCGCGCGTCGAGAGCCCGCACGGCAAGCTCAAGGAGGAGTGCTCGACCTGCCACACGGCCAGCACGTGGAAGATCGCGAAGATCAAGTCGTCCTTCGACCACTCGAAGTACGGCTTCAAGCTCGCAGGAGCCCACGCCGCGACGTCGTGCACCTCCTGCCACGGCTCGCTCGAGTTCGCCGCGGCGCCGCCCCAGTGCGTGACGTGCCACAGGGACCCGCACCGCGGCGAGATGGGCGCCGACTGCGCGCGCTGCCACAGCGACCGCAGCTTCGTGGACCGCGGACCCATGGTGCGCGCCCACCAGCTGACGCGCTTCCCGTTGACCGGCGGCCATGCGGCGCTGGACTGCGAAAGCTGCCACCGCCCGGCCGCGCAGGGCCAGATGCAGTTCGTGGGCACCCGGGCCCGGTGCCAGGACTGCCACATGGCCCAGTACCAGTCGGCAAAGGAGCCCGACCACGCCGCGGGGCACTACCCCATGGAGTGCCAGACCTGCCATTCGACGATCTCGTGGCAGGGCGCGAAGTTCGACCACAACGCGACGGCGTTCCCGCTCACCGGCGCCCACCGCACGACGGCGTGCGAGTCGTGCCACACGGGCGGACGGTTCGCCGGCACGCCGCGGGACTGTGCCTCCTGCCACACGACGGAGTACAACGCCGCGACGCCGAACCACGTCTCCGCCGGATTCGCGGCCAGCGCCTGTGCCTCGTGCCACAACACGACGCAGTGGGCCGGCGCGACGTTCGACCACAACACGACCGCGTTCCCGCTCACCGGCGCCCACCGCACCGCGGCGTGCAGCAGCTGCCACGGCGACGGCGTCTACAAGGGCAAACCGACGGACTGCTACAGCTGTCACCAGAGCGACTACAGCGGCGCGTCCCCGACCCACACCAGCGGCAGCTTCCCGCCGACCCAGTGCGCGACGTGCCACAACACGACGGCGTGGGACAACGCGAACTTCGACCACAACGCCACCGCGTTCCCGCTCACGGGCGCCCATACGACGACGACGTGCTCGAGCTGTCACGTGGGCGGCGTGTACGCCGGCACGTCGAAGGACTGCCAGGGCTGCCACATGACGCAGTACAACGCCGCGACGCCGAACCACCTGTCGTCCGGCTTCGCGGCCAGCGCCTGCGCGACGTGCCACAACACGACACAGTGGGAGGGCGCGACGTTCGACCACAACGCCACCGCGTTCCCCCTGACCGGGGCGCACACCGCGGTGTCGTGCAACAGCTGCCACGGCGACGGCGTCTACCAGGGCAAGTCGACGGACTGCTACAGCTGCCACCAGAGCGACTACAGCAGTGCGTCCCCGACCCACACCAGCGGCAGCTTCCCGCCGACCCAGTGTGCGACGTGCCACAACACGACGGCGTGGGACAACGCGAACTTCGACCACAACGCCACCGCGTTCCCGCTCACGGGCGCCCATACGACGACGACGTGCTCGAGCTGTCACGTGGGCGGCGTGTACGCCGGCACGTCGAAGGACTGCCAGGGCTGCCACATGACGGACTACAACAACGCCAGCCCGAACCACGTCTCGGCCGGGTTCGCGGCCAGCGCCTGCGCGACGTGCCACAACACGACGCAGTGGGCGGGCGCGACGTTCGACCACGACAGCCAGTGGTTCCCGATCTACTCGGGCCGCCACGCCGGCACGTGGGGCGCGTGCTCCGACTGCCACACGAATGCCACGAACTACACGGTGTTCACGTGCCTGTCGTGCCACCCGCACTCGGACAAGGCCAACACCGACGGCCACCACAGCGGCGTGCGCAACTACAGCTACGACAGCAACGCCTGCTACAGCTGCCACCCCCGCGGGAGGGCCGGTTGATCCGGTCCGCCGGCCTCGCGGCCCTCGCGATCGCAGTGCTCGCCGCGGCCGCGGCCCCACCGGCCGCGGCCGCCACCGCGCCGGTCAGCTACCTCTCGGGCGGCAGCGTCTACGTGGACGCCGGCTCCGTCGAGGGCCTGAAGACCGGCGACACGCTGAGCGTGCTTCACGCCGGCCGCGAGATCGCCCGGGTGCGGGTGACCTTCGCGTCGTCGCACCGGGCCGCGTGCGACACCCTGTGGACGAAGGCCGAGGTGAGGATCGGCGACGTCGTGAGCTACACGGCCGCGCCGGCGCCCGCGCCGGACTCGACCGCGATGACGGCGTCCGGCCCGCTGCCCCTGTCGCGCGTCGCGAAGCCGGTGCCCGAGCGGCGGCCGTCCTCCAGCCGGACGCGCCTGCGCGGGCGCATCGGGGCCGGCTGGCTCTCGGTGACGGCGGACGGCAGCCGCTTCCGCCAGCCCTCGATGTCCCTGCGCCTCGATGGCACGAACCTGAACGACGGCCGGGCGGACTTCTCGTTCGACATGCGCAGCCGCCGCACGACCCGCGACTTCTCGGGCTCCGGCACGACGGTCGAAAACCTCGGGCGCGTCTACCGCGCGGCCCTGACGCTGCGCGGCGCGGAACCCGGCAAGCGCCTCGTGGTGGGGCGGCAGACCTCGACGGTGCTGACCTCCGTGAGCCTCTTCGACGGCGCGCTGCTCGAGCTGGCCGACAACACCCACTCCTTCGGGCTCTTCGGCGGCACGCAGCCGGACCCCGATCGCTACCGGTTCTCGCCCGACATCGTCGAGACCGGCGCCTACTTCGAGTTCCACCAGCCGCCACGGTCGATCGAGCGCTGGTCGTTCGCGCTCGGCGCGGTGACGAGCCTCGACCACGGGCACCCGAACCGGGACTTCGGCTTCGCGCAGGGGTTCTGGTTCTCCCGGACGCTGACCGCCTCGATCACGCAGGAGATCGACCTCAACCGGAGCTGGAAGCGCACGAACGGCGAGCCCCTGCTCACGCCGACCAGCACGTTCGCCAGCCTCAGCGTGCCGCTCGTCTCCTGGTTCACGCTCAACGGTGGCTACGACAACCGTCGCAACGTGCGCCTCTACCGGGACCACCTCACGCCCGAAACCGAGTTCGACGACGCGTTCCGCCAGGGCTCGTGGGTCGGCGGGCAGTTCTCGTTCTTCTCGCACCTGCGGCTCGGCGGCGACACGCGGGCGAACACCGGCGGCGGCCGCTCGGAATCCTGGTCCGCCCACGCCGAGGTGTGGCGCCTGCGCCCGTTCAACCTCACACTGCGCGGCCGGCTCTCGCGCTTCACCGACAGCCAGCAGGACAGCCGCCTGCAGTCCTGGGGCGGCGGCATCGAGCCGATCCGCGCCCTGCGCGTGGACCTCTCCGGCGGGCTTCGCACGACGAAGAACCCCCAGTTCTTCGTCGACGACAGCGAGCGCTGGATCAGCGTGGACGGCGACCTCACCCTCGGCCGCAACTGGTACCTGGGCGGCGGCTACGAGCGGGACTACGGCAGCAGCGCCGGGGACACGAAGCAGATGCAGGCGACGCTCAACCGGCGCTTCTAGGCCGCGCGGGCGGCGGGCCGCCTCCCGGCTCTCCGCCGGGCACTTGCGGAACGCCGGCCGCGGAGGTTACGTCGCCAGGGGTCGCCCGCCGATAACACCGCGGTAGCGAAAGAACCGGTTCCGGAGGTCCTGATCGCACGATGCGGCACCTGCGCCTGCGATACGTCCTGCCCGTGCTCGCGATCCTGCTCGCGGGCGCGGCCGACCCGACGCGGTTCGCGCTTCCGCCGGCGCCGCCGAGAGCGGCGTTGCCGGATTCCGGCGTGCTGTTCCACGACGACTTCTCGTCGGGGAACCTCAAGGGCTGGTCGCGCGACTCCTCCGGCGCGTGGTCGGTCTGGCACCACATGCTGCGCGCGGACCTGCCCGACCGGAAGCAGGCGCGCGCGTTCCTCTACGCCGGCAGCGAGAAGTGGCGGGACTACGCGCTCGACTTCGACGTGTGCGGGATCCGCGGCGTGGACAAGGGGGCGGCGGTCCGCGTGGACGACGAGAGCGGGTTCGCCGTGGACCTCCGCGGGGGCGCCTACCAGGACGTCGTCGCGTACCTGCGCGAGTGGCCGCTCGGCCGGGCCCGTGCGATCAACGCGAACGCCACGTGGAACCACGTGCGCATCGAGGCGAAGGGGGAGCGCTACCGCGTGTTCGTGAACGGCGAGCTCAAGATCGCGCGCAACGACGGACGCCGTTCCAATGGACGCATCGCGCTCGCCGCCTACACCGGCGGCGTCGGCCAGTGCACCGCCTACTTCGACAACGTCGTCGTCACGAAGCTCGAGTAGGGGGCGTCAGGCCCTCACGCGGCTGCCCGCCAGCAGCCGCAGCCCGTTCAGGATGACGACCACGGTGCTGCCCTCGTGCCCGGAGACCGCCACGGGCAGCTTGAGCTGGCCCATCGGCAGGTAGTTCCCCGCGAAGACCCACACGACCAGCGCCAGCATCACGCCCGTGGCGATCACGAGGTTCTGCGCGACGACGCGGTTCGCGCGCCGGGTGAGCCGCATCGCGTAGGGCAGCGCGGTGAGGTCGTCGGCCATGAGCACGACGTCGGCGCTCTCCATCGCGGCGTCGCTGCCGATGCCGCCCATGGCGATACCGACCGAGGCCCGCGCGAGCGCCGGCGCGTCGTTCACGCCGTCGCCGAGCATCGCGACCGCGCCGTGCCGACCCTCCAGCTCGCCGATGACCCGCACCTTGTCCTCGGGCAGGAGCTGGCCGTACTTCTCGTCCACGCCCGTGCGCTGTGCGATGGCCTCGACCGTCTGCGCGCTGTCGCCCGAGATCATCGCGACGTGCGCGACGCCGAGCGCGCGCAGGTCCCTCACGACCCCGGCGGCCGTCGGACGCAGCGCGTCGGCGGCGGCGATGACCCCCCACGCGTCACCGCTCCGGACGATCATCGCCGTCTTCGCCTCGTGCGCGAACGCCCGCACGCGTTCGACCGCCTCCGCGGGCGGCTCCGTGCCGAGCGACGCGAACAGCTCGGGCGTCCCGATCTCGATCGTCCGGCCGCGGTGCGTCGCCACGAGCCCCTTGCCGAGATGGTTCACCATCTTCTCGGCCGGCTCGTACGAGACCCGCCGCGCCTCCGCGGCGCGAACGACCGCCTGGGCGAGCGGGTGCGGAGACCGCTTCTCGGCGGTCGCGGCCATTGCGACCAGCTCGTCCTCGGTCGTGCCGCGCAGCGCGACCACGTCGGTCACCTCGAAGCGGCCGCGGGTCAGCGTCCCGGTCTTGTCGAAGGCGACCGCCTTCACGCGTCCCAGCGCCTCGATGTAGCGGCCGCCCTTGAACAGGATGCCGTTGCGCGCCGCGTTCGCGATCGCCGAGAGGATCGTGGCCGGAGTCGCGATGACCAGCGCGCACGGCGACGCGACCACGAGCAGGGTCATGGCGCGGTAGATCGACGCCCGCCATTCGTGGCCGAACAGCAGCGGGGGCACGAACAGCATGAGCCCGGCGCCGATCATGACCGCGACGGTGTAGTAGCGGCCCACCCACTCCGCGGCCTCCTCGGTCTTCGATTTCTGCTCCTGCGCCTCCTGAACGAGCGCCACGATCCGCGCGAGCGCGCTGTTCGCGGCCGCGCGCACGGTCACGATCTCGAGCGCACCGAGCTGGTTCATCGTGCCGGCGAACACCTTGTCGCCCGGGTTCTTCTCGACCGGGACCGACTCGCCGGTGAGGCTGCTCTGGTCCACGAGCGAGGTGCCCTGGGTGACGCTGCCGTCCACCGGGAACGCCTCGCCGGGCTTTACGATCACGGTCTCGCCGACGCGCACGGCCTCGACCTCGACCTCGATCTCGCGGCCCTCGCGGCGGATGAGCGCGCGGGCCGGGCGCAGCTTGAGCAGCGCCTTCAGCGCGTGCCGCGTGCGCCCCATCGTGTACACCTCGAGCGTGTTGCTGAGCGAGAACAGGAACATGAGCACCGCGGCCTCGAAGACGTACCCGATCGCGGCGGCGCCGACGGCCGAAAGGATCATGAGCAGGTTGACGTCGAACTTGAGCCGGCGGAGCGCCTCGAACGTACTGCGCGTCGCGAACCAGCCTCCGGACACCGCGGCGGCGTAGTAGAGCAGGTGCGACCAGGTGTTCTCGGGCGCGATGACCTTCTCCAGCGCGATGCCGGCGAGCAGGGAGGCCAGGCAGAGGCCCGTGAGCACCGCCATCATGCGGCCCCCCGAGCGCGCCTCCTCCTCTTCGTGCGAGAGCGCCGCGCCCCAGGGCTTGCCGCCCAGC
This sequence comes from uncultured bacterium, assembly GCA_964589945.1. GTDB lineage: Bacteria > Eisenbacteria > RBG-16-71-46 > RBG-16-71-46 > RBG-16-71-46 > CAIXRL01. The sequence continues at coordinate 47,110 of CAZPVG010000016.1, forward strand.
GGCCTCACGACCTCGACACCGGAGCCCTCCGCGTCGCGGCGGGCGATGCTCACGCGTCCCGGGGTCGCCGACGCCCGGAAGAGGGCCCTCTCCGCCGGCGTCAGCCGCCCGAAGCGCAGCGCGCACTCGGCGCAGGCGTCGAGGGTCTCGCGCTTCTCACACACGGTGACGCGCTGCGAGAAGACCGCCCCGACGTCGTCGGCGAACGCGTTGAGCTGGTCGGGCGTCACCGACTGCGGCTCGTACCGCACGGTGAGCGTGCTGGCGTGGAAGTTCGCCTCGATCGCGAGCACGCCCGGCCACTCGCGCAGGCGGTCCGCCAGCAGCTCGATGCAGCCCTCGCCGTCGGGCACGAGCGGCAGGTGCTCGTGCGGAATCGTGTGCGTGGCGGGGCCCGGGACGTCGGTGCCGTGCAGGTGGCGGTGACTCATGGAACGCGGACCATACACCCGCCCGCGTGAGGGTGGCCACGCCGCGCGGTGCGTCGCGCGGCGCTTCCTGCACGCCCCGGAAACCGCGCGATGCTCATGCGTTCCGATGCGCGGGCCGATATCCTGCGGGGCATGCGAATCGCCCCCGCGAGTGAAGGCCGCCGCACTTCGGCGGCCCCGCGCGGTGGCCGCCGCGCACCTGCCCGAACTTCCAGCGCAGCGTCATGATCATCGGGATCGCGATCAGGAACAGCGCGCCGAAGAGCAGGAAAATCCGGTCGAACGCGAGCATGGTCGCCTGCCGCTGGACGGCGCCCGCGACGAAGCCGACGGCCTTCTCGTGCGCGACCGCCGCGACGTCGCCGCGCGACACCAGCCAGCGCGCCGTGGACTCGACGCGGGCGGCGGTCACGGGGTCGTACGCGGACACCTTTTCGCCCAGCACCGCGCGACTCTCGGCCGAGAAGCGGGTCACGAGCGAGGCCGAGATCGCGATGCCGACGCTTCCGCCGAGCTGGCGCATGAGGTTGTAGAGACCGGTCGCGGGGGCGATGCGCGACATGGGCAGGTCGAGCATCGCGAGATTGTTGAGGGGCACGAACACGAGGCCCAGCGCGGCGCCGCGCAGGATGAGCGGCCACCAGAAGTCGTCCGCCCCGCTCAGGGTCGTGAAGTGCGACCACCACCACATGGCGAGCGCGAACAGCGCGGCGCCGGTCGCCGCCACGACGCGGCTGTCCTGCCTCCCGATGCGCCGCGCCATCACCGCCATCGTGACCGCGCTCGCGAGCGCGCCGGGCAGGATCACGAGGCCGGTCTGGTTTGCGGTGAAGTGCTGCAGGGCCTGCAGGTAGACCGGCAGCACGAAGACCGTCGCGTAGAGACACATGCCGAGGATGAAGCCGAGGATCGCGCTCGTCCCGAACTGCCGGTTGCCGAAGATGCGCAGGTCGATCACGGGGTGCTCGGTCGTCAGCTCGTGCCAGACGAACCCGGCGAGCCCCAGGACCCCCGCGGCGGCCAGCAGGACGACCTCGCGCGAGGCGAACCAGTCGAGCCGTTCGCCGCGCTCGAGCAGCAGCTGCAGCGCCCCGATGCCCGCCGCCAGCAGCGCGAGGCCCGTCCAGTCGGTCGGCCCCGCCCTCTTCGCGAAGCGCGAGTTGCGCACGTAGCTGAGCGCGAGCAGCAGCGCGAAGCCGCCGATCGGCAGGTTGATGTAGAAGATCCAGGGCCACGAGAACGTGTCGGTGATGTAGCCGCCCAGCGTGGGCCCGAGCGTGGGGCCGACCATGACGCCGACGCCGAAGATCGCCATCGCCTGGCCGTACTCGTGGACGGGGAACACCTCGTAGAGGATCGCCTGCGAGGTGGACAGCAGCGCGCCGCCGCCCACGCCCTGCACGATGCGCCAGAACACGAGCTCGGACAGCGTGTGGGAGTTGCCGCAGAAGAACGACGCGACGAGGAACAGGCCGATCGAGGCCGTGAAGTAGCGCCGGCGCCCGAACCTCACCGAGAGCCAGCCGGTGATGGGCAGCACGATGACGTTCGCGACGATGTAACCGGTCGAGACCCAGGCGATCTGGTCGAGCGTCGCGCCGAGCGATCCCATCATGTGCGGGATCGCCACGTTCACGATGCTCGTGTCGAGGATCTCGAGGATGGAGGCGAGCGTGACCGCGAACGCGATGACCCAGCGGTTGCGGTACGACTCGTCCTCGAGGTGCAGTACCCCCGCGGGGGCGGTGGCGACGCTCATGCGCGGGTCAGTGGCGGCGCGTCGTGATCGTGACCTTGACGCTCATGCCGGGGCGTAGCGGGCGCACCGGGTCCGGCGGGCTCGTGACCCGGATCCGCACCGGGATGTGCTGCACGACCTTCGTGAAGTTGCCGGTCGCGTTGTCGGGCGGCAGCAGCGAGAACTCGGCGCCCGTGGCCGGGCTCAGGCTCTCGACCTCGCCCTGCACCGGGTGGCCGGGATAGGAGTCCACGTCGATCTTCACGGGGTCGCCCATACGCACGTTCGAGATCGAGGTCTCCTTGAGGTTCGCGACGACGTAGGTGTCGTCGATCTCGACGACCGCCATCGTCGCCTGGCCGGGCTGCAGGTACTGGCCGACCTCGACGTTCTTCTGGCTCACGATGCCGTCGACGGGCGACGTGATCCTCATGTACGACAGCTGCAGTGCGACCTGGTCGCGCGAGGCCCGCGCGGCCGCCAGCTTCGCGTCGGCGGTCCGGACGGCCCCCTCCGCCGCCACGACCTGCTTCTTCGCCGCGTCGAGCTGGGCCGCGGCCGCCTCGGCCGCCGCCTTCGCCGCGTCGTTCTGCTGCGGGCTCACGATGCCACGGGCCGCGAGGCCCTCGTAGCGCCGCGCGTCGCCGGCCGTCTTCGTGGCGTTCGCCTCGGCCTGCGCGACCTGGGCCCGCGCCGCGTCGAGTTGCGCCAGCGCCATGCCCACCCGTCCCCGTGAGCCGGCGCTCGCGATTGCCACGGCGAGGTCGGCGTCGGCCTGCTCGAGCTTCGCCTTCTGCTCGCGGTCGTCGAGCTGCACGAGCAGGTCGCCGGTCTTGACGCGCGCGTTCTCCTCGACCGCGACCTTCGTGACGTAGCCCCCGATACGCGCGATCGCGGGCACGATGCTGCCGTCCACCTGGGCGTTGTCGGTCTCCACGTGGGTCCGCGACCACAGCCAGCGCTGAAGCCCGAAGCCGCCGCCGACGAGTGCGACGACGAGGAAGATGATCGGGGCGAGGGGCAGGCGCCGGCGGGCCGGCGCCGGCGCGGGTGCGGCGGGAGCTTCGCGAGACTCGAGCTGGGCACTCATGTCGGTGGGTCCTCTTCCGGGTCGTGAATCAGCGCATGCCGCGCGCGACACCCGCGGCGCGGGCCAGCGCCACGCGGGCGCTGGCGACGGCGAAGCGCGCGTTGATGTCCGCATCGCGCGCGCGCAGCAGCGATGCCTGGGCGTTGATCACTTCGATGTTGCCGGCCACGCCGCTCGTGAAGCGCTCGCGGGCCTGCGACACTTCTTCCTCGGCGAGCCGCAGCTGCTCGTGCGCCACCTTCTCCTGCTCGAGCCCGGAACCCAGGTCGAGCAGCGCGCCGCTCACCTCGGCGGACACCTGGTCGCGGAGGTCCTTCGTGCGCACCTCGGCCTCGCGGATCTGCTCGGCCTGCTCCCCGAGCCTCGACTCGCGCCGCAGCCCGTCCAGGATCGGCACGGTGAGCGCCGCGGCGTAGGTGCGCGTCGCGATCGCGTCGCCGTAGTGCTCGCCGCTCGAGCCCCAGTCGCCGGTCACGTCGAGCCGCGGCAGCCGCTCGAGCTGCGTGGCGCTGCGGTCGGCGCGGGCGCGCGCCAGCTTCGCCTGCTCGCCACGCAGCTCGACGCGGTGCTCGAGCGCAAACGACACGGCCGCCGCGCCGGAGTCCGGCGCGTCGCTGGCGCCCAGGGCGGCACTCAGCGTGTCCGTGAGCACCGGCGGCGCGGACGGGTCGAGCCCCAGGACGCGCGCGAGATCGAGCCGCGCGCGGTCGAGCCCGTTGCGGGCCACGATCAGCGCGCCCTGCGACACCGCGACCTGCGTGCGCGCCCGCGTCGCGTCGATGCTGGGCGACGTGCCCGCCTCGAGCTGGGCGTCGGCGAGCGACTGCAGGTCCTTCGCGAGCGCGAGGTCCTCCTCGCGCGCCTGCACCATGGCCTGCGCGCGGGCGGCGCGCAGGTACGCCAGCGCCGCCGCCTGGGCGGCCGCCTCGGCGGAGCCGCCGAGATCGGCGCGCGCCACGATCTCGCCGTAGCGGGCCCCGCGCAGGCGCTGCCAGGAGGACAGGTCGAGCACGGTCTGGCGGACCACGACCCGCGCCTCGGAGTCGTACACCGGGCCGATCAGCGGGTCGGGGATCGAGAACCCCGGCAGGTCGATGCCGAGCGAGAGGATGTTATAGGTGCGGTCGGTCATCGTCGCCTGCCCGGTGACCGAGGGCAGGAATGCCGCGCGGGCCTGTCCCACCCGCGCGCTCGCCTCGCGGCGGCGCAGGCCGGCCAGCGCGACGCCCGTGTTCTGGCGGGTCGCGAGCGAGACGGCGTCCGCGAAACCGAGGCTGGGATTGTCGGCCGCGCGGGACGGCGCGGGCAGGAGCGCGGCGAGCGCCAGGACGGCGGCCGCGAACGGCGCATGCTTCAAGGCTGACCCCCGGGCGAAGTCTCGCGGGCGAGCCCGCGGAGGAGGAAATCGAGAGCGGTGTCGAAGAAGGCCTGCGCGTCGGCGTAGTCCGGGGCGCAGTGCGCGAACGAGTGCCTCCACAGCGAGGCCATGAGCATCGGCGAAACCATGACCAGCGCGGTCGTGTGCACGTCGAGATCGCGGAATTCGCCGCGTTGGATGCCGAGTTCGAGGATTCGCTTCACGACCGCCTGGCTGCGCGAGACGACTTCGTCGTGGTAGAAGCGCGCCAGCTCGGGGAAGTTGCCCGCCTCGGCGAACATGAGCTTCGGCAGGCCGCTGAGCTTCGAGTGGTAGAGCCCGTCCCAGCGCGCGCGCAGCACGTCCGCGAGCAGGTCGCGCACCGGACCGCCGTGCCCCTCGACGCTCTGTTCCGCCTCCCGGATGCGCGGCAGCACGTGCTCGCGGACCATCGCCTTGAACAGCTCCCCCTTGTTCGGGAAGTACAGGAAGATCGTGCCCTTGGTGCAGCCGGCGCGCTTCGCGATGTCCTCCAGCCGCGTCGCGGCGAAGCCGCGCGCCACGAACTCCTCGAGCGCGGCGTCGAGGATCTCGGCGGGCCGGGTCTCCTTGCGGCGGTGCCAGCGCGGGCCCCTGCGCGTTCCTGCGGCCGCCGGTTTCGTCTGCATGGTCGTTGTCCTGTGCCGGGTTTGCTCGGGGCGCGCCCGCGCGGTCTCAGCGCGGGGCTGCCGGTTGTCACGGCCCTGTCGGATGCGGTTAATAACCGACGGGTCGGTAAACTAGTCGCCAAATGACCGACGGGTCAATAAAAGCCTTTGTCAGGTGCGGCGCAGATTGTGGGGGCGCGCCCGGGGTCCCGGAAGTCGTTGCCGGATGGTGGCGGACCTGCGGCCGTACGCCGCTCGGGCGCGTCCACCACAATCTGCGCCGCACAACCAAAGCCCTTGCGGCAGATTCCCTTCGGCGGCGTGCGGGGGGGCCTGCCCCGGCTGGCCTCGCGCCGGAGCCCCCGCTAAGCTCCCCGCCTTTCCCGTCCGCCACCCGCAGGAATCCCCACAACCGATGTCCACCGACACCCGCCTTCCCGACCTCCCGACGCTCGTGCCACGCGAGCTGGTCTCCGAGCTGCTCGAGATCGCGCGCGGGTCCGGCGCGGAGTTCGCCGACGTCTACGTCGAGCACGCGATCCTGACCGCATTCTCGTTCGACGAGGGACGGGTCAAGACCGCCTCGTACTCGGTGCTGAACGGCGTCGGCGTCCGTGCGATCCATGGTGACCAGACCGGTTACGCCTACGCCGACGGCTACGGCATCGAAGGCGCGCGCGCGGCCGCGCAGGTCGCGGCGCGGATCGCCCGCGAGGGCCGGGGCGGGGGCGCGCCGCGCGCGTTCCGCGTCGTGGACGCGCCGCCGCCGTTCACGCTCGCGCAGCCGGCGCCGCTCGCGCTGGACGAGGCGAAGCGCGTCGAGCTGCTGCGGCGCGCCGACGCGGCCGCGCGAGGTCACGACGGCCGCGTGCGCGAGGTGGGCGTGAACCTCGCGACGAGCGCGAAGTCGTTCCTCGTGGCGAACACCGACGGGCTCTGGGCCGAGGATCGCGCGTACCTGTCGCGACTCGTCGTGAGCGCGCTCGCGCTCGAGGGCGACCGGCGCCAGGAGGGATTCGCGGCCGGCGGCGGCTGTGTGGACGCGTCCTACTTCGAGACCGAGCGCAGCCCCGAAGCGATTGCGCTCGAGGCAGCCGGCAGCGCCGTGCTGCTCCTCTCGGCCCGCGAGCCCGAGGCCGGCTCCTACCCCGTCGTCGTGTCCAACGGCTGGGGCGGCGTCATGGTGCACGAGTGCTTCGGCCACGGCATGGAAGGCGACACCATCCGCAAGGGCAGCAGCATTCGCGCCACGCAGCAGGGCCAGCAGGTCGCCGCCCGCGGCGTGACGATCGTGGACTCGGGGCTCGTGCCCCACTCGCGCGGGTCGTTTCGGGTGGACGACGAGGGCACGCCGGCCCAGCGCACGGTGCTCGTCGAGGACGGCGTCCTGGCGGGCTATCTCTGGGACCGGCTCAACGCGGACCTCACGGGCCATGCGCCCACGGGCAACGGACGGCGCGCCTCGTACCGCGACGTGCCGCTCTGCCGCATGACGAACACGTACATCGAAGCCGGCCCGCACACCCCCGAGGAGCTCATCGCCTCGGTGGACCGCGGGCTCTACTGCAAACGGCTCGGGGGCGGGTCGGTGAGCCCGGCCGACGGCAATTTCTCGTTCCAGGTCACCGAGGCCTGGCAGATCGAGAAAGGCCGGCTGACGCAACCCGTCCGCGATGCGACACTCACCGGCAACGGTAACGATGCCATGATGAAGATCGACGGCGTCGGCAACGACCTGCTGATCGACGGCACCACCGGCTCGTGCGGAAAGGACGGCCAGTGGAAGCCCGTCGGCGTGGGCCAGCCGACCGTCCGGTTCACCGGAATCACCGTGGGAGGCACCGCCGTCTGAGGGCGGGCCCGGAGGCATACGAGATGAGAGTCCTGGTCACCGCGCTGTTCGCCATGACGCTGTTCGCCCCCCTCGCCCGCGCGGCCGACGACGGCGCGCCGGCCGCCGCCCCGGCGACGACCGACCACGGCCCCGTGTCCGTCTTCACCGTCGCCCCCTCGGGCTGGTACGTCGAGGTGCGCGGCGGCTTCGCGACGCAGGACTACACGGATCCCGAGGCGAACATCACGTACATGCAGGACATCGCGGTGCAGAGCCTCGACGCGCCGGGAGTGTTCCGGAGCTTCGACCACCCGCAGGCATACGCGTTCGAGGTCGGGCGGCGGCGCGGCGCGTGGTGCCTGGGGATCACCACGGAGCAGCAACGCCAGCGCGTGCACACGTTGTCGGCCGGCACGATCCTGGGCAGCATGGACGCGACCACGCTGGTCGCGACCATGGACGTGCGCCTCACGGGCTCGTACCGGCCCAGGAGCCTCTTCGGGCTCGAGGTCGGCGCCTCCGCGGGCATGTCGTTCGCCCACTACTCGGAGGACTACTCGGTCCGCATCTTCCCCCAGCCGGACCTCAACGCCGACTACAGCGGCGCCTACCACGCCTCGTCGTTCGCAGGAGGCCCGCACCTGGGCTGGCGGCGGCCGCTCTACGGGAACGCCTGGCTCACCGCACGGTTCGCGTGGATCTACCGCAAGTTCGACGAGCTGAAGGGACAGCGCAAGAGCCGCAGCTCGGACGGGACCACCATCACCGACACCTCGCTCCAGCGACTCGACAACGGCGCCCTCGCGAAGATCGACGGCAGCGGCGCCCAGCTCTCCGCCGGCTTCTCGTACACGTTCGGGGGACGCCGTTGAGCGAGCGCAGCGCGGCGACGGCCGCGCACACGGGCGGACACGCCCCGCCCGACCGGCTGCTGGCGTACGCCGCGCAGTCCCTGGACCGCGCGAAGGCCGCCGGCGCGGACGTCGCCGACGCCTGCCTCGAGAGCTCGCGCGCCTTCACCGCGAGCGTCCTCGGGGGGCGCATCGAGACGCTCCAGCAGAGCGGTACGCTGGGGCTCGGCGTGCGCGTGATCGTGGGCGGCGCGGTGGGCTTCTGCTCCGGCACCGACCTGACACCGGAGGGGATCGACGACCTCGCACGCCGCGCCGTCGCGCTGGCCGCGCACGCCACGCCCGACGAGGCGAACGGCGTGCCCGATCCCGCGCAGGCCGGCACGGCCGCCGCGACCGACCTGCAGCTCTTCGACCCGGCGGCCGCCACGCTCGACGCGGACCGCAAGATCGAGATGGCGCTGGCGCTCGAGAAGGCCGCGCTCGATGCGGATCCCCGCATCCGGCGCACCGACGGCGCCACGGTCTCGAGCAGCTCGGGCGCCTTCGCCATCGCGAACTCGAGGGGCGTTGCGCGCGCCTGGGAGGGCACGGTCGTCAGCGCCTGGGTCGTGGCGCTCGCCGACGAGGGGGCGGGCCGCCAGCAGACCGGCGTCTACGGCATGGCGAAGCGCCACCTCGCCGACGTCGCGCCCATGGAGTCGATCGGCCGCGAGGCCGCGCGCCGCGCGCTCGCCCGGCTCGGGGCCCGTCGGGTCCCCACCGCGAGGGTGCCGGTCGTGATGTCGCCCGAGATCGCCGCCGCCTGGATCGCCGAAATGTACGACGCGTTCACCGGGGAGTCGGTGCTCAAGCAGTCGTCGTGGCTCACCGGCCGGCTGGGACAGCCGATCGCCTCGCCGCTCGTGACGCTCGTGGACGACGGCACGCTCGTGCGCGGCCTCGGCAGCTCGCCCTACGACTCCGAGGGCGTGTCCACGCGCCGCAACGTGCTGATCGACGACGGTCGCTGCGCGAACTTCACGTACGACCTCTACCACTCGCGCCGCACCGGGGCCGCGCTCACCGGCAGCGGCGTGCGCGGTTTCGCGAGCACGCCCGGCATCGGCTTCCACAACCTGTTCGTCGAGCCCGGCACCGCGACGCCCGAGGCGATCCTCGCCTCGGTGGACCGCGGGTTCTGGTACGACGACTCCGGCTCGTTCGGCTTCAACCCCGTGACCGGCGACTACTCGTTCCAGGCCCAGGGCTGGTGGATCGAGAAGGGCGAGAAGGTCTTCCCCGTCGAGGGCGTGACCGTGGCCGGCAACTCGCTCGAGATGCTGAAAGCCGTCGCTGCCGTCGGCAACGACCTCGAGTTCCGCACCTCCGTCGCCTGCCCCACGCTGCTCATCGGCGAGATGACGGTGAGCGGGGAGTAGCGCCCGGCCCGACCCGGGGATTTCACGTCCCGGTTCCCCGGCGGAAACGTGCCCCTGGGCACTCTCGTCCGCGGTGGGACGCGATGCGGCGGCCCGGCGAGCGAGGCGCCGGCGGACCACCCTTCGGGCGGAGTGACGAGAGGCTCTGCCCGTCGCGCTTCCAGGGAGCGCGGCCCCGTGCCCCGGGCCCGGAAAGCCGCTGTCGCGCGTCGAGGCCTGCCTAGCTGTTCCGCCAGGTACTCACCAGCGCCACCGCGCGACGCGGCGCCGGGTCCGGGCGCTTCGCGTAGCCGAGGCGCACGAGCAGCAGCGGCTCCTCGCCGCCGGCGCCGAACCGCATGGCGAGCGGCGCTCGGTGGCGCTCGGACTCGATCGGCGCGGTGAGCGGCTGCTGGGCGATGCCGGCCAACGTCGCATGCAGCGCGAGCCGTTCGTAGGCCTGTCCCGCCAGGATCGGCGACGCGTCGCCCGGGTTCGAGGCGGTCAACAGCCCGAGCGCGCCGCTGGCGCGGACGGTGTCTTCGGCCTCGTGGGCCCAGCTGCCGGTCGCCCAGCCGTGCAGGTGGCTGCGCGGGGGCATCGCCCGGGCGGCGAGCCAGCCGAGCAGGCCGCCGAGCCCGATGCGATCGGGCGTCACCCCGTCGCCGCTGCGGCGCGCGGCGTCGTCCGAGAGCCTCAGCCAGCGGCAACGCTCGGCCTGGGCGCGGTCGTTCGACGCCATCGCCTCGGTCGCGTCGCGCACGAGCCGGGCGACGTGGCGGATCTCGCCATGGTCGTCGATCCAGTGCAGGCGCAGGTCCTCGGGGACCTGGGCGAGCAGTTCGGCCCGGTGCTGCATCGTGATCGTCCGGCCGGCGAAATGGTTCGGGTTGCTGCGCCGCTCGGGCAGCGCCCGGAACAGTGGCCGGTCGCGCTGCTGGTCGCCGGGCGACCACGTGATTCGGGCCACGACGAGCGGCGCCCCGCGGCGCGCGGTGGGCCCGAACGGCAGGTACTGGACCGTGGGCTGCAGGCCCCAGGCGCGGGCGGCGACGAGCAGGTTCTCGAGCGAGGCGCCGAGCGAGAGCATCGCGAAGCGTCGGTCGGGGTCGCAGGCGGGCAGCGTCCGCGACGGGTCGAGCGTCAGCCGGATCTCCTCGGGGTCCACCTCGAAGCGCCACGGCTGCGCGTTCCAGTAGCTCGGCGCCAGGATCGCCGCGCCGATCAGGGCGCGTGACGCCTCGATCGGGTTCGCGGGCAGGGCGTCGGGCAGCGTCCAGACGGACGGCGGCTTCCTTCGCGCGCCCTTGTCCGCCGCCCAACCCATCCGGGGTGCGACTGCCGTGTACGCGGCCGCGCCACCGAGGAGGATGAGGAAGCGGCGGCGGCCGAGCCAGAGGGTCGTGAACTCCGGCCGCGCGTCGGGCGGCCGGGGAACGCCCCGTGAGTGGCCTTCCATAGGGCCGGAAGGTGGCAGGGGCCCCGGGGGGCGTCAACGGCGAGCTTTCAACGCCGCACCGGGCAGTCGGTTCGGGGGTTGTCCCGGGTCGTCGCGGCGCTTGTCGGGCACGTCCCGGCGCGGATAGCTTGCGGCCATGCCACCCGCCCGATTCGTCACCGCGGCCTCGCTCGACTTCGTCGCGCGCCGGCTGCGCTTCCTCGGCTACGACGTCGTCACCCATCCGGGCGCGCGGCTCGAGGAGCTGTTCGAGGCGGCGGAGCGCGAGGGCCGCACCGTGCTCACGACGAGCGGGCGCCATCCGCGGCGCTGGGCGCAGGTGCCCGCGCTCCGCGTGCCGGGCGCGGACGCGGCCGCCGCGGTGCGCGCGGTCGCGGACGCGCACGAGCCGGCGGGCGCGCCCTTCAGCCGCTGCCCGCGCTGCAACCAGGCACTCCACCGCCGCACGAGCTTCGAGGCGATCGGCGAGGTGCCCGGGCGCGTGACCCGCGCCGGAGGACCGCTCACCTGGTGCCCCTCCTGCGGCCAGTGGTACTGGGAAGGCAGCCATGTCTCGCGGATCCGGGCCTGGCTGGAGGCGGCCCTCGGCCGCCCCGTTCCGGGACCGTCAAATCGAACGGAAACCTGACGTTTGGGCGCGGAAACGAGGCGTGAAAACGGTTTTCGGGCCAATCGGCCGTTGCGCCGGGGCGAGGCCTTCCGGGAGAATCCGGCCGCGAGCAGGTCGCGCGTGTCGTCTCCGAGCCCGGAGTGATCGTGGGGAGAGGTTCGGTTCGGCCGACGTCCTGTTCGTGCAGTGCGGAGCGCCAGGTCCGGCACGGGCGACCTTCCCGTCCGGCCTGGCGTCTTCGTTTCGGCCCCCGGGCCGCGCCTTCGGCCGGACCCCGCAGCGACCGCTCGCGACCGCCGAAGCACTCGGGCTAGACTTTTCGCGCCGCCCGCTCCGCCGACCCCCACCCGACCGGCCCGCATGGACCTCTCCGTCGTCGTCGTCACCTACAACTCACACGACCACATCGCCGGCTGCCTGCGCTCGCTCGACCGCGCGCGCGGGACGCTCGAGATGGAGGTGCTGGTGGTGGACAACGCCTCCGCCGACGGGACGCTCGACGAGGTGCGCGCGACGGCGCCGTGGGCCCGCATCGTCGAGATGGGCGACAACTGCGGCTACGCCCGGGCGGTCAACCGGGGCACGCGCGAATCCACGGGCGAGTTCGTCATGGCGCTGAACCCGGACTCCGAGGTCGGCGTGGACGCGCTCGAGACGCTCCGCGCCCACCTGCGCGCGCACCCGCGCTGCGCGATCGCGGGACCACGGCTCGTCGGCGCCGACGGCGAGGTGGAGTTGAGCGGCCGCTCCTTCCCGGGTCCCACCACGTTCCTCTTCAACCGCTACTCGCTCGCCACGCGCCTGTGGCCGGGCAACCCGTGGTCGCGCCGCTACCTGCTCCTCGACTGGGACCGCACGACCGACCGCACGGTGGACTGGCTGTCGGGGTCGTGCCTGTTCGTCCGCCGCGCGGCCATCGCCGACGTGGGCGGCATGGACGAGACCTACTTCATGTTCAACGAGGACGTGGACTGGTGCCACGCCATGAAGAAGGCGGGCTGGACGGTGGACTACGTGGCCGGCGCGAACGTCATGCACCGGATCGGCTCGAGCAAGGGACGCGTTTCGAGTCGCGTGATCCTCGAGCGCCACCGCGGCATGGTCCACTACCTCCGGAAGTACCATCCGTCGAATCCCCTGCTCGAGGCGCTGGCCGGCGCGCTGATCATGCTGCGCGCCCGGCTGATGCTGCTCGGCAACGCGGTGCGACGCTGATGCCGTATTCGCTCGCCCTGGCACTCGCCGCCGCCGCCGTCGCGCTGGCGCTCACGCCGCTGGCGAAGCGCCTCGCGCTGCGCGTGGGCGCGATCGACGTGCCGGGCGAGCGACGCGTGCACCGCACGCCGACGCCGCGCTTCGGCGGGCTCGCGATCGCGGCCGGCGTCCTGATCGTGGGCTGGGCCGCGCGGCTGCTGCCCGGACCCGCGGCGGCGCTCGATCCCTACCCGCTGCTCGGGCTGACGTGCGCGGCCGTACCCATCCTCGCGCTCGGTATGGCCGACGACCGCTGGAACGTCTCGCCGTGGGTCAAGCTGGTCGTCCAGTCGTGCGCGGCGATCACGCTCACGCTGTTCGGCTTCGGCGTGCCGGTGCTCACGAATCCGTTCGGCCCGCCGATCGAGCTCGGCGCGTTCAACGTGCCGATCACGGTGCTCTGGGTGCTCGTCGTGACGAACGCGATCAACCTGATCGACGGTCTCGACGGTCTCGCGGCCGGCGTCGTCGCGATCGCCTGCGCGGCCTTGTGGCTCACGGCCCGGCTGCACGCGGATTTCTACGTGATGTTCTTCTCCGCCCTCCTCATCGGGGCCTGCCTCGGGTTCCTGCGATGGAACTTCCCCCCGGCAAGCGTGTTCATGGGCGACACGGGCAGCCAGTTCCTCGGGCTCACGCTGGCCGCGCTCTCGCTGCTCGAGAACCGCAAGGGCACCGCCGCCCTCACGCTGCTGCTGCCGCTGGTCGCGCTCGGCGTGCCCATCAGCGACAGCGTGCTGGCGTTCGTGCGCCGGCTCGTGAAGCGCCGCCACGTCTTCCGCGGCGACACGTCTCACGTGCACCACCAGCTGCTCGCGGTCGGGCTGTCGCCGCGAGCCGCGCTGTTCGCGATGTGGGGGCTCTGCATCTTCTTCGGCATCGTGGCGGTGCTGCTCACCTGGCTGCCGCGGTCCTGGTCGGCGCTGCTCGTCACGGTGCTCGCGGCCGTGCTCTACGTGACGCTCGAGCTCCTGCGGACGCTGCGCCGCCGCCGCGACGCGGGCGGCGGAGCGCCGTCCCCGCGCGAGCGCCGGCGCTAGGCCTCCGCGCGGACGGCCCCGGCGGCTGCGCATACCGCCGGAGCCCCGCGTCCGCGCCGGTCAGTCGTCCACCGGCACCATCTCGAAAGGCACCTCGGACGCCCCAAGACGCGCGCCGTTCGCGCCGCGCAGGGCCAGGCGCGCCTCGCGCTCGAGTCCCTGGCCCTCGGAGCGCTCGAGCGTCGGCGCCGCGACGAGCACGACGCGCGGCCGACCGTCGAGCCGCACCCGGACTGCGAGCACGTCCCGCTCCTCGAGCCGCTCGCGGGCGAGCAGGCGGCCCGGCCGTCCGGCGTTCACGGCGCGGATCGTCACGCGCGCGCCGCGCCCGTCGGCGTCGCGCCGGAGCGTGAAGCCGTCGCCGAGCCGCGAACGGAACGCGACCGTCACGCCCTCGCCCTCGCCGACGCCGCTGAAGACGATCTCGGGATCGGCGCCCGCGCCGCCGGACGCCTCGCGCGCGAGACGCCCGGCCTCGCGGCCGACGGCGAGGGGCCCCGCGCCGCGCAGTACGCGCGCGCCCCCCTCAAACGCCGGACCGCCCGGCGCCTCGAGGACGCTCAGCTGGATCATGGCGAACGCGTCGCCCCAGACGGGCCCCGGACCCGGGTGGCCGCAGCGCCCGCCCATGAGGCAGGCGTCGCCGCTGCCGATGCAGAGCGAGGCGCCGCGCACGACGCTCGCGCAGAACATGTCCTGGCCGCAGGCCTTGCAGCCGTCCGCACGCGCCGCCGGCGCGAGCGCGGCCACCGCCGCGGCCGCCGCCAGGACGACGGCGCCTGCCCAACCGCTTCCGCTTCCCTTCCGCATGGCGCTGCCTCCTTCCCGGGGACTGCCGGGGCGGAAGCTCCGCCTGCGCACGGCGCGTGCCGGCGACAGGGACGGACGGAACGCTCGCAACGGAAGGCGCCGCAAGGAGGGGCGTGCCGGACCGGCGCGGCGCGGCGGCGCCCTCGCGTCGGCGGCGGCGCGGGGGCGTCGCCCCCGCGGGGCGGTCAGGCCGGGAGCGACGCGCGACCGGCGGCGGCGGGCCGCTTCGCCCCGGCGCGCCCCGAAACGGCCGCCCGCGGTCGCGCGACCCGCCGTGGCGGGCCCGCGGCCGCGGGCGTCGGGACTGCCCGGGCCGGGCTCAGCGCACGATGGCCCAGTTCAGCTTCACGCTCCACTGCGACTCCGACGAGGGCTCAGGGCCGAAGACCGGGTTCACGACGTCGCTGCCGCGCAGCTTCACGAAGCCGACGCGGGCGTCGAGCCCGAGGACGTGGCGATCGTCGAGCGGCAGGTTCGCGCCCGTGCTGATGTGCCAGCCGCCGCCGGGCGCGCCGGTGTCGTCGTGCGACGTGCGGTAGTACTTGTGGAAGTAGTAGCCGCCGCCCACGCCGAGGTAGGGCCGGATGACCGTCTTCCACTTGAAGTGCCGCACGATCTCCGCCGTGAAGGGCACCGAGATCTCGTAGCTCGTCCCGAGATGCCCGAGCACCTCGTGGTGGATCGAGGCGCCGAAGGAGTAACTCGGGCTCATCATGTGCTGGTAGCCGATGCCGTAGCCGCCGAGCCCGTCTCCCGCGTTCTTGCCGCCGGCGCGCGAGTAGCCGGCGCCGAAGGAGAGCCAGTCGGCGCCCTTCGCCCAGGGTCCGTCCGCGGCGCGGCGCTCGGCGTAAGTCTTCTCGGCGGGCTTCGGGGCGTCCGCGGCCGACGCGGAGCGCACGGCCGCCAGGCTCGCGATCACCATCACGGCGCACATCGCCGCGGCGAGCCGCTCGAATCCAAGTCGCTTGAGCACCAGGGGCTCCTCTGAGCTGTTGAAGTCGAAACCCGGTCGGGTTTGCCCCGCGGTGGGCGGCCGTGGCGAGTCGCGCGGGCAGCGCGGCGGGGTAATTGACGCAGTCGGAACGGGGAAGCTAGCAAACGCCCTCGTCCGCAGGCAATTCCTCCCTTGGGCGTGGGGGCGGGCCTCGGACCGGGGCCGCCCGGCGGCCCCGGGGCGCCGGACGCAGCGGGCACGGGCGCCCCGCCCGATCTCGGAGCGGGAGCGGCACGGCGAGCACGGCGCGGCCGCTCGATCACGGCGCCGGCGCATGCCCGGGCGGCGGCGCGCGGCCCGCGCGACGGCCCGGGGCGATTCGCGCTTCACGCGCACGCGGTGCTTCGTTAACGTGCGCTCCATGCGACGTGCCCGTCCCCGCCGTCTTCTGCTGCCCTGCGCGTGCCTCCTCTTCCTCGTGGCCGCGGGCTGTGGAAGCGGGAACGCGAAGAAGGCCCAGAACCAGCCGCTCACGTTCGAGATCCTCCCCGACACCGCGGGGCTCTCGAGCGGCGAGCCGATCGTGGACTCGCTCACGGTCGAACGGCTGGACGGAGGCGCCCTCCGCGTCAGCGGTCGCACGGAGCTGCCCGAGGGCACGCGCCTGCAGATCGCGATCCGGCCCGCCGGCGGCGGCAGCTCGGTGGCGATGTCGCAGGTGTTCGTGAACGACGGGAGCTTCGAGTCTCCGCCGCTCACGGGCGACTTCGGGCCACTGCCGCCCGCGACGTACCGCTTCGAGGTCCTCGCGCACTTCACACCGGAGTGGCAGCCGGCCTCCGTCCTGCAGGCGACGAACGAGGGCCGCGCGCTGCGCGGTCCGGGCGTCACGCGCTCGAAGCAGGGCGTCGCCTCGTTCTACCTCGAGGAGGAGCTGAAGCGATGAGCCCGAGGAATCTCCGGCCGCCGGCGCTGCGCTACCGGCCCGCCCGCCGAACCGACGTGGACACGCTCGCGGAGCTCGCGCTGCGCGCCTACCGCGTCTCGAGCCTCGAGGCCCGGCGCGAGTTCTACACCGAGCACCCGCGCTTCTCGATCCGCGACGTGCGCGTCGGCGAGCTGGACGGCGGCATCGTCGCCTCGCTCGTCCTCTATCCGCTGCTCGCGTGGGTGCGCGGCGTGCGCCTCCCCGTCTCGGGCATCGGCTCGGTCGCGGTCTCGCCCGACTACCGCCGCCGCGGCGTGGCCGAGGCGCTCGTGCGCGCGACCCTGCGCGAGATGCGCCAGCGTGGCGACACGATGTCGCTGCTCTACGCGTTCCGGTCGGACTTCTACGCGAAGTTCGGCTGGTCGCTGGTCGAGCGCACGAACCTCCTCTCGCTGCCGCCCTCGACCCTCCCCGCCTCGGACGAGGCTCGCCGCGTGCGCAAGCTGCGCATCCCCGACCGCCCGGCCGTGCAGGCGCTGTTCGAAGCGCGGGCGCAGGCCGTCGGGCACTTCGCGATCGCCCGCCGGCCGGAGTGGTGGGAGAAGCGCCTCTGGAACTACGACGGCGAGTGGGTCGTGTACGAGGGCCGGCGGCGCGGGGCGATCGAGGGCTACGCGCACTACCAGGTGGACGCGGCCGACGGGCCGTGGAAGCTCGTGATCACGGTCAACGAGTTCGTCGCCTCGACGCCGGCGGCACACCGCGGGTTGTGGGGGCACCTGAACGCCCTGCGCGACCAGGCCGTCGAGGTGGTCGCCTCGGTGCCGGGCGACGAGTCCTGGGCCTCGGTGCTCGCCGACGCGAGGAACGTGAACGGCGACTTCAAGCTCGGCGTCGTGCGCTCGACGGGCCACCTCGGCTACGGCGCGATGCTGCGCCTGGTGGACGTGAAGGGCGCCCTCGAGGTGCTGCCCATCGCCCCGACGGCACGCGGCGAGGTCACGCTCGCGGTGGATGACGACGTCGTGCCGCAGAACGCCCGCGAGTGGCGCGTCTCCGCCCGCGAAGGCCGCCTGCTCGTGCGACCGGAGCGGCCGGGCGCCCGGCGGCGCGCGCTGCCGCGCCTCTCGGCCTCCGCCGGCGCACTGGCCTCGATCGTCGCGGGCACGCTCGGCGCCGTGCGCGCGGCCGAGATCGGCCTGGTCGAGGATTCCCGCGGCGCCGCCGAGATCGTCGAGCCCTGGTTCCGAGCGCGCCCGGCGTACCTGTTCCCGATGAACGCGTTCTAGGAGGACCCTTGAGCGAACGCCCCTGGACGGTGAAGGCCCCGCTGCAGCCGCGATTCCGCGACACGGACGCGATGGGGCACCTCAACAACGCGGTCTACCTGACCTATCTCGAGGTGGCCCGGCAGGAGTACTGGCGGGAGCTCACGGGCGACACGGACTACGGCGCGGTCCCGTTCATCTTCGCGCGGGTCGAGATGGACTTCCGCTCCGACGCGCTCGTGCGCGAGCGGCTCGAGCTGCGGCTGCGCTGCTCGTTCATCGGGAACAAGTCCTTCGGCTTCGAGTACGAGATCCGCGAGGCCACGACCGACCGCCTCGTCGTGAGCGCAAACAGCGTGCAGGTGTTCTACGACTACGAGGCCAGGAAGAGCATTCCCTGCCCTCCCGGGATGCGCGAGCGTCTCGAGGCCTTCGAGGGCCGATCCCTGTCCCGGGAGGTGTCCGCATGAGCGCGCGTTCGAAGGGGGAGCGCACCCTGTCGCGCCGCGAGTTCGTCGCCGTCGTGGCGGCGGGCTCCGCGGCGGTTCTCTCGCAGCCGGCCGGCGTGCTGGCCGAGACGGCGAAGCCGGCCGGGAAGGCCGGGGCGAGACCGGCGCCGGCGGCGGAGCCGAAGATGACGGCGGCGCAGCAGAAGGAGTTCGACCGCCAGCGCCAGTCCACGCTCGAGACGCTGAAGACGATCCGCGACCACGCGATGCCGCCGGGAACCGAGATGGCGTCGGTGTTCCGCGCGCGCCGGCCGGCGAAGAAGGGGCGCTGACATGGCCCTCTCCGAGGACGTCTTCTTCTCGCCCGTCACCGAGCTGTCCCGGCGCATCCGCGCGCGCGACCTCTCGCCCGTCGAGCTGACCGAGGGCTACCTGGCGCGCATCGGCAAGTACAGCGACCGCTACAACGCCTACGTCACCGTCACGCGCGACCTCGCGATGTCGCAGGCGCGCGCCGCCGAGCGCGAGATCGGCGCCGGCCGCTGGAAGGGTCCGCTGCACGGCATGCCGTGGGCGGCGAAGGACCTGCTCGCCACGAAGGGCATCCCGACCGGCTGGGGAACGAAGTTCCTCGCGAACCAGGTCTTCGGCGACGACGCGACCGTCGTGCGCAAGCTGCACGACGCGGGCGCGGTGATGCTCGGCAAGGCTCACTGCGTCGAGTTCGCGGGCTGCCTGGGCTACCGCTACGCGAACGCCTCGGTCGCGGGCCCGGGCCGCAACCCGTGGGACCCCGAGCGCTGGACCGGCGGCTCCTCGTCCGGCTCGGGCGCGGCGGTGGCCGCCGGGCTGTGCGCGTTCGCGCTCGGCACCGAGACCTGGGGCTCGATCCTGTGCCCGTCGGCGTTCTGCGGGCTCACGGGCCTGCGCCCGACCTACGGCCTCGTCTCCCGCTCGGGCGGCATGGTGGGCGCGTACTCGTTCGACAAGATCGGGCCGCTCGCGCGCTCGGCGGCCGACTGCCGGATCGTGCTCGACGCGATCCAGGGCCCCGACCCGCGTGATCCCACCTCGGCGGACGTGACGCTGCCGCTCCCGGCCGGCGCCTCGCCGCCGCTCACGCAGGTCAGGGCCGCGCTCATCCCGCTGGACTGGAAGAAGTGGGGCGAGCCCGAAGCGAAGCAGGCGTTCGACGACGCGGTGCAGGCGCTGCGCGCGGCGGGGCTGCCGCTCCTCGACGCGGAGTTCCCCGACTTCCCGGCCTCCGAGGTCTCGGGAACGCTCATCACGGTCGAGGCGCTCGCGGCGTTCGAGCCGTTCTTCAAGAACGGCCAGGTCCGCCAGCTCGTGGACGACATGGCGTGGAAGCAGTGGGACATCGCCGAGCCGATCACCGGCGCGGACACGATGAAGGCCTGGCGCATGCGCGACGAGCTGCAGGACGTCGTGGACCGATTCTTCGCGCAGTACGACGTCGTCGTGACGCCGAACTTCCGCTCGGTCGCGCCGCCGGTCACCCAGGACCTGAACGAGGCGCTGAACTACCCCGACCCGGCGGGCGCGATCGGCGTCGCGTGCGGCCTGCCGGCGCTCGCGCTGCCCTCGGGGTTCGGCAAGGACCACATGCCGCTGTCGTTCGAGCTGCTCGGCGGCCCGTTCTCCGAGGCGCTGCTGCTCGACCTCGGCGACGCGTACCAGAAGGTGACGAAGCACCACCTCGAGCACCCGGACCTGCCCTAGGCACCGTCCGGGAACTCCCGGTGGCCGGGCCGGCGGCGGGTCACGGGCCCCGCTGGGAGCGCCCGATACCGTGGGGTATGCTTTTCGCGCACTTTCCCACGGCGCGGGCCGCCTTCCGGCGGGGCGCGCGGGCCCTCGCTCCCGGAGCGTTCCCGATCTCGATGACGATCCTCCCCAGCGTCCCCGACCTCGACGACCCCGCGGAACGCTCGCGTCACGAGGGCGTCCTGCGCACGGCGCTGACGATCCGGCACGTCGAGGAGCGGCTGCTCGCCCTGTTCTCCGAGGGCCGCATCTTCGGCACGGTGCACACCTGCATCGGCCAGGAGTTCACGGGCCCGGCGGTCGCGCGCGCGCTGCGCCCCGAGGACACGGTGTTCTCGAACCACCGCTGCCACGGGCACTTCATCGCGTACTGCGACGGGGTCGAGGGGCTCATCGCCGAGATCATGGGCAAGTCCACCGGCGTCTGCGGCGGCATCGGCGGCAGCCAGCACCTCCACCACCGGAACTTCTTCTCGAACGGCGTGCAGGGCGGCATCGTGCCGGCGGCGACCGGACTCGCGCTCGCGCACAAGCGCTCGGGCGGCGGCGCGATCTCGGTCGTGTTCGTCGGAGACGGGACGCTCGGCGAGGGCGCGCTCTACGAGAGCCTGAACCTGGCCTCGAAGTGGGAGCTGCCGCTGCTCGTCGTGCTCGAGAACAACCTCTACTCGCAGTCCACGCACCAGCGGCAGACGCTGGCCGGCGACATCGCGAAGCGCTTCGAGGCGTTCGGCATCGAGGTCGCGCGCGGCTCGACGTGGGAGTGGCCCGTGCTGATGGACGGCATGGCGGACTCGGTCGCGCGCGTGCGCGAGGGCGGCCGGCCGCGCCTGCACCTCGTGGACACCTACCGGCTCATGGCGCACTCGAAGGGCGACGACGACCGCGACCCGGGCGAGATCCTCGAGCACCGCCGCCGCGACCCGCTCGTGCAGCTGCTCGAGCGGCACGCGGGGCACCCGTGGCTCACGGAGACGCTCGCGGAGATCCGCGGGCGGATCGACCGCGCGGTCGCCGCCGCCGACGCCGCGCCGTTCGGCCGGCTCCCGGACGCGCCGGACGCGCCGGCGCCGGCCGCGTGGAGCGAGGCCGCGTTCCCGCGCGAGCGCGTCGTCGCCTCGGTGCGCGGCGCGCTCGCGCGCGCGCTCGAGCGCGACCCGCAGGTGATCCTGTTCGGCGAGGACCTCGAGTCGCCCTACGGCGGCGCGTTCAAGGCCACGGCGGGACTCAGCGACAGGCACCCGGACCGCGTGCGCAACACGCCGCTCAGCGAGGGCGCGATCGTCGGCATCGGCGCGGGCGCCGCGCTCGGGGGCCTCAGGCCCGTGGTCGAGATCATGTTCGGCGACTTCCTCACCCTGGCGACCGACCCGTGGGTGAACCACGCGGCCAAGTTCGCGGGCATGTACAACGGCCAGGTGCGCGTGCCGCTCGTCGTGCGCACGCCCATGGGGGGACATCGCGGCTACGGCCCGACGCACAGCCAGAGCCTCGAGCGGCTGTTCGTCGGCCAGCCCGGAACCCGCGTGCTGGCGCTGCACCACCGCATGAACCCGGGCGAGCTCTACGACCGGCTGTTCGAGGCGGCCGACCTGCCGACGCTGGTCGTCGAGAACAAGCTGCTCTACGGCGCCGAGGCCGACCCCTCGCCGCCGCCGGGGTTCCGGCTGCGCACGAGCGGCGACCGCTTCCCGGTGACGCGGCTGGGCCCCGAGGGCCGTCCCGACCTCACGATCCTGGCGATCGGCGGCACGTCGGTGGACGCCGAGCGCGCCGTGCACGTGCTGTTCGAGGAGCACGAGATCCTGGCCGAGCTGTTCCTGCCGGCGCAGCTCTACCCGCTCGACGTCGCGTTCCTCGAGGAGAGCCTCGCCGCGTCGCGCCGCCTGCTCGTCGTCGAGGAGGGCCAGGGCTTCGCGGGGCTCGGCAGCGAGATCCTGGCGCAGGTCGCCGAGCGGCCGTCGCTCGCCGGCACCGCGTGCGCGCGCGTCTTCGCCGCGCCCCAC
Organism: uncultured bacterium; assembly: GCA_964589945.1. Classification (GTDB taxonomy): domain Bacteria; phylum Eisenbacteria; class RBG-16-71-46; order RBG-16-71-46; family RBG-16-71-46; genus CAIXRL01. Next base: position 69,001 of record CAZPVG010000016.1, read on the forward strand.
CCCATTCCCTCGTCGCGCCCGCTGGAGGCCGAGTGCCTGCCGGGCGCCGACCACGTCGTGAGGAAGGCCCTCGAGGTCTGCCATGGCTGAAGCGCTCGAAGTCGTCATTCCCCGCGAGACCGTCAACGACGACGTCGTCACGCTGGCGCGCTGGCACGCGGCGAACGGCGAGAAGGTCCGCGCCGGGGTGCCGCTGTTCGAGTTCGAGACGTCCAAGACCGTCATCGAGGTCGAGGCCCCGCACGAGGGCCACCTCGAGATCGTCTGCCCCGAGGGCGAGGAGATCGGCGTCGGCGAGATCGCGTGCCGGCTGCACGCGCAGCCGTTCGCGGCGGCGGACGCGGCGCCCCGCGCGGCGCGGCCCGCCGGCGGCGCGGCCGGCTCGCAGGCGATCTCGCGCAAGGCCCGCCTGCTCATCGAGGAGCGCGGGCTGGACCCGGCGCTCTTCTCCCACCTCGAGGTCGTGCGCGAGGCCGACGTCATCCGCGTGCTCGAGTCCGGCGCGCAGCCCGCGAAGGCGGGCGCCGCGAAGCCCGGGCCCGGCGCGCCGCCGCCGCCCGGCAGGGCGAAGGGCGGGCTGCACGACCTGATGACGGCTTCGCGCGAGCGCGGGCACGGGCCGGTCTGGCTCGCGTTCAACTACGTCTTCCGGAACTGGCTGCTCGGGATGCTCGTCCGCGTCGCGCCGCGCGGGATCAACCTCCCTCTCCACCGGCTGCGCGGCGTGAAGATCGGCCGGGGCTGCTACATCGACCCGACGGCCATCGTCGAGACCGCCTATCCCGAGAACATCACGCTGGGCGACGACGTGCGGATCACGGCCGGCGCGATCCTGATGACCCACATCAAGGCGCCGCACTACCTGCGCGAGTCCGGCATGGTGCCGAACGTGCTCAAGCCGATCGTGCTCGAGGACCACTCCTTCATCGGCGTCAACTCGGTGATCATGCCCGGCGTGCGCGTCGGCAGGGCGTCGGTGGTCGCGAGCGGCGCCGTGGTGCTCGCGGATGTGCCGCCCTACACGATGGTGGCGGGCAACCCCGCGCGCGTCGTGAAGCGCTTCCCCGCGCCGGGGGCCGAGGGTGGCTGAGTCGCGGGTCGCGGAGGCGGCCGGGCCGCTCAACGCGTTCTGCGTGGACTCCGAGGAATGGTTCCACGTCTGCGACGTCGAGACGCCGTACGTGGACCCCGCGACCTGGCGCGACGCGCCGGCGCGGGTCGAGCGCAACATGGACGTGATCCTCGGACTGCTCGACGAAGCGGGCGCGAAGGGCACGTTCCCGACGCTCGGCTGGCTGGCCGAGGCCTACCCCGCGCTCGTGCGACGCATCGCCGACCTCGGCCACGAGGTGGGCTGCCACGGCTACTACCACCGGCTGGTCTACGGGCAGTCGCCGGCCGAGTTCCGCGCCGAGACCGAGCGCGCGCGCAAGCTCCTCCAGGACACGACCGGCCAGCCGGTCGTCACCTACCGCGCGCCGGGCTTCTCGATCACGCGCGCGAGCCTGTGGGCGCTGCCGATCCTGGCCGAACTGGGCTTCGAGGTGGACGTCTCGGTCGTGCCCGCGACGCGCGACCACGGCGGCATCGCCGGCTTTCCGCGCGACCCGTTCACGCTCGCGACCGGCGCGGGCGATCTCGTGATGTTCCCGGTCTCGGTCATGGACGCGGCCGGGCGGCGGATGCCGTTCTCGGGCGGCGGCTACCTGCGGCTGCTGCCCATGGCGGCGCTGCGCCACGGCTTCGCGCAGAACCACGGCGCGGGCCGCCCGGTGATGGCCTACATCCACCCGCGCGAGATCGACCCGGGCCAGCCGCGCCTGCGCCTGCCGGCGCTCAAGGGCTTCAAGTACTACGTGGGGCTCGCCGGCTGCGAGGGCAAGCTGCGCGCGATGCTGCGCCGCTGGCGCTTCGGAACGGTCGCCGACGTGCTGCGCGCGCACCCGCCGCGGTCGCGATACGAGCTTCGCGACGGCGCGCTGCGCCCCGCCTGACGCGCGCCCGGTCGCGGCGCTCGCGACCGGCCCCGGGGCGGTCGCGCTGGAACTTCACGCCCTGCTCCCGCTACACTTTCCGCCCCACGATCGCGCCCGAAGACCCTCCAGGCTCTGAAATCCCGACCCGAAAGGTGCCATGCGCCCGCTCCTCGCCCTGCTCCTCGCCGCCGCGCTCGCTTCGCCCGCCTTCGCCGCCACCCCGCGCGCGCTGTTCGACAACACGCACGCCGAGACGGCCGGCAATGCCGACTGGATCATCGACACGGACATGCCGCTGCCGCTGCCGGACCAGTCCACCGTCGGGCCCGCGACGCCGCGCACCTACTGGCTGGGCGGGATCTCGTCCTGGGGCATCGACCTCGTGAAGCGCGGCTACTTCGTGGCCACGCTCGCCTCGCCGAACACGATCACCTACGGCGACACGACCAAGCCCTACGACCTCTCGAAGTTCGACGTCTTCATCGTGCCGGAGCCCAACACGGTCTTCTCCGTCGTCGAGAAGGCGGCGATCCTGGCCTACGTGGCCGACGGCGGCGGGCTGGTCGCGGTGGGCGACCACTGGAACTCCGACCGCAACAACGACGGCTGGGACTCGCCGGAGATCTGGAACGACCTCGACCCCGGGCAGCTCCTCGGCGTGCACTGGCAGATCCAGAACGAGACGAATAACAACATCACCCAGGACACCGGCAACTTCGACACGACCCCCGGCGACTCGATCGTGGACGGGCCGGTCGGGCACGCCGACAGCCTGTCGTTCCACAACGGCACGACGTTCGTGCTGAACCCGACCGCGAACCCGCGCGTGCGCGGCGTGTTCTGGATGCAGGGCTCGGCGCACGGCAACGTGAACGTGATGGCGGCGCGCTCGGAGTACGGCAACGGCCGCGTGTTCTTCCTCGGCGACAGCTCGCCCATCGACGATGGCAGCGCCCAGCCCGGCAACAGCAGCATCTACGACGGCTGGGGCGAGGCCGCAGGCCGCGACAGCCTGCTGGCGATGAACGCGACGTTCTGGGTGACGCGCCGCCCCTCCCCGACGCTGTCGGTGTCGCCGCACGCCGCGGGCGCGCTGGCATTCGCGGCCGCCGAGCCCAACCCCAGCGCGGGCGGCGTGACGCTGCGCTTCTCGCTCGCGGCTCCGGCCGACGTGCGGCTCGACGTGCTCGACGTCTCGGGCCGGCTCGTGCGCACGCTCGCCGCGGGCGGGCGCGCCGCCGGCGCGTACGCGGTCCGCTGGGACGGCGCCGACGCGGGCGGACGAACGGTGAGCCCGGGCCTCTACTTCGCGCGGCTCGCGACGCCCGGGGAGACGCTCGTGCGACGGATGGTCCGGGTCCGCT
>CAZPVG010000017.1:0-37090 GCA_964589945.1 uncultured bacterium
GTGGATCCGCCAGGCGATCACGCGCGCGATCGCCGACCAGGCGCGCACGATCCGCGTCCCGGTGCACATGATCGAGCACATCAACCGCGTCGTGCGCGTCTCGCGCCGCCTCGTGCAGGAGCTCGGCCGCGAGCCCACGCCCGAGGAGATCGCCGAGCGGCTCGAGCTGCCGGTGGACAAGGTGAAGGCCATCATCAAGGCCGCGCAGGAGCCGATCTCGCTCGACCGCCCGATCGGCGAAGACGACGACAGCAACCTCGGCGACTTCATCGAGGACACGAGCGTCGTGAGCCCCGCGCACTCGGCCGCGAGCGCGATGCTGCGCGACGAGGTGAGCGAGGTCCTCAAGACGCTGACGCCCCGCGAGGCGAAGGTCATCCGGCTGCGCTTCGGCCTGACCGACGACGGCGCGCAGCGCACGCTCGAGGAGGTCGGCGCGTTCTTCAACGTGACGCGCGAGCGCATCCGCCAGATCGAGGCGAAGGCGCTGCGCAAGCTGCGCCACCCGACCCGCAGCCGGCGGCTCAAGGCCTACACCGAGCTGCTGTAGCGCGGGCGGCCGCGAGAAGGAAGCGACGCGGCGCGGGGAGCGATCCCCGCGCCGCGTCACCGCGACGCCCCGCGTGGTCGGTCCCGTGGCCCGCAGGCCCGCGCCAGAGGCCCCGGCCCTTGACCGCCCCCGCGGCCCGGTGTACAAACGCCCGGCTTTCGTCGCAGGTGGTGGGCAATGCGCGCTGGGCCCATAGCTCAGCGGTCCAGAGCCGCCGGCTCATAACCGGTAAGACCCTGGTTCGAATCCAGGTGGGCCCACGCCGTGCAGGCCGAATCGATGGGCGAATAGCTCAGCTGGCAGAGCACCTGGATCACAACCAGGGGGTCGGGGGTTCAAGTCCCTCTTCGCCCACCATCGATTCCCCGGGACCGCGCCGTGACCGACGAACTCCGACACCACTGGGTGCTGCACCTCCTCGACGAGGAAGCCGTGCGCCACGCGGCCGAGCGCGCGAAGCTGCCCGAGCTGCGCCGCGCGCAGGAGGAGCGTCTCGCCGCCGAGACGCGCCGCGTCGAGGCGAACGCCCGGCAGGCGGCCGAGCGCCTCGCGCGCCGCCGCACGCTCGAGGGCGAGGTCGCCGCGCTCGAGGCGCAGGAGCGCAAGTTCCGCACCCAGCTCGACGCCGTCACGGACCAGAAGCAGTACGAGGCGGTCCAGCACGAGATCGCGACGGTTTCGGGGAAGCGGGGCGACCTCGAAACCGAGGTGCTGGAGTTGCTCGAGGCCGAGGAGGCGCTCGCGAGGGAGCGACCGGCGCTCGACCACGCGCTCGAGAAGGCGCGGCGGGAGACGGGCGGGGAGCTCGCGAGGCTCGAGGCCGAGGACCGTCGGCTCGCGGACCTGCTCACCGGGCTCGAGGCGAGGCGCGCGGAAGCCGAGCAGCCGCTCGATCCGGCGGCGCGCTCGCGCTACGAGAAGATCCGCGCCTCGCGCGGGGGCCGGGCGGTCGTGGCGGTGGTCAACGGCGCCTGCGGCGGCTGCGCCCGCAACCTGACCCCGCACGCGCAGCAGGACGCCCGCAAGGCGGACCGGCTGCTCGCGTGCGACGGCTGCGGGCGGCTGATGATGCTGCCGCCCGGGGACGGCGCGGGAGCCTGACCGAGGTGGAAGCCCGCCGCCTGCGCGACGGCCTGCCGTTCCGCCGCATCGCCCTGGTGCTCTCGGGCGGCGGCGCACTGGGCGCCTACGAGGTGGGCGTCCTCAAGGTGCTCGAGCGGCTGGGCATCGCCCCGTCGTTCGTGGCGGGCGTCTCGGTGGGCGCGATCAACGCCGTCGGCTGGCTCGCGCACGGGCGCCGGACCGCGCCGCTCGAATCGTTGTGGCGGCGCCTGCGCGGCTCGAACGTCGGCCTGCACTGGATGACGCTCAGCCTGCGCGCGGCGGGCACGTTCGCCGGGACGCTGGCGGTGCTCGAGATCGTGCTCACGCTCGCGGGCTCGCGCGAGCTCTCGGGCGCACACTGGATCTGGAAGAAGTCGAGCGGCCGCCTCGACACCTGGTCCACGCAGCTCGACCTGATCGGCTGGGCCGTGACCGCGCTCGTCGGCCTCGGGGTCGTCCTGTTCGCCCGGCGCATCGAGTCGTGGATGGCGCGCTCGGCCGCGACCGGCGACCCGTCGCGCCAGCGGACCGTGCTCGCCCGGATCGTGCTCGGGCTCGCCGCGATGCACGCGCTCGTCTGGGTGATGGGCTGGCCCTGGCCGCACCGGTTCAGCGCCGCGCTGATCCTCGCGCTCGGCTTCGTGTGGCTCGCAAGCGGTGCTGGCCGCCTGGGCATCCTCACGCGCCGGCTCGCGTTCGGCCTGATGCCGGAGACCGGGGGTCGGGGGCTCTGGAGCGGCGTCGCGCGCCGGCGGGTGCTGCAGCGTCTCGTGAACGAGGGCGACCCGCGACGGCTCGTGGACGGCGGGACCCGGCTCGCGATCGGGGCGCTGGCCGTGGACAGCGGGCGGGTGACCCACTTCATCAACTGGCAGCAGCCGTCGGCGGAGTTCGTGGGCCGGGTCGAGACGGACCTCGGCGAGATCCTGCCGCTGCGCACGGCCGACGAGGTCGTGCGCGCCGCCGTCGCGTCGTCGGCGATCCCGGGCATCTTCGAGCCCGAGCGGATCGACGGGCGCGACTTCGTGGATGCGGGCGGCTTCTCGAACCAGCCGCTGCACGTGGCGATCGCGAACGACGCCGACGCGGTGCTGGTCGCGCTGCTCACGCCCAGCCGCTCGCCGACGCAGACCGCCCCGCCGTCAGACCTCGTGGGTCTCGCGGGGCGGCTGCTCGAGCTCGCGAACTGGCGCGACATGCAGACCGAGCTGCGCGAACTGCCGGCGGGATGGGCGCAGGGCGGCCGGCCCGCGCGCGTCGTCGTGATCGAGCCGCTGCGGGTGCTCCCGGGCACGGTGCTCGGCTTCGACCCGGCCTCCGCGGGACCGCTCATCGAGCTGGGCGAGCAGGACGCCTGGCGCACGCTCGAAGAGGCCGGGTGGCTCGAGGGCCCGGCGGACGAACCGAGCGCGTGAGGCGCCCCGGGACGTGGTAGCCTGCCGGCCGTGACCCCACACCCGCGAACGGGCTACACGCTGCGGTGCGACGGTGGTTCGCGGGGCAACCCCGGGCCGGCCGCGTACGGCTTCGTGCTCTCGGGCCCCGACGGCCGCGAGGTCGAGGCGCGCGGCGGGTACATCGGCGTCGCCACGAACAACGTGGCCGAGTACCGGGCGCTCATCGAGGGGCTCCGGGCCGCGGTGGAGCACGGCGCCTCGCCGCTCGAGGTGGTCATGGATTCCGAGCTCGTCATCCGCCAGATGACCGGGCAGTACAAGGTGAAGCACGCGGGGCTCAGGCTCCTCCATCTCGAGGCGAAGGCGGTGGCGGCGAAGCTCGACCGGGTGACCTGGGGGTCGGTTGCCCGCGAGCACAACCACCACGCCGACGCGCTCGTGAACGAGGCGCTCGACCGCGCAGCGGAAGAGAGGTAGGACCGAGTCTTCCAGGTGATCGCGCCGCGCGCACCGACGTGGCCGCTTCGGCGGTCGCCGAGGTCGGGCGGTGAGGAAAGTCCGAACTCCAAAGGGCAGGGCGCTGGGTAATCCCCAGGGGGCGTGAGCCCACGGAAAGTGCAACAGAGAGCAGACCGCCAACGGGCGGCGCGCCGAAGGGCGCCGCCGCTGCGGGCAAGGGTGAAACGGTGAGGTAAGAGCTCACCAGCGGCGGCGGCGACGCCGTCGGCTCGGCAAACCCCGCCTGGAGCAAGACCGCATAGAGGGGGAGGAGTGTGTCCCGCTCCGCTACCACCCCGGGGTCGGTCGCATCGAGGTGGACCGGCAACGGCCACCCCAGTCAAATGATCGCCACGGAGCAATCCGACAGAATTCGGCTTACGGGAGGCTCGGCCAGCGGAGCGCGCCCGCGGGCGGCGGTTCACCGCCGATTCCGGGGCGCGCTTTCGCGCGCCCGGGTGGCGTGATCCTTGCGGCGGCGCGTTCGCCGCGACTAGAGTGACGCGAGCCCTCCGACGTTCACCTCCCCCAGGAAACCCCATGACGCCAGCCGCGACTTCCGCTTCCCAGTGGGTCTTCCACCCGCGCCGCTCGGTCGAGGCCGCCGCCGCGCTGGCCCGCCGGCTGCCGGTGCCCCTGCCGGTGGCGCACGCCCTCGTGAACCGCGGCCTCGACGACGAGGAGAAGGCGCGGCGCTACCTCGATCCGGCGCTCGAGAACCTCCACGATCCCCTCGAGATGCTCGACCTCGACCGGGCCGCCGGGCGGATCCTGGAAGCGGTCTCCCGTGGCGAGCGCATCCTGGTCCAGGGCGACTACGACGTGGACGGCATCACCTCGGCGTTCCTCCTCCACAGCGCCCTGGGCGAGCTGGGCGCGCGCTCGTCGTGCCGCATCCCCGACCGCGTGCGCGACGGCTACGGCCTGACGACGGAGGCCGTGGACGAGGCGCGACGGCTCGGCGCAACCCTCGTCGTGACCGTGGACTGCGGGATCACGGCGAACGAGGCCGTGGAGTACGCCCGGACGCACGGCATCGACTGCGTCGTGACCGACCACCACGAGCCCGCGGCGGTGCTGCCGGCGGCGGTGGCCGTCGTGAACCCGCGCCGGCGGGGCTGCCCGTACCCGTTCAAGGACCTCGCCGGGGTCGGCGTGACCTTCAAGCTCGTCGAGCGGCTGCTGCAGGGCCGCGGCGGCCTCGAGCGGGCGCGCGAGTGGCTCGACGTCGTCGCGCTCGGCACGATCGCCGACGTCGTTCCGCTCGTCGGGGAGAACCGTGTGCTGGCCCACCGGGGCCTCGACCGCCTGAACCAGCTGGACCGGCCGGGGCTGCGCGCGCTCGTCGAACGGGCGGGCCTCGCGGGCCGGCGCATCACGAGCGGGCAGGTGGCGTTCGTGCTCGCGCCGCGCATCAACGCCGCCGGGCGCATGGGCAACGCCGAGCAGGGGCTGCGCCTGCTGCTCGCGCGCGAGGAGCAGGAGGCGGCCGACTGCGCCGAGGCACTGGAGGACGACAACAACCGGCGTCGCGCAGCGGACGGCAGGGCGCTGGAGGAGGCGGAGCGCCGGGTGCGCGAGGAGCTCGACGCCGACGCGCGCTCGATCCTCCTCTGGTCGGACTCCTGGCACCCGGGCGTGATCGGGATCGTGGCCTCGCGGCTCGCGGAGCGCTACGGGCGTCCGACCGTGCTCGTGGCGCTCGGCCGTGACGGCGGCCTCGGGGCCCGAGGCCGGGGATCGTGCCGCAGCGTGCCGGGGCTCGACCTCACGCGACTGCTCGAGGGCTGTTCCGACCTGCTCGTCGCGCACGGCGGGCACGCGTTCGCGGCCGGCCTCACGGTCGAGCCCGCGCGGCTCCCCGAGCTGCGGGAGCGCTTCGAGCATCTCGTGCGCGAGCAGCGGCACCCGGACACCGGCCCCGCGAGGCTCGAGCTGGACAGCGACGTGCGCGTCGCGGAGTGCGACCTCGAGATGGTGCGCTGGCTCGAGCGCATGGCGCCGCACGGGCTCGAGAACCCGGAACCGCTCTTCCGGATCCCCGACGCCCGCGTACGGGACGTGGCGGTGGTGGGGGGCGGCAAGCACCTCCGGCTGCGGGCGAGCGACGGGGACGGCCTGGTGGACGCGATCGGCTTCGGCATGGGCGACCTCGCAGGGAAGCTGCGCGCGGCCGGCCGGGCGGACCTCGCGTTCGTCCCGACCGAGAACGAGTGGAACGGCGAGACGCGCGTGCAGCTCAAGCTGAAGGGGGTGCGGCTCCCCTGAGCGGGGGAGCGCGCGGCATGAACGGCGGGCACACGTATCCGGACCTGCGCGCGGCGCTCACGAGCGCGCTGGCCGAGCGCGCCCCGCGCGTGGACCGCGACCGCGTCGGCGCCTGCTTCGACTTCGCCGCGGCGGCGCACGGCGACCAGATGCGCACCTCGGGGGACCCGTTCGTCTCGCACGTCGTGGAGGTGTGCCGCATCCTGCTCGACCTGCTCGAGTCGCGCATGGACACCACGCTGGCCTGCGCTGCCCTGCTGCACGACGTCGTCGAGGACACCTCCGTGAGCGCCGCCGACGTCGAAAAGCACTGGGGGCGCGAGGTCGCGGCGCTCGTCGAGGGCGTGACGAAGCTGTCGGCGATGCACTTCGACCGGCGCGAGGCCGTGCAGGCCGAGAACTTCCGCAAGATGCTGCTGTCCATGTCGCGGGACCTGCGGGTCATCTTCATCAAGCTCGCCGACCGCCTGCACAACATGCGGACGATCGAGTACCTGCGGCCCGACAAGGTCCACCGCATCGCCGAGGAGACGCGCGACATCTACGCGCCCCTCGCGCACCGGCTCGGCATGGCCGGCATCAAGCGCGAGCTCGAGGACCTGAGCCTCAAGGTCCTCGAGCCCGAGATCTACCGGGAGCTCACGCAGCGCATCCAGGCGCGGCGCCAGGAGCGCGAGGACTTCCTCGAGGGCGTCATGGAGCGCCTGCGCGAGGCGCTGCGCTCCTCGGGGCTCCGGGCCGAGGTGAACGGGCGACCGAAACACTTCTTCTCGATCTACTCGAAGATGCGGGCCGGCCGTCCCCTCGAGGAGATCTACGACCTCTTCGGCATCCGCATCATCACGCACACGCGCAACGACTGCTATCGCGCGCTCGGCGTGGTGCACGACCTCTTCAGCCCCGTCGCGGAGCGCTTCAAGGACTACATCGCCACGCCGAAGAGCAACATGTACCAGTCGCTCCACACGACGGTGCTCACCGAGCACGGCGAGATGGTCGAGGTGCAGATCCGCACCTGGGAGATGCACCGCACCGCCGAGACGGGGGTCGCGGCCCACTACGTCTACAAGCAGGGCGGCCGGGCCGACGAGGAGATCGACGCCCGCCTGGGCGGATTCGTGACCGAGATGGCGGGCTGGCAGCGCGAGACCGACGACGACGAGTACATGGACTTCCTCCGCACCGCGCTCCACCAGGAGGAGGTCTTCGTCTACACGCCGCGGCGCGAGCTCAAGCGCCTCGCGAAGGGCGCGACGCCGCTCGACTTCGCGTTCCTCATCCACACCGAGGTCGGGCAGCACACCGTCGGGGCGCGGGTGAACGGCGAGCTCGTGCCGCTGCGCTACGAGCTGCGCAACGGGGACACGGTCGAGATCATCACCTCGCCCCAGGCCAAGCCGCACGACGACTGGCTCAAGATCGCGCGCACCGCGCAGGCCCGCGGCAAGATCCGGCACTGGCTGCGCCAGCGCCGGCTCGCCGACAGCGTCGCGCTCGGCCGCGAGATGCTCGAGCGCGAGCTCCGGCGGATCCGCAAGAAGCACGAGGAGGTGCCGCTCGCGGAGGTGGCGAAGGAGCTCGAGTGCCCGGACGTCGACACGATGTACGCGCGCATCGCCGAGGGCCAGCTCTCGCTCACCCAGATCACGCGTCGCTTCCAGCCCGAGAAGGAGAACTTCGCCGAGAAGCTGGCCAAGGGCCCGCTCGAGGCGCTCGGCATCGGGCGCAAGCCGACCGGCGGCGTGCGGATCGAGGGCATCGACAACCTCATGGTGAACTTCGCGCGCTGCTGCCAGCCGGTGCCGGGCGATCCCGTCATCGGCATCGTCACGATCGGCCGCGGCGTCTCGCTGCACCGGCAGGACTGCCCGAACACCTTCGGCAACCGCGTCGCGCCCGAGCGGCGCGTGGCGGTGGACTGGAACGCGCGCCCCGGCGATCTCTACCCGGTGCGCCTCGTCGTCTCGGGCACGGACCGGCCGTCGCTGCTCGCGGACATCGCGAAGACGATCTCGGCGGTGGGGGTGAACATCCGCACGGCCGGCATGCAGGCCGAGCACCGCGTCGTGCGCGGCGTGTTCGTGGTCGAGGTGCCGCACCTCGCGAAGCTCCAGGAGGTGATGTCGGCGATCCGCCACCTGGCGGGCGTCACGCGGGTCGAGCGCCGGCAGCGCCTGCTGGGCCCGGCCACGGGCCGCACGGGCCGCGCCCGGCGCGAGGGCGCATGAGGGCGCTCGTGCAACGCGTCTCGCGCGCGAGCGTGCGGGTGGGGGCGGGAGAGAGCGGCCGGATCGGCGCCGGGCTGCTCGTGCTGCTCGGCGCCACGCACGAGGACGCCGACGCGCAGGCGGACTGGCTCGCCGCCAAGGTCGCGGGCCTGCGGATCTTTCCCGACACCGAGGGCCGCATGAACCTCGACGTGCGCGAGGCCGGCGGCGCGGTGCTCGTCGTGCCGCAGTTCACGCTCTACGGCGACGCGCGCCGCGGCCGCCGGCCCGAGTTCACCGCCGCGGCCCGGCCGGAGCGGGCCGAGCCGCTCGTCGAGCGCTTCTGCGCGTCGCTGTCGGCGGCGGGCCTGCGGGTGGAGCGCGGCGTCTTCCGGGCGCACATGGAGGTCGAGCTCGTGAACGACGGTCCCGTGACGCTCCTGATCGAGACCCCGCCCGCGGGGGCCGCCGCGTGAGCCGGGCGGCGGGACTCTTCTGGCGGGGGCGCGCCCCGCTCGTCCTCGCGTCCGCCTCCCCGCGTCGCGTCGCGCTGCTGCGCCAGGCCGGGGCGGAGTTCACCGTCGTGGACCCGGGCCCCGACCGGGCCTGGCCGGGACGGGCCGAGCCGCGCCACGGCGTGCGCGCGCTCGCGCTGGACAAGGCCCGCCGCGTGGCCGCGAAGCGGCCGCGCTCGGTGGTGATCGGGGCCGACACGGTCGTGGTCCTCCGCGGCGAGCGGCTGGGCAAGCCGGCGTCGGCCGACGAGGCGCGGGCGATGCTGCGCCGGCTGCACGGTCGCCGGCACGAGGTGTGGACCGGTCTCGCCGTGGTGGGCGGCGACGAGCAGCGCACCGGCGCCGAGTGCGCGGTGGTCCATTTCCTGAAGCTCGCCCCCGAGGAGATCGAGCGCTACGTCCGGAGTGGCGAGTCGCTCGACAAGGCCGGTGGCTACGGCATCCAGGGGCTCGCCGGCCAGTTCGTGCGCCGGATCGAGGGCGACTACACGACCGTCGTCGGCCTGCCGCTCGCACGGCTCCGCCAGATCCTGGCCGAGTTCGCCTGACGGGGCGCCGGGGCGGGGGCGGGACCGGTCGGGCGGCGCACTGCGGCCCCGGGCCGGGGGTGCCGCGGACCCGCGCCGGGAGCCGCGATTCTTGACAGTGCGCGCGCGGCTCGGTTAGTTTCCAGCGTTTCTTGGTCACGCGCGGGGAACCCTCCCCGTGCCCGCGGGCCGTTCGTGCGCCGAAGTGCCGCGCCGGGAAGGTTCCGCAGAAGCGACGTACGGAGGATGGATGAAGACCTATTCCGCCCGAGAACAGGACATCCAGCGCCGCTGGCTGGTCGTGGACGCCGAGGGGAAGACCCTCGGGCGGCTCGCGGCCCAGGTGGCGATGGTGCTCAAGGGCAAGCACAAGCCGATCTACACCCCGCACATGGACACCGGTGACCACGTCATCGTGATCAATGCGGCCAAGGTTCGGCTGACCGGCACCAAGCCGGAGAAGAAGAAGTACTTCCACCACACGATGTACCCCGGCGGCGCGACCTACACGAAGCTCGCCGAGCTGCTCGCGAAGCATCCCGAGCGCGTGGTGCAGAAGGCCGTGAAAGGCATGATGCCGAAGACGAAGCTGGGCGACGCGATGACCCGGAAGCTCAAGGTCTACGGCGGTCCCGACCACCCGCACGCGGCGCAGCAGCCCGAAACCTGGAACCTCGAGGCCTAGGGGGCACGATGACGACGGCAACGACGAACAAGCCCCTGACGGGCCGGCGGAAGGAAGCGGTGGCCCGCGTGCGCCTGCTCGCGGGCACGGGCAAGGTGACGGTGAACGGCCGCGGGGTGGACGACTACCTCAAGCGCGAGTCGCTGGTGCGCATCGCGCTCTCGCCGCTCAGCGCGACGAACACCGCCGACAAGTACGACGTGGTCGCCCGCGTCATCGGCGGCGGGCTCACGGGCCAGGCCGGCGCGATCCGCATGGCGGTCGCGCGCGCCCTCGTGCGCAACGACGAGGAGCTCAAGGCCCAGCTCGGCCGCGAGGGCTTCCTCACGCGAGACGCACGCATGAAGGAGCGCAAGAAGTACGGGCAGCCGGGCGCGCGCAAGCGTTTCCAGTTCAGCAAGCGGTAGACGACAACCCAATCCACACGCCCCGACGTGCGCGCCGGGGTCCCGCGGGAGGGTCGCGATCGACGCGAACCGCGGGAGGGCGCGCACCGAGACGTCGCGGGCGGAGGCAGAACCCCACAGGAGGTCACGGTGGCCGAAATCACGATGAAGGACCTGCTCGAAGCGGGGGTGCACTTCGGGCATCAGACGCGGCGATGGAATCCGCAGATGAAGAAGTACATCTTCATGGAGCGGAACGGGATCTACATCATCGACCTGCAGAAGACGCTGAAGTGCATCCAGGACGCGCGCGGCGCGATCCAGAAGGTGATCCGCGGCGGCGGGCACGTGCTGTTCGTCGGGACCAAGAAGCAGGCCAAGCAGATCGTCGTCGAGGACGCCGAGCGCTCGGGCCAGTTCTACGTCACCGAGCGCTGGCTCGGCGGCATGCTGACGAACTTCAAGACGATCCGCACGAGCATCAAGCGGCTGAAGGACCTCGACGCGATGGCCGCGGACGGCACGTTCGAGAAGCTCGCGAAGAAGGAGGTCTCGCGCCTCTCCCGCGAGCGCGGGCGGCTCCAGTTCGCGTTCGCCGGCATCAAGGAGATGCCCGGCCTGCCGTCGCTCGTGTTCATCGTCGACACGAAGAAGGAGAAGATCGCGGTCGCCGAGGCGAACCGCCTCGGGATCCCCATCGTGGGCGTGGTCGACACGAACTGCGACCCGACCGTGATCAGCTACCCGATTCCCGGCAACGACGATGCGCTTCGCGCGATCAAGCTCTTCACGGGCTTCGTCGCGGACGCGATCGCCGAGGCGCGGGCAATGGCGCTCGAGGGCGCGGACCAGGAGACGGTCTCGTACGGCGGCGACGCCGGCGAATCCGAGGACGCCGCGGCTCCGGCGAGCGCCTGACGACGGCTTTCCACACCCAACGAGACGAAACCGACGCGCCCGTCCGCGCGAAGCGCGCGTGGACGGGCGTTCCAACGCAGGGGAGCTTCATGACGATCACCGCGGATCTGGTCAAGACGCTGCGCGAAAAGACGGGCGCCGGCATGATGGAGTGCAAGAAGGCCCTCACGGCGACTTCCGGGGACCTCGAGAAGGCGGTCGAGGTGCTCCGCAAGTCGGGCATCGCGAGGGCCGAGACGCGCAGCGGGCGCACGGCCTCGCAGGGCCGCATCGAGTCCTACGTGCACGACTCGCGCATCGGCGTGCTGGTCGAGGTGAACTGCGAGACCGACTTCGTGGCCCGCACCGACGACTTCGGCCGCCTGTGCCGCGACCTCGCGATGCAGGTGGCCGCGGCGGGCGCCGACTACGTGCGGCGCGAGGAGGTTCCCGCGGAGCGCGTCGAGAAGGAGAAGGAGATCTTCGCGGCGCAGCTGGCCAACGAGGGCAAGCCCGCGAACATCGTCGAGAAGATCCTCGGCGGCAAGATCGAGAAGTTCTACTCGGAGGTGTGCCTGCTCGAGCAGCCGTTCATCAAGGACGACAAGAAGACCGTCGGCGACCTCGTCAAGGAGACCGCCGCGAAGACGGGCGAGAACGTCGTCGTCCGGCGCTTCGTCCGCTTCCGTCTCGGCGCGGAGTAGGCCTTGTCCGGCCCGTACCAGCGGATCCTCCTCAAGCTGAGCGGCGAGCTGCTCGCCGGCGATGCCGGCCACGGCATCTCGGACGACGTGCTCGCCGCGCTCGCGGACGAGATCCGCGACGTCCACGCCGAAGGCGTGCAGGTGGGACTCGTGCTGGGCGGCGGGAACATCTTCCGCGGGCTCGCGGGCAGCACGCGCGGCATGGACCGCGTGGGCGCGGACCACATGGGCATGCTCGCGACGGTGATCAACTGCCTCGCGCTCCAGCATGCGCTCGAGAAGCGGGGCCTGTTCACGCGGGTCATGTCCGCAATCCGGATGGACCAGATCTGTGAGCCCTACATCCGCCGCCGCGCCGTGCGCCACCTCGAGAAGGGCCGCATCGTCGTCTTCGGAGCCGGAACCGGGAACCCCTACTTCACGACCGACACGGCCGCGGTGCTGCGGGCCATCGAGATCGGGGCCGACGTCATCCTGAAGGGGACGCGCGTGGACGGCGTGTACTCGGGAGACCCGGAGAAGGACCGGGACGCCACCCTGTTTGCGAGTATCGGCTACATGGATATCCTGAATCGCGGATTGAAGGTCATGGATTCGACCGCGATCTCGCTGTGCATGGACAACCGGCTGCCCCTCGTGGTCTTCAACGTCGGCCGGCGGGGCAACCTCGTGAGGCTCATGCGCGGCGAACCGGTCGGCACCCGCGTGGGGGACTGAGCGCCATGCAACACAAGCTTCTGGCCGAAGGCGAAGAGCGGATGAAGAAGGCCGTCGATTCGGTGCGCCACGAGTTCGTCGGCGTGCGCACGGGCAAGGCGAGCCCCGGGCTGCTGGACACCGTGAAGGTGGACGCGTACGGAACGACGATGCCCCTCAACCAGGTCGGCTCGGTGACCGCGCCGGAGCCGCGCCTCATCCTCGTGCAGCCCTTCGACAAGAGCCTGATCAAGGCGATCACGAAGGGGATCAACGAGGCCAACCTGGGACTGCACCCGGCGGACGACGGGCAGGTGATCCGCATCCCGATCCCGACGCTGACCGAGGAGCGCCGCAGGGACCTCGTGAAGCTCATCTCGAAGTTCGCCGAGGAGGGCCGCGTCCACGTGCGCCAGGTGCGCCACGACGTGCTGAAGCACATCAAGGACGGCGAGAAGGACGGCGAGATCCCCGGCGACGACTCGAAGCACCTGCAGGCCGACGCGCAGAAGCTGACCGACCGGTACGTCGGCCTGATCGACGAGCTGCTCAAGAAGAAGACGGCCGAAGTGATGGAAGTCTAGGGACGCCCCCGGCCGCGGGCGCGGACCGGGAGCCCCACGCACCGGACGCGGAGAGCGCTTGCCGACCCGTACGCCCACTCCGGAAGAGCTGATCGCGCGCGGCAACATCCCGCGGCACGTCGCCATCATCATGGACGGCAACGGCCGCTGGGCGAAGGCGCGCGGGGTCCCCCGGCTGATGGGCCACCGCGCCGGGCGCGATTCGGTGCGGGAAGTCGTGCGCGGCTGCGCGGCGATCGGCGTGCAGGTCCTGACGCTCTACACGTTCTCGGTCGAGAACTGGCAGCGCCCGTCGCGCGAGGTCTCCGCGCTGATGACCATCCTGAAGCAGACGCTGCGCGCCGAGCGCCGCGAGCTGCGCGAGAACAACGTCCGGCTCCAGGTCATCGGCCGCCTCGACGACCTGCCGGCGGCCGTGCAGGCCGAGATCGCCGCGACGCAGGAGCACCTCTCGGCCTGCGACGGCATGCTGCTGAACCTCGCCCTGTCGTACAGCGGCCGTGCCGACATCGTGGACGCGGCGAAGAGGCTGGTTGCGGACGCGCGCGCGCACCGGCTCGACCCGGCCGGCGTGGACGACGAGTTGTTCGCGAGCTACCTGTCCACGGCGGGCCTGCCCGATCCCGACCTGCTCATCCGCACGAGCGGGGAGATGCGGATCTCGAACTTCCTGCTCTGGCAGCTCGCCTACACCGAGCTGTGGATCACGGACACGCTCTGGCCGGACTTCCGCCGCCGCCACCTGTTCCAGGCGGTGACGGACTACCAGAAGCGCGAGCGACGGTTTGGCCGCACCGACTGAGGCGCCTCGGGGCGCCCCGGCGCCCGAGCCCCCGGGAGGACGGGAGTCCCCGCCCGCCCCGGCCGCGAAGTCGTCCGCCTGGTCGCTGCGGCTGCGCGTCGCGAGCGGCGTGCTGTTCGTCCCTCTGCTCATCCTGCTCGCGAACGCCGGCGGACTCGCATTCCTCGGCTTCGTGATGCTGCAGGTCGGGATCGGGCTGAACGAGTTCTTCGCGATGATGCGCGCGAAGCACCTGCGCCCGAACGTCCTTCTCGGCTTCGCGGCGTCCTTCGCGATCCTCGGCATGGCCTACCGGCCGTTCACGCCGCACGCGGCCTTCCTCGCGACGGCCGCCCTGCTGCTGCTGCTGTCGCTGTCCCTGCGGCACCCCGAGCGGCGGGGCATCGTCGAGAGCCTCGCGGTCACGGTGTTCGGCGTGCTCTACGTGGGCTGGCTGTCGGCCCACTTCGTCCTGCTGCGCGAGCTGCCCTGGCGCGCCGGGCTCGACTACGCCGACGGCGCGAAGCTCGTGCTGTTCGCGTTCCTCGTCACGTGGAGCTGCGACAGCGGCGCGTACCTCGTCGGCCGCTGGCTCGGCCGCACCCGCCCGTGGAAGTCCATCTCGCCGCGCAAGTCGGTCGAGGGCTCGGCGGGCGGATTCGTCTTTGCCATCGCCGGGTCGTTCGTGGGCTCGGGCTGGTTCATGCACGGGGCGGCGGGCGTGCCGTGGCTCGGCGCGGGCGACGCGCTGGCGATCGGCGCGCTGGTCGGGATCTGCGGCCAGCTCGGCGACCTCGTCGAATCACTGCTCAAGCGCGACGCGCAGAGCGGCGACTCCTCCGACTTCATCCCCGGGCACGGCGGCATCCTCGACCGCTTCGACAGCCTCTACTTCGGGGCGCCGCTCGTGTACTACTACCTTCGGGTGGTCGTCTTCCAGGTTCCGTGAGCGGTCCTTCCGGCTCCGCGCGCCGCGATCTCGCGGTTCTGGGTTCGACGGGCTCGATCGGCGAGCAGACGCTCGCCGTGGCGGCTCGCGAGCGTGACCGCCTGCGCGTCACGGCGCTCGCGGCGGGCTCGAACCTCGGGCGCCTCTGCGAACAGGCCCGCGAGTGGCGGCCGGCCCACCTCGCGCTGGAGCGCGCCGCCGACCCCCGCGCCGCGCAGGCCGCGCTGCGCGAAGCCGCCCCCGGGGCCACGGTCGAGGTCGGCGAGGGTGCGGCGGCGCGCCTCGCCGGCGCCTGCGGGGCCGGCGACGTCGTGAACGGCATCGTCGGCGCGGCCGGGCTCGCCGCGTCGCTCGCCGCGCTCGAGCGGGGCGCGCGCCTGGCGCTCGCCAACAAGGAAACGCTCGTCGTGGGCGGCCCGCTCGTGCGACGCGCGCTCCGGCGCGCCGCGGGCGCGCTGCTCCCGGTGGACAGCGAGCACAGCGCGGCGATGCAGTGCCTCCTCGGCCGTCCGCCGGCGGAGGTGGCGAAGCTCACGATCACCGCCTCGGGGGGCCCGCTGCGGCGTCACCCGGACTGGCGGCGCGCGAGCCGGGCCGAGGTGCTCGCGCACCCCGTGTGGGCGATGGGGGCGCGCATCACGACCGACTCGGCCACGCTGTTCAACAAGGGGCTCGAGATCCTCGAGGCGCACTGGCTGTTCGACCTGCCGTTCGAGCGACTCGAAGCCGTGATCCACCCCCAGGCGCTCGTGCACGCGATCGCGACGTTCACCGACGGGTCGCTCGTGGCGCAGGTCGCGCGGGCCGACATGAAGCTGCCGATCCAGCTCGCGCTCTCGTGGCCCGAGCGCTGGGGGCCGGCGCTCCCGGCGGCGTCGCCGCTCGACCTGGCCGGCCTCGAGTTCGAGCCCGTCGAGCCCGGTCGGCACCCGGCCTACGACTGCGCCCTGGAGGCCGGGCGGCGGGGCGGCACCGCGCCGTGCGCGCTCAACGCCGCCGACGAGGTCGCGGTGCAGGCGTTCCTGGACGGCGCGATCCCGCTGGGGCGCGTGCCGGCGATCCTCGAGCGCGTGCTCGAGGCGCACGAGGTCGAGGTGGTGGAGTCACTGGAGCAGCTGCGGGCAGTGGACACACGGGCGCGCGAGGACGCGCGCCGCGAGGCGGGGCGCGGATGAGCGGCGCCGCGGTCGCGATCCGCCTGCGGGCGCTCGGCGACGTCGTGCTCGTGACGCCGGCGCTGCGCTCGCTCGCGCTCGCGGGATTCGAGGTGCACGCCGTCACGGAGGAGCGGTTCGTGCCGCTCCTCGAGCCGCTGCCCGGGCTCGCGCGCGTCTGGGGGGTCGAGCGCACGAACGCCTCCACGCTCGCCGTCGGCCGGTCGCTGGCCCGGCTGAAGCCGCGCGTGGCCGTGGACTTCTTCGGCAACCCCCGGAGCGCGATGCTCGCGCGCGCGGCGCGCGCCGCCGCGACCTGGGGCTACGACCTCCGCGGGCGGCGCCACTTCTACACGGGCACGGTGCCGCGCGAGCGGCGCGGGCCGGACGGCGCGCGCGAGCACGCCAGCGCGGTGCACCTGCGGCTGGCGCGCGCCGCGGGCGGCGCCGGGACGGACCTGCGGCCCGAGGTGGCGCTCGGGGAGCGGTCGCGCGACGAGGCGGCCGCGGCGCTCGCGGCGGCGGGCGTGGCCGATCCGGCGCAAACGGTTGGTCTGGTCCCGGCGGGCTCGTGGCCGACCAAGACCTGGCCCGTCTCGCACAGCGCGGTCCTCGCGCGCGAGCTGGTGGCCGCCGGCCACGAGGTGCTCGTCCTCTCGGGTCCGGGCGAGGAGGACGTCGTGCGGCGGCTGGCGGTGCTGGCGCCCGGCGTCCGCGTGCTGCCGCGATGCGGCGTCGGCGCGCTCGCGGGCGTCGTCGCCTCGCTGCGCGCGGTGGTCGGCACCGACAGCGGACCGCGTCACCTCGCGGCCGCGTTCGGCGTGCCGAGCTTCGCGTGGTTCGGTCCGACCCACCCCGACACCTGGAACCCGCCCGGCGAGGCCCACGGCTTCTGGCGCACGGAGCTGCCCTGCCGCGCCTGCGACCTCACCGCGTGCCCGCACTGGACGTGCCTGCCGTCGCTCGCGCCGGACGCGGGCAGCGCGCTCGTGCTGGACCACCTCGGGAGGCACCCGCGCCATGCCTGAGAAGCTGACCGTCTCGGTGCTGCTGCTCGCGCGCGACGAGGTCCGTGACCTCGAGGCGCTGCTCCCGTCCCTGGCGTTCGCGCGCGAGGTGGTGGTCGTGTGGGACCCGCGCGGTGACCGCGCAGCGCGGGACGCGGCGGAACGGCTGGGCGCACGGGTGTTCGAGCGGCCCTTCGAGGGCTTCGGGCCCCAGCGCGCGTTCGCGCTCGCGCAGTGCACGCAGGAATGGGTGCTCTGGATCGATGCCGACGAGCGGCTGACCCCGGGCTCGGTCGCGACGATCGCGCGGATCGTGGGCGGGCCGGAAGTCGGCGGGGTGGCGATGGCCCGACGGACCTCCTTCTTCCTCGGGCGGCGCATTCGCTGGTGCGGCTGGCGCGACGAACGGCTGCCGCGTCTCTTCCTGCGCGCGGGCGCCCGGTTCGACGACGCGCCGGTTCACGAGCGCGTGATCGTGGACGGCCCGGTACGGCTCGAGCCCGGCGGGCCGTTCGAGATCGAGCACCACAGCTACCCGACGCTGGAGTCGTGCGTGGAGAAGATGCTGCGCTACGCGCCCGCGAACGCCGAGAAGGCCTGGCGGGAGGGCCGGCGCGCGGGACCGCTCGATCCGCTCGTGCGCCCGCCGCTGCGCTTCCTGCGCCAGTACGTCCTGCAGCTCGGGTTCCTCGACGGGGCGCACGGGCTCGTGCTGTGCGGCTTCGCGGCGGCGCAGGTGTTCCTCAAGTACGCCGCCCTGTGGGACCGCACGCGGCGCGAAGGACGCCGGGCGTGAAGTCCGTCTGCTTCTTCGGGGCCTGGGACCCGGCCTACCCGCGCAACCGCATCCTCCGCGAGGGGCTGCGGCGCGCCGGCCACGAGGTCCTCGAGGCCCGCGTGCGCGAGACGCGCGCCTTCCGGCGCTGGCCGGCCCTCGCCCTCGCCTGGCGCCGCGTCGCGAAGTCCGCCGACGTCGTGCTCGTACCGGAGTTCCGCCACAAGGACGTGCCGCTCGCGCGGCGGCTGTGCGGCCGGCGCCCGCTCGTCTTCGACCCGCTCGTCTCGCGCTGGGACACGCTCGTCGGCGACTGGCGGCTGCACGGAGAGCGCTCCGGCCAGGCGAGCTGGAACCGGAGGCTCGACCGCTGGAGCCTGCGCGCCGCGGACCTCGTCCTGTGCGACACGTGGGCGCACGGCGAGCTGTTCGTCTCGCTCGGCGCCCGTCGCGAGTCGCTGCGCCGCGTCCTCGTGGGCGCCGAGGACGCGTTCTTCGAGACGCCGTCGCCGCCGGCGCAGGGCCCGGTGCGGCTCTGCTACGTGGGCGGGTTCCTGCCGCTCCACGGCACCGGCACGATCCTCGAGGCCGCCGCGCGGCTCGAAGCCCGCGGGGACGCGGTCCCCCCGTGGCTCCTCGGGATGGTGGGCACCGGCATCGACTACGACGTGGCGCGCGCCTTCGCCGCGAAGCGCGGGCTCGAGCGCGTCGAGTTCACCGGGCGCCTGCCATACGAGGACGCGCCCCGGGTGCTCGCGGGCTCGCACGTCGTGCTCGGCGCGTTCGGCGCGGGGGAGAAGGCCGGCCGCGTCATCCCGCACAAACTCTGGCAGGGCCTCGCCGCGGGCCGCGCGGTCGTGACCGGCGACGGTGCCGGCGTTCGCGAAGTCTGCGAAGACGGCCGTCACCTCGACCTCGTGCCGCGCGGGGACGCCGAGGCGCTCGCCGGCGCGCTCGAGCGGCTCGTGCGCGACGCGGGGCGCCGGGTCGCGCTGGGCGCCGCGGCGCGGGCGCTCGCGCTCGAGATCGCGACGCCGGACGCAATCGGGCGCTCGCTCTCCGGGGCGCTCGCCGGGGCGGCCGCGTGAGGGTCGCGCACCTCGACACGGGGCGTGAGTGGCGCGGCGGGCAGGGCCAGGTGCTCCTGCTCCTGCGGGAGTTCGCGCGGCGCGGCCTGAGGCAGCGGCTCGTCGCGCCGGGCGGGCCGCTCCTCGAGAAGGCCGCCGCCGAGGGCTTCGACGCCGTGCGCTGGGACTCGCGAGGCGAGCTCGACCTTCCTGCCGTGTTCGCCGCGCGCCGCGCGCTCGCGTCCTTCGGCGCCGACGTCGCCCACCTGCACAGCGCCCACGCGCACGCGCTGGGCGCGCCCGCCGCGCGGCTCGCCGGCACGCCCGCCGTCATCGTCTCGCGCCGCGTGGACTTCGTCGTGCGTGCGAACCCTTTCAGCCGGCTCAAGTACGCGCTGCCGGTGGACCGCTACCTCTGCATCAGCGAGGGCGTGCGTGCCGCGATGCGGGCCTCCGGGATGCCCGCCGGGAGGCTCGCGCTCGTGCCGAGCGGGGTGGACCTCGCGCTCGTCCGGGCCGAAGGCGAGGCGCCGGCGCCCGACCTGCGCGCGCTGCTCGGCCTGCCCGCCGACGCCGAGCTGGTCGGTACCGTCGCCTCGCTCGCGCCGCACAAGAACCACGCGCTGCTGCTCGAGGCCGCGCCGGCCGTGATCGCACGCCGGCCGCGCGCGCACTTCGCCTGGCTGGGCGAGGGCGAGTGCCGTCCCGCGCTCGAGCGGCGCCGGGCCGAGCTCGGCCTGGGGGACCGCGTCCACCTCGCCGGCTTCCGGCCCGACGCGAAGGCGCTGATGCGGCAGTTCGACCTGTTCGCGCTCTCGAGCCACCTCGAGGGGCTCTGCACGTCGCTCCTCGACGCGCAGGCGCTCGGGGTGCCGATCGTCGCCACGGCCGTGGGCGGGGTCCCCGAGGTCGTGCGCGACGGGGTCACGGGTCGCCTGGTCCGCGCGCTCGAACCCGGGGCGCTCGCGGGGGCGATCGCGGACGCCCTGTCGGACACGGGCGCGCGCGCCGCGTGGGCGGCCGCGGGGCGCGAGTCGGTGCGGGCGTTCGGCATCGATCACACGGCGGAACGCACGCTCGAGGAGTACCGCGCCGTGCTGGACGCGAAGGGCGTCCGGGAGCGGTGAAGACGCAGCGGATCCGACCGGAATCCGGCCCGCGGCGCTCGACGCCGGGGGGCTTCGGGCCGATACCGGGGGTGCCGCGCCGGCGCGATCGCGGAAAGGACCGGCCGAGCCTTGACCGTCCGGAAGGGCGGCGGGTAGCTTCGACCAGCTTCCCACCCACCCACGAGGAAAAGGCGTGCTCCTGAGCACCATCCTGCCGGGCGTCGTGCTGCTCGGCATCGTGATCTTCTTCCACGAGCTGGGTCACTTCCTCGTCGCGAAGTGGCGCGGCATCACCGTCGTCAAGTTCTCGCTCGGCATGGGCCCGGAGATGGTCGGGTTCACGGCGGGGGGGACGCGCTACTGCCTTTCCTGGATCCCGCTGGGCGGCTTCGTCCAGATGGCGGGCGACCACCCGAACGAAGACGGCAGCCTCCCCGAGGGCGGCCGCGAGCAGTTCCTCACGCACCCGTGGTTCGGCCGCATCCTCGTCGCCGTCGCGGGGCCCGCCGCCAACTTCGTGCTGGCCTTCGTCGCCTTCCTGCTGCTGTACGCCGTCGTCGGCCAGGGCCTCATCCAGTGGCCCAGTGTCGTCGGGCCGCCGGCCGCCGGTTCGCCGGTCGCGCTCGCGGGGCTCCGGGGAGGCGACGTGATCGTGGACGTGCAGGGGCACCCCGTGCACACCTGGATCGACGTCGAGAAGCAGGTGGGCCGGGTGGACACGACCCGGGCGCTCGAGATGCGCCTCCGCCGCGGCGATTCGCTGTTCACGGTGAGCACGCCGCCCGCGGAGCGCCGCGCCTTCCTCGGGAACCTCGACCGTCCGCATCCGCCGGTCGTCGGCGCGCTGACCAGCGGGCTGCCGGCGTACCTCGCGGGGCTCAAGGACGGCGACCGCATCCTCGCGATCGACGGGCACCCGGTCGCGCAGTTCGGCGACATCCGAGACGCGCTGCGGGGAAAGGCCGAGCAGCACGTCGTCGTGAGCGTGCGTCGCGGCGACGCCGACTTCGACGTCACGCTCCGGCCCGCGCCCATGCCCGGCGACACGACGCGGCAGGGGTTCATCGGAATCGAGGAGGTCGGCCCGCGCGGCACGTCGGAAGAGCGACTTCGGGCGCCCTTCACCGAGGCCGTACCGCTCGCGTTCCAGCAGACGCTGCTGGCCACCGCGCAGGTCTACGACGGCCTGTGGACGACGATCGTGCGGTTCCGGCAGCTGCACGATCAGATGGGCGGGCCCATCTTCATCGCCCAGATGACCCGCGACGCCGTGCGCCGGGGGCCCGACTGGGTCCTCAACCTGCTCGCGATGATCAACCTCGCCGTGATGGCCTTCAATCTCCTCCCGATCCCGCTGCTCGACGGCGGGCACATCTTCCTCGCGCTTCTGCAGGCCGTGCGCCGGCGCGCGATCTCCGCCCGGGGCTACCTGCGCTTCATGCGCGTCGGGCTGGCGATCGTGGGCACCCTGTTCATCTTCATCATCGCGCAGGACGTCATGCGGCCGATCCGCCGCATGCGAGCGCTGGAGAACGCGCCCCGGGAGACGACCACGGTTGCGCCCTCGCCACGCTAGCCGGGCCGCGGCCCTGCTCGCCGCGCTGCTGGCGCTGGCGCCCCCGGCCGGCGCGCAGGATCTCGGGCTGCCCGAGGAGCTGCGCACGATCGAGAGCGTGCGCTTCACCGGGCTGCACGCGCTCTCGCGCCGCAAGCTCGTGAAGGGCGCCTCGCTGCGGACGCGCCCACCCTCGCGGCTGCCCTGGCGCGACCGTCCGACGCTGCGCCGGGACTACCTGCGCGCGGACTCCTCGGCGATCGTGGGCTTCTATCGCCACTACGGCTACCTCGACACGCAGGTGCGCGTGAAACTCGAGTCCGCGAAGGACCCGCGCTCGATACGCGTCGTCTTCGCGGTGAACGAGGGGCCGCGCACGCGCATCGAGCGCGTGGACCTCTCCGGGCTCGGGTCGTACCCGGAGAAGGATCTGCGCCGGTCGCTGCTCGCCCGGAAGCACGAGCCCTTCGACCCCGCGTTCCTGCAGCTCGATACGCTCACGATCAAGTCACGCTACCGCGAGCGCGGCTACTTCCCGGTCGTGCACAGCGGCTGGTCGGAGGGCGCCGAATCCACGCTCGCGATCGTGCGCTACGACATCAGCGAGGGGCCGCTCTACCGCGTCGGGACGGTGGACTTCTCGTCCGAGGGCAAGGTGCGGCAGTCGCTCGCACGCCGCGAGATGCTGCTCCGGCCGGGCGACATCTACCGGCAGACCCGGCTCCAGCAGTCGATCGAGCGCCTCTACGGCACCGGGCTCTGGCGGCAGGTTCAGGTGTCCTCGAACCTCGACACCGCCGAGACGAAGGTGGACTTGAGCATCCGGCTCAGCGAGCGCAAGAAGCGCTGGGTGGACGCCGGCATCGGCAGCGGCACCACGGACCGCTTCCGCGTCTCCGGCGCGTGGGGCGACCGCAACCTGGACACCCGGGCCCTCGCCGGCGTGCTGAACGGGGAGTACTCGATCGACGGGACGGGCCACTTCAACAAGGCGGCCGCGAACGCGACGCTCACCGAGCCGTGGCTCTTCGGCGTCCGCCTCATGGGGCAGGCGGGGCCGTTCTACCTGCGCGAGGACGACCGCTCGAACCCGAACTTCGTCCGCCACCGGGCGGACCGCGGCTTCTCGTTCACGCTGTTCCGGGAGCTGAGCCGCCTCTCGCGGGCGACGCTCGTCCAGGAGAACCGCTTCGTCCACCAGGACTACGACACGCTGCCCGGCGGCGTCGTGGAGCGGCCGGACACGCTGCGCGGCGACTACCGCACGAACACGCTGCGGCTCACGCTCGAGCGCGACCTGCGCGACAACCGCATCGCGCCCACCCGCGGCTCCTACCAGATCGTGAGCGGCGAGCTCGCCGGCGGTCCGCTGCGCGGCACGAGCAGCTACCGCAAGGTCCAGCTCACTTCGACCTGGTACACCCCGCTGCCGAACGGCTGGAGCCTGGCCGCCCGGGCCATGGGCGGGGTCATGGAACCCTTCGGCGAGCCGCCGGACAACTTCTCGCCCACCGAGGGCCTCGACGCGAAGGTCGCCCGGGTGCCGTTCGAGTCCCGGTTCTTCGTGGGCGGCGTGAACTCGCTGCGCGGCTACGCGGAGAACTCGGTGCCGCCCTCGGGGGGCCTCGCCATGGGGCTCGCGAACCTCGAGTTGCGCATCCCGCTGCTCGGGCCGTTCGGGGTCGAGGCGTTCGTGGACGTCGGGAATGTCTGGCCCCGGCCGGAGTACATTCGTGCCGAGGACCTCGTGGCGCCCTGGCAGGGGGCTCGCGGGCGGCCGAACGACCTGCGCTGGACCTACGGTTTCGGTCCGCGCCTCGTGCTCCCCTTCGGGCCGCTGCGCGTGGACGTGGCGTGGAGCGACCGGCCCGACTTCCCGTACACGACGCTGCGGAAGAAACGGATGCGCTTCAACTACCAGTTCGCCATCGGGCCCACCTTCTAGCCGGGACGGCGGGGACCGCGAGCACGGCATGAGCGACGAACGCGACGAACGGGACGAACGCCCCGACTCCCCGGAGGAGGGCGAGCCGCACGGCGTCGTGGAGACCCTCCGCGAGGAGCTCCACGAGGTGGCCGAGCACGTCCCGAAGCCGGTCCGCTGGACGGTCGGCAAGCTCGTGCGCATCTCGCTGCTCGCGCTGCTCGGTCTCGTCGTGCTGCTCCTGGTCAGCACGGTGGCGTACTTCGCGAACCGCACCGAGCTCGTGGCGCACGAGCTGACGATCGTCCTCAACCACGCGCTCGCCGAGCAGACGGACCTCGTGCTCGAGATGCGCGACATCAAGGGCAACCCCTTCACGGGCTTCCGGGTCGTCGCGCCCCGCGTCCGCTACCGGGACGGGGCGGGAACCGTGCTGGAAGCCGGCGAGATGCGCGTGCGCTACAGCCTCTGGGGGCTGGTCACGGGCGGGCCGGGACCGGTGGACGTGCTCGTCGAGAAGCCGATCGTGCGCCTCGACCTCGGCCCGAAGAAGGGCTGGCGCGTTCCCGAGTTCCGCGGCCGGCCCTCGGCGAAACGGAGCAGGCCGCGCGTGCTGGCGTTCTCGCTCGAGCTCAAGAACGCGACGCTCGTCGCGCCGAAGCCCCTCGAGCGCTTCACGGGCCTGGACCTCGCGGTGCGGGGCTCCACGGGCACGGTGGCGCGGGTCGAGGTGCGCCGCCTGCGCTGGCGGGAGGGCCCGTGGCACAGCCGGCTCGAGGACCTGCGGGCCTCGGTCGAGCTCGACCGCGACAGCACGCGCTTCGCCCTGACCCGGCTGCGAACGGGGGACCTCGACCTCACGGCCACCGGGGGCTGGGCCAACGGCGGCACCGAGCGGCGCGTGCACGCCGACGTCGCGCGCGTGCGCTGGTCGTGGCTCGCCGAGGTGTTCGACAACGACTCCTTCGACGTGCCGGGAGAGGGTGCGGCGACGGTGGACGCTTCGGGCGACCGCCGCTGGGCCGGGACCTTCCGGTCGAAGCTGACCTGGGACAGCCTCGCCGTCGCCGGCACCGGGCGCTTCACCTGGGACGGCCGCCAGCTGGCGATCGACGGTCTCGACGGCCGCTCGCTCGCCGGGGACTTCCGCGGCCGGCTGCGCTGGTCGAAGCTCGCCTGGGAGGTCGGGGGCGACGCCCGCGACGCCGACCCCGCGCACTGGGGGGCGCTCCGGCTCGTGGGGTGGCCGGCCGGCCGGCTCAGCGGGCGGTTCCTGTACCGGGTGAAGACCGAGACGAAGGCCACCACGGAGTCGCGGCTCACCGCGACCCTCGCCCCCTCGGAGTGGGCGGGCTGGCGGGTGGACAGCGCGGTCGTGCGCGTGGACTTCCCGGCGGCGGCGCGCGACTCCTTCTCGGTCGCGGGCTGGCGCCGGGGCGGCTCGTTCACGCTCAGGGCGGGGATCGACCCGGACCACTGGGCCGGACCCTGGACGATCACCGACCTGCCGCTCGAGGAATGGCCCGACGGACGGGCGACGGGGCTCACCGGGGTGCTCTCGAGCGGCCGCGGACGCGTCGAGAACCGCGGCGGGGACCTGTTCGTGAGCGGCGACCTCGAGGGGCGCGCCACGACCTGGAGCGCCGCGCACTTCGCGCACTGGGAGTTGCGGCACGTGGACGGGCGGCTGCTCCCGACGCCCGATCTCACCGCGGACGCCGTCGCGCGCCGGGGCTTCTTCACCGGCATCCGGCTCGACAGCGTCTCGGCACCGCTGCGACTCGGCGACCAGCGCGTGGACTTCGCGTCGCTGCGCGCGCGCGCGGGCGACACGCTCGTGACGCTCGCCGGCGGCGCCGCGTGGGACGGCGACCGCTGGCGGCTCAGCGCCGCGAGCGCGCGCATGACGAGCGACCAGTTCGACTGGGTGGCGGAGCCGCCGCTCGTGCTCTCGGGCGACCGCGACGGAACGGTCTCGGAGCACGTCGTGGCCCATGACGGCGACTCGCAGGTCGAGGTGCGGGGCCGCTGGGCCTCCGCGGAGGGCGCGTACGACTTCGCGTTCGACGGGAAGAACCTCGACCTCGCACGTCTCGGAATGCCGGCCGAGTGGGGAATGGGCGGGCGCGCGGACGCGCGGCTCACCGTGAGCGGGCGTCCCGACGACCCGAAGTGGGCGTTCGAGGGGCGCGCCTCGCACCCGGCCTTCGGCGGCCACGTCGCCGACTCGCTGTCGCTCTCGCTCTCGGGGGAACCGAACGCGCTCGACGTCGAGGACCTGCTCTTTGCGCTCGACGGCGGCACGCTGCGCGGCGACCTGTCCGTGGAAGCCGCCCCGGCCGCATGGCCCGACTCGCTCACCGGGACGGCGGTGCTGCGGTGGCTGCAGGACGCGGGCCGGTGGAGCGGCCGCGTGCAGGCGACGCGCTTCCCGGTGGACCACCTCGGCGCGATGTTCAAACCCGCCGCGGGCTGGATGGGCCGCGTGGATGGCACCCTCGGCGTGGGCGGCAGCCCGCCCGCGCCGGAGCTCCAGCTCTCGGCCTCGGCGGCCGACTTCGGATGGCGTGACTACCGGGCGCAGCGGATCGAGGCGGGCGCCTCGTACCGGGACGGCACGCTGGACGTTCCCGACCTGCGGATCACGATGCTCGACGTGGTCTCGACCGTGCGCGGCCACATGCCCCTCCAGATCGCGATCGGACACGACCCCGTGCTGCCGGACCGGCCGATGTCCTGGCGCGTGCAGGTGCCGCGCGGCGACCTGAAGCTCCTGCCGGCGCTGGTGCCGCTCTTCCAGGCCGCCGCCGGCCGCTTCGACCTCGAGGCGACCGTGGCCGGGACGCCGGAGCACCCGCAGGTGAGCGGCACCGGGCACGTGCGGGACGGCATCGTCCGCCCCGCGGGCCGCGAGGAGATCCTCGAGGGCGTCCACGCCGACCTGCACTTCGACGAGTCGAAGCTGACCCTCGACACGCTCTACGCGAGGCAGGGCCGCTCCGGCCGGGTGTCGGCGAGCGGCACGGTCCAGATGAACGGCTTCGAGGTGCAGCGCTACCTGTTCGGCCTCACGATGCGCGACTTCGCCTCGCAGCAGCAGGGCCTCTACGCGGCCCTCTTCGACGGCGACTTCCAGGTGACGGACGGCCCCGAGGTGCAGGGGGAGAAGCTGCCGCAGGTCACGGGCGACGTGCGGCTCAAGCGGGGCGTCGTCGAGTTCGACTTCGCGAACCAGAGCGAGGTGCAGGCGCGCATGGCGACGACCGAGCCCCTCTACTGGACCTACCGCATCCACCTCGAGGCGCCCAGCAACCTGCGCTGGCGCCCCCCGGACGGCGACATCGAGTTCGACGCCGATCTCGACCTGGAGCAGACGCCGGATTCGCTGCTCATCTATGGCGAGATGCACCTCATCCGGGGCTACTACTACTTCCTGAGCAACCGCTTCTCGCTGACGCAGGCGGACCTGACGTTCGACAACCAGCAGGGCGTGGACCCGCAGATGACCATCGTCGCGACGACAAAGCTGGTGCCGACGCAGAAGGGCTACGCCGAGAAGCGCCAGGCGGAGACCATCACGGCCGAGATCTCCGGGCGGGCCAGCCAGCCCGTCATCACGCTGAGCGGTCCGGAGGGCTGGGACCAGCGGGAGATCCTCGCCGAGCTCACCTACGGCCGGTTCACCGACCCGTCCGGCCAGTTCAGCGCCGACCCGCTGCAGAACTACGTCACGCGCCAGCTCACGAACCAGCTCTCGCAGGATCTCTCGAAGTTCTTCAACAACGCGATCAGCCAGTGGACCGTGGAGCGCGAGCAGGGGGCCCTGTTCGGCGCCGGAGGCGCCGGGGACGTCTACGTCGGGTTCTCGGGCGACGTGAACGATCGGACCTCGTTCACGTACCGCCAGCGCGTGCCCGGGCTGGACCGCGGGACGGCCCCGGTGGGGACCGCCAACCTCTACGAGCGCGACGTCGAGGTGGAGTACCGCATCAACCGGTTCATCTACCTCACGACCGAGCTCGCCCAGCGGCGCACCTCGCTGGCGCAGTCCACGGCGGCGAACGGGCCGACCGATTTCAACGTCAACCTCAAGGCGCGCTGGGAGTATTGACGATTCGCAGACGTTCGAAGCCGGGAACGGAAGACCAGTTTCGGTGTAGAGTGCGGCACGGCGCGGATTCGCGCCGGGGGCCGGGACGGAAAGGACGGACGATGGGCGTTCGGCGTTGGGCGGCCAGGGCTCTGGGCGCGGTCGCGTGGGCCGCGGGGCTGCTGGCCGGGGTGATCGCGACCACGGGCGTGGCGAGCGCCCAGTACTTCGGGCAGAACAAGGTCCAGTACGAGATGTTCGACTGGCGCTGGATCCAGTCGGACCATTTCGAGGTGTACTTCTATGCCG
This sequence comes from uncultured bacterium, assembly GCA_964589945.1. Lineage (GTDB taxonomy): Bacteria > Eisenbacteria > RBG-16-71-46 > RBG-16-71-46 > RBG-16-71-46 > CAIXRL01. The sequence goes on from CAZPVG010000017.1 coordinate 27,739, forward strand.
GCTCCGACAGCCTGGCGATGCGCGCCCTCGACCTCGCCGAGAAGACCAACGCCGTCTTCTCGAAGCGGCTCGGCCACAAGCTGAGCAAGCGCATTCCGATCATCCTCTACGCGTCCCACAACGACTTCTCGCAGACGAACGTCACCTCGGAGCTGATCGAGGGCAGTACCGGCGGCTTCACCGAGCTGCTGCGCGACCGCGTCGTGATCCCGTTCACGGGCTCGTACGAGGACTTCCGGCACGTCCTCGTGCACGAGCTCGTGCACGCGTTCCAGTTCGACATCCTGTACAACAACACCGGGATGTCGCTGCTCTCGGGCCAGGGCTTCTTCCAGATGCCGCTCTGGTTCGCCGAGGGAATGGCCGAGTACTACTCGCTCGGCATGGAGCCGAACTGCGAGATGTGGTGCCGCGACGGCGCCATCACGGGCTACATCCCGCCGCTCGAGTACATGGGGGGATACCCCGTCTACAAGTTCGGGCAGTCGGCCGTCGCCTACCTGAACGAGCGCTACGGCCAGGACCGCTTCCGCGAGATGTTCCGGCGCGCACGCCAGATGCGGAACTTCGACCGCGCCTTCCAGCGCACGTACGGCATGCCCCCGCAGAAGTTCGACGAGCAGTGGCGCCGCTGGCTGCGCCGGAAGTACTGGCCGCAGGTCGCGAAGCGCGAATACCCGGAGAAGTACGGCAAGCGCCTCACGGACCACCGGCACGACCAGAGCAACCTCAACCTGATGCCGGAGGTCTCGCCGCAGGGCGATCGCATCGCCTACTTCAGCGACCGCAAGCAGTACACCGACCTCTACGTGATGTCGGCCTACGACGGGAAGGTCCTGCGCCGCGTGCTGCGCGGGGAGCGCAGCGTCCAGTTCGAGTCCTGGCCGCTGTTCCGCGGCTCGATCGCCTGGTCGCCGGACGGCGATCGCCTGGCGCTGACCGCGAAGAGCGGGGGGCGCGACAAGCTCTACGTCGTGGATTCGAACAACGGGCACGTGCTCAAGAGCTTCTCGCTGCCGTGCGACGCGCTGGCCTACCCGGCCTGGTCGCCCACGTCGGACACCGTCGTCGTCGCGGGCCTCCTGCACGGCCGGAACGACCTCTGGCTGGTGGACACCGGGAACGGCGAGACCCGGCGCCTCACGAACGACACCTGGGACGAGCGCGAGCCGTCGTGGTCGCCCGACGGCCGCCGGATCGCGTTCGCTTCCGACCGGCTCGCGCCGGTCGTCCTGAACCCCGCGCCGCCCGATTCCGGCTACGGCCGCTACGGGCTCTACCAGCTCGACGTGCAAAGCGGGCAGGTGGACTCGCTCCTCAACACCTCCGGCGACGACCACGACCCGGTCTGGTCGCCGGACGGGCGGAAGCTGGCGTTCCTGAGCGACCGCGGCGGCGCGATGGACCTCTACCTGCTCGACACCGGCGAGCACTCGGTGACCCAGCTCACGAACGTGCTCGGCGGCATCCAGAGCATCTCGTGGTCGCACCTGAACGACCGCCTCGTCTTCTCCGCGTTCGACCGCGGCGGCTGGGACGTGTTCGCCGTGCAGGAGCCCCTCGACTCGGAGGGCGTGCTCCAGGACCTGCAGGCGGACGCGAAGGCGGCCGTGATCACGGCGGCCCAGGCCTCGGTGCCCCCGCCGCCGGACACGACCAGGGCGCCGGATCTCGGCGCGCTCGCCGTCGCGTGGCCGGACTCCGCCGTCGCGCCGGACACGACCGTCGGGCCGAACCGCGTCGGCCACCGGAGGCCGCTGCCGACGGTGGCCGGCGAGCCCCCCTCGGAACCCGTGGCGTCGGGTTTCACGCCCGGGCTCGGCGAGCTGGCCCTGCCCCAGAACCGCGTCGCCCCCGACACGAGCGCGCGGCCGGTGGAGACCATCCCGCTCGTGGACCGCGGGGGGCCGTTCGAGCTGCCCGACAGCGTTCTCGGCCAGAAGCCCCACGGCTACCACTGGAAGCTCGGCGCCGAGGCCGCGAACGGCCAGGTCGTGGCGGCGACCGGCTACGGGTTCGCGGGCACGACATCGATCCTGTTCAGCGACTTCCTCGGCGACCGCAACCTGTACATCGCGACGGACCTCTTCCCGGGCTCGCTCGAGGAGACGAACGCCCTCGCGATCTACAGCTACCTGCCGCGCCGCTGGGACTGGGGCGTGGGGGCGTTCCACTTCAAGAACTACTACGAGTCGCGGGCGACCACCCTCGGCGAGCAGCTCTCGAGCGCCCAGATCTTCAGCGAGCGCAACTTCGGGGGCCTGTTCGAGCTGTCGTACCCGTTCGACAAGTTCCGGCGGTTCGACCTGCAGATGACGCAGTTCTGGGTCGAGCGCACGTTCTACGAACAGGTTGCCCCGGGCTACTACACGCGGGGCTCGCGCGAGTACCGCAGCGTGACGTCACCGTCCCTGTCGCTGGTCGGGGACAACTCGCTGTCGAGCTACTACGGCCCGGTGAACGGCTCGCGCTACAACCTGACGTTCTCGCCGGCGTTCGGCCTCACCGGGAACAGCCTCGAGTACCGGACCGTCTCGGGCGACTTCCGGCGCTACTGGGACCTCACTTCGGGCTACACCTGGGCGATGCGCTTCCTGGCGGCCGGCAGCTACGGCCGGGATCCCCAGGCCTTCCGGCTCGGAGGGTTCTCGACGCTGCGGGGCTTCCGCGACTTCGACATCGTCGGGACGCGCGCGCTCATGATGAACCAGGAGCTCCGCTTCCCGTTCATCCAGCAGCTCGGCCTCGTGGGCCCCGTGCCGCTCGGGAGTTTCAACCTCAAGGGCGCGATCTTCACGGACGCCGGCATGGTCTGGAACGACGGCGACCCGCTCCGCTTCACGGCCGTAGACTCCCGGGGAAGGCACCTCGCGAGCCCGTTGCTGTCCTTCGGCTGCGGCATCCGCAGCTACGTCTGGTTCGCCCTGGTCAAGCTCGACGTGGGCTGGCGCACGGACCTGCAGAGCGTGGCCCGTCCGCGCTGGCACCTGAGCCTCGGCCCCGAGTTCTGACGGCTGCGCCCGCCCCGGGGCGGATCGACGTTGCGCTTCGCACGACGCCGTGCAATTCGCCTGTGGCGTGGCCGCCCGGGTTCGGCTAACGTCATTGGCCTCGGCTTCCCCGGCTTCGCCACGGGCACGCTCGTGACGGACCCCCGACTCCCACGCATCGGCGCGGAGTTTTCCGGTTCGCGCCGGTCGAGAACAGGAGGCAGCACGTTGTCCGACGCCCGCTCCAATCCCCGCGCGTCCGCCCGCTCCGCCGCGATGTCGCGCCAGCCGCGCACCTTCGAGGCGCCGCGGCAGCCCGACGGCCACCGGTCCCCGGTGAGCACCTACTTCGGGCTCCATGTCCTGGACCTGCTCAAGCTGCGCGAGAAGCTGCCGAGGGAGACCTACCAGTCGCTGGTCTCGACCCTGCGCCACGGCACGCCGCTCAGCCGGGAGGTCGCCGAATCCGTGGCCTCGGCCGCGCGCGAATGGGCCGTGTCACACGGGGCGACGCACTTCACGCACTGGTTCCAGCCGATGACCGGCCTGACGGCCGAGAAGCACGACGCGTTCATCGACCTCAACGTCCAGATGGCGGGCGAGGCGCGCGTGCTCGAGAAGCTCTCGGGCTCGCAGCTCTGGCAGAGCGAGCCGGACGCGAGCTCGTTCCCGTCGGGCGGCATGCGATCGACGTTCGAGGCCCGCGGCTACACCGCCTGGGACCCGAGCGTGCCGATGTTCCTCGTCGAGAACTCGAACGGGCCCACGCTCTGCATCCCGTCCGCCTACATCAGCTATCACGGTGCTTCACTGGACCACAAGACGCCGCTGCTGCGCTCGGGCGAGGCGCTCAGCCGCCACGCCGCGGGGTTCCTGAAGCTGCTGGGCGACGTGGACGTGAAGCACGTCCACTCGACGCTCGGCGTCGAGCAGGAGTATTTCCTCGTGGACCGCGCGCACTTCGCCCTGCGGCCGGACCTGACGCTGACCGAGCGGACGCTGATCGGGGCGAGCTCCCCGCGGCACCAGCAGTTCGAGGACCACTACTTCGGCTCGATTCCTCCCCGCGTGATCGCGTTCATGGAAGAGCTGGAGTTCGAGCTCTACCGGCTCGGGATCCCGATCCGGACGCGCCACAACGAGGTCGCGCCGATGCAGTTCGAAATGGCGCCGATCTTCGAGGACGCGAACATCGCCAACGACCACAACGTGCTCGCGATGGACGTCGCGAGGAAGGTCGCGCTGCGGCACGACTTCGTGTGCCTGTTCCACGAGAAGCCGTACGACGGCATCAACGGCAGTGGCAAGCACTGCAACTGGAGCCTGTCCAGCGACCGGGGCGAGAACCTGCTCGATCCCGGCAAGACTCCGCACCAGAACCTGCGCTTCCTCGCGTTCGTCGCCGTCTGCCTGAAGGCCGTGCACGACTACGCGGTGGCGCTGCGCTTCTCCGTCTCGGGCGCGAACAACGACCTGCGCCTCGGGGCCAACGAGGCGCCCCCGGCGATCCTGTCGGTGTTCATCGGCGACCAGCTCACGAGCATCGTGGATCGCATGATCGCGGGCGAGGCCGCGAAGGACCCCGAGCACTTCGTGCTCCAGATGGGCGTCGCCAAGCTCCCGTCGCTCGCGAAGGACAACACCGACCGCAACCGCACCTCGCCGTTCGCGTTCACGGGCAACAAGTTCGAGTTCCGCGCCGTGGGCTCGTCGGCGAACTGCGCCGTCCCCATGTCCATGCTGAACGCGGCGGTCGCGGCGGCGCTCGCCGAGATGACGGAGCGCCTGCGCGCCAAGCTGGAGGGCAAGGGCGCCAACCGGGACGTCGCCGTGGCGGAGCTGCTGCGTGAGATCTTCTCGGAGACCTCGGCCGTGCGGTTCGAGGGCAACGGCTACAGCGAGGAGTGGAGGGCGGAGGCCGCGAAGCGGGGCCTGCCGAACCTCGCCGACACGCCGGCGGCCCTCGCGGCCGTGCGCGACCCGAAGCGGCACCGTTTCCTCGTGGACATGGGCGTGTTCTCGGAGGCCGAGGTCGAGAGCCGCTTCAACGTCGCCATGGAGCGCTACCTCAAGCAGGTCACCCTCGAGGCCGAGACGCTGGCCGAGCTCGTGACGACGATCGTCGTTCCGGCGGCCGAGCGCCAGCTCTCCGTCTCGAGCGCCGCCTGGGGTGCCATGGGCCAGGCCGGGCCGCGGAAGGACTCCGCGCACGCCCGGCGTGTCGCGGCGCTGGGCGAAGCCCTCGAGTCCGCGCTCGCCGGCGTCGAACAGATGCGGAAGAAGCTCGCGGACGTGCACGGGACGCACGACGAGATGAAGGCCTGCCAGCGGCTCGGCGCCGAGGTGCGGCCGCTCATGCAGGACGTGCGCGCCGCCGCGGACCGGATCGAGACGCTCGTGGACGACGATCTCTGGCCGGTGCCGAAGTACCGCGAGATGCTGTTCGTGAAGTGACCCGCCGGAGCGGGCGCGCGCGGGGCCGCCGGTCGCACGACCGGCGGCCCGTCGCCTTGGAGGCCCCGCGGGCGTTCGGTTAGATTGCGTCCCCGGACCGATTCCCGACCTTCTCCCGGAGCGCGACCCTGGCCTCGAGCTTCTCCCTGAATCCCGCGCAACGCGCCGCCGTCGAGCACGAGCGCGGCCCGGCCCTCGTGATCGCCGGCGCCGGCTCGGGCAAGACCCGCGTGCTGACCGCGCGGGTCGCCCGCCTGCTCGAGCGTGGCGTGCGGCCCGAGGCGGTGCTCGCCTTCACGTTCACGAACCGCGCCGCGCGCGAGATGAGCGCGCGCATCGAGGAGGCCGCGGGGCCGCCGGCGTCGCGGGTGTGGATCGGGACGTTCCACGCGACGGCGGTCCGGCTGCTTCGCCGCGAGGCAGCGACCCTGGGCCTGCCCGCTGGCTTCACCATCTACGACCGCGAGGACCAGGAGTCGCTGCTGCGGGACGTGCGGCGCGACCTCGGGCTCGACGAGACGGCGTACCGGCCGGGCGTCGCGCTGGGCCGCATTTCGGACTGCAAGAACGCGCTCGTCGGTCCCGAGGACGCCGAGCGGTCGGCGATGACGCCGTTCGACCGCAACGTCGCCCTCCTCTACGCGCGCTATCAGGGCGCGCTGCGCCGCGCGGGCGCCCTCGACTTCGACGACCTCATCGCCGAGGCCGTCCGGCTCTTCCTCGACCATCCCGACGCGGGGGAGCGCTGGAGCCGGCGCTTCGAGCACGTGCTCGTGGACGAGTACCAGGACACGAACCACGCGCAGTTCCGGCTCGTGCAGGCGCTCGGCGCCGGCCACGGCAACGTGTTCGTCGTGGGGGACGACGACCAGTCCATCTACGGCTGGCGCGGCGCGGACCTGGCGAACGTGCTCGACTTCGAGCGCGGGTTCCCCGGCGCCGTCACGATCCGGCTCGAGCAGAACTACCGCTCGACGGGCAACATCCTGAAGGCGGCGAACGCCGTCATCGCGAACAACCAGGCCCGCAAGGGCAAGACGCTCTGGTGCGAGCGCGAGGACGGGGTGCCGCTGCGCTTTGCGCTGTGCGCTGACGAGGCCGCGGAAGCGCGTCGCGTGCGGCGGCACCTCGAGTCCCGCGCGCGGGCCGGCGTCCCGCTCTCCGAGTGCGCCGTCCTCTACCGGACGAACGCCCAGTCGCGTGCGCTCGAGACCGAGCTGCGGCATGCCGGCATTGCGTACGAGATCGTGGGCGGCGTGTCGTTCTACCAGCGCCGCGAGGTCAAGGACCTGCTCGCCTGGCTGCGCGTGCTGGTGAACCCGTCGGACACGGCGTCCTTCTTCCGCGTCTGGAACACGCCGCGGCGCGGCCTCGGCCCCGCGGTCCAGGGGCTCGTCGAGTCGCGCGTCGCGTTCGGGGTCACGCCCGCCGCGGCCCTGCGGGCGCTGCGCGGCGAGGGGGGGCTGCGGGGACCGGCCCGGGCGGGTGCCAACCAGGTCCTCGCGCTGCTCGCGGAGCTCGAGGTGCGGCGCGAGGGGCCCCTGGGCGACCTGTTTGCGCTCCTGCTCGAGAAGAGCGGCTACCCGGAGCACCTCGAGAACGTGTGCGACGGACCCGAGGACCTCGCCGAGCGGCAGGCCAACGTCCAGGAGCTCGCGGCCTCGGCGGCCCAGTTCGGCGAACAGGGGCGGGGCGGGCTGCTCGAGTACCTCTCGGAGTGCTCCCTCCTGACGGACGCCGACCGCCTGAGCGATGACGCCGACCGCGTGCTCCTGTTGACGGCCCACAACGCGAAGGGCCTCGAGTTCGCGAGCGTCGTCGTGGCCGGGCTGGAGGAGGGGCTGCTGCCGCACGGCTCCGCGCTGGACGACGCGCGCGAGCTCGAGGAGGAGCGGCGGCTCTTCTACGTCGCCCTCACGCGCGCGAAGGACGACGTGCTGCTCACCGCCGCGGCCTGGCGCCGGCGCTTCACGCCCTCGGACGGCGGCTACACGTCCTGGGGCGCGCAGGTGTCTCGCTTCGTGGAGGAGATCCCGGCCGAGCTGCTCGAGCGCGAGGACGATTCGGCCGGCGGCTGGAGCGGCGCCTCGCGTGGCACCCGCGCCGGCGGCAACGGCGGGGGCCGCGGGTGGCGGACCGGGTCGCGGGGTGCCGCCGGCGGCGACGGTCGCACGTACGAGCACGACGAGGCCTCGGAGATCTCGTACGATGACGAGGACGTTCCCGGCGGACCCTCGCACGGCGTCACGGCCGCGCCCCTGCGCGGCGCGGCGGCGCGCCGAGCGATCGGCCAGCACGTGCGGCACGAGCGCTTCGGCGTCGGCACGGTGATCGAGGCCGAGGGAGAGGGACCCGACATGAAGCTCACCGTGCGGTTCACCGGCTCGGTCCGCAAGGTGCTCGCGCGATTCGTGACGGGGGCAGGCGATGGCGATTGACGACGCGGAAGTCCGGCGCATCGCGGCGCTCGCGCGGCTCGAGATCGCGGACGAGGACCTCCACCACGTCGCGGTCCAGCTCTCGGCCGTGCTCGAGTTCGCGGCCACGCTGAACGCGCTCGACCTGGAGGGCTGCGAGCCCACGACGTTCGCGCCCGCCGGGGAGCCCCTGCGCGCCGACGCGCCGGACGGCCGCACGCTCGGGGCCGAGGACGTTCTGGCCGGAGCCCCGGAGGTGCGCGACGGCTGCTTCGTCGTGCCGATTATCGTGGAGAACGTGAACCCGTGAGCGCGGCTGCGGACGCCTGGAGGCTGTCCGCCGCGTCCGTCGCGGAGGCCGTGCGTTCACGCGCGCTCGACCCGGTGGATGCCGCCGCCAGCGGCTGGGACGGGCCGGCGCGGCGCTGGGAGCGGGACGTGCACGCGGTCGCGCACAGCGACCCGGCCGCGCGGCACTCGGCGGCGCGCGACGCGCGCACGGACGGGCCGCTCGCCGGCGTGCCCGTGCTGGTGAAGGACAACCTCTGCACGACGGACTACCCGACGACCTGCGGCTCGCGCATCCTCGCCGGGTGGCACGCCCCCTACGAGGCGACGGTGGTCCGGCGGCTGCGCGAGGCCGGCGGCGTGGTCGTGGGCAAGGCGAACATGGACGAGTTCGCGATGGGCTCCTCGACGGAGTTCAGTTGCTACGGCCCGACTCGCAACCCCTGGGACCTGGACCGCGTGCCGGGCGGCTCGAGCGGCGGGTCCGCCGCGGCCGTCGCCTACGGGCTCGTGCCGCTCGCGCTCGGCTCCGACACGGGCGGCTCGGTCCGCCAGCCCGCGGCGTTCTGCGGCGTGTACGGACTCAAGCCGACCTACGGGCGGCTCTCGCGCTACGGGCTCGTCGCCTTCGGTTCGTCGCTCGACCAGGTGGGACTGTTCGCGCGCCACGCCGGGGACGTCGCGATGCTCTACGCGGCGCTGGCGGGACCGGACCCCTTCGACGCGACGTCGCGGCCCGGTCCCGCACCGGACGTCTCGCCGTGGGACGCGGGCGTCGCGGGCCTGAGGTTCGGCTGGCCGGCCAACCTCTGGGAGAAGGGCGTGGACGCCCCGATCGTGGCCGGGCTCGAGCGCTCCGCGGCGGCGCTCGAACGCGCGGGGGCGACGCGGGTGCCGCTCGAGTTCCGGCCGGGCGACGCGGGCGTCGCGGCCTACTACCTCGTGGCGACGGCGGAGGCGAGCAGCAACCTCGCGCGCTTCGACGGCGTGCGCTACGGCCGCCGCGCGGCGGGTGCGACCGACGTCTTCGACCTCTACACGCGCACGCGCAGCGAGGGGTTCGGCCCCGAGGTGCGCCGGCGCATCCTGCTCGGCACCTACGCGCTCTCGGCGGGCTACTACGACGCCTACTACCTCAAGGCGCAGCGCGCGCGCACGCGCATCCGGCGGGAGTTCGCTGCCGCGTTCGGGCGCTGCGACCTC
>CAZPVG010000017.1:37100-70297 GCA_964589945.1 uncultured bacterium
GACGGCACCCACCCTGCCGTTCCGTCTCGGCGAGAAGGTGGACGACCCGCTGGCGATGTACCTGAGCGACGTGTTCACGATCGGAGCGAACCTCGCGGGGCTGCCCGGCCTCTCGGTGCCGGCGGGGCTGTCGCCGGAGGGGCTCCCCGTGGGCGTGCAGCTGCTCGCGCCCGAGGACGGCGAGCCGGCGCTGCTGCGCGCGGCGCGGGCGATCGAGGTGGACGGCGACGCGGCGCGGCTGCCGCGCGGGCACGAGCGGGAGGTGGCGTGGCCTGGGAGCCGGTGATCGGGCTGGAGTGCCATCTCCAGGTGCGCACGAACACGAAGATGTTCTGCGGATGCCCGGTCGCGTTCGGCGACGAGCCGAACACGCACACGTGCCCGGTCTGCCTCGGCCTTCCCGGGGCGCTGCCGCGCGTCAACGCGGCGGCGATCGACGCGGCGGTCTCGCTCGGGCTCGCGCTCGGCTGCGACGTGCGGAGCGAGAGCGTCTTCGCCCGCAAGAACTACTTCTACCCGGACATGCCGAAGAACTACCAGGTCACGCAGTACGATCGCCCGCTGTGCGAGGGCGGCGCGCTGCCCGCGGTCGTGGACGGGGCGCTCCGCCGCTTCGCGCTGACGCGGATCCACTGCGAGGAGGACGCCGGCAAGTCGTTCCATCCGGAGCGCCACGGCGACGTGCGGATCTCGCGCGTCGAGTTCAACCGGGCCGGCACGCCGCTGCTCGAGATGGTCACGGAGCCCGTGCTGCGCAGCCCCGCGGAGTGCACCGCGTTCCTGCTCTCGCTGCGCCGCCTCGTGCGCTGGCTCGGCCTCTCGGACGGCGACATGGAGAAGGCTCAGCTGCGGTGCGACGCGAACGTCTCGCTGCGCCCGGCGGGGACGCCCGGGCTCGGCGTGAAGACCGAGATCAAGAACCTCAACTCGATCAAGGGCGTCGAGCGTGGCGTGGCGGCCGAGATCGCCCGGCAGGCCGCCCTGCTCGACGAGGGCGGGGCGGTCGTGCAGGCGACGCTGCTCTACGACGCCGACCACGACCGGCTGGCGGTCATGCGCACGAAGGAGGACGCGCACGACTACCGCTACTTCCCCGAACCCGACCTGCCCGTGCTGCGCCTCGAGGCCGGCCGGCTCGACGCGGCCCGCGCGGCCCTTCCCGAGCTGCCCTGGGCGCGCGAGGAGCGCTTCGCGTCCGCGTACGGCCTCCCGGGCTACGACGCCGCCGTCCTCACCGAGGCGCGCGACCTCTCCGACTACTTCGAGGCGTGCGCGCGGGAGGCCGACGCGAAGCTCGCGAGCAACTGGATCATGGTCGAGGTGCTGCGCGTGCTGAAGGAGCGGGGCTGGTCGCTCGCGCGCTGGGCGGAGCGCGTGCCGCCGGAGCGCCTCCGGGCGTTCCTCTCGAAGGTGGGGACGAAGGCGCTTCCGGGGCCGCTCGCCAAGCAGGTGTTCGCCTGGATGGCGGACGAGGACGGCACGCCCGACGAGCTGCTCGCGCGCCATGGCGTCCGGGTGCAGGCCTCGGCGGACGACCTGCGGCCGCTCGTGCGCCGCGTGCTCGAGGAGCATCCCGAGGCGGTGGCGCAGTTCCTCGAGGGCAAGGGCGTCACCTTCGGCTTCCTCGTCGGCCGGGTCATGAAGGCGAGCGGCGGGCAGGCGGTGCCGCAGGTCGTCCAGGCGCTCCTGCGCGAGGAGCTGGCCGCCCGGGGCGCCGGGAGCTGACGTGGGATTCCGCGCCGGACTGCGCCGCGCCCTGGCGTCACCGCTCGGCGGACCGCTCGCCCGGCACTTCGCGATCCCGGCGGTGACGGCGATCGTCGCCGACGGCCGGGGCGGCGACGCCGAGCGCGTCGCGCTCGCGGAGCTGACGGAGGCGATGGTGCGCGTGGGCGTGCCGCGCGGGCGGATGATCCTGATGCTGACCGGCGACGGCCCGCCCGGGCCGGCGGAGCGCGAGGCCTCGCGCGCGCTGCGCGACACGCTGGGCGTCCCGGTGCTGAGGCACGACCCCGCGGGGGCGACGTTCTCGCCCGGCGCGCTGCCGGACGGCACGGTGCTCGAGCTCGACGACGACCTGCGCGAGGCCGAGGCCGTCGTGCTCTGCGGCCGCACGGGCACGGGCGCCGACGGCTCGGCGCACGGCGGGCCGGCACTGCTCGTGCCGGGCCTCGCCGGTGCGGGGACGCGCACGGCCCTCGCCGCCGCGCTCGGGCGCGCCACGGACCCGCCGGCGCGGGCGCGGGCCGCGTGGGAGGCGGCGCGGGCGACGGCCCTCCTCGTCCCGGTGGACTTCGCGCTGCTGTGGAACGACGACGACCCGCCGGCCGTGATCGCCGGCGAGGGGGGCGCGGCCTTCGCGGCCTGCGAGGCAGCCGGGTGGCTCCCGCCGCTCCCGGGCGCCGGGAGCCCCGGGGCTTGAACTCGACGCGAGCCGCTTCGTAGAGTGCCGCCGTGACTCCCGCGCGCATCCTCGTCCTGGGCTCCGGCGGCCGCGAACACGCGCTCGCGTGGCGGCTCTCCCGCGACCCGCACCGGCCGGAAGTACTGTGCGGTCCCGGGAACGACGGCATGGGCGCCGCGTACGGCCGGGTGGACGTGGGGGAGACCGACCCGCCGGCCGTCGTGGAGGCCTGCCGCTCGCGCGGCGTGGAGCTCGTCGTGGTCGGGCCGGAGTCGGCGCTCGCCGCGGGCGTGGCCGACGCGCTCGAGGCGGCGGGCGTCGCGGTCTTCGGCGCCAGCCGCGAGGCCGCGCGGCTCGAGTCGAGCAAGTGGTTCGCGAAGGAGGTCATGCGCGAGGCGGGCGTGCCCACCGCCGGCGCGGAGCGCTGCCGCGACCTGCCCGGCGTGCGGGCGGCGCTCGCGCGCTTCGGCGCGCCGCACGTCGTCAAGGCGGACGGGCTCGCGGCGGGCAAGGGCGTGGTCGTGACCGGGGACGCTGCGGAAGCCGAGGCGTTCGCGCGCGGCTGCCTCGAGGGAGGCGCGTTCGGCGAGGGCGGGAGCAGCGTGCTGGTCGAGGAGCACCTCGCCGGCGAGGAGGCCTCGGTGATCGCGGTCTGCGACGGCGAGCGATGGACACTCCTGCCCGCGGCGCGCGACTACAAGCGCGCGCTCGACGGCGACCGGGGCCCGAACACGGGCGGCATGGGCTCGTACGCGCCGACGCCCGCCGTGACCGCCGGCGTCGAGGCGGAGGTCGGTGGGCGGGTCGTGGCCCCGGTGCTCGCGGCGATGCGCGCCCGGGGGACGCCGTACCGCGGCGCGCTCTACTGCGGCCTCATGCTGACCGCGGCCGGCCCGAAGGTGGTCGAGTTCAACGCGCGCTTCGGCGATCCCGAAACGCAGTCCGTCGTGCCGCTCGTGGACGGCTCGCTCGCGGCTCTGCTCGCAGGCGCGGCGCGCGGGGCGCTCGACCCGGGCGCGATCGCCCGCGCCCCCGGGGCCGCGGTCACGCTGGCGCTCGTGGACGAAGGCTACCCGGGAGCCGTGCGCGGCGGCGGGGAGATCGCCGGGCTCGAGGCCGTGGAGCGCTCCGGCGTGATCGTGTTCCACGCGGGCACGCGGCGGGAGGACGGGCGGTGGGTCGTGCGGGGAGGGCGTGCCGCCTACCTCACGGCGAAGGCGGAGACGGTCGAAGCGGCACGCACGGCGGTCTACGCCGCGCGCGCCGGACTGGGAGGCTCGGGATGGCGCAGTCGCGGAGACGTCGCCGCCCGGTCATCGGGCGCACCGGCGCCCCTGGAGGGTCGCATCGCATGAAGCGCGGAAGGCGGAGGCCGCGGGTCGGGATCGTCATGGGCAGCGATTCGGACCGGACGGTGATGGAGGAGGCCGCGAAGGTGCTCGCGGACTTCGGCGTCGAGAGCGAGCTCGCCGTCCGGTCGGCGCACCGGACGCCCGACGCCGCGGCGCGCTGGGCGCGCACCGCGCGCGCGCGCGGGCTCGAGGTGCTCATCGCGGGCGCGGGGGGCGCGGCGCACCTCGCGGGCGCGATGGCGGCCCACAGCCGGCTGCCCGTGCTCGGCGTGCCACTCGCCTCGTCGCCGCTCGCGGGGTTCGACGCGCTGCTCGCCACGGTGCAGATGCCGCCCGGCGTTCCCGTCGGCACGCTGGGCGTGGGCTCGTGGGGCGCGAAGAACGCCGCCCACCTTGCGCTGCGGATCCTGGCGGTCGGCGACGCGACGCTGGCCCGCAAGCTCGAACAGCACGCGGCGGCGATGGCCGCGCGCGCCGGAAGGAAGTGACGCCCCCGCGATGGAGGTCCTGAAGATCGATCCGGAACGGCCCGACCGCGAGACGCTCGACCAGGCGGCCGAGGCCGTGCTGCGGGGGGGCGTCATCGCGTTCCCGACCGACACGCTCTACGGGCTCAGCTGCTCGCTGCTCGACCCGGCGGCGGTGGACTGGCTCGCGCGGCTCAAGCGCCGCGACCCCTCACACGCGGTCATCTCCCTGATTCCCGACCCGGAGCAGGCCTGGGCGCTCGCCTTCGAGGTGCCGCCGGCCGCCGAGCGGCTCATCCGGGCGTTCTGGCCCGGGCCGCTCTCGATCATCCTGCCCGCGTCCGGGTTCGTGCCCGAGCGCGTGCGCGGGCGCGGTGCCACGATCGCGCTGCGCTGCCCCGGCGACACGCTCTCGCGCGCGCTGCTCGAGCGCATCGGCGGCCCGGTCGTCTCGAGCAGCGCGAACCTGTCGGGGCAGCCGCCGGCGGAGACGGCCGAGCAGGTGATCGGGTACTTCGGCAACCAGCTGGACCTCGTGCTCGACGGCGGTCCGCGTCACGGCGGGCTCCCGTCGACCCTCGTGGACCTCGGATCGGGAACGCCGAAGCTTCTTCGCCGCGGCGCGCTCGACGTGAGCGCCGTTCTCGGCCCGCACGAAGATCTTTCGGGCGGCGGTTCGGGCGGTTGACGCGCCCGAAAAGCGGCACCTATCCTCGCCGCGCATGACCGACGAGACGCGGATTCGCGTGCTGTTCGTCTGCACGGGAAACACGTGCCGCAGTCCCATGGCCGCGGCGGCGCTCGCGGCGGAGCTGGGCTCCGATGCCGCGCGCGTCGAGGTGCTCTCGGCGGGTACGTCGGCCTCGGAAGGCCAGCCCGCCAGCTCGGGCACGCTCGAGACGACTCGTTCGGCCGGATTCGACCTGTCCTCCCACCGCGCGCGCAGGGCCACGGCCCGGCTCGTGTCGGGGGCGGACCTGATCCTCGTGATGGAACCGCACCACCGGTCGGCCCTGGAGGCGATGGGGGCCCCGATGGACCGCGTGCACCTGTTGAGTGAGTACCCGGAGCCCGGCGACCCGGGCCTCCCGGTTTCCGATCCCTACGGCGCATCGAAGGAGGCGTACGAGGAGTGCTGGCGGCGCATCCGCGTCCACGTCCGGCGACTGGTGCCGGTCGTGCGGCAAATCCTCGAGATCCGCGATCCTTCGTGAACCGGGCCACCGGCCCGTCGGAGAGGTGAGTGTCATGGCGATGCAGAAGAGCGAAAAGATCTGGATGAACGGGCAGTTCGTCGCGTGGGACGACGCGAAGATCCACGTCCTCTCGCACGTGCTCCACTACGGCTCGAGCGTGTTCGAGGGCATCCGTGCCTACGACGCGAAGAGCGGCCCGGCGATCTTCCGGCTGGGCGAGCACATCGAACGGCTGATGGCGTCCTGCAAGATCTACAAGATGACGCCGGGCTACTCGGCCGAGCAGATCGAGCGCGCCTGTCTCGAGACCGTGGCCGTCAACGGCCTGAAGGAGTGCTACATCCGGCCGCTCGTCTACCGCGGCTACGCCCACGTGGGCGTGGACCCGAGCGGCACGCCGATCGACACCATGATCGCCGCCTACCCGTGGGGCAAGTACCTCGGCGAGGAGGCGCTCACGAAGGGCGCCGCCGTCAAGGTCGGCAGCTGGGCGCGCATGGCGCCGAACACGCTGCCCGCGATGGCGAAGGCGGGCGGCAACTACCTCAACTCGCAGCTCCTCAAGCTCGAGGCGGTCCAGGACGGGTACGATGAGGCGATCGCGCTCGACGTGAGCGGCTACGTCAGCGAGGGCTCGGGCGAGAACCTGTTCGCCGTGTACCACGGTGAGATCCTCACGCCTCCGGTGAGCTCGAGCATCCTCTCGGGCATCACGCGCGACAGCGTCATGCGGCTCGCGCATGACCTCGGCTACACGGTGCGCGAGGCGGTCCTCCCGCGCGAGATGCTCTACATCGTGGACGAGCTGTTCTTCACCGGCACCGCGGTCGAGGTCACGCCGATTTCCTCGGTGGACCGGATCAAGGTCGGCAGCGGGGAGCGCGGCCCGGTGACGAAGGCGATCCAGGACGCGTTCTTCGGCATGGTGCGCGGGGACCTGCCGGACCGCTACGGCTGGCTCTCGCCGGTGCCCAAGACGTCGGCGAAGCGGGCGTGAGCGCGGGGGGCGGCGCCGGGTGAAGATCGCGATCGGCAGCGACCACGCGGGGTTCGCGCTCAAGGAGGCCGTCCGCCGCGAACTGGAGAGGCTCGGGCACGAGGTCGTGGACGTCGGCACGACCTCGGGCTCCGAGTCCGTGGACTACCCGGACTTCTCCATCCCGGTCGGGGAGAAGGTGGCCTCGGGGGAGGCGGAGCGCGGCGTGGTCGTCTGCGCCACGGGCATCGGGGCGAGCATCGCCGCGAACAAGGTGGAGGGCGTGCGCGCCTCGGTCGTCACGAGCGACGAGACCGCGCGCCTGACCCGGCAGGACAACGACTCGAACGTGCTCGCGCTCGGCGGCCGCACCGGGCCGGGCGAGGCCGCGGCGCTCGGCTGGCTGCGGACGTGGCTCGAGACGCCCTTCGCGGGCGGCCGGCACGAGCGCCGCGTGGGCAAGATCCGCGACTACGAGCGGCAGCACCACGGCCGGTGAGGGGGGACGACGTGTCGCGACTTCAGGCGCAGGACCCGCAGCTGCACGAGGCCATCGCGAAGGAGCGCGAGCGGCAGGCCCGCACGCTCGAGCTGATCGCCTCCGAGAACTTCGTGAGCGAGGCCGTGCTGGAGGCCGCCGGCTCGGAGCTCACGAACAAGTACGCCGAGGGGCTGCCCGGAAAGCGCTACTACGGCGGGTGCGAGTGGGTGGACGTCGCCGAGAACCTCGCGCGCGACCGCCTGAAGACGTTGTTCGGCGCCGATCACTCGAACGTGCAGCCGCACTCGGGCGCGTCGGCGAACCTGGCCGCGTACCTCGCCGTGTCGCAGCCCGGCTCGACGCTGCTCGGCATGAGCCTCGCGCACGGCGGGCACCTGACGCACGGCCATTCCGTGTCGGTGTCCGGGAAGCTGTGGAAGGCCGTCCAGTACGGCGTGCGTCCGGAGGACGGGCTCATCGACTACGACGAGGTGGCCCGGCTCGCCCGCGAGCACCGGCCCGCGATCATCGTCGCCGGGGCGAGCGCGTACCCGCGCCGGATCGACTTCGAGCGCTTCGGCGCGATCGCGGACGAGGTCGGGGCGGTCCTGGTCGTGGACATGGCCCACATCGCCGGGCTCGTCGCGGCCGGGCTGCACCCGAGCCCGGTGCCGCATGCGGGGCTCGTCACCAGCACGACCCACAAGACGCTGCGCGGACCGCGCGGCGGGATCGTGCTCGCGAAGGAGGCCTGGGCGGAGAAGCTCGACAAGTCGGTGTTCCCCGGCCTGCAGGGCGGGCCGCTCATGCACGTCATCGCGGCCAAGGCGGCCTGCTTCGGCGAGGCGCTGACCGAGGGGTTCCGCGCGTACCAGCAGCGGGTCGTGGACAACGCCCGCGTGCTCGGCGAGGCGCTGGGGGACGCCGGATTCGACCTCGTCTCGGGCGGCACGGACAACCACCTCCTCCTCGTGGACCTGCGCCGCCGGAACCTGACCGGCAAGACGGCGGAGGAGTCGCTGCACCGGGCGCGCATCACGGTCAACAAGAACGCCGTCCCCGGGGACCCCCAGAAGCCCTGGGTGACGAGCGGCATCCGGATCGGCACCCCGGCGCTGACCACCCGCGGCATGGGCGAGGCCGAGATGCGCACCCTCGGCGGCTGGATGGCGCGCGTCCTCGAGCGCCCCGGCGACGAGGCCGTGGCGAAGGAGGTGGCGGCGCAGGTGCTCGACCTGACGGCGGGCTACCCGCTCTTCAGCTGGGAGCCCGTGCGCCCGGCGGGTTCCGCCCCGGCCCGTGCAGGCTGAATGGCGCGGGCGAGGGAAAATGCAATGGCGGGGATGGCACGCAGGCCGTCCCCGCCGTCGTTTCGGGCGATAGCGCCCGGGCCGCTCTGGCACCGAACGTGCTGCCCGGGAAGGCGCCCCGCACGCCGGCGACCTTCCTCCCAGGGACCTCCCACCTTGCTCGACGACCTCGTGATCCAGCTGGCCGTGCACGCCCCCGCCGGCCTCGTGCCGGGGCAGCTGCTCCACCACGGCGCCCTGACCGCCGCCGCCTCGGGCCGGTACGCCGCCGCGGAGCGCGGCTTCGAGGCCGCCGTGCGCGCCTACCGGCGGTCGCTCGACGTCGAGGCGCTGGCGCGCCTTCGCGTGCACCAGCGGATGGCGCGCGCCCGCGCCGCGCACGACCCGGTGCGCGAAGCCGAGATGATGCTCGAGATCGTCCGGGGCGTGAACCGCCTGGACCGCCTCGAGTCGTTCCGGGCGCCGCACGAGAAGAAGAACGCCCGCACGGTGCTGTCGGAGTGGCTTTCGGAGTCCGGCTCGGGCTTCGACGCCGACGCCGAGACGACGCGACTCGTGGCCTGAGCGGGGAGGGAGCCCCGGCCGGGCGGGGCTGGACCCGCGCGGCCCCTTTCGCGATACTGCCGCGAACGTTCCCCACGTCCATGGTTGGATCGCGTTACCGGTTTCCAGGAAGGAACGCATGACCGTCGACACGCAGACCGCGCGACGCATCGAGCGCGCGGGGGAGATCCTCGGCCGCGTGCGGGACGAGGTGGGACGCGCCATCGTCGGGCAGCACGCGATGGTGGACCGGCTGCTCATCGGCCTGCTCACGGGCGGCCACGTGCTGCTCGAGGGCGTCCCCGGGCTCGCCAAGACGCTCGCCGCGAACAGCCTCGCGCAGGCCCTGTCGCTCCGGTTCCGCCGGATCCAGTTCACGCCCGACCTGCTGCCGGCCGACCTCACGGGCACGCTCGTCTACAACCCGCGCGACGGCTCTTTCACGGCCAAGCGGGGGCCGGTGTTCGCGAACCTCGTGCTCGCCGACGAGATCAACCGTGCGCCCGCGAAGGTCCAGTCGGCGCTGCTCGAGGCCATGCAGGAGCTGCAGGTCACGCTCGGCGACGAGTCGATGCACCTCGAGCAGCCTTTCCTCGTGCTCGCGACCCAGAACCCGATCGAGCAGGAGGGCACCTACCCCCTGCCCGAGGCGCAGAGCGACCGCTTCATGCTCAAGGTCAAGGTGGGCTATCCCGAGCGCGCCGAGGAGAAGGAGATCCTGAAGCGGGCCGGGCTGTCGCAGCTGCCCGAGCTGAAGCCCCAGGCGACCCGCGAGCAGGTGCTCGAGGCGCGGGACGCGCTCGCCGGCGTCTACGTGGACGACAAGATCCAGGAGTACGTGCTCGACCTCGTCGGCGCGACCCGGCGGCCGCGCGACTTCGGCCTGTCGCTCGACGCGCTCGTGGCGTTCGGCGCGTCCCCGCGCGCGACGCTGTTCCTCGTGCGGGGCGCGCAGGCGCACGCGCTGGTCCGCGGCCGGCCGTACGTCCTGCCCGAGGACGTCAAGGCGATCGGACCGGACGTGCTCCGCCACCGCATCCAGGTCTCGTACGAAGCCGAGGCCGAAGGCGTCGACGGCGAGGAGATCGCGCGCCGGATCCTGGAGCAGGTGCGCGTTCCCTGATGGACTCCGCGGAGCTGCTGCGCAAGGTCCGCCGACTCGAGATCCACAGCCACCGGCTGGTCCAGGAGCTGTTCGCGGGGGGGCGCGAGAGCGTCTTCAAGGGGCGGGGCGTCGAGTTCGAGGAGGTGCGCCCGTACGTGCCCGGCGACGAGGTGCGCGACATCGACTGGAACGTCACCGCGCGCATGGGCAATGCGTACGTCAAGCGGTTCGTGGAGGAGCGCGAGCTCACGGTGATGCTGGTCGTGGACGTCTCGCGCTCGATGCGCTTCGGCACCGCGGCGCAGGAGAAGCGCGAACTGGCCGCCGAGCTGTGCGCCGTCCTCGGGTTCGCGGCGATGCGCAGCAACGACCGGGTCGGCCTCCTGCTCGCGGCGGGGCGGGTCGAGCACTTCGTGCGGCCGGCGCGGGGCCGAACCCACCTGCTCCGGATGCTGCGCGACCTGCTCGACCACGAGACCGAGAGCGAAGGGACGAAGCTGGGCGACGCGGCCCGGTTCGTGAGCCGCTCCTTCCGCCGGCGGGGGCTCGTGTTCTGGGTCTCCGACTTCGAGGACCGTCTCGACGTGCGCGACTGGCGCGTGCTCGCCCGCCGTCACGAGGTCACGGCGCTCGCGCTGCGAGACCCGCGGGACGAGCAGTTGCCCGGCGTGGGCTGGACGCTGTTCGAGGACCTCGAGACCGGGGAGCGCCGGCTCGTGAACACCCGCTCGAAGCCGGCGCAGCGCCGCTACGCGACGCTCGCGCGGGAACGCCGCCGGCAGGCCGAGCACGTCCTGGCCCGCGCGCAGTGCCCGGTCGTCGAGCTGCGCACCGACCGGCCGTGGCTGCCGGCGCTCATGCGCTACTTCGCGACGCGCCGCCGGAGGGGGGTGGCGTGAGGGCCGCGCTCCTGCTCGCCGGGGCGCTGCTCGCGGGCCTGCCCGCCTCGCTGATCCCGCCCGGACTGAGCGCGAAGCGGGCGGCGGCCGACTCGGGCCGGGGCGCCGCCCCGGCGCAGGTCGGCGGCCTGGCCACGAACCGGACCCCGCCGCCGGCGCTGCCCACGCGCGTCACGATCACGCCCTCGCCCGCGAAGCTCGGGCAGCGGATGCTCTACCGGGGCAGCATCCTCGTGCCGCAGGGCTACCGCGTGCGCTTCGACCGTCCGGCTGCGGGCGGCGACTTCACCTGGGGCGATCCGCACACGGGCCGGACGAGCGTGAACTCGACGCGGCTGCGGTCCCACGAGGTCAGCGGCAGCGACAGCTGCTGGATCGAGGTCCCGTTGCAGGTCTTCACGACCGGCGTCTCCTCCGTGCCCGGGCTCCTCGTCGAAGTGACCCCGCACCCGACGGAAGGGCCGAAGGTCGTGCGCCGGCTGCCCACCGGGCGTGTGCTCGTCCTGCCCACGATCACGGCGGCGGACACGAACGCGACGCTGCGCGCGCTGCACGGCCCGTTCGGCGCCCCGTGGTGGGAGCGCGTGCCGTGGCCGCTCGTCGTCGCGGGCCTGCTCCTGCTGGCGGCGGTCCTCGCCGCGATCGCGACCGCGCGGCGGCGCCGGCGGCGGGTGACCGCGCCCGCGCCCGTGGCCGCCGTGCCGCGCCCGGCGCGTGACCCGGCCGCGGAGGCGCTCGCCGAGCTGGCGAAGCTGCGCGCGCTCCGCCTGCCGGAGGCCGGCCGCTTCGGGGACCACGCGCTCGCGCTCACGCGCATCCTGCGCCGCTACCTCGAGGCCGTGGTGGGGACGCCGCGGCCGGGCGACACGAGCGGCGAGCTCGTCGTGCGACTGCGGGAGTCCCGGCTGGAGCCCGCCGACGTGGAACGCCTCGAGGGGCTGCTCGGGCTGTGGGACCGGGTGAAATTCGCCCGCGCGCCCCTCGGCGTCGAGGAGGCCCACCGCTGCGAGACCGCGGTGGAAGCGCTCGTGCGCCGCCGCGAGGCACGGGAGGTCGCGTGATCCGCTTCGAGTATCCCTGGCTCCTGCTCCTGCTGCTCGCGATCCCGGCGCTGCTCGCCTGGCGGGCGCGGCGACCGCGGACGCGGCCGGCCGCGGTGCTGTGGGGGACGGTCGCCGGACTGCCCGCGCCCGGCCTGCGGTCGCGCATCGTGCAGTTCGCGCGCGTGCTGCCCTGGGCGGCCCTGGCGCTCGCGGTGATCGCTTCGGCGCGGCCACAGCAGGGTGTCCAGCAGAGCGAGGTGGACTCGCGCGGCGTGGACATCGTGCTCGCGATCGACGTCTCGCGCAGCATGAGTGCGGGCGACATGGGCGGGGGCACGCGGCTCGACGTCGCGCGCAACACCGCGCGCGACTTCGTCCGCGGGCGTCCGCACGACCGGATCGGGGTCGTCGGCTTCGCCGGGACCGCGTTCACGCAGTGCCCGCTCACCCTCGACCACGAGACGCTCGTCTCGCTCATCGAGAGCCTCGACTTCGGGCTCGCCGAGGACGGCACGGCCATCGGGATGGGGCTCGCCACCGCGGTCCAGCGCCTCCGCGAAAGTCGCACGCCGAGCAAGGTCGCCGTGCTGCTCACCGACGGCGAGAACAACCGCGGGGCGATCGACCCGCTGACCGCGGCCGACCTCGCGAAGGCGCTCGGCGTGAAGGTGTACGCGATTCTCGTCGGGCGCCCGAGCCTCGAGCCCGTCACCGTGGACGACCCGGTGATGGGCCGCCGGCAGGTCATGATGAACGTGGGCGTGGACGAGCGTCCACTCGTCGAGATCGCGCGCCGCACGGGCGGGAGGTTCTTCCGCGCCGGGGACGCGAGTACGCTGAGCGGGGTCTACTCCGAGATCGACCGGCTCGAGCGCGCGCCCATCCGCGCGCTCGTCTACCGCGAGTACCGCGACCTCGGCCCCGCGCTGCTCGGGCTGGCGGCGGCGGTGCTCGCGTTCTACTCGCTGTCCCTTTCGACCTGGGCGTTCCGCGCGCCGTGAGGACCCGACCGTGACCTTCGAGACCCCCGCCTGGCTCTGGGCGCTCCTCGTGCTGCCGGTCCTCGGGCTGCTCGAGCTGCGGGCGCTGCACCGGGCGAACCGGGCGGCGAAGACGCTGGTCGGCCCGCGGGCGGACCACGTGCTGCTCGGGCAGGCGATGCCGCGCGCGCGCCGGCTCGGGGCGGCGCTGCGCCTCGGCGCCGTCGGGCTGCTCGTGCTGGGCGCCGCCGGGCCGCAGTGGGGCCGGGAGACGGTGCGGCGCCAGTCGCAGGGCTCGGACCTCGTCTTCGCGATCGACGTCTCGGCGAGCATGGACGCGCAGGACGTTTCGCCCTCGCGCCTCGACGAGGCGCGCCGCGAGGCGCTCGGGCTGCTCGAGCGCGTCCAGGGCAGCCGCGTCGGCGTCGTGGCGTTCGCCGGCGATGCGGTGCGGCTGTGCCCGCTGACCCTCGACCACGCCGCGACTCGGCTCGTGCTCGAGTCGCTCTCGAGCGGGTCGGTGAGCACGCCCGGCACGGATCTCGGCCGCGCGCTGTCCGCCTCGCTGCGCCTGCTGCCCCGGGGGCGCCGCGAGGAGCAGGCGATCGTGCTGTGGACCGACGGCGAGGACCTCGAGGGGGGCGCCCGCAAGGGCATGGACGAGGTCGCGCGGGCGGGCGTGCGGGTCTTCGCGGTGGGCGTCGGCACGCCGGCCGGCGACGTGATTCCGGTGCTCGACGCCAGCGGCCATGCGACCGACGTCAAACGCGACGCGTCGGGGCAGGTCGTCCGCAGCCGGCTCGACGAGAAGCTCCTGCGCGATCTCGGCCGCACGACGCGCGGCGGCTTCTTCGCCGCCACGCGCGCGGGCGGGGAGCTGCCGCGACTCGCGGCGGCCATGGGCTCGCTGGCGCGCTCGAGTCACGGCGCCCGGCTGATCGAGCGCCCGGTCTCGCGCTTCGCGTGGCTCGCGCTGCTGGCGGCCTTCGCGATCGCCGCGGATCTGGCCCGGCCGCGGCGCCGCGCGCCCCGGGGCAGCGGAGCGGCCCCGGTGGTCCGCGCGGCGGCCGTCGCGATCGTCGCGGCGCTCGCGCTCGCCGCCCCCGCGCGGGCGCAGAGCCCGTGGGCGAAGGGCGACCGCGCGTTCCGCAAGGGGCGCTGGGCGCGGGCGGAGTCGCTCTACGCGGCCCGGGCCCGCCACGGCGCCCCGGCGGCGCTGCGCGTGAACCTCGCGACCGCACGGGCGCTCGCGGGCCAGCCGGACTCGGCCGCGTCGGAGCTGTCGCACCTCGCCGCCGCGCGTGGACGGCCCGGGCAGGTCGCGAGCTACAACCTCGGCACCCTGCTCGGCGCGAAGGGGGACTACGAGCGCGCGCTCGGCGAGCTGCGGCGCGCCCTCGAGCGCGACCCGAACGACGCCGACGCGCGCTGGAACTACGAGCTGCTGCGGCGCGAGCAGGAGCAGTCGCGCCAGGCCCCGTCCGGGAAGCAGCCGGACCAGAAGCCCGAACAGCCGAAGCCCGGCGAGCCGAACCCGGGAGGCGCGACGCCGGACCAGCAGGGCCCGCAGCAGCAGCCGCAGCAGCCGGGCCCGACGCCGCCTTCGCCGCAGGCGGAGTCGCCGCCGCCCTCGCGCCGTCCCACCGGGATGACGAAGGAGCAAGCCGAGCAGTTGCTCGGCTCGCTGCAGGAGCTCGAGCGGCTCGAGCGGCAGAAGACGCAGCGCGCCCGCGCCGTGCGCGACCGGCAGGGGAGGGACTGGTGAGAGGCCCCTCCCTCGCGGGGCTCGCGCTCGGGGTGCTCGCGGCGTTCGCGGCCGGCGTCCCGGCCGCGGCCGAGACCACCGTGCAGGCGCGGCTCGGCGCCGGCGCCGTGACCGCGGGGACCTCCGTGCAGCTCGTCGTCACGATCACGAACCCCTCCGGAAGGACCGAGGACCCGGTGTTCGAGGTGCCGAACGGGCTCACGCTGCTCGGGAGCGACCGCTCGCAGAGCTTCTCGTGGGTGAACGGGCGCTCGACCACGACCGTCGAGTACCGCTTCGAGGTCTCCGCGGACAACCCGGGCGACTACCGCATCGGGCCGATCCACGTGCGCGTCGGGTCGGTGGACTACCTGAGCCCGTCGCTGCCGCTGCGCGTGATGCCCGAGGGCGCGACGCTGCCGAAACTGTCCGCCCGTGGCCGGGGCGGGGCCAGCCCGCCGGCGAGGCTCGTGGTGGACGTGCAGCCGTCCCGGCCGTACGTCGGCCAGCTCGTCCGGCTCTCGATGCGGCTGGTGCAGACGCGCGACATCAGCGACAGCCGCGGCTACTCGGCGCCCGCGACGCCGGGGTTCTGGTCCGAGAGCTGGGGCGAGCCCGTCGAGTACCGGGCGCAGCTGGACGGACGGTCGGTCGCGGTCACGGAGCGCCGCGCGCGCCTCTACCCGCTGGCGCCGGGCACGGCGACCATCGGGCCGGCATCGCTCGTCGTGGTCCCCGCCCCGTCGTCGAGCGATCCGTTCTTCCGGATGCCGCAGTCGGGCGTCGCGCCGGTCGCGATCCAGAGCGACTCGGTGCGGGTCCCGGTGCGGGCGCTGCCCCCGGGCGCACCGGCCGCGTTCGAGAACGCGGTCGGCGACTTCGACCCGGCCTGGAGCCTGGACCGCGGCCACACCGCCCAGGACCAGACGGTGACGCTGCGGCTGGACGTGCGGGGCTCCGGCAACCTGCCTCTGCTCCACACGCCGAAGCTCTCGCTGCCCGACTTCGAGGTCTTCGCGAGCACGGTGGACGACAGCTTCCCGCCGGCGGGGGAGATCTCGCCGGGCCGGCGGAGCTTCCAGTGGACGCTGCTGCCGAGGCGCAGCGGTTCGCTGGTGCTGCACACGCCGGCATTCGCCTGGTTCGACCCGTCGGGGGGCGCGTACCACACTTCGCCGGGCATCGCCCTGCCGCTCGAGGTGATCTCGTCGGCGCCGGCGGCCGCCGGCGGGTCGGACGGCGCGTTCCCGCGGGAGCTGTCGGACGACGCGCCGGATCCGGGCTCGCGACCCGCGCGGCCGTGGCTGTTCGCGCTCGCCGGGCTGCTGCTCGGGGCGGCCGTGAAGTTCTGGCTCGCGACCGTCGGCCCCGACGCGCTGGCCGGCGAGCGGGCGAAGCAGCGCGAGTTCCTGCGCGCGGTGGGGCTGGCGCGCGGGCCGGACTTCTGGCGCGCGGCGGACGAGGCCGTGCGCTGGGCCGAGTCGCGCGGCGAGCGCGTCGCCGTGCTGAAGCAGGACATCGCCGTCGCGCGATTCGGCGGCACCGGAGCCTCGGAGGACGACGTGCGGCGGCGGCTCGTCGAGCGTGTCTCCGTGTGCGTACCGCCGGTACCCCCCCGGCTTCCCTGGCGTGTGCTCGCGGTGGCGCTCGCGCTCGCGGCCGCGGCCGGCGGCTGGCTGGGCTGGCCGCAGGAAGGGAACTCGCGGCTCTCGGCCCGGGCCCGCGTCGCCGACGAGCAGGCCCGCGCCGGGAACACGGCAGCGGCCGCGGCCGAATGGGCCCGCCTCTGGGACGAGGGGCGCGGCGAGGACCCGGCGCTCGCGGCGCGGCTCGCGTGGGCGGCGCTCGGGCGCGAGAAGGTCGGGGAGGCCGCCGCGTGGATCGTGCGCGGCCGCGCCGGAGAGCCGCGCAGCGGCGCGCTCCGCTGGGCGGCCGAGCGCGTGCGCGAGTCCGGCGGGCTGGTCGGCGCCCAGGGCGGGCTGCTGCCCGTGCGCGCGCTCGAGTGGGCGCTGCTGGCCTTCGCACTGGCGCTCGCGGCCGCGCTCCGGTGGCCACGGCATCTCCCGGTGGCGGTGCTCGCGGTGCTCGCCTCCGGCGCGGCCGTGGCGCTGCCGCTGCAGCGCTCGTCCCGCTCGGGCGATCCGGTCGCGGTCGTGGAGACACTCACGCCGCTCGACGGGGCGGGGATCGAACTCGACCCGGGCGAAGTGGTCCGGCTCCTGGGCCGTGACGGGGAGCGCATCCGCGTGCGGGCCGGTCGCGGCGTCGAGGGCACGGTGCCGGCCACCGCCGTGCGGCCCGTCTGGGGCGGGGGCCGCCCGTGAACCCGCGGGTCGCCCTGCTCGCCCTGCTCCTCACGTGGCCCTGCCAGTCGTCCGACGAGGCCGTGCTCCGCGCCGTGCAGGCGCCGCGCTCCGGCGCGCTGCACGAGGTGGCGCGGGCGGTCTCCGACCGCAGCCGCCTGGCGCTCGCGGTCGGCGCGGGCGTCGCGATCCTCGCCGGCGGAGCCACCCGGGCGGCGACGCTCGAGGCGGCGCTGGTCCTCGTGCCGGTCAACCTCGTCGTCGAAGGGCTCAAGCGGGCCACGTTCCGCGCCCGGCCGGACGGGGAGCACAAGCGCAGCAACGCGTCGTTTCCCTCGAGCCACGCCGCCAACGCGTTCGCGGTGGCGGCCGTGATCGCCCGCCGGTGGCGCCGGAGCGGCGTCGTGGCCCTCCTCCTCGCCGCGGTGGTGGGCTGGTCGCGGCTCTACCTGAACCGGCACTGGCCGAGCGACGTGCTCGCCGGCGCGGTTCTCGGCGTCGGGCTGGCGCTGCTCACGCTGCTCGCGTGGCGGCGCTGGCGTGCCTCAAGGAACGTGGCCGCAACGCCTTGATGCCGTCGCCTGAGGCTTTTCGCGAGTACTCGACGTGAAGCCGGCGACAACTTCTCGCGACACGGCAACTTCGTTGCATGCGCGCGGGGCGGACGGTGTTAGCCTGTGCTCGTCGCGGGAGGAAACTATGGCGATCGCAGAAGTTCCGTCGGTCACCGGCACCCCGCTCGACATCCTCGAATTGCGGCATCGGCGCCGCGAAACCGTGCTCCAGCAGATGGCGGCGGCCGCCGCTCGCAACGGCGTCGTGCGCGACCTCGATTCGCTCGTCGCCGTGCTCGTACGGCGCGAGCGGCTCGGCACGACTGCGCTCGGCAAGGGCGTGGCGCTGACGCACGCACGCTCGATTTCGGTCGTACGACCGTTCTGGATCGTGGGGCGGGCCCCGAAGGGTGTGGAGTGGGCGGCGCCGGATGGTGAGCCCGTTCAGCTCATCGTGCTGTACCTGGCCCATCACGAGCAGTCCCAGGCGTCGCACCTCGCGCGCCTCGGCGCCGCGGCCCAGGCGCTGCGGCTCCAGCGGCCCCGCCAGCGCCTCGCGTCGTCCGACGTCGCGACGGCCTTCGGGCTGCTGCAGGGGGAAGGCTCGTGACCGATGTGCGCCCGGTCGTCGAGCTTCACGACCTCGACCAACTGCTGATGCTCGCCTCCGACGAGGGTTCCGCCGCCGCGCTTCGGCGGATGGGCTACACGCTCGGCGGCGTGCCCGCGCTGGTCCGCGACCGCGAGCGGCTCGTCTCGCGGATCGAGCGGCGCTGGCTCGGATGGTACGAGCGCTCGCTCGGGCGGTTCGGCCGCGGGCTGACGCTCGTGCGCCACCGGGTGTGCCAGGGCTGCTTCGTGACGCTGCCCACTTCGGCCGCGCCCCCGCCGGGCGAGGGCCACCTGCACCTCTGCGAGAACTGCGGCCGGCTGCTCTACTGGAGCTGACCGCGTCGCGCCGCCGGGCGCCCGCGTGCTAACGTGGCGTCGTCCCGGCATGGCCGGGGCCGTGGACCGGGCCCGCGAGGAAGCGTTCATGAAGGTTTCGAGGTGGCTCTCGGCCGCCGCCCTGGCGGCCTGGGCGGCGGCATCCGGTTGCACGACCATGCGGGAGCTCCCGCGCACGGACTACGCCTCCCAACCCGAGCGCAAGGGCGTCCGGATCGAGACGCGGGACGGCCTGGTCTACGAGTTCGACCGGGCGACGTTCGACCCGGACTCGATCACGGGCTACCGGCTGAGGGGCGACGTGGAGGGGCCGCTCGGCGAGATCGCGGTCGTGCACGTCGCGCTCGACGACGTCGTGCACATGCGCACCCGGACCGTGGACTGGTACCGGACCGGGCTCGTGGGCGGGGGCGTGCTGGCCGGCGTGATCGCGGTCGGCCTGGCCCAGACGCAGAAGAACACGCCCCCCGCCGAAACCCCGATCTGCACGCGCTGCCCGTCACCGAACGCCGCCGGCCGCTGAGGCGCCCAGCGCGGCGCCGGCCGCGTCGGCGGCGAGATCGAGAGGATCGAACCGGCTCGTCCGCGCATCCCACGCCTCCTTCGCGACCCCGGCCAGGAGGACGCCCGCGAAGGCCGCGCCGGGCCGCCGGCCCGCGAGCGTGGCGCCGGCCGCGAGGGTGAACGAGAGCGAGGCGTGCTGCAGCCGGTCGGCCCGCGCGAGCCCGAGCTGCCACGCCCGCACGCGCGCGGGCGGGTATTCTGGCCGGGTCCCGGCGGAGTCGGGGCCCGCCCCGGCCGCGACCGCCGGGGAAGGCAGGAGCGCGGCCAGCGCCGCGAGCGCGAGGCCGCCCAGCGAGAGGAGCAGCGCACGGTGAACGCGTGGTACGACGCCCCCGGCGAGAAGGCCCGCCTGCGCGCCGAGGCCGCGCTTCGCGCGCAGGCGTGGCCGCCGGCCGCGCTCGACGCGCTCGGGCGCCTGCGCGCGGCGGGCGGACGCGCGTGGCTCGTGGGCGGAAGCGTGCGTGACGCGGTGCTCGGGCGCGAGGCCGCCCCCGACGTGGACGTGGCCACCGACCTGCTCCCGGCCCGCGTGCGCGACCTCTTCCCCCGCACCGAGCCGATCGGCGAGCCGTTCGGCATGGTGCTCGTGCTGCACGAGGGCGCGCGGCTCGAGGTCACGACGCTGCGAACGGAGGGCGGTTACGCCGACGCGCGCCACCCCGACGAGGTGCGCTTCGGCGCGGACCCGCTCGAGGACCTCGACCGGCGCGACCTCACCGTGAACGCGCTCGCGTTCGACCCGGCGTCGGGAACGCTGCTCGATCCGCACGAGGGCGCGCTCGACCTCGAGCGACGGCGGCTGAGGGCGGTGGGCGACCCCGTGGAACGCTTCCGCGAGGACGCGCTGCGGCCCCTGCGCGTCGCCCGGCTCGCGGCCGCGCTCGGCATGGAGGTCGAGGACGGGACGCGCGCGGCGCTCGGAACGGCGCGCGACCTCGCG
Source organism: uncultured bacterium (assembly GCA_964589945.1). GTDB lineage: Bacteria > Eisenbacteria > RBG-16-71-46 > RBG-16-71-46 > RBG-16-71-46 > CAIXRL01. The sequence goes on from CAZPVG010000017.1 coordinate 56,910, forward strand.
GGGACGCTCGCGGTCGAGCGCGTGCGCGCCGAGCTCGAGAAGCTCCTCGCCGCGCCGAAGCCCTCGACGGGCCTCGAGATCCTGCGCGAGGCGGGCCTGCTCGCGCCCTGGCTGCCCGAGCTGCAGGCCTGCCGGGGGGTGCCGCAGAACCGCTTCCACGCCTACGACGTCTACTTCCATTCGATCTACTCCTGCGACGCGGCGCCGGCGGCCAAGCCGGTCGTCCGCTGGGCGGCGCTTCTGCACGACCTCGGCAAGCCCGCGACGCGCGTCGAGCGGCACGGCGAGGGCACCTTCTACCAGCACCAGTTCGTCGGGGCCGACCTTGCGCGCGGGCTGCTCGAGAGGCTGCGGTTCCCGGCGCGGTTCACGGCGCGCGTCGTGCACCTCGTGCGCGAGCACATGTTCGACTACCGCCCGGGCTGGAGCGACGCGGCCGTCCGCCGCTGGCTGCGCCGCGTGGGCACGGACAGCGTCGCCGACCTCTTCGACCTCCGGCTCGCCGACAGCCTGGGCAACGGGCTCAAGACCGCGAACCCACTCTACCTCGCCGAAATGGGCGCGCGCATCGACCGGCTCGTCGCCGAGGGGGCCGCGCTCTCGGTTGCGGACCTCGCCGTGGACGGCCGCGACGTCATGCGCACACTCGGGACGGGGCCGGGACCCGCGGTCGGGCGCGCGCTCGCGGCCCTGCTCGAGGCGGTGCTCGAGGACGCCTCGCTGAACACGCGCGAGCGGCTGCTCGAGCGGCTCACGACGATGCGCGGGGAGCCGCGCGGGGGGCCCGCGGTGCCTTGACACTTCGAGAAAGCGGCCCCTATCCTGCGGCGCCGTTTTTCCGACCTGCCCACGCCGGATCCCACTCACGTCCATGACCGTAGACGCCCAGATCCTCGAGGTGCAGCGACCCGTCCGGCGACAGCTGGAGGCGGTCCAGAAGCGCCTCCGGGGCCTCTTCCGCACGCCGATCCCCATCCTGAACGAGGTGGGGGGGCACGTGCTCGCCACGCGCGGCAAGAAGTTCCGACCGACGCTCCTCCTGCTGACGGCCCGCCTCCACGGCCCGCTCGGGAAGGACGCGGTCGTGTGCGCGACCGTGGTCGAGCTCGTCCACGCGGCGGCCCTCATCCACGACGACTCGGTGGACCGCAGCCACCTGCGGCGGGGCATGCCGACCGTGAACGGGCTGTGGACGGACGAGATGGCGATCATCATGGGGGACTACCTCTACGCCCAGTCCATGTCCCTGCTGGTGGAGCACCGGCTGAACGACGCGATGGGGGTCCTCGCTCGGGTCGTGACGGAGATGTCCTGCGGCGAGGCGCTGGAGTTCCAGCACGCCTTCGACCTGGACGTCTCCGAGGCCGACTACGAGGAGCTGATCCGGGCCAAGACGGGTTCGCTGATCGGCGCGGCGACCGAGATCGGGGCGGCGCTGAACGGCGGGGGGCGCTCGGCGTCCCGGCGCGCGCGCTACCGGCGCTTCGGCGAGGCCGTCGGCGTCGCGTTCCAGATCGTGGACGATCTCTTCGACTACCTGGGCGAGTCCGAGGTCACCGGCAAGCCCGTCGGCTACGACCTTGCCGAGGGCAAGGTCACGCTCCCGCTCATCGCCGCGCTCCGGCAGGCGGGGGCGGCGGACCGGCGCCGGCTGCAGGCGCTCGCCTCCCGCAAGAAGTGGACGCCGGGGCAGTGGAAGCAGCTCCGGGCCCTGATCGAGCGTGCGGGGGGCTTCGAGTACTCGCGCTCCCGCGCCCGGGCGCTCGCCGACGAGGCGCGCACGCTCCTCGCGGGAGAGACGCCCTCGGCCGCCCGCCGCGCCCTCGACGCGGCCATCGACTACGCCGTCCACCGCGTGCACTGATCGTGACGTCGCCGACGCCCGGACCCGAGACAAGAGCCGCGCGCGCGCGCGTGTCGCCCGGCGTGCCCGGCCCGGAGCTGCTGCGGGTCGCGGCGGAGGCCGCGGCGTCCAAGAAGGCCGCCGACCTCGTCGGCCTCGACCTGCGGGACCTCGACGGCGTCGCGGACTGGTTCCTGATCTGCTCCGGCTCGAGCGAGCCGCAGGTGAAGGCCATCGCGGAGGCGGTCGAGGAGAAGCTCAAGGCCGCGGGCGCGCGGCCCTGGCACGTCGAAGGCCGGGAGGGGCGCCGCTGGGTCCTGCTCGATTACGTGGACGTCGTGGTCCACGTGTTCCACGAGAAGACGCGCGAGTACTACCTGCTCGAGCGGCTGTGGGGCGACGCCCGGAGCGTGGACCTTGGTGTGGAATGAGCTGAAGGCGGCGTTCACGCGCGCGCTGGAGGCGGCCGGCCTGGCGACGCCCGAGCGGCTCGCGCGCCTGGATTTCGCGGTGCCGCGGGACCCGGCGCACGGCGACTGGACGACGAACTTCTGCCTGCTCGTCGCGAAGGAAGCCGGCCTCGCCCCGCGCGCGATCGCCGAGGCGATCGTGCGCCACTGGCCCGAAGGCGAGGGGGTGACGGACGCGCCCGAGGTCGCCGGGGCGGGCTTCCTGAACCTGCGCTACCGCGACACGTTCCTCGCCTCGCTCCCCGTCCGCGTGGTCGAGGCCGGCGAGGCGTTCGGGCGGTCGGATTTCGGCGGCGGCGAGCGCATCCTCGTCGAGTTCGTGAGCGCGAACCCGACCGGGCCCATGAACATCGTCAGCGCGCGGGCGGCCGCCGTCGGCGCCTCGCTCGTCGCGCTGCTGGGCGCCGCGGGCTGGGAGGCGGCGAGCGAGTTCTACGTCAACGACGCGGGCAACCAGGTGGACCTGCTCGGGGCCTCGCTGAAGGCCCGCTTCCGCGCGCGCATCGGCGGCGACGGCACGATCCCCGAGGGCGGCTACCAGGGCGAGTACCTCGCCACGCTGGCGGACGGCCTCCCCGAGGCGGAGGCCCGCGCCGCGCTGGACGCCCCGGACGGGGACAGCTGGTTCCGCGACCAGGCGCTCGAGCGGATGCTCGCCTGGCAGAAGCGCGACCTCGCGCGCTACGGCGTGGTCTTCGACCGTTGGTTCCGCGAGTCCACGCTGCACGATTCGGGAGCCGTGGACGGGACCCTGCGCGCGCTTGAGGCGCGCGGGGTGACCTATCGCGCGGTCAAGCCGCAGGGCGTCAGCGAGGCGGCGGCCGCGCGGGTCGAGGCCGAAGAGGGGGCCGCCTCGGGCGACGCCGAGGCGACCTGGCTGCGCACCCACGACCGCGGCGACGACATGGACCGTGTGATCGTGCGCGCGGACGGGCGGCCGACCTACCTGCTGCCGGACATCGCGTACCATCGGGACAAGCGCGCCCGGGGCTTCCGCCGGGCGATCAACCTGTGGGGGCCCGACCACCACGCCTACGTGGCCACCCTCACCGCGGCACTCAAGGCGCTGGGCCTGGAGGACGATTTCCTGAAGGTCCAGATCGTCCAGTACGTCAAGCTCATGCAGGGCGAGGCCGAAGTGAAGATGAGCAAGCGCCTCGGGCAGTTCGAGACGCTCGCCGACCTGGTGGACGAGGTCGGGGCCGACTGCGCCCGGTTCTTCTTCCTGCAGCTCTCCTCGAGCGCGCACCTGAAATTCGACATGGAAAAGGCCAAACGCCACAACGACACGAATCCGGCGTTCTACGTGCAGTACGCGCATGCGCGCTGCTGCTCGCTCGAGCGCGAGGGGATCGAGCGCGGGCTGCGCGCGGAGACGGGCCCGGCCCGTCCGCTCAGCGCGCCCGAGGAGGTCGTGCTCGTGCGCAAGCTCTCGACGTTCCCCGAGGTCGTGCGCGGGGCGGCCGCGGCACGCGAGCCGCACCGGCTCCCGGCCTACCTCATCGAGCTCTCGGCCGAGTTCCACCGCTACTACCACCACTGCCGCGTGCTGGGCGACGACCCGGCGCTGTCCCGCCACCGCCTGCGCGTCGCCGCGGCGCTCCGGCAGGTGTTGCGCAACGGCCTCGCGCTGATGGGCGTCTCCGCGCCCGAGCGGCTCGAGCGCGAGGCGGAGGCCGCATCGTGAGCCCCGAGAACCGCATCCTCGTCGTCGGCTCGGTGGCGCTCGACTCGATCCGCACGCCCTACGGCCAGGCCGTGGACGCGCTGGGCGGCTCGGCGTCCTACTTCTCGTTCTCGGCCAGCCACTTCGCGCCGGTCGCCGTCTGCGCCGTCGTGGGCGAGGACTTCCCGAAGGAGCACCGGCTGCGCCTCGAGGACCGGGGCGTGGACCTGTCGGGCCTCGAGACCGCCCCGGGTCGCACGTTCCGCTGGCGCGGCGAGTACATGGCCGAGCTCGCCCATGCGCACACCCTCGAGACGCAGCTCAACGTCTTCGCCGACTTCCACCCGAAGCTCGACGCGAAGCACCGCCGCGCGCCCTACGTGTTCCTCGCGAACATCGACCCCGAACTGCAGCTCGAGGTGCTCGACCAGGTGCGACGCCCGCGCCTCGTGCTCTCGGACACGATGAACTACTGGATCGCCCGCAAACCCGACCGCGTGTTCGAGGTCCTGCGCCGCGTGGACGTGGCGCTGCTGAACGAAGAGGAGGCCCGCGCGCTCGCCGGCGAGACGCATCTCGCCCGCGCGGCCGACAAGCTGCTCGCCGAGGGGGCGAACGCCGTGATCATCAAGAAGGGCGAACACGGGGCGCTGTACCAGTCGCGCGAGGAGCGGTTCATCACGCCCGCCTACCCGGTCCTGGCGCTCACGGACCCGACGGGGGCCGGCGACTCGTTTGCGGGTGGCTTCCTGGGACTGCTCGCCCGCTCCGGCCGCGGCGACGGCGAGGCGCTTCGCCAGGCGATGGCCGCCGGGACCGCCATGGCATCGCTGGCGATCGAGTCGTTCAGCCCCGCCCGGCTGATCGAGACGGACGCCGCCGAGATCGAGGGCCGCGTGAAGGCCCTCCACGGCATGGTCCACTACGACCTGTTCCCGATTTTCGGGAGTTGAGTCGCGAACGGCGGAGCCGGAACCCCGCTCCGGGCAGAAACTTCCGTGGCCGCCCCTGAAGCATCGTGGTAACCTGCGGCCCGTGCCGTCCGTCGAGGGGGAACGGAGTCCACTTCATTCCATGACCGCGAACGAATCCACACTTGCCGCCCGCGCCGAATCCGCCATCCGCCGCCTTCGCGACGTGGAGGGGGTGAGCGTGCGCGTGGAAGGGAACGAGATCCGCGAGATCCACGTCGTGACGCGTTCGGAACGCCACGGGAAGCTCATCTCCCGCGACGTGCAGACGGTGCTGCGCGTCGACCTCGGGGTGAACATCGACCACCGCGTGGTCTCGGTCGCGCCGCTCTCGGAGTCACCCCCGACGGTCGCCGTGGCGCTCGAGGAGCCGGTCGGGCCCGGAGATCTCCCCGGGGCGGCCGAAGCCGAGCCCCTGGCCGAGTCGGAGCCCGAGCCGGCGCCGACGGCGGAGCGCATCCAGTTCGAGGGCGTGAACCTGTTCGTTTCGGGCCCCCGGACACAGGCCCAGGTCGAGCTCCGCTGGCGGGGGCTGCCGCGGATCGGCAGTGCCGCGGGCTGGAGCGCCCGTGACGAGGCCCACCGGCTGGTCGCCCAGGCCGCGGCCGCCGCGGTGCAGGAGTTCCTGACCGACCCGGTCGCCCTGAACGTCCAGGGCGTGGAATTCGAGACGTTTGGGCGCCATCGGATCGCCGTCGTCGCGCTGTCGTTCGTGGCGCACCGGCAGGAAAAGTTGCTGACGGGCACGTGCCCGATCGAGCAGGATACGCCGCAGGCCGTCGTGCTCGCGACGCTCGACGCGCTGAACCGCGTCGTCGCGGGGCTCCGCGTGAAGGAGCCCACCGAGTACGTCCTTCGCCCCATGAGCAGCTGAGCCGCAATCGAAGTCGCGCCGCGGCTCCGTCACGGCGCGTGGCAGGCCGGAGACCGACAGTCCCACGGGAGGAACGAGCGAAGCGGAGCAGCTCCAAACCGAGCGAAGCGGACCCCCGATCCGGGGAGCAAGCCCCGGAACCCTACTAATGGAGGAGGTGGGTCTGAATGGATCTGCTCGTCGACATTCTCGAGCTGTTCGGAAAGGCGGGCTGGTAGCCGCCTCTGGCTGAACACCTGATGTCCTTCCACTCGTGACGAAGGTCGGTCTCCACCCCATCCGCACCACCCCCGCGGCCCCCGCGGCGGAACCCATCGTGAGCGACACGCCGATCGACCGGCACCCGGTCCTCTTTCATCTCTACTACGCCAGCGTTCTCGCGGGCGCGGCGGCGCTGTTCGCCTTCGCGCCGAGGCCCGCGTTCGAACCCTCCCCGTGGTTCCTCGCCGGCGGCTTCCTGCTGCTGCTCGGAAGCGAGCTGGCGCCGGTGACGCTGCCGGGCGGCGGCTACGTGACGGCAAGCACCGTCTTCAGCCTGCCGCTGCTGCTCGTCTCGGGCCCGTTCTGGACGTCGCTCCTCGACGCCGCCGCGACGCTGGTCGCGCACGGGCTGGTCATGCGCAAGCCGCTCGTCCGCATCTCGCACAACGTGGCGATCTTCACGCTGGGCTACTGGGCGACCGCGACGACGTTCACCGCTCTGGGCGGGCACTACGGCGCGCTGCGGTTCCCCGGCGACGGCTTCGCCCTGCTCGCCGCCGGCGCGGTCTACTTCGCGATCAACTCCACCTGCGTCTCCATCGTCATCGGCCTGACGGCCGGGCCGAACCCGTGGCGGATCTGGCAGCGCAACTTCCAGGAGGGGCTGCTCCACCACCTGTCGTTCCTCGCGCTCGGGGCGCTCGTCATGGTGGCGTGGCAGACGGCCGGGCCGTGGGGGATCGTGCTCTTCGGCCTCCCGTTCCTGGTCTCGCGCCACGCGTTCCAGTCCCACCTCGAGCTGCGGAGCGACCTCAAGGAGTTCGTGCGGGCGCTGACCGAGGTGCTCGAGGAGGTCGATCCCTACACGCGGCACCACAGCGTTCGCGTGGCGGAGTACGCCGTGCGGCTCGCGCGCGGGCTGGGGCGGGGTGAGAGCGAGGTGGACGAGATCGAGTACGCCGCGTTCGTCCACGACCTCGGCAAGATCGGCCCGCAGCACCAGCACATCCTGCAGAAGCCCGGCTCGCTCTCGCACGAGGAACAGCGGACGCTGCGCTCGCACCCCGCGGCCGGCGCCGAGATCGTCGCGAAGGTGCGCGCGCTCAAGCGCGCCTCCGAGATCGTGCGGTCGCACCATGAGCGCCCGGACGGCCAGGGCTACCCGTTCGGGCTGCGCTCCGAGGACGTGCCCGTGGGGGCGCGCATCCTGAACGTCGCCGACGCATTCGACGCGATGACCTCGGACCGTCCGTACCGCCGGGCGCTGCCGCTCGAGGCGGCGTTGCGCGAACTCGAGCGGGGCGCGGGCACGCAGTTCGACTCCCAGGTGGTGCGCTGCCTCCTGCGGCTGCACCGCAACGGCCAGTTCCCGCTCGTCCCGAGCCCGAGCAGCGAAGACCTGCAGCTGCTCCGGCTGCGCACTCGGGCGGGCGGCTGATGCGCTACCGGGACGCCGGCGTCGACCTCTCGCGCTCCGACCCGATCAAGGACGAGGTCGTCCGCGAGATCCGTTCGACGTGGTCGGGCGGCGTGCGCCCGCTCGTGGGCGGCTTCGCAGGCGTCATGGACTGGCCCGGGGGCGGGCCGCTCGTGGCCGCGACCATGGACGGCGTCGGCACGAAGCTGCACCTCGCGATCGAGGCGGGCCGCGTCGACGACGCGGCGGCGGACCTCGTGTACCACGGCGCGAACGACCTGCTCGTCCACGGCGCGCGTCCCGTCGCGTTCCTCGACTACGTGGCGCAGGCGCGCCTCGAGCCCGCGGTCGTGCTCGCCGCGGTGCGCGGGCTCGCCCGGGCCTGCCGCGAGGTGGGGGCGGTGCTGCTCGGTGGCGAGACCGCCGAGATGCCGGACACCTACCGGCCGGGCGTCGTGGACGTGGCCGGCTGCCTGATCGGCGCCGTGGACCCGGAGGCGGTCCTCGACGGCTCGCGCGTGCGCCCGGGCGACGTCCTGCTGGGCCTCGCCGGAACGGGCCTGCACACGAACGGCTACTCGCTCGCGCGGCGCGTGCTCGCCTCGAGCGGCCTCGCGCCGGGGGCCAGGCTGCCCGGTGGCTCGGGCGAGAGCGTGATCGAGGCGCTGCTGCAGCCGCACCGCTGGTACGGCCGCGCGCTCCTGCCGCTCGCCGCGGCGGGCCGCGTGCGGGCGATGGCGCACGTGACCGGCGGCGGGATCGCCGGAAACCTCGTGCGCGTGCTGCCCGAGGGCCGGCACGCGATCGTGCACGCGGGCGCCTGGCCGCGGCCCGCGGTGTTCGACTGGATCGTGGCCGCGGGCGGCGTGCCGGAGGACGACGCGCGCGCTGCGCTCAACCTCGGCATCGGCCTGGTCGTCGTGACGGCGCCGGAGGAATCGGAGCCCGTCGTCGCCGCGCTGCGCGAGGCGGGCGAGACCGCGTGGACGATCGGCCGGATCGAGGCCGGTGCGCGCGGCGTGGAGTGGCAGGCCCCCTGATCCGAAGCGAAGCCCCCGCGGTGGTGGTGGACGTGGAGGTGGACGATGGAGCGGGGACGCGAGCGCGCGGTCGAGGCCGCGGCCGAGACGGCGCCGGAGCTGGTGGGGGACGCGCCCGCGTGGCGGGACCTGGTGGCGAAGCTGCCCGCGGTGGCGGCGAGCGGGCTGCCGGTGCTGCTGCAGGGCGAGACGGGAACGGGCAAGGAGCTGGTGGCGCGCGCGCTGCACGCGCTGAGCCCCCGGAGGAGCCACGGGTTCGTGGCGCACAACTGCGGCGCCACGCCGGACAGCCTGATCGAGAGCGAGCTGTTCGGGCACGCGCGGGGCGCGTTCACCGGGGCGGTGAGCGACCGCGCGGGGCTGTTCGACGCGGCCGAGCGGGGCACGCTGTTCCTCGACGAGATCGGGGACGCGAGCCCGCTGCTCCAGACGAAGCTGCTGCGCGTGCTCCAGGAAGGGGAGGCCCGGCGCGTCGGGGACACGCGGCGGCGCCCCGTGGACGTGCGGGTCGTCTCGGCGACCCACCGCGCGCTCGAGTCGTCCGTGACCGCCGGCGCGTTCCGTTCGGACCTGCTGTTCCGCCTGAACGCGGTCCGGCTGCGGCTGCCGGCGCTGCGCGAGCGTGGACGCGACGTGCTGCTGCTCGCGCGGCACTTCCTGCGCGAGGCGGCCGCGCGCGAGGGCCGCGAGCCGCCCGCGATCGAGCCCGCGCTCGCGGAGTGGATGCTGCGCTACCCGTGGCCGGGGAACGTGCGCGAGCTGGGGAACGCGTGCGCGTTCGCCGTTCGCGTGGCCGGCGCGCGCGAGACCGTGGGTGCCGCGCACTGGCCGGAGTCGGCCGTGCCCGAGGCCGTGGCCGAGGGTGCGGGACTGCACGCGGAGACGCGCGCGCTCGAGGAGCGACGGCTGCGCGAGACACTGCGCCGCACGCACGGGAACAAGACCGCGGCGGCGCGCGCGCTGGGCCTGTCCCGCCAGGGGCTGCTCAAGAAGCTGCGGCGCTTCGGGCTCGGGGCCGACCCGCTTGACGCTGGCTGGGGCGCTGACTAGCGTCGGCCGTCGCGCGCGACCCGCGACGGGCCGCGCGCGGCGGCGCCCGGAGCCGGCGTCCACGACAACAGGAGGTCGCGTGGCCAGGAAGAACCTCAAGATCGGGCTGATCGGCGTCGGCGGGATGGCGCAGGTCAACCACATTCCCGCGCTGCTCAAGGTCGAAGGCCTCGAGCTGGTCGGTCTGGTGGACCGCGATCCCGAGAAGGCGGCGCGCGTCGCACAGAAGTTCGGCATCCCGATGAGCGCCGGGCGCATCGACGCGCTGCTCGAGATCGACGACCTGGACGCCGTGGACATCTGCACGCCGAACTTCCTGCACGCCCCCATGGCGATCGCGGCGCTCGAGGCGGGCAAGCACGTGCTCTGCGAGCGGCCGCTCGCGCGCAGCGGCGAAGAGGCCGCGGCGATGGCGAAGGCGGCGAAGAAGGCCGATCGCACCCTCATGTGCGCCGTCCAGCACCGCTTCCGGCCCGACGCGCAGCTGCTGCGGAAGTTCGTCGAGAAGGGCGACCTCGGCGAGGTGTTCCTCGCGAAGGCCGGCTGGCTGCGGCAGAAGACCGAGTGGGACTCCGACGAATGGCGCCGGCAGAAGCGCGAGTCGGGCGGCGGCGTCGTGCTCGACCTCGGATTCCACATGCTCGACCTGGCGCTGTGGGTGCTCGGGCAGCCGAAGGTCGAGTCGGTCACGGCGAGCGTCCATCGCACGCGCAAGGGCGAGGTCGAGGACAGCGCGACGGCGTTCTTCCGGCTCGCCGGCGGCTCGGCCCTGACGCTCGAGCTGACCTGGGGCCTGCTCATGGAAAAGGACTTCGCGTACCTGAACCTGTTCGGGTCCGGGGGCGCCGCGCTGCTGAACCCGTTCCGTGTCCACAAGGGCATGCACGGCACGCTCGTGAACGTGACGCCGGCGCTCGAGACCCCGAAGAACCAGTACCGGCAGTCCATGGAGGCGCAGGTTTCGCACTTCGCCGACGCCCTGCGCTCGGACCGCAGGCCGATGGGCTGCGCCGACGAGATCCTGACGGTCATGCGGCTCATGGACGCGGTCTACGAGAGCGCGGAGATCGGCCGGGAAGTGAAGGTCGGCTGACCGTGGAGCCCGTCCCTGCGGGCCGTCCGGTCCCGCCGGGGCGGGGCGGCCGCGAAGCGCTGCTGGCGGTCGCGTCGGGGCTGGCGCTCGGCGCGGCGTTCCCCCGCCTGCCGCTCGGCCCCCTCGCGTGGGTCGCGCTCGTGCCGATGCTCGCGGCGCTCGAGCGGAGGGTGTCGGCCGGCGCGTCGAAGCGCTCGCTCTACGCGCTCGGGTGGATCGGCGGGTTCGCGTTCTTCCTCACGGGCACGCACTGGATCGCGCTGCTGACGGACGTCGCGATGACGATCCCTTGGCTCAAGTACGTGGGCTGGGTGGCGGCCTCCGCGTACCTCGCGAACTTCTGGGCGCTCGCGACGCTGCTCGCCGGCGTGCTCGCGCGACGCAGCGGCCTCGCGGCGCGCTGGACGTTCGTGCCGGTGATGCTCGTGGTGGAGGAGCTGCGCGGCTCGGGCGAGCTGGGCTTCCCGTGGTTCCAGCCCGGGTACACGCAGCACGCGCTGCCCTCCATCGGCCTGGCGGCGGCCGGCGGCGTGACGCTCGTGACGCTGTGGGTGCTGGCGCTGAACGCGCTCGCCGAGCACGCCCGGGCCGAACGCTCGCGCGCGGGCGCCGCGGCCTTCGTCGCGCTGCTCGGGGGCGGCCTGCTGACCGGCGCGATGCTGCGCGGTCCTGGGGCCCCGGTGCCGGAGGACGCGCCGGTCGTCGCGCTCGTCCAGGGCAACGTTCCGGGCGAGCTGAAGTGGGCGGGCACGCACCAGATCGAGATCCTGCGGACGTTTCTCGCGCTCTCGGACTCCGCGCTCGCCCGCAGCCCCGCGCGCCGGCCGAAGCTCGTCGTGTGGCCCGAGACCGCGACCGGAAGCTACCTGCGGCTGCAGCCCGAGCAGTCGCTGATGGTCTCGGAGTGGGCCGCGAGCCGCGGCGTCCCGGTGTTCACGGGCTACGCCGACGCGAGCCGCGGTCCCGACGGCTCGCCGCTGCCGTACAACGCGGCGGGACTCTGGAAGACCGACGGCTCGCTGTCGCCGCGCTACGCGAAGCGGCACCTCGTGCCGTTCGGCGAGCGCATGCCGTTCGAGTGGATCTTCCCCGCGCTGGGGAAGTGGGACCTCGGCCAGGCCGAATGGGTGCCCGGCAGGTCCACCGTGCTGTTCCCCGGGCCGGCGGGCCCGTTCTCCTGCCTGATCTGCTTCGAGTCCATCTTCCCCGACCTCGCGCGCGAGGACGTGCGCGCCGGCTCGCGGATGATCGTGAACGTCACGAACGACGAGTGGTTCGGCAACAGCTCGGCGATCGACCAGCACGCCACGATGGCGCAGTTCCGGGCCGTCGAGAACGGGGTGCCGTTCCTCCGCTGCGCGAACACCGGCCGGACCGAGATCATCGGGCCGGACGGGCGCGTCACGGCGCGGCTGCCGGTCTTCGAGACGGCGGAACTGGTCGCGCCGGTTCCGCCCGCGCGGCGCCGGGAGACCCTCTGGACGCGCTGGGGGGACTGGCCGGGCGTGCTGGCGCTGCTGGCGGTCGCGGTGCTCGCGGTGACGCGGCGCCCCGAACGGGACTCCGGCGCGCGGCGCGAGCGTTGACACTGGCGTGGAGCCCCACTAGATTGCGGCCTTCGCCGTTCCGCCTGCGCACGGTCGAGCTCCGAAGCAGGTCCTGCCGCAGGTCCACGTGGAAGCTCCCGGACCCGTCCGCGCCGTGACGCGGAGCACCAGGAGGAACCCTTGAGTCGCACGGTCGCCATCCTCGGAGCCTCCGGCCTCGTCGGCCGGACGATGCTCGAAGTGCTCGAGCAGCGCGCCTTCCCGCTGGACCGCGTCCGACTCCTCGCCAGCCCGCGTCCCGGCAGCCGCACGCTGCGCTTCCGCGGCGCCGAAGTCCCCGTCGAGCCCGTCACCGCGGACGCGTTCCGCGGCGTCGAGATCGCCCTGTTCGCGGTCAAGAACGCGGTCGCCCGCGAGTGGGCGCCGATCGCGCAGGCCGCCGGCGCGTGCGTGATCGACAACAGCAGCGCCTACCGCTACGACGACGCCGTTCCGCTCGTCGTCCCGGAGGTCAACGGGCACCTGCTCGACGCGCGCCCGACGCTGGTCGCGAACCCGAACTGCTCGGCGGCGCCCGTGGTCCTCGCGCTCAAGGCCCTCGAGCCGCTCGGCCGGCTCCGGCGCCTCGTCGTCGCCACCTACCAGTCCGTCTCCGGCGCGGGCAGCGGCGCGCTCCGCGATCTCGAGTCGGGCCTGCGCGCCGCCGCCGACGGCGCGCCGCCGCCGCCGCTCGCCGGCGGGCGGCCGCCGTTCGCCCTCAACTGCATCCCGCACATCGACTCGTTCCTCGAGAACGGCTACACGCGCGAGGAGATGAAGGTGGTCTGGGAGACGCGCAAGATCCTCGACCTTCCCGGGCTGCCCGTGAGCGTGACGGCCGTGCGCGTGCCCGTGCGGATCGGGCACTCCGCGGCGTTGCACGCGACGTTCGACCGGCCGGTGGACCCGGCCGCGGCCCGCGCGGCCTGGGCGGCGTTCCCGGGCCTCGAGGTGGCCGACGACCCGGCGGCGCTGCGCTACCCGATGCCGCTCGACGTCGCGGGTCGGGACCCGGTCGTCGTCGGGCGCGCGCGCACCGACCTCACGGACCCGGACACGCTCGCGTTCTTCGTGGTCTCGGACAACCTGCGGAAAGGGGCGGCGCTCAACGCGGTGCAGATCGCCGAGCGCCGGATCGGCGCGCACGCGGGGGCGCGATGAGCGGACGTTCGTTCCG
>CAZPVG010000018.1:0-51671 GCA_964589945.1 uncultured bacterium
GGGGCAGCCGGCCGGGACGAAGTGCAAGCGGGCGAGGGCGATCAGGTGATGGACGATGTGTCGGGAGCGCTCCTCCCACATCGCCTCGGTGCTTCCGTTCGCATGAAATGGCTGTCCACAGGTCGAGCCATCGAGCGTGGCCTGCTCTTCGGCAGCCAGCACGAGGCGGGCAAGACGCTCAACGCGGTGCTGTGGGAGGCGATGACCAGCGGCTGGAACATCGGCGACTTCGCCCTCGGGCCCTGGGTCGTCGTGTTCACGCTGGCCTCCGAGGCCGCCCTGCTGTTCGTCGCCGCCCAGACCGGCTTCGTGGCCGGCCCCGCGACGCTCGCGGCCATGGCGGTGGACAACTGGGTGCCGAAGCGGTTCGCGCACCTCTCCGAGCGGCTCGTCACGCAGAACGGCATCATGGCGATGGGCCTCGCCGCCATCGCGACGCTGCTCTACACCGGCGGCTCGGTGAAGATCCTGGTCGTCATGTACTCGATCAACGTGTTCCTGACGTTCACGCTCTCGCAGCTCGGCATGGTGCGGCACTGGTTCCAGGTGCGGAAGAGCGTGCCGCACTGGCGCCGCGCGATGGCGCTGGCGACGCTCGGCACGATCGTGACCGCCTTCATCCTCGTGGTCACCTCGGTCTTCAAGTTCCGAGAAGGGGGGTGGGTGACGCTGGCCGCGACCGGCGTCTTCATCGCGCTGTGCGTGCTCGTGCGCCGCCACTACCACCACGTGCGGGGCGTGCTGAAGAGCCTCGACGAGGTGCTCACCGACCTGCCGCTGCCCGCGCGCGAGCAGGCGCCGGAGCTGGCGCCCGACGGGCCCACCGCCGTCGTGCTTGTCGAGGCCTACGCCGGCCTCGGGATCCACACGCTGCTCTCGGTGCAGCGGATGTTCCCGCGCCACTTCAAGAACCTCGTCTTCGTGTCGGTGGGCCTCGTGGATTCCGGCCAGTTCAAGGGAACCGAGAGCGTCCACGCGCTCGAGGAGAAGGTGCGCGGGGACCTCGAAAAGTACGTCGAGCTCGGCCAGCGCATGGGCTACTACTCCGAGTACCGGTTCACGGTCGGGACGGACCTGATCGAGGAGCTCGAGCAGATCTGCCTCGACCTGCAGCGGGAGTTCCGGCGTTCGATGGTGTTCGCCGGGCAGCTCGTCTTCCAGCGCGAGACGGTGTTCACGCGCACGCTCCACCACGAAACGGCGTTCTCCATCCAGCGCCGGCTCCAGTTCGCGGGCATCCAGGTGATCATCCTGCCCATCCGCGTCTGGGAGCAGAAGCGCTCGGCCTGATTCCGCGGGGCCTCCGCGGCCGGACCGGCCGGCGGAGACCGCACCTCCGGGAGGGTCCATGTATTCGATCGACCTGCGCGGGAAGCACGCGCTCGTCATGGGCGTCGCCAACCACCGCAGCCTGTCGTGGGCGATCGCCGAGTGCCTCTCGAAGGCCGGGGCGCGCCTGTGCCTGACCTACGCGAGCGAGCGGATCAAGCCCGCCGTCGAGGAGCTGGCCGCGACGCTGCCCCACGCGTTCACCACCGAGTGCGACGTCACGAAGGACTACGAGATCGACGAGGTCGCGAGGAAGATCGAGGGCCGCTGGGGCTCGCTCGAGATGCTCGTGCACGGCATCGCGTTCGCCCGCAAGGAGGATCTCGAGGGCAGCTTCGTCAAGACCCCGCGCGAGGGGTTCCAGCTCGCCCTCGACGTGAGCGCCTACTCGTTCATCAACGTCGTGAACCGCGTGATGCCGCTGCTCGAGAAGAACGGCGCCAGCGTGATCACGCTCAGCTACCTCGCCGCGAGCCGCGCGATCCCGAACTACAACGTCATGGGCAGCGCGAAGGCCGTGCTCGAGCAGGCGACCCGGCAGATGGCGTACGAGCTGGGCCCGAAAGGCATCCGGGTGAACGCGCTCTCGGCCGGCCCGGTCAGCACGCTGGCCGCACGGGGCATCCGCGGGTTCACCGACATGCTCAAGGAGCACTCGGGGGCCGCCCCGCTCGAGCGCAACATCACGAAGGAGGAGGTCGGGACCGCGGGGCTCTTCCTGCTCTCCGACCTCGCGAGCGGCATCACGGGCACCACGCTGTACGTGGACGCCGGCTGGCACATTCTCGGGATGTGACGTGAGGCCCGTGCGCGCCCGGGCCTTCCGGCTCGCCGCCCTCGCCGCGGCGGCCTACGTGCTCGCGTGCGTGGTGCTCGTGATCGTCGGGCTGTCGGACCGGCCCGGACGTGCCGATATCGCCATCGTGCCCGGGACTCGCGTGACGGCCGACGGCCGGCCCCTGCCCCGGCTCGTCGCGCGCTGCCGGCGGGCGCTGGAGGTCTGGCGGACGGGCTACGCGCGGCTGATCTTCGTTTCGGGAACGATGGGCTCCGGCGGGCAGAACCAGGCCGGGGTCATGAAGCGCTGGCTGGTCGAGCACGGCGTGCCCGACTCCGTCGTCGTCACCGATTCGCTGGGCGCGAACTCATGGCTCTCGGCGCGGGACGCGCGGCGGTGGCTCGACGCGCACGGCCTGCACAGCGCCATGATCGTCACGCAGGGATTCCACGTCCCGCGCATGCGCCTCGCGTGCGCGCGGCACGGCATCGCACCGCTGTACTGGACGCACGCGCGGTACTTCGAGCCGCTCGATCTCTATTCGATCGCGAGAGAGATTCCCGGGCTCGCGTACTACGCCCTCCGGCCCCGGGACCGGGACTGAACGCCGGGCCGAGCCCGGAACGAGGAGGAACGAGCATGCTGCGACCCGCCCGTCGACCGGCCCCGATCACCCCGCCGGCCGTCCTGTGCGCCGCGGCGCTCGCCCTGCTCGCGCTCGCGGCGCCGCGGGCCCGGGCCCAGGACGCGCCCGCCGCCCCCGACTCGTCCGCGGTGCCCGCTCCCGCGGCCACGATGCCGGGGCCGCTGGGGCCCGTGGGACAGATCGTGCCCCCGCCGCCGCCTCCCCCGCCGGCTCCCGACACCACCTCGGTCGTGATGCTCGGCACGGGCATGCCGGTGCCGAACCACCTCACGCAAGGCCCGGCGACCGCGGTCGTGGTGGGCAAGCACATCTTCCTCTTCGACGCCGGCCCCGGCGTGATGCGCCAGATGGAGGCCGCGGGCCTGCCCTACCGGAACGGGCCCATCACGGCGCTCTTCCTCACGCACCTGCACAGCGACCACACGCTGGGCTATCCGGACGTGATCCTGACCTCGTGGGTCATGGGCCGGAAGAAGCCGATGCCGGTCTACGGCCCCGCCGGCACGCAGCGGATGACGGACCACATCATCGCGGGCTGGCGCGAGGACATCGAGATCCGTACGAACGGCCTCGAACACGACCCGCCGAACGGCTGGAAGGTGAACGTGCTCGAGACGGTCGGCGGGCTCGTCTACGACTCGCTCCGCGTGAAGGTGCGCGCGATCCCCGTGAAGCACGGCGACTGGCAGTGGGCGTTCGGCTACCGCATCGACACCCCCGACAAGTCCATCGTCATCTCGGGCGACACCTCGCCCTGCGACTCGCTCGAGATCGCGGCCCGCGGCGTGGACGTACTCGTCCACGAGGTCTACCCCGAGTCGCGCCTCAAGCCCGAGAAGCGCCCCGGCGGCAACGACTGGCCGGCGTACATGCGCGCGTTCCACACCTCCGACCACGAGCTCGGGCGGCTGGCTGCGCGCGCGCAGCCGAAGCTGCTCGTGCTCGATCACATCGTGCGCATGGGAGGCACCGACGAGGAGCTGATCGACGGCATCCGCGCCGGCGGCTACACCGGTCCGGTGGTCATCGCGCACGACCTCGACCGGTACTGAGGGCGCCCCCCGGGGCCCGGCCCCGGGGCGGTTTCGCATTGGACATCGCCCGCCCGCGGGCGCAGATTCGAGCCGTTCGCTGACCGGCCCGATTCCGCGGGCCGACGGGAGCGCGCGCTCCGGCGCCCCCCGGGCTTCCTCGCCGCCCGCCTCGCGAGGTTCTGCATGCGAACGACGCTCGCCCTGCTCCTCCTTCTTCTTCTCTCGACACCCGCTGTCGCGCGCGCCGGCTGGCCCTCGGGGCCGCTCTCGGGTGCGCCCGTATGCACGGACGCCGCCGTCCAGTCCGGGCCCCGGGTCGCCGCCGACGGCGCTGGCGGCGCCTTCGTGGCGTGGACCGACGCGCGGCCCGCGGGCGCCGTCTACGCGCAGCACCTCGCCGGGGACGCGACGCCCCTCTGGAGCGTGGACGGCGTCCGCGTCGTGACTCCGACGGTCACCTGCCTCGTGGTCTCCCTCATGCCCGACGGAGCCGGCGGCATCCTCGTCGCCCTGCGCGGAACCGACGGCTCGCTCGGAGTCCAGCGTCTCGATGCCGACGGACAGGCGCTCTGGGGCGAGGGCGGCGTGACGCTGGTTCCCGCTCTCGCCATCCCCCTCGGCGCCTGCACGTTCGCCTCCGACGGCGCAGGCGGCGTGTACGCGGGCTGGCGGACCCTCGCGACCCCGAACCAGCCGATCGTCCAGCACGTGAGCGCCGGCGGCGTGCGGCAATGGGGCGCCAACGGAATGCCGCTCACCGCGGGCCCGTGGGTCGGCTCGATGGCCTGCGTTCCCGACGGAGTCGGTGGCGTGGTGTTCGGATGGGTGCAGCAGCCCGAAACTGGGTCGACCTCGAAGGTCCTGGCCCAGCGGCTCTCGTCGGCAGGCACGCCGCTCTGGGGCACGGGCCGCGAGCTGCAGTCGGGCGGCTACGTCTGGGCCAACACGCTCGCCCTGGCGCCGGCCTACGATGGCGGCGCCGTCTTCGAGTGGAGCTGGACGGACGTCTCGAGCATCAGCTGGCTCGCGACGCAACGGCTCGGCATCGACGGCTCCCCGCAGTGGAACAGCCCCGGGCCGGTCCTCACGTTCTACCAGGCCGCCGGCGTCGTCGATTTCCAGCCCCGCCTCGTGCGGGCCGTGGGTGGCGGATTCCTCGCGGGCTGGCGCGACGGCGGGCATCCGGACAGGCTCTACGCCCAGCGCCTCGGAGAATACGGTTCCAAGGCGTGGGCCCCGCTCGGGGTGCGGGCCTGCTCGGGCGCCTGGGGGCAGTCCTATCCCACGTACCTCTTCCCGGAGATCCCGCCCGCCGTGGACGACGGCGAGGGCGGCGTGATCTTCTGCTTCCAGCCGCAGACGCCCGACGTCCAGGTCGTGCAGGAGGTCCGTGCCGCTCGCGTGGATGCTTCGGGCGTGCGGGCGTGGGACGACGCGGGCTTGCTCGTCGGTGGCCTCCCCGCGGGATGTTCGTCACCATCGTACGGCGCGGTCGGCGACGGCGACGTGATCGTGGCGTACGTCTCGAGCGGCGACATCTACGCGCAGGAGCTGCATCGCGACGGCACCGTCGGCGACCCGCCGCTGGCCGTGGGGCCGGGCGCGGCCGTGCCCGTCGCGCTCGCGGTGCGTCCCAACCCCGTTCGAGCCGACGCCCGGCTCTCGTTCGTGCTCGCGTCGGACGGGGCGGCCCGGCTCACGATCCTCGACGCGCAGGGACGGCTCGTGCGCGTGGTGCTGGACGCGAGCCTGCCCCCGGGGCGTCACGAAGCCGCGTGGGACGGCCGCAACGAATCGGGGCGCGCGGTACCGGCCGGGCTCTACTTCGCGCGCCTGCGAACCGGGACGACCTGCGCGGTCGCGCGTCTCGCGGTCGTCAAGTGACGCGGTCGGCGCGCGGGGCCGCATTCCCGCGCGCGCCCGACGGTCACGAGACCGCGCCTCCGCCGAAGAGGGCCGAGACGTCGAACGCCGGAACGGTCGTGTTCGTCGCGAGCGAGACGTACGTGCGCGCGAGGCGGTCCTTGCCGGCGCCGAGCGCCGTCGAGACCAGGCCGAGCGACTCGGCGAGCTCCGGGGGCTCGATCTCGCCCGCGATGCGGTGCCAGAGCGCCTCCTCGAGCACGTTGAAGGCGGTCTGGACCTCCCCGAGCGAGAAGCCGCCCCGGTGGCGCTCGATCGCGATCGACTCGCCGAGGCTCTCGATGGGCGCAAGGTGCCGCGTGCGCACGGTGTCGCGCACGGCGTCGTAGAGCGAGGCAAGCTTCGCGCGCACGGATTCCGGCCCCAGCGTCTCGTAGTGACCGAGGTGCGCGCGCTTCATCGCGACGACGGCGTCGTCGAGGATCTCCGCCTCGCGGGCCTCGAGCAGGCGGTTCAGGTCCACGTCTCCCCCCCGCGGGTGAAGCGCCGGACTGGACGCGGGCCGCGGGCCCGCGTGCACGCGGCGCTCAGGCGGCGTCTTCCGTCACCGCCACCTTGTGACTGATGTGCTCCAGCGTCGAGATGCGCTCGCGCAGCAGTTGCTTGTAACCGAGCGAGTAGGTCCGGTGCAGCTCGTGCAGTCTCTCGCGGTGGGCGCGCTCGAGCAGCTCGGTGAGGAGCTCGCGCTCGTGCTCGGTGAGTTCGATGGTCATCTTCGTGCCTCTCTTCGATCGGCCCGGTCGCGGCCGGTTCGAACACCATGTTCCGCCTGTCGGGGCGACCGCACAACCGTCTCCACCCTGCCGGGAAAACATGTCCTGACAATGGCTTTGGGCCCGTTCCGGAAGCGCCGGCCGACAAAGCCGGTCCGGACGCGAAAGCGCCCTCATCCGCGGGGCCCGGAGGACCGATACCCGGGACGTCGTCTCCATCGGAGGGAGGGTGCGGTGCGCACGCTATCCGGTACGCTCGACCAGTTCATGCCCATCCAGATCCTGCGGCTGCTCCAGTCCACCGGAGCGACCGGGCGCCTGTCGCTGGTTCGCGGCAGGGAGACCGCCGACGTGTTCCTGATCGAAGGGCGCTCCGCCGTCTCGCGAACGAGCGGCCTGCACCTGCGGGTCGGCGACATCCTGGTGGACGACGGGGTCATCCGGCCCGAGACGGCGGAGTTCGCCGCGGCGATCCAGCAGGACACGCCCGGAAGGCGTCTCGGCCAGCTGCTCGTCGAGAGCGGTGCCGTGAAGCCCGAGCAGATGGCGGCCGCCGTAGCCGAGGTGCAGAAGCACGTCCTCTGCAACATCCTGCTCTGGCGCGAGGGTGAGTTCGAGTTCCACCTCGGGGAGCGGTGCGAGGACGAGGACATCAGCATCGACCTCGACCTGGACCGGCTCATCCTCGAGGCGCTCGGCTGGGGCCGCTCGGAGTCCGGGCTGATCCGTTTCAAGTGGGCCGCCTGACGGCGGCCCGCCTCGCGCCCTACCCCGCCAGCCTCGCCGCCTCCTTCACCAGCCACGAGCCGATCACGTTGCGCTGGATCTGGTTCGTGCCCTCGTAGATCTGCGTGATCTTGGCGTCGCGCATCATCTTCTCGACCGGGTAGTCGGTCATGTAGCCGTAGCCGCCGAAGATCTGGACGGCGTCGGTCGTGACCTTCATCGCGACGTCGCTCGCGAGCACCTTGCACATCGCCGAGACGTGGCTCACGTCCTTCGTGTCGCCGGCGTCCATGCGCGCGGCGAGCGAGTAGATGAGCGCCTTCGCGGCCTCGGTCTGCATGGTCATGTCCGCGAGCATCCACTGCAGGCCCTGGAAGTTCATGATGCTCTGGCCGAACTGGTGGCGCGTGTGCGCGTACTTGAGCGTCTCCTCGAGCGCGCCCTCGGCGATGCCGAGCGCCTGGGCGGCGACGCCGGGGCGGGTGATGTCGAAGGTCTTCATCGCGACGATGAAGCCCATGCCCTCGCGCCCGAGCAGGTTCTCCTTCGGGATGCGCGCGCCGTCGAAGATGAGCTCGCGCGTCACCGACGCGTGGATGCCCATCTTGGTCTCCTTCTTCCCGAACGTGAACCCGGGCGTGCCCTTCTCGAGGATGAAGCACGAGGCGCCGCGGGCGCCCTTCTCGGGATTCGTGAGGCCAACGGTCGTGTAGATCTCCGCCTCGCCGCCGTTCGTGATGAAGACCTTCGTGCCGTTGAGCACGTAGTCGTCTCCGTCGCGGCGCGCCGTCGTGCGCTGCGCGCTGGCGTCGGAGCCCGCCATGGGCTCGGTCAGGCCGAACGCGGCGAGCCGCTTCCCGTCGGCGATCGCGGGCAGGTACTTCTTCTTCTGGTCCTCGGTCCCGAACAGCAGGATGGGGAACGTGCCCAGCGCGGTGCCCGCGAACGCCAGCGCGATGCCCGCGCAGACCTTCGAGAGCTCCTCGGTCACGAGGCACATGTTCACGACCCCGAGACCTTCCTCGAGCATCCCGCCGTACTCGGTCGGGATGAACACCCGGAACAGGTCGGCCTTCGCCAGCTCGTCCACGATGTCCCAGGGGAAGATGTTCTCCTCGTCGTACTTCGCGCGGACAGGCCGGACCCGCTCCTCGGCGATGCGCCGGGCCAGGTCGCGGATCGTCTCCTGCTCTTCGGTCAGGTGGTGGTCCATCGGTTCTCCTCGTGGCCCGCCGGCCGTGCCATGCAGCAACGCGCCCGGTCCCGGCGAGCGGGAGCCGGTACCGGGCGAAGCCGAGTCAGCCCTGCGAGCGGGCGTATCCATAGCAGAAGGGGGGCCACTGGGGAATACCGCCCACGGACCGCTCCTTTCGGACCGTGACGCCCACCCCCCCCGGCGGTCCCCGGGAATAGCCGCCGGGCGCGGGCGTACAGGACTTCGAAGCCGGTTGCACGAACGCTCCCGCGAACCGCAAGGAGAGAAGCCATGAACGCCCGGTCCACGCTGATCCAGACCCTGCGCGGCACGCTCGGCGAGACCGCCGCGCTCCTCGCCCGCCTCTTCGAAACCCGCCGTCCGCGGCCGGTCCCGGTGCGCGTGCACCCCGTCGTCCTGGCCCGCCGCTTCGCGTTCGTCGCCGCCCTGGCGGCCTGCGCCGGAGCCGCCGGCGTCGCGCGCGCCGACGTGCGCCCGTACCCGAAGGTGCCGGTCCGCAGCTGGGCCGACGGCCGTCTCGTGGACGTCCAGATCCAGGTGCAGGGCCAGGCCGCGCCGCTCTACCTGTCGCCGAACCGCGACCTGCGCCACTACGTCGAGGCCTTCGCCGGCCGCAACTATGCGATCGTCCTGCGGAACAACACCGCGCGCCGGATCGGCGTGCTGCTCACCGTGGACGGCCTCAACGTCGTGAACGGCGAGAAGACCAGGCTGTCGCCGAACGAGCCCATGTACGTGCTCGATCCCTGGGAGTCGGCGACCATCCAGGGCTGGCGGACCTCGCTGAACGACGTGCGCCGGTTCGTGTTCGTCAACGAGAAGCGCTCGTACGCCTCCCGCACCGGCCAGGCGAACGCCGACATGGGCTGGATCCGCGTGCTCGCGTTCCGCGAGCGGACGCCGGTCGCACTCTACGGCTGGGAGAAGACGCGCCGGCAGGAAGGCGACGCCCCCGCCCCGCTGCCGTGGCGGGACACGCTCGGCGACCGCGCGCAGGGCGAGGCCGCGCCCGGGGCGCCGCAGGCCCGCGGCGGCGCGGCTCAGGCCCCCGCGCCCACCGCGCAGCGCGTGGACGGCGGTCTCGAGAAGTCCATGGCTTCGCGCGAGAGCGCTCGGGACGAGAGCGGCTCGTTCCCCGGCACGGGCTGGGGCGACCGCCGGATCGACCGCGTGCAGTACGTGAGCTTCACGCCCGAGCGCACCGCCACCGACCAGCTCGTGTTCCGCTACGAGTACCGGTCCGGCCTCGTGGCCCTGGGCATCTTCCCGCCGAGCCGCGACCGGCTCGAGCAGCGCGACCGCGGCGGGCTCGTGGGCTTCGCGCGCCCTCCGCGCTGGTAACCCAACCGGCGCCGCGCGAACGGCCGCCCCGGCAGCGACGGGGCGGCCGGTTTCTTTCCTTCCACCGCTGGGCCCTGTCGGCTATTGCTCCTCCATGACCGAGCCCGGCCGCGACGTCGCCTCCTCCCCGCGCGACCCCGCGCGAGTCCGAGCCCAGCGCGCGTGGTGCCTCTACGACTGGGCGAACTCCGCGTTCGCGACGAGCGTCGTCGCGGCGGTGCTGCCCGTCTACTTCGCGGGCGCGGCGGCGAAGGTCATGGCCCCGCACGAGGCCACGGCGCTCTGGGGCTACGCGAGCGCGGCAGCGCTCGCCGTGACGGCGGTGCTCTCGCCCATTGCGGGCACGCTCGCCGACCAGACGCGCCGTCGCAAGCCCTACCTCTTCGCCTGCGTGCTGCTCGGCGCCGGCGGGACGCTCGCGCTCGCCGGGATTCCGGGCACGGCGTGGTGGGCGATGCTGCTCGCCTTCGGGATCGCGTTCATCGCCTTCGCGATCGGCAACGTGCTCTACGACTCGCTGCTGCCCGGCGTGGCGCACGACGCCGAGATGCACGCGGTCTCGGCGCGCGGCTTCGCACTCGGGTACCTGGGCGGCGGACTGCTGCTCGCGGCGCAGCTCGTGCTGCTGCTCGCGCCCACGCGTTTCGGGCTGCCGGACGCGGGCGCCGCGGCACGCGTCGCGTTCGCGAGCACCGCCGCGTGGTGGTTCCTGTTCTCCCTGCCGCTCTTCCGCGACGTGCCCGAGCCCGAAGCCGAGTCGCACGGCGTGCCGGCCGCGCAACTCGCCGGGGCGACGTTCCGGCAGCTCGGCCGCACGATCGCGCACCTGCGCGAACACCCCGACCTGCTCACGTTCCTTGTCGCGTTCTGGCTCTACTCCGACGGCATCGGCACGATCATCAAGATGGCCACGATCTACGGCGCCGAGGTCGGCATCGGGCAGAAGGACCTGATCGGCGCGCTGCTCATGGTGCAGATCGTCGCCGCGCCCGCGTCGCTGGCGTTCGGTCGGCTCGCCCGCCCGCTCGGCCCGCGCGGGGCCGTGATCCTCGGGCTCGCCGGCTACTGCGGCATCAGTGTCCTCGCGTTCTTCCTCTCGAAGCCCTGGCACTTCTGGGCGCTCGCGCTGCTCGTCGCGCTCTTCCAGGGCGGCACGCAGGCGCTCTCGCGCTCGATGTTCGCCTCGCTCGTGCCGAAGCGCCAGGTGAGCGAGCTGTTCGGCTTCTACTCGGTGAGCGAGAAGCTCGCCGGCGTCGTCGGCCCCGTGCTGTTCGCCGTCGTCACCCAGGTCACGGGGGGCGGCCGCCTGGCCACGCTCACGCTGCTGCCGTTCTTCCTGGTCGGCGCCTGGCTGCTCGGCCGCGTCGACCTCGAGCGCGGGGCCGCCCTGGCCGCCGCCGCCGACGCCCGCACCTGAGCCACGGGCCCCGGCGCACCCTGCGAAGACGCAGGGGCCCGCGGGCGGCGTCGCCCGGAGCCTGGGGCGAGAGCGTGGGGCTGGGCGTGGCAAGGGAAGGGCGCGTCGGGGCCCGGGGCGTGGACGAGGCCGCGCGCGGGCCCCGGCGCACCCGAGGGCGGTGCGGCATCCCCGCGACGACGCCCCCCGCGCACCGTGCCCGCCGAAGCGGTAGTCTCCGGGCCTTCCGCGGTCCCGGTACCCGAAAGTCCATCCTTCGAGGAGCCTCCATGAAGCCTTTTCCCTTCATCCTCGCCCTCGCGCTGATGCCCGCGCTCGCGGGCCCCCTCGCGGCCAAGGACGCCGGCGGCTTCGTCGTCCGGCTCGGCGACGACACCACCGCCGTCGTGCGTTACGTGGATCACGGCGACCGGCTCGAGTTCGACGAGGTCGCCCGCTCGCCCCGGGTGGTGCTGCGCCACGGCGTCTACCAGTTCGGCCGCGACGGCGCGACGAAGCGCTTCACCATCGCCATGCGCTCGCCCGGCGCCGCCGCGAACGCGCCGCCGCTCCAGACGCTGACCGGGACCGTGACGCCCGATTCCGTGTTCACCCTGTCGAAGCGGGGCGACAACACCCGCAGCTACCGCGCGGCCGTACCGGAGAACTCCGTCGTCGTGCTGTTCCAGAGCCCCTGGTGCCTCTACCAGCGCGCGCTCGAGCGGTTCGTGAAGAGCCGCGCGGACACGATGCGCGTCGGTCTCTACTACATGGGCGCCTCCGGCGCGGACTGGATCCGCATGCAGCGCGACGGCCGCGACTCCGTGCTGTTCGTGGACTCGCACGAAGACGTCTTCCGCCTGGGCGTGGACCGGAACGGCCGGATGCTCGCCGCCCTGCCGATCTCGGGCACCGGCAAGTTCACGGTGACGCGCGACGACCGCGCCAATCTCGCCGCGATCGCGGCCTCGTGGTCGGCGGTCGAGAAGTCCTCCGGCGCCATGGGCCAGCTCTCGACCCGCGACACCGTCACGGCCGTGGCCGGGGGCGCCTCGATCTGGGTCGACTACGGACGGCCCGCGAAGCGCGGCCGCGTCGTGTTCGGTGGCGTGGTGCCGCTCGGCGCGCTCTGGCGCACCGGCGCGAACGCCGCGACGCAGTTCCGCACCGACCGCGCGCTCGAGTTCGACGGCCACACGCTCGCGCCGGGCACGTACACGCTCTGGACCGTGCCGAACGACGGCGAGTGGACGCTCGTCTTCAACTCGCAGACCGGCCAGTGGGGCACGGACCACGACCCCGGGAAGGACCTGTTCCGCGTGCCGATGGCGGTGAGCGCGTTGGACGAGCCGGTCGAACGCTTCACGATCGGCGTCGAGCCGAAATCCGATGGCGGCACGCTCTTCATGGAGTGGGACAGGACCCGGGCCGAGATCGATTTCCGCGTGACCTCGTCCTCGAACTGAGGGCCGGCACGGAACGCGCGCGGCGCCTCCCCGCCGGGGAGGCGCCGCGTTCGCGTCGGGGCCGTCAGCGCCGCTTCTTCGCGGGCTTGGACTTCATCTTCTTCCGCGCCGGGGCGGCCGGACGCGGGCCCGCCACCGCCGCCTCGACCTGGCGCCACTCGGCGTCGGAGAGCTTGACCTCGAGCGCGCGGAGGTTCTGCTCGAGCTGCGCCTCCGAGGTCGCGCCCGTGATGGCGCTCGAGACGACGTCGTGACGGAGCACCCAGGCGAGCGCCACCGGCGCGGGTTCGAGCCCCCGGGCCGCGCACCAGTCCGCCAGGCGCTCGGCCGCCGACACGTTCTCGGGCGTGAGCGCCTTCTCGGCCTCCAGGAAGTGTTTGAAGTCGTTCGTCGCCCGGCTGCCCTCGGGCCGCGCGCCCCCGGCGTACTTGTTCGTGAGCACGCCCTGGGCGAGCGGCGAATAAACGAGCATGCCCATGCCGTTGCGCCGGCAGAAGGCGGCGTGCTCGCGCTCGACGTGCCGGTCCACCAGGTTCCAGCGCGGCTGTGACGAGATCATGCGTGTCCAGCCCTCGCGCTTCTGGATGGCCGCGACCTGCAGCGCCAGCTTCGGGTGGTGGTCGAAGTTCGAGAAGCCGACGTAGCGCACGCGGCCGCTGCGCACGAGGTCCTCGAACGCCTGCAGCGATTCCTCGATCGGCGTCTCGGCGTCGGGCGCGTGGAACTGGTAGAGGTCGAGGTAGTCCACGCCCAGGCGACGAAGGCTCTGGTCGCAGGCGTCGAAGATGTGCTTCCGCGAAAGGCCGCGGCCGAGGGGCCCGTCCCAGACGCGCCCCATGCACTTCGTCGCGATGACGAGCTGCTCGCGTGGCAGGTCGCGGATCGCCTCCGCCAGCGCATGCTCGGCGCCGCCCTTCACGTAGACGTCGGCGGTGTCGAACAGGTTGACGCCGGCGTCGAAGGCTCGCCGGACGATGCGCACGGCGTCCTCGGTGCCGAGCGAGCCCCCGAACGTGGTCCACGAACCGAGCGAGAGGACGGAGACCTGGAGGCCGGAGCGGCCGAGCTTGCGGTATTCCATGAAGAGCTCCCGGGGCAGGCGGAATCGAGGGGCCGAAAGGACGAGCCCGCAGGTTAGCGCAACACCGCGTGGGCTGCCGACCCGGCCCGCCCCGCGGCGTGAGGGCATTCCGCACGGCCCCGGGCCCGCGCGGTCGCAAAGAACTGGTCAGGCCGCGCCTCGGCGCTTTCGCGCGGTTCGGCCCGCGCGGTATTGTCTCCGTCCATGTTCCCGTCCATTCGCCTCTCCGGATTGGCCCGGTCGGCCGCCGGCGCCTTCGCCCTCGCGCTGCTGTGCGCGGCGGGCCCGGCCGGGGCCGCCCCGGCGCCCCACCCGTGGCCGCTCTGGCAGTCGCTTCTCGACCGCTACGTGATCCGGATCGGCGACGGCCACAAGGCCCCGTTCGAGACACGCTTCGACTACGAGCAGCTCTACGTGGACGAGAACATCTGGTCGAAGAAGCACTCGGACCGGCTCGACGCGATCCACAGGGAGTTCTTCTCCGACGTCCACCCCTCGACGATGGACGATCGCACGCGACTGGCCTGGGCCATCAACGCCTACAACTTCCTCGTCGTCGAGCGCGCGACGCTGCTGCTGCTCGTCCCGCGCCACATGTTCCAGCGCTACGAGTCCGTGGCCCAGATGACCTCGGCCGACGGCCGGTTCTTCCAGGCGAAGGTCGCCGAAGTCGAGGGCCGCGAGTACTCGCTCGACGCGTTCGAGCGCCGCTTCATCTACGGCGACTCGACGAAGACGCTCGTGCGGCGTCATCCCGGCGACCCGCGGATCATGTTCGCCCTCTGCCGCGGCTCGATCGGCGGGCCCTTCCTCGAGCCGCGCGCCTTCCGCCCCGAGTCGCTCGAGATCCAGCTCGACCGGACCACGCGCGAACAGCTCGAGCTCCCGCACACGATCCGGTGGGAAGCGGCCACGAAGCAGCTGCTGGCGTCGAACTACCTCGGCGAGCGGCTCGAGGACTTCGGCGGCGCCGCGGGCGTCGTGAAGTTCGCGGAGAAGTTCGGCCCGAGCGCGCTGCGGTCCGCGCTGAAGCGCGGGAAGCCGGCGTCGGTCTCGCGCTTCACGCCCGTGGATCCCAAGCTCAACCAGTACGACCGGCCCAAGCCGCCGCCGCCCGCGGGGCTCAAGTCCGGCTCCTGACCGTCTCCCCAGCCTCCCGCCTCCCGCCCTCATCTCGAGAGGATTCCCGCGAAATGGCCCTGGAAACCGGCACGCGTCTCGACCGATACGAAGTCCTCGGCCTCATCGGAAAGGGTGCGATGGGCGAGGTGTACCGCGCCCGCGACGAGCGGCTCGGCCGCGAGGTGGCCGTGAAGGTGCTGCCGGCGGCCTACAGCTCGGATCGCGAACGCCTGCGTCGCTTCGACCAGGAGGCGCGCGCCGCCGGCGCGCTCAACCACCCGAACGTCGTCGCGATCTTCGACGTCGGCTCACACGAGGGCGCCCCGTTCGTCGTGACCGAGTTGCTCGAGGGCCACACGCTCCGCACCCGGCTCGGCGAAGGCCCGCCGCCGCTGCGCAAGGCGCTCGACCTCGCGATCCAGATCGCCCAGGGGCTCGCGGCCGCGCACGCGAAGGGGATCGTGCACCGCGACCTCAAGCCCGAGAACGTGTTCGTGACGAACGACGGGCACGTGAAGATCCTGGACTTCGGCCTCGCAAAGCTCGTGCGCGACGAGGGCGGCTCGGGCGCGCCGGCCGACTCGCTCGTCGCGACCGCCATGACCGAGATGGGCCGCGTGCTCGGCACGGTGGGCTACATGGCCCCCGAGCAGGTGCGCGGCGAGCCCGCGGACCACCGCGCCGACCTCTTCGCGCTCGGCTGCGTGCTGCACGAGATGCTCACCGGCCGCGCGCCGTTCCACCGCGAGTCGTCGGTCGAGAGCATGGCCGCCATCGTTCGCGAGGACCTCCCGCCGCTCGACCCGGCGATCCTGCAGCAGGCGCCGATGCTCGGGCCGCTGCTGCGGCGCTGCGTCGAGAAGCTGCCCGCCGACCGCTTCGAGTCGGCGCGCGACTTCGGCTGGGCCCTCGAGGCCGTGGCGCGCTCGATCGGCGCCCGCACCGCCGCCCCCGCGGAGGCCGGCACGGCCGAGTCGCAGGTCGGCTTCCAGCGCGTCTCGTTCCGGCGCGGCGTGATCTGGTCGGCGCGCTTCACGCCCGACGGGCACTCCGTGGTCTACAGCGCGAGCTGGGAGGGCAAGCCGCTCGAGCTCTTCTGGTCGCACCTCGGCAACCCGGAGGCGCGCTCGCTCGGGTTCGTGGATGGCGACCTGCTCAGCGTCTCCTCCGTGAACGAGATGGCGGTCGTCCTGCGCTCGCAGTTCATGACCTCGTTCGACCGCCGCGGCACGCTCGCCCGCGTCTCGAGCATGGGCGGCGCGGCGCGGGAGCTGCTCGAGGACGTGCACTGCGCGGACTGGTCGCCGGACGGGCAGCAGCTCGCGGTCGTGCGCAGTCGCCAGGGCATGATCCGGCTCGAGTACCCGGTCGGGAACGTGCTCTACCAGACCGCCGGCTGGATCGGCCAGGTGCGCCTCTCCCCCGACGGCTCGCTGCTCGCGTTCTCGGACCACCCGTCGCGGGGCACCGACTCGGGCGGCATCTGCCTCGTGGACCGCAAGGGCGAGCGGCGCGTGCTGTCGGACGGCTGGGGGACGCTGCGCGGACTCGCGTGGTCACCCGACGGCCGCGAGGTGTGGTTCACGGCCGACCGCGGCGGCGCGGCGCGGGGCCTCTACGCGATGTCGCTGGACGGCCGCCTGCGCCAGGTGCTG
The DNA here is from genome assembly GCA_964589945.1 of uncultured bacterium. Lineage (GTDB taxonomy): Bacteria > Eisenbacteria > RBG-16-71-46 > RBG-16-71-46 > RBG-16-71-46 > CAIXRL01. The sequence continues at coordinate 16,427 of CAZPVG010000018.1, forward strand.
CAGCTCGCGAGCAACCTGACCGTGCACGACATCGCGCGCGACGGCCGCGTGCTCGTCGGCCACGGCATCGAGCGCGCGGGCATCAACTTCCTGGGGGCCGGAGAGACGCGCGAGCGGGACCTCTCGTGGCTCGACTGGTCGCTGCTGCAGGACATCTCGGCCAACGGGCGGATGATCCTGTTCGACGAGAGCGCCGAGGGCGGCGGCGAGACAGGTTCGGTGTACCTGCGGCCGACCGACGGCTCGGCGGCCGTGCGGCTCGGCGAGGGCACGGGCCGGTCCATCTCCCCCGACGGCAAGTGGGTGATCAGCGCCGCGAACCGGCCGGGCGAGCAGGGCCGCATGTCCATCCTGCCGACCGGGGTCGGCGAGACCCGGCCGATCCCCAACGAGACGCTGCACATGCTCTACGCCGTCTGGCAGCCGGGCATGGACCGCATCGTCACGAGCGCTCACGAGGGCGACCGCGGCATCCGCTTCTACGACGTGGACCTCAAGACGGGCGAGGCGCGGGCGTTCACGCCCGAAGGCATGGACTACCTCGAGCTGCGCCTGCTCCCCGACGGCGCCTCGGTCTCGGGGCTGAGCGCGGACCAGGACCACTGGGTCTATCCCATCGCCGGCGGGGACCCGCGACAGGTCACGACGCTCGACCGCGCCGACCGGATCGTGCACTGGCTGCCCGACGGCCGGAACCTGATCGTCTACCGCCTCAACGAGCTGCCGGCGAAGCTCTACCGCGTGGACTCGGAGACCGGCGAGCGCGAGGTGTTCCGCGAGATCAGCCCGCCCGACCCGACGGGCATCTTCCGCATCGGGCGCGTGCGCACGAACTCGGACGGGTCGAGCCACGGGTACAACTACTACATGCACCTCGTGGACCTGCACGTGCTCTCGGGCCTGAGCTGACCCCGGGCGCCGGCCTCAGGCCGGATGGCGCTCGCCGACCTGCCCGGCGAGCGCTACGAGCAGCTGGCGGAGCTTCTCGCGCGTCTTTTCGTCCGTGAGCCGGCCCTCGGCGTCGAACTTGTCCTGCGCGAACGAGACGTGCACCTGCGGTGTGGGAACCACCATCGCGCCGAGGCACGCGAGCGTCGGTCGCAGCGCGAGCTGCGCGCGCACCGTGCCGAAGCCGCCATCCGAGGCACCCGCGATCGCGACGGGCTTGCCCTTCCAGGGCTGGCTCGGCCTGCGGCTCGTCCAGTCGATCGCGTTCTTGAGCACGCCGGGCACGCCGTGGTTGTACTCCGGCGTCGCGATGAACACCGCGTCCGCCTCGGCGATGCGACGCTTGAGGTCGAGCACGACCTGCGGCGCGCCGGCCGAGTTCACGTCCTCGTCGTAGACGGGGATGCCGTGCAGCTCGGCGATCTCCACGGTCGCGCCCGCAGGGGCGAGCTCGACGGCGGCACGCGTGAGGGCGCGGTTGTACGAGGCGCGGCGAAGGCTTCCGGGAATCGCGAGGATCTTCAGGGTGCTCAAGGCGGGCTCCGGTACGGGTCGGAAGAGAAGGGCCCGGCCCGTCCGTACGCGCGTGCGTTCGTGACGTCGGGGGTTGCCGGGCCCCCCTCTCCGATGCGGCGGGCACCCCGCGGGATGCACGCCCGCCCGGCCGGCTCCCCCTTCGTGCCTGCGCGGCCCCCTGCGGTATCTTGCGGCGTGCTTCGCAACATCCCCCATGGAATGGAGGATCCCGCTTGAGAGCCCTGTTTCCCGTCACCGTGGCGTCCGCCCTGCTCGTGTCGGTTGCGGGTGCCGGGACGGTCCCCTGGACGCCCGAGGCGATCCTCGGCCTGAAGCGCGTCGCCGATCCCCAGGTCTCTCCCGACGGTCGCACGATCGCGTTCGTGCTGACCGAGCTCGCTCGCGACAGTTCGCAATACCGGTCGAACCTGTGGCTCGCCCCGGTCGATGCCGCGCGGTCCGACGGCGCGAAGGGCTTCGCGAGGCTGCCTCTCGACGGGATGCGGCGGCTCACGACGGGCAACGCGCATGACACCTCGCCGCGGTGGTCGCCCGACGGCGGCTCGCTCTCGTTCGTCTCCGACCGTCCGCTGCCCGGCGGGGCGCCGGGTGGGCCGGGCGCCGGCCAGCTCTGGCTGCTGCCCGTCGCGGGCGGCGAGCCGCGCCCGCTCACCGACACGCCCGGCGGGGTGCGATCGCCGCAGTGGAGCGCCGATGGGCGCTTTCTCTGCTTCCTCTCGAGCGGGCGGGGCGCCGCCACGGACTCGACGGTCGGCGGTGCCGAGCCTGCCGACTCCAGCGTGGCGTGGAGCCGGCTCTGGAAGGTGGACGTCGCGACGAAGCGCGAAACGAGGCTCACGGGCGGTGATCTGCACGTGACGTCCTTCTCGATCGACCCGGACGGCCGGCGGGTCGTCTTCGCCGCGCAGCCGACGCCCGACCCGGCCGGCGCGCTCGCGAGCGACCTGTGGATGGTGCCGGTCGCCGGCGGTGCTGCGGTGTCCTTCGTGCGCCGCCCGGGCGAGGACGAGCTGCCGTCCTTCTCGCCCGACGGGCGCTGGGTCGCGTTCATCGGCCAGCCCGACGGCGACACGACCTGGTGGTCGAACCGGCACCTGTACCTGATCAACGCCGCGGGCGGCGGCCCCGCGGACCTCACGGTGCACTTCGACGGACAGGCCGAGGGCGCGCGCGCCGGCGACGGGGCGCTGTGGGAGCGAGGCGGCGAGTCGCTGCTCTTCACCGCGATCGACCGTACCGACCGGAGGATCTTCCGCGCGTTCTCGGACGCGCGGCCCGTGCAGCCGGTCATGAAGTCCACCGGCATCGACGAGGACGCGAGCCTCGGCGGACCGGGCCCCGTGCTCGCGTGGACGCACGAGGAGTCCACGAGTCCCCCCGACGTGTGGATCTGGCCGCTGCCCGACGGATTCCCGCACCCGCTCACCGAGGTGAGCCCGGACATCGCGGACCATCCCGCGTTCCGCAAGCAGGTCGTGACGTGGTCGAGCCGCGACGGGCGCCAGGTCGAGGGGCTGTTCGTCTCCCCGCCCGGCTTCACGCCCGGCGGCGCGCCGCCGCCGCTCCTCGTCGTGCTCCACGGCGGGCCGGATTGGACCCACCTCGACGCGTTCACCGGTGGCAACCCGGTCTATCCCTACCCGCTCTTCGTCCAGAGAGGCTGGGCGATCCTGTTTCCCAACCCGCGCGGGAGCGCCGGTTACGGCGAGGCGTTCCGCGGTGCGATCGAGCACGATTGGGGCGGCGTGGATCTTGACGACGTGCTCTCGGGTGCGTCGGAGCTCGCGCGCCTGGGGCTGGCCGACAGCGCACGGACGGCCGTCTGCGGCTGGTCGTACGGCGGTTACCTCGCCGCGCTGGCCGTCACGAGGACGCACCGCTTCCGCGCCGCGGTGGTCGGCGCCGGCATGACCGACCTCGGCGCGATGCTCGCGGGCGACGCGCCGGAGCTGGGGCGCTGGTACCTCGGCTCGTGGCCCTGGGAGGACGACGCGGCCTGGGTGGGCCGATCGCCGCTCTACCACGCGGGGAGCGTGACGACGCCGACCGCGTTCGTGCATGGTGCCGACGACTTCCGCGTACCCGCCACGCAGGCGCTCGAGATGTGGCACGCGCTGAAGGCCCGCGGCGTTCCCACCGACCTGCTGCTGCTGCCGGGTGAAGGGCACCTGCCGCACCAGCCGCGGCACCAGCTCGCGACGATGCGGTTCCAGCTGGACTGGCTCACGAAGTGGACGACCGGCCCGGCCGCGCGCGACCGCGCGACCACGCCGGCCTCCGCGAAGAGGAAATCCCGATGAACTCCCGACCACCCGACGATCCCGCGCGTCTTCTCACCCTCCTGTTCCAGTCCCACCCGTGGCACGGACTCTCGACCGGGCCGCGGGCGCCGGGCGTGGTGACGGTCTACATCGAGCTCGTACCGGCCGACACGGTGAAGTACGAGATCGACAAGCGCAGCGGCATCCTCAAGCTCGACCGCCCGCAGCGCTATTCGAGCCTTTCGCCGGAGCCCTATGGCTTCATCCCGCGCACGCTCTGCGGCGACTCGGTGGCGGCGCTCGCGGCGCGCGAAACCAAGCGCCGGGGCCTCAAGGGCGACGGCGACCCGCTCGACGTGTGCGTGCTGACCGAGCGGGCGATCAACCACGGCGGCCTCATGGTGCGCGCGCGCCCCATCGGTGGCCTGCGCATGTTCGACGGCGACGAGGTGGACGACAAGCTCATCGCCGTGCTCGAGAGCGACCCGACGTACGAGAGCTGGACCGAGCTCGAGCACTGCCCGCCGGTGCTCATCGACCGCATCCAGCACTACTTCCTCACCTACAAGGACATGCCCGGCTCGTCCGGAGCCGCCGTGGAGATGGCCGGCGTCTACGGCGCCGAGACGGCGCGCGACGTCATCGCCCGCTCGCAGGTGGACTACCGCGCGAAGTTCGGCGACCTCGAGCGCATGCTCGACGACGCGCTGGGCCCGTCCGAGGCCGACCGCGCGTGACGCTGGACCTCCTCGTGCTGGGCGGCGGCGTCACCGGTCTCGCGGTGGCGCGCCTGGCCGCGCGCGCGGGCTGGAGCGTCGCGCTGGCCGAGCGCGACGACCTCGCGAGCGGCGCGAGCAGCGCCTCGAGCCACATGCTCCACGGCGGGCTGCGTTATCTCGAGCACGGCCACTTCGCGCTCGTGCGCGTGGCGCTCGCCGAGCGCTCGACGGTCGCGCGCATGGCGCCCACGCTCGCGCGCCCGGTGCGCTTCCTCGTGCCGGTCGTGCGCGGAGGCCGCCTGCCGGGCTGGAAGCTGCGCGCGGGGCTGTGGCTCTACGACGTGCTCGCGGGCCGCGACGCGCTGAGCGGGCGCGGCTGGGCGCGGGCGCGCGACGCGGTCGCGCTCGAGCCCGGGCTCTCGACCGAGGGACTGCTGGGCGCCGGGCTCTACTCCGACGGCGTCGTGGACGACGCCCGCCTCGCGGTGGCGGTGGCGCGCGACGCGGCCGGTCACGGCGCGACCATCCTCACGCGCTGCGACCTCGAGGTGGTCCGGCCGGCACCCGACGCCTCCGGCGAGGTCCAGCTCTCGCTGCGCGACCGCGAGACGCGCGAGACCCGCGAGCTGCGGTGTCGCGTCATCGTGAACGCCACGGGCTCCTGGACGGACGCGACCCGGAAGGCGCTCACCCGCATGCTCGCCCCCGGTTCGCCCGACCCGCGCCCGCTGCTCAGGCCCTCGCGCGGCACGCACCTGGTCTATCCGTCGCTGACCCGCGGACACGCCGTGCTCGTCACGGCGGCGTCGGACGGCCGCGCGTTCTTCGTCGTGCCGTTCGCGGGCCGCTCGCTGGTGGGAACGACCGAGGTCGAGACCGGCTCGCCGCCTTCTCCCGAGGATCTCGCCGCGACCCCGGATGAGATGCGCTATCTCGCATCCGAAGTGGCGCGCGTCTTCCCGCTCGCCGCGCGCGAGCGACCGATCGCGGCCTACGCGGGTGTGCGGCCGCTGCTCGACTCGGGCGGCGCCGTGGGCAGCGCCTCGCGCGAGCACCGCGTGGTGGTCGAAGGCCCGGTCGTCACGATCGCGGGCGGCAAGTACACGACGTTCCGCGTCATGGCCCGCCACGCGCTCGAGGCGGCCGCGCGGTTGCTGAAGCGCGAGGCGACATTCGCGAACGACGCGGTCCCGCTGCCGGCGCCGCTGCCCGAGGAGGCCGACGCGACGACGCTCGGCGGACACGCGGCGGCGAACGAGTTCGCCCGCACGCTCGAGGACACGCTGCGCCGCCGCAGCACGCGCTGGCTCGACGACGACCGCGGCGTCGGCGTCGCGCCCGAGGTCGCCGCGGCGATGGGCCGACGTCTGGGCTGGTCGCCGGAGCGCGAGCGCGAGGAGATTGATGGCTGGGAAGCTGCCGTGAGAGCCGCCGACGAGAGAATCGCCCGGGCACTGGGAACCGGAGTGAGTTGAGACACTCGCGTCGCTTCGCGCGAGGGGAGGCTGCCTGTGACCAGATCCAAGAGCTTCGTGCTCGCCATCGACCAGGGCACGACCGGCACGACCGCGCTCGTGCTCGACCGCCGCGGCGCCGTGCGCGGCCGTGGCTACGCGGAGCTGCCCCAGCACTTCCCGAAGCCCGGCTGGGTGGAGCACGACCCCGACGAGATCTGGGCGTCCGTGCTGGCCGCGGTGCCGCGCGCGCTCGCCGCGGCGAAAGTAAGGCGGGACCAGGTCGCCGCGATCGGCGTGACCAATCAGCGTGAGACCGTCGTGCTGTGGGACCGCAGGACCGGCGAGCCGGTCGGCAATGCCATCGTCTGGCAGGACCGCCGCACCTCGGAGCGCTGCGAGCAGCTCAAGCGCCGCGCGGCCGCGACGATCCGGCAGGCGACGGGGCTCGTGTGCGATCCCTACTTCTCGGGCACCAAGCTCGAATGGGCGCTCGCGCACAACGCGCGCGCACGGCGCCTCGCGCGCGCCGGGCGGCTGGCGTTCGGCACCGTGGACTCGTGGCTGGTCTGGAAGCTCACCGGCGGAGCGGTGCACGCCACGGATCCGACGAACGCCTCACGCACGATGCTCTTCGGCCTGCGCTCGCGCCGCTGGGAGCGGCCGCTGCTCGCGCGCTTCGGCGTGCCCATGAGCGTGCTGCCGGAGGTGCGGGCTTCTTCCGGTGACTTCGGCGTGACACGCGGCGTGCGTGGCCTCGCGGACGGCGTGCCGGTGGCCGGCGTGGCCGGCGACCAGCAGGCGGCACTGTTCGGCCAGGGCTGCGTGAAGCCGGGGCAGTCCAAGCAGACTTATGGGACCGGCTGCTTCCTGTTGCTTCACACGGGAGCCAGGCCCGTGGTCTCTCGCGCCGGGCTCCTGACGACAATTGCGTGCGGACCCCGGGGTGAAGCGGCGTATGCCCTGGAGGGCAGCGTGTTCATCGGCGGGGCCGCGATCCAGTGGCTGCGCGACGGGCTCGGGATTCTCTCGAAGGCCTCCGAGAGCGAGTCGCTCGCACGCTCGGTGCCGGACACGGGCGGCGTCGTGCTGGTCCCCGCGTTCGTGGGTCTCGGCGCGCCCTGGTGGCGCTCCGACGTGCGCGGCGCGCTCACGGGCCTGACGCGCGGCACGACGCGGGCTCACGTGGCGCGCGCGGCCCTGGAGTCGCTGGCGTTCCAGACATGCGACCTGGCCGAGGCGATGGAGCGCGACGCCGGCGCGCGGTTGCGGGCGCTCCAGGTGGATGGCGGCGCGACCGCGAACGACTTCCTCATGCAGACGCAGGCCGACCTGCTCGGGGTGCCCGTGCGCCGCCCGCGCGTCGTCGAGACCACCGCGCTCGGCGCCGGGCTGCTGGCCGGCCTCGCGACGCGCTTCTGGTCGTCGCCGCGCGAGCTGGAGCACGCGCGGCGCCTCGACCGCGAGTTCAAGCCACGGCGCCCGGCCGCCTGGCGGCGCGCGGAGATGAAACGCTGGCACGAGGCGCTGGGGATGCTGCTGGGGTAGCTCGCGGGGTCTTCATGACGGCGGGGTCTGCGGTACCCCGGTGCGTGGCGCACGGGGCTCGCGCGCTTTCTCGAGCCTGCTCTCCACGAACGCCCCACCGAACACCCGCCGCGCTTCGAACTGATTGTGCGTGCGGCAGCGCAGCCGCAGGTTGCTGGCCGTCGAGAGCCCGCCGCGCGCGACCGGGATCACGTGGTCGAACTCGAGCCGCGTCTTTGCCTCGCAGCGCTGCCCCGACGCGTCCACGAACGTGCAGCGCCCGCCGTCGTGCTCCCAGACCGCGTTCTTGACCCGGTCGGGCACGTGGCGCTCGTTCGGAACGAGTGTGCGCTTCGCGCGCCGGGCCGGCCCCTGCCGGTTCTCGCACGGCCTGCGGCCCGCGCCGAACCTGCGCTTCGCGAGCTTCTCGACCAGCGCCTCCAGGGCGCGCTCGAAGACCTCGGCGAGATCACCCGAGGGCACCGCATGCCCCAGCAGTGCCCGCGCCTCGAGCAGCAGGTCGTGGGAGCGCTGGTCCAGCGTCACCTGCAGACCGTAGCGTCCCGGTGAGAGCGGCTGGAGTCGAGCGCGGGTCGGCCAGCGCCCCGCCACCGCCGCGGAGGACGCGTGCGCCGCGACCTGCCCGGCGGCCGCTGACAACGTCTGGACCTCCACACGTCCCGGGACGTGTTGCGCGGACGTTCCAATGCCTCCGGCCGCGTGCGTCGAAGCGGACGACGGGCCGGTCGGCGCCACCGATTCGCCGGTCGTGGGCGCGCCCGGGCCAGTGACGCCGGGCGCCTCCGACCCACTCGCGGGAGCAGGGGCGGGCGCCGCCGGCAGCGCGACGAGCGTCGCGAGCATGGCCGGCAGGTCGGGGCGCGGGAAGCGGTCGGCGAGCAGTTGTTCGATTCGCGCCTTGCTGCAACGGGTCGCGGCGGCGAGCAGCTCGGCGCAGTTCTCCGGCGTCAGGTGCGGAGCTAGCAGGCCGGCACCGCTCAGGTGCAGCCGCCCGTCCGCGATCGCTTCGAGCAGGACCGGGTACCTCCGCGCCCTGCGCGCCACGGTGAGGCGCCTGGCCGCGGCGTCTTCGGACAGGTGCAACTCGCCGACGCACCAGGCGAACATCGAGTCGTACTTCGTCCCCGCGTAGAGCCGGCGGGCATCCACTTCGCCGAGGCGGGCGAGCAGCGCGGCGGTGTTCTCGCGATCGCGCGCGACGCATTCCCGCGTCTCACGGACCAGGGCGAGGTCGGACAGGTGGCCGACGGAGAAGCACTTCATGACAGCTCCGCGACGGGGGCGGGTGTCGCGGGGGCGATGGGCGGGGCGCGTTCTTTCTACCACGCCCGGTTTCGGCCGCCGTGCGTGCCCGCCACTCCAAGAACGCGCCTCATCGCGAGAACTTTCGTGGCGAGCACTCGCAAAGTCCGCGAGACCATGGATCTCGCGCAGAGGCGCCGCATTCGCGAGCGACCACGGACGGTGCGGAATCGGGCGCGGAGAACGCGTCAAGCGCAAGATCTCGGGTCGCGAGAGATCGGGACGATGCTCTCGTCGCGGGCCGACCGGCTGCGGGACGACCGGCGCTTTGGTCAGGCAAGGAGGGCGCGGCGCATGCCCCGCCCTCACCCCTCCGCCGCGATCTCCCGGAAATGCCCCTGCCACTCCGGCGAGAGTTCGGGGCACTCGACCAGCGCCGCGACCGCCGAAAGGTCCTGCTCGAGCCCCACGCGCAGCCGGAACACGCGCGCTATGGTCCATTCGGGGCGGGGCCGCTCCAGGAGCCTCAAGATCTCGCCGCGCGCGAGCGTGCCCTCGCGCAGCACGCGCAGGTACCAGCCGACGCGCGACGTGGCGGTGGCGCGCTTCACCATGCTCGGCTCGTTCCACCAGCGCGAGATGTTCGCGCAGGGTCCGCGCGGCTGCGAGACCTGCAATCTCACGCCGCCGGCTTCGTACACGTCGCCGACACGCACGGTGCTCTCTTCAAGACCCTGAACCGTCAGGTTCTCCGCGAAGCCGCCCGGACCCATGGCTTCGAGCCCGGGGATCTCGCGCCAGAGCGGGTAGTGATCGGCGCAATAAGCCAGCACCGCCATCTGCTGCCCGCCGTGCGAGCGGCGGTCCACCTGCTCGTCGCCCTCCAGGCCCAGCGTCGTCACGCGCACCGGACCCGGTGTCTCTTGTTTGCCAAAAGCCGAAACCCAGGTCTTCGAGACACGCCGGTCCCACTTCGGGCGGGGCCGCTCCTGCGCGCGGCCCGTGCGCACCGAGACGATCGTGCCCGCGCTCACGCCGCCGGGGCCGCTCACACCACCAGGACCGCGTCGAGCCACGCCGCGAGGTCCTTGATCACTTCCTCGCGTCCGAGATCATTGAAGATCTCGTGATACACATCCTTGAGCGTCACGAAGCGCATCATGCCGTGCGGGGCCGCGCCGGCGAACTCGAGCGCGCCCTTCGGCTCGATGAGCCGGTCGCCCATGCCCTGCAGGATCAGCGTCGGCACCTGCAGCCCGCGCGCGTCCCGCAGGCAGCGCTGGCGCGCCTCGTTGAAGGCGAAGAACAATCGCGGCGAGATCCGGTCGTGAACCCTCGGATCGTCCTTGTAGGCCTTGACCACCTCCGGATCCCGCGAGACGCCGTTGGGGTCCAGGCCGTTCGGGAACCCGCTCGACGGCGTGGCGACGTTCGCGACGTTCGCGAGCGCCAGCTGCCACCACGGGGGCATCGGCGTGCGCAGGGCCGGGGCGCTGAGCACGAGCGCGAGGATGTCGCGCGGGTGCGCGAGGGCGTAGTCGAGCGCCAGCACGCCGCCCATGCTGTGCCCGAACAGGATCCGCGGCAGGTCGCCGGGCTGGTCGGGCAGCCCGCGCGGCGCGGTGAACATCGCCGGGATCACCTGGTCGCGCACGGCCGTCCACGACGCGATGTCCCCCCGCGGCCCCGGCGCTTCGCCGTGACCGGGCAGGTCGAGCGAAACGACGGTGCAGCGCGCCTTCACCAGGTCCGACGCGAAGGCCGCGTAGCGGCCGCTGTGCTCGCCGAGCCCGTGCACGACGCCGATCACGGCACGCGGGCGCTCGGCGCACCAGACGCGGCCGGGCAGGACCGTGGCGCGGTCCACGCGCACGTCGATCCCGATGGCCGGCACGGCTCCTTTCGCGGGATTCATCGCGAGGAGGACTCGCCCTCGTCGTCCGCCGAGTCTCCGTTCTCCTCCTCGTCCTCGTCGTCGGTCTCGATCACGATCTGGTCGGCCGGGAACGACTTGAAGACGAGCTCGGTGGACGCGAACGTGGAACCGGTGTTCTTCACGAGCGTGATCACCTGGTCGAACAGTGCCGGAAGGTCGTCCGTCGCCAGCGTCGCGAGCGGGTGCACGACGACCGACCACAGCTCGTTCCCGCGCATGGCATACCTCGCGTCCAGGGCGCGGTCGTAGTTCGCCTGAAGCAAGATATGCAGCAGATCCGGCTCGAGCTCCTCGACCACGCCGATCGGGGACATGATGCGCATGCGATCGTGCTCGTCGTCGCTGAACACGAACACGGGCACCTCGTTGCGCACGCCGCGCCAGAAGCCCGGCTGGCCTTCGAGATCGGAGAGGTAGGACTCGAGGAGCTTGCCCATCGCCTGGGTGGTCATGCCGCCGGCATCTTGCAGCATCCGGCCCGGGAACGCACGCCGATTCCCGGCGGTTCGCGGAAACGCGCGCGTGGAGCGGGCGCGAGCGCGATTCCCGGCGGCGGCGTTTGACCCTCGCGCCCGCCCCGCTAGACTCACCCCTTTCCGGCCCTCGTCCACCTCCACCGGGAGAGCCTTTGGCGTTCACACCCGACGATCCGCCCGACAAGCCCCGCATCATCGTTCCCGGCGCCGAGCCGGAAGCGGCCGAGAAGCCGCGCATCATCCTGCCGCCCGGCACCGTGCGCGAGAGCGCCGACGAGCTGCCCGAGTACCCGCGCCTGCGGCGGCTCATGATCCTGCCCGTGCGCGACGGCGAGCGCGAGCTGCTCGTCGTGAACGACCCCATGGGGATCATGCCCGGCCAGCCGGTGCTCGGCATCGAGGCGCTGGCGATCCTGCAGCTGCTCGACGGCACCGTGTCGCTGACCGACATCAGCGCGGCCGTCATGCGCGAGAGCAAGGACCTGCGCGTCGGCAACATGATCCGCGACTTCATCGCGCAGCTCGACGAGCTGCTCATGCTCGAGTCGCCGCGCTTCGAGCGCGCGCTGTCCGAGACGCGCGAGCAGTACCACCGGCTCGAGATCCGCCCCGCCGCGCTCGAGGGCGTCTCGTACCCGGCCGAGCGCGAGGAGCTCGAGAAGATGCTGGACGGGCACTTCTCGGAAGCCGCCGCGAAGCGCGCGGCCGAGGGCGCGCCCGCGAAGAACGGCGCGCTCCCCCGCGCGATCCTGGCCCCGCACCTGGACCCGCGCCGCGAAGGCGCGCTGATGGCGCGGGCGTTCCTGGAGCTGCCCGAGAAGCCGGCGACGCCGCTGCGCGTGGTGATCCTGGGTACCGGTCACAATCTCACGGGAGACTTCTTCGCGCTCACGCGCAAGCACTTCCAGACGCCGCTCGGCAAGGCGATCACGGATCTGGCTTTCGTGGATCATGTCGCCGCGAAGCTCGGGGAGGCTGCGTATCGCGGCGAGCTGGCACACCGCGACGAGCACTCGATCGAGTTCCAGGTGCTCTACCTGCAGCGCCGCCTGGGCGACGCGCCGTTCACGATCGTGCCCATCCTGTGCGGCGGCTTCTACAACCTGCTCGACGAGGGTCGCACGCCGCGCGACGAGCCCTCGGTCGAGACGCTGGTCGCCGCGCTGCGCGACGCCGAGAAGACGTTCGGCGGCACCACCGTCTACGTGGCGGGGGTGGACTTCTCGCACGTCGGCCCGCGCTTCGGCGACCCCAAGGTGGGCGACGAGATCAAGACCGAAGTCCAGCGCGTGGACAGGGCCGCCCTCGCCGCCGCCGCCGCCGGCGACCCCGAGCGGTGGTTCACGAGCATCGCCGAGGGCGACGACGCCACGCGCATCTGCGGCTACGCGCCGACCTACGTCATGCTGCGGGCCGCCGCGCCCGGCGCCGGCCGCGAGCTGGGCTACGCCCAGAGCGAGGAACGCGACTCGAGCCTGGTGAGCGTCGCCGCGATGGCGTGGCCGTAGGGCTCTCGGGATTCCCGAGCCAGGGCCCGCGCCGGCGCGACCGGCGCGGGCCCTTTCGCGTTCAGGGCGCGACGATGACGCGCGCGGTCGCGCTGCGCCCCGCCTGCCGCAGTCGCACGAAGTAGAGCCCGCCGCGCGGCAGATCGCCCGGCGAGATCGCGACGTGGTGCGGGCCCGGCGACAGCGCGTCCCAGCGCCGCGCCCAGACCCGACGGCCCGCGAGGTCGAAGACTTCCAGATCCGCGGACGCCGAGGCGGCGAGCGTGAACGCGAGGGTGAAGGCCCCGCGCGAGGGGTTGGGCCAGGGGCGAGCGAGCGAGAACGACGGGAACGTCGTGGCCGTCAGCCAGACATCGGCCGACGCGGGCTCGTAGGGTGCGGTCGCCAGGGTCAGCCGGTATCCGTATCGAATGCTGGCCTCGATCTCGCGATCGTCGAAGGCGAGCACTCCCGAGCCGGGCACGTGGAGATCGGCCTGTGGCACCCACTCGTCACCCGGCGCAAGCCGCCAGAGGCGCAGGTTCGCGTCGGGCGTCGCGATCCAACGCAGCGCGATGTGATCCGGCAGGACAGCGCAGCCTTGCGGACGAGCGATGATCTTCCCGCTCCGATGGAACCGGTACTCCTGCAGTATCGGCAGCCCGTTGCTGCGGATGCCAAAGAGAAGCAGCGCGTCGCGGTCGGCGTCGTATCCGAGAGTCGGCGCCGCCTGCCAGCCGGGTGTGCCGAGGGTCTCGAGCTCGCGGGAGACGCCGAGCGACTCACCGGCGGAGACCTCGAAAAGCGGACTTCCCGGGCCGATGTTCACCCAGGACGGATCGTGGTGGCCGAGCGCGAGCATTCGACGGCCGATCGGATCGTAGCCGGCGCCCATCCCCGTGCGAGACCACAGGCAGGCCTCCGGCAGCCCGCCGGAACACGTCGCAACCTCCCAGCGAAGCTCCGGATCGGTGTCCAGAATCACCGTTTGCCCCCCCCACCCGAGCGCCACGACACGAGAACGGGCCGCGTCGAATGCCGATGCACGGCCCATCACGAGGTCGGGAGGATCCCCCGACGGACTCACGCGGGACCAGCCGGAGGGATGGTCGACGTCGAACTGCCATGCCTCGTCGAACATCCTACCGGTTTGCCCGTCCCTGAACCCGAAACACACGAGCATGCGCCGCACGGAGTCGAAGACCAGCGCGGGCGCGTAGGCTGGGTCGCATCCGGGGCTCGGCCAGTCGTCCGCCCGACCGGTCGCGACCAACTCCCATCCGGGCACCTCCCCTTCGCGCAGGGCCCACAATTCCAGCGGACTCGCAGGGGGCCCGCTCGAGGAATTCCAGCCGTTCAGCAGGTAGAGCGTGCCGTCGCTCTCGTCCACCGTCCACGCGTAGTTGTCGGCCCTGACCGGGACGTCGCCCTCGACGGGGAGATGCCACCACTCGGCGTCTCCCCCGCTCAACTTCAGCTCCCAGAGCGAATCGAGCGGTCCCCCCAGGAACTCGAGCGAACCCCAGTAGGCCGTGCCTTCGACCGGCCGGCCGCCGATGAGCAGCCAACAGTTTCGCGACGCGTCACGCACAAGCACCGCACCACGCGACTCCGGAGGCCACGAGGGGGCGGCGAGCGTTCGTGCGTGCGTCGGATTCCCCAGGGTTGTCGCCACCGTGCGGGCATCGACCCGTCCTGGCACTCCACCAGGTCCGAAGAGCAGGGTATCGCCCACGATACCGACCAGGGGCCTCAGGAGGTCAGGGTCGCCCTCGCCGAGGAACTCCCATTGCAGCGTGTCTCCAAGGTTGCAGGCCCAGGCTTCGACCGCGGGGGTGTCGGACGGGTCATAGGCCTTCCAACACATGACCAGCAGCCGGGAGCGTGCGCTGTCCGGGACGACCACCAGGTTGGTGACCCCCAGAGGCGCCGGCGAACCCATCGACACGGGCGTCCAGCCGGATGTTCCGGTCAGCGACAACGACCAGACCCGAACGGAGTCCGACGTCGTCACGAAGAGAAGCTCGCGATCGTGCGAAGGGTCGATGGCTCGCTTCCAGGGCGGCCCCGGACTCTGCGGCTGCTCGCGGACGAAGCGCCAGGTACCCGTGTCCGCGAGCGAGCGGACCCAGATGTCGCTCAGACTGTCGTACCAGTGCAGGGACTCGAGCCAGAGCGCGTCGGTCTCCAGACTCGGTATCGCCCGTCCATCGAGGGATGTGCTGGGCCCGCTCGAAGTCCGATCGAGAAGTTCCCAACGGGGCGTCGGCCCGAAGTCGAGCGCCCACAGACGCGTGGAATCGATCGAACCATCGGGGAAGGCGAAGAAGAGCAATCGGTCGTGCGCCGCATCCGGCACGGGCGTCACCCACGCCGGCACCATTTCCTCCGGTGGCTGCGGCAGTCGAATTCGTCGCCAGCCCGAGGACTCGCGGAACTCCCAGGCGTTCTCGATGGAGTCGCGGGCACCGGGTGTGAGGTCCCAGACTGAGACAAACCGCCGCTCACGGTGGTCCCACGTGGCCTGAGCGAGATTGAATGGAACGCCGAGCTGCGCCCAGGCGCCGTCGGGGGGAGCGGCGGCAGCGGACGAAATGTCCGAAGGCACGATGGCGAAAGCGGCGATCAACGTCGTCGCCAGAAGGAACCTTGATGAAGCGCGGCGCATTGCGGGAAGCCGCCCTTTCCTCGCCCGGCGCCCGTGATCCTACGCCCCGGTTTCCCCCGCACCAACCGCCGTTTCCGGCCGGTTGCGGGGCCGGTGAACGCCCGGCTACGCTCCGCCTCCCTATGGCGGCCTGGCTCTTCAAGACGGAACCCTCCGACTACTCCTACGACGACCTCGTGCGGGACGGGCGCGTCGTCTGGGAGGGCGTCTCGAACGCGACCGCGCTCATCCACCTGCGCAAGGTGGAAAAGGGCGACTTCGTGGTCGTCTACCACACGGGCGGCGAGAAGCGCGCCGTGGGCCTCGCCGCCGCCGCGAGCGCGGCCTACCCGGACCCGAAGCTCGGCGACCCGAAGCGCGTCGTCGTGGACCTGACGCCGGGCAAGGCGCTGCCCGAGCCGGTGCCGCTCGCGACCTTCCGCGAGGACGCGGTGCTGAAGACCACCGACCTCGTGCGCATCTCGCGCCTCTCGATCGTGCCCCTCACGGACGCGCACCTCGCGCGCCTCCTCGCCCTCGCGAAGGCCTGACGCCATGAATCGCGACGAAGCCCGAAAGCGCATCGAGCAGCTCGCCGCCGAGATCCGCGAGCATGATTACCGGTACTACGCGCTCGACAAGCCCAGCATCTCGGATGGGGCATACGACAGGCTGTTCCGCGAGCTGCAGGAGCTGGAAGAGGCGCATCCCGACCTTCGCCCGGCCGATTCCCCCACCCTTCGTGTCGGCGGCGCACTGCGGGCCGGCTTCAGGAAGGTCCGGCACACGAAGCCCATGGGCTCGCTCGATTCGCTCATGAACGAGCAGGAGGCGCGCGAGTTCGACGCGCGCATCAAGAAGGGGCTCGGGCTCGAGGACGGCCTGTTCGCGGGCGAGGTCACCTACCTCGCCGAGCCCAAGTTCGACGGGCTCAGCATCGAGCTCGTCTACCAGGACGGCGTGCTCGTGCGCGGCTCGACGCGCGGCGACGGCGAGACGGGCGAGGACGTGACCGAGAACCTGCGCACGATCCGCGCGATCCCGCTGCGGCTGCGCGACGAGGGCCCCGCCGAAGGCCGCCGCGGCCGGCTCGCGGTGCGCGGCGAGGCGCTGATGCCGGTCGCCGAGTTCGAGGCGCTCAACAAGCGGCTCATCCAGGAGGACCAGGAGCCCTTCGCCAGCGCCCGCAACTCCGCGGCCGGCACCGTGCGGCAGCTCGACCCGGGGATCACGGCGTCGCGGAAGCTGGATTTCTACGCCTACGACGTGCTCGACTCCGAAAACGCCACGTTCGCGACGCAGCACGCGATGCTCGAGGCGCTGCGCGCCTGGGGCTTCCACGTCGAGAAGTCGGCGAAGCGCTGCGACGGGATCGAGGCCGTGGTGGCCTACCACGCGAAGTTCGCGGAGAAGCGTGACGCGCTCGCCTACGAGATCGACGGCGTCGTCGCGAAGGTGGACGATCGCTCCACGCACGCGCGGCTGGGCGTGCGCTCGCGCTCGCCGCGCTGGGCGTTCGCCTTCAAGTTCCCGCCGCGCGTCGAGGTGACGAAGCTGCTCGACATCGTCGTGCAGGTGGGACGCACCGGGAAGCTCACGCCCGTCGCGCTGCTGCAGCCCGTGGACGTCTCCGGGGTCACGGTCTCGCGCGCGACGCTGCACAACCAGGACGAGATCGACCGCAAGGACGTGCGGATCGGCGACACCGTGCGCGTGCGGCGCGCCGGCGACGTCATTCCCGAGGTCGTGGAGGTGCTCCAGGAGCACCGGCCGAAGGGCGCGAAGCCGTTCGCGCTGCCCGACACCTGCCCGGTGTGCGAGGCGAAGGTCGTGCGCGAGGGCGCCTACCACCTGTGCACGAACGGCCTCTCGTGCCCGGCGCAGCTCGAGCGGCACATCGCCCACTTCACCTCGCGCGGCGCCATGGACATCGTCGGACTCGGCGAGAAGACCGTGAAGCAGCTGCTCGAGAAGGGGCTCGTCAAGGATCTCGCCGACATCTACCACGTCACGCCGATCGACCTCGTGGGGCTCGAGGGCTTCGCCGAGAAGTCGATCGACAACCTGTCGCAGGCGATCGAGGCCAGCAAGAAGCCGCGGCTCGACCGGTTCCTGTTCGCGCTCGGCATCGAGCACGTGGGCACGACCGTCGCGCAGCTGCTCGCCGACCACTACGGCGCGCTCTCGGGGATCATGGACGCGCGCGAGGAGGACCTGCAGGAGATCCGGGGCATCGGGCCCGAGGTCGCCGAGAGCGTCCACCACTTCTTCTCGAACAAGCGCAACCGGAAGGTCATCGAGCGGCTGCTCAAGGCCGGCGTGCGGCCGGCGGCCGAGGCGCGGCCCTCGGGCCCGCGGCCCCTCGACGGCGAGACGGTCGTCTTCACCGGCGGGCTCGAGACCATGCCGCGCCCCGACGCGCAGCGGCTCGCCGAGCGCGCGGGCGCTCGCGTGACCTCGGGCGTGAGCAGGAAGGTGACGCTCGTCGTGGCCGGTCCCGGCGCGGGCAGCAAGCTCGAGGACGCGCAGCGGCTGGGCATCACCGTGATCAGCGAGTCCGAGTTCCTCAAGCGCATCGGGGCGTCGAAGTGAACAACGCCGAGATCGCGCGGATCCTCGAGCGCCTCGCGATCCGCCTCGAGATCCAGGGCGAAAACCCCTTCCGGGTGCGCGCCTACCGCGAGGCCGGGCGGATCGTCGGCGCGCACTCCGAGGCGATGTCGGCCATCGCCGGGACGCCCGGCGCGCTCGAGGCCATCAAGGGGATCGGCAAGGACCTCGCCGCGAAGATCCGCGACCTCGTCGCCACGGGGCACACCGCGCTCGACGACGAGCTGCGCAAGCAGATTCCCGACGAGGTCGTGGACTTCACCGAGCTGCAGGGCCTTGGCCCCAGGCGCGTGAAGACGCTGTTCGAGACGCTCGGCATCCGCGACTACGAAGCCCTCGAAGCCGCCGCGAAGGCCGGGAAGCTGCGCGACCTGCCGGGCTTCGGCGAGAAGGTCGAGCAGAACGTGCTCAAGGCGCTCGCCACCGCGAGCCAGTGGTCGGGCCGCATCCTGCTCTCGGACGCCTGGCCGCTCGCGCACGCGCTCGCCGAACGCGTGGCCGCCGTGAAGGGCGTGAAGCAGGTCGAGCTGGCCGGCTCGTTCCGCCGCCGGCGTGAGACCGTCGGCGACCTCGACCTGCTCGCCACCGGCGGGAACGCCGAGGCCGTGATGGACGCCTTCGCCGGCCACGAGTCGGTGGCGGAGGTGATCGGGCGCGGCGAGACCAAGTGCAGTGTGCGCCTGCGGAGCGGACTGCAGGTGGACCTGCGGATCGTGCCCGCGACGAGCTTCGGCGCGGCGCTGCTCTACTTCACGGGCTCCAAGTCGCACAACATCGAGCTGCGCAAGCTCGCGATCGAGAAGGGCTGGAGCCTGAACGAGTACGGCCTCACGAAGGGCGACAAGGTCCTCGCCGGCCGCACCGAGGAGGAGGTCTACGCGAAGCTCGGCCTCGCCTGGATCCCGCCGGAGCTGCGCGAGGCCAACGACGAGATCGCGCTGGCGCGTGACGGCCGGCTGCCCGAGCTGGTGACGCTCGAAGACCTGCGCGGCGACCTGCACATGCACACGACCCGCAGCGACGGGCGCGACTCGATCGACGCCATGGTCGAGGCCGCGATCGCGCGCGGCTACGAGTACGTGGCGATCACCGAGCACTCGAAGGCGCTTGCGATGGCGAACGGCTTCGACGCGGCGCGGGTGCGGAAGTCCGTCGGCGAGATCGAGGCGGCGCGCAGGCGGCACGGGGGCATCCGCATCCTGCACGGGCTCGAGGTGGACATCCTCGGCGACGGCACGCTGGACCTGGACGACGACACGCTCGCGATCCTCGACTGGGTGATCGTCTCGATCCACTCGAAGTTCGAGATGACGCCCGAAGCGGCGACCGCCCGCGCGGTGAAGGCCGTCTCGAACCCGCACGTGCACGCGTTCGGCCACCCGACCGGAAGGCTGATCGGCTCGCGCGAAGGCGTGCCGTTCGACATCGAGAAGGTCTCCGAGGCGGCGGCGCGCAACGGCGTGGCGATGGAGATCAACGCCGGCCCGAACCGGCTCGACCTCAACGACTCGCACGCCCGCGCGGCGAAGGCGAAGGGCTGCCGGTTCGTGATCGACACCGACGCGCACGCCACCGGGCAACTCGAGAACCTCAAGTTCGGCGTCTTCCAGGCGCGCCGCGCGGGCCTCACGGCCGCGGACGTGTTGAACGCGCTGCCCGGGGCGTCGCTTGAGAGCGTACTCGAGCGACGAGGCCCGGGGCCGGCGGCCGCCGGTGCCCGCAAGCCCGCCGGACGCGGCGCCTCCGCGGGCGCTGCCGCGACGAAGCGTCCGACGCGGAAGCGCCGGGCGCGCTGACCGCGGCGCACGGCGTCGCCGTGCGGCGCCCGGCCCCCCATGTACCGAAGGGTGCGAGCGCGAGCCGGGATGCGACGGGATTCGCAGATCGCCGTCGCGTGCGGCGGAAATGCGGGATCTCGCACGAAGGGGCCCCGCGCGCGTCGACGCGACGCCTGAACGAGGCCGCTCGTACTCGAGCGGACCCCAATTCACTGCGGTTCCCGCGGCTTTCCCGTGGCTCGAGCCCTGCCGTGGGTCTAGAGTCGTCGCACGTCCGCCCTCCGGAACCCCACGCCGAGGAGGCCCCATGCGCGACCTGCTGCCGCTCGTCGTCCTCGCCCTCGCCCTGTCCGTCTCGCCCGCGCGCGCCGTCACCGGCGTGCCGGACCCCGTTGCCTCCACGCTTCCCGACTGCATGGTGACCTGCCCGCTGGGAGATCTCTCGTTTGCGGTCGTGGTGCGCGATGCCACGTCGCTCCCGATCCCTCTCGCCGACGTGACGATCGTCTTCTACAACTGCCCAGGGGCCTACCTGTGCCCCGGCATGGCCTCGGATCCCTACGTCGTCAACACGACCCAGCGCACGCTGACCGGGATCACGGACACGAATGGCGCGATCGACTTCCACCCCCGCGTCGGAGGCACCGGCCCCGCGGGCAGCGTCGAGGTCTACGCCAACGGCATCTACCTGAAGTCCTACGCGCTGGCTTCGCCCGACCAGAACGGCGACGGCGTGGTCATCGGCTCGCCGGACCCCGACGGCACGACATTCGCCGCGAAGCTGGGCACCACGGATCCGACGGCCGACTTCACCTGCGACGGCACCGTGGACGCGGCCGACCAGGCCTTCTTCGACGCCCACGTCAGCCACTCGTGCGCCGGGATCGTGAACCCCGCGAAGCAGCGCACCTGGGGCGTGATCAAGATCCTCTACCGCTGACTCGCCGACCGGGAACGCGAATGGCCGGTGGCTCGCGCCACCGGCCGCCGCTTTTCGCGAAGCGCGATCCGGATCAGCCGACCTTCTCGGCGACGCTCTTGGCCTGCAGGAACAGCAGCAGGTAGTCGCGGCCGCCGGCCTTCGAGTCCGTGCCGCTCATGTTGAAGCCGCCGAACGGGTGGCAGCCCACCATCGCGCCGGTGCACTTGCGGTTCAGGTAGAGGTTGCCGACGAAGAACTCGTCGCGGGCGCGCTGCAGCTTCGCGGGGTTCTTCGTGTACACGGCGCCGGTGAGCCCGTAGTCCGTGTCGTTCGCGATCGCGAGCGCGTCGTCGTAGTCCTTCGCGCGAAGGATCGCCAGGACGGGACCGAAGATCTCCTCGCGGGCGATGCGCGCCGTGCGCGGCACGTCGTCGATGATCGTCGGCTGCACGAACCAGCCGTCGGCACCGGCCACGCGGCCGCCGCCGGTCAGCACCCTGCCTTCCTTCTTCCCCACCTCGAGGTAGTCGAGGATCGTCTTCATCGCGCGCTCGCTCGCCACCGGGCCCATGTAGGTGCCGTACGTGGCCGGGTCGCCGACGTTCACCATCTTCGCGACCTGGGCGAGCAACTTCTCGACGAACGCGTCGTGCACGGAGTCCACGACGATCGCGCGCGAGCAGGCCGAGCACTTCTGGCCCTGGAAGCCGAACGCCGACTGCGCGACGCCGAGCGCCGCGGCGTCGAGGTCGGCTTCGTCGTCCACGACGATGCCGTCCTTGCCGCCCATTTCGGCGACGACGCGCTTGATCCAGATCTGCCCCGGCACGACCTCGGCCGCCAGCCGGTTGATGCCCAGCCCGACCTCCTTGGAGCCCGTGAACGAGATGAACCGCGTCTTCGGGTGCCGCACGATCGTGTCGCCCGCCACGGCGCCGCCGCCGGTGACGAAGTTGAGCACGCCGGCCGGCAGCCCGATCTCCTCCATCAGCGAGTAGAACTGCCAGGCGATGCCCGGCGTGTCGCTCGCCGGCTTGAGCACCACCGTGTTGCCCGTCACGATCGCCGCCGTGCTCATGCCGACGAGAATCGCGAGCGGGAAGTTCCACGGCGGGATCACGGCGCCGACCCCGATCGGCAGGTAGACGAGCGAGTCCTTCTCTCCCGGCATCTGGTGGACGGCCTGCGGTCCCGCGTAGCGCAGCATCTCGCGCGCGTAGTACTCCATGAAGTCGATCGCCTCGGCGGTGTCGGCGTCAGCCTCGACCCAGCTCTTGCCGATCTCGAGCACCATCCACGCCGAGAAGTGGTTCCGGCGCTCCCGCATCCGCTTCGCCGCCTCGATCAGGTACGCCGCCCGCTCGGCCGCCGGCACGCGGGCCCACTTCGGGAACGCGGCGTACGCCGTCTCGACCGCCTGCTTCGCCTGCTCGGCGCTCGCGGCGCCGAACGTGCCGAGCACCTCGGAGGGCTTCGCGGGGTTGGTGGACGTGAAGGTCTTCGCGCCCTTCACGTGCTCGCCGCCGATGACGAGCGGGTACTCGCGGCCGAAGCTCGCGCGGACGTCGGCGAGCGCCTTCTCGAAGGCCGCGCGGTTCGCGGGCTGGCTGAAGTCTACGTAGGTCGTGGGCGCGTACTCGGGCAGCCTGCGCGCGTCGACCGGGGCGATGCCGCCCGTCGAAATGGGGTTCATCCGGTCCTCCGTCGGGAACGGCCGCCCGTGCGGGCGGCCGGGAAGTGCCGCTGATGGGTTGACGCGCGGAGTCTAGCCGATCGCGCTTCCCGGGCAACCCGGGCCGCGTGCGGCCACGAGGACGCCTGCGCTCAGCGGGCGATCACGATCGCGGCACGCGCGTCGGACGATCCGTCGACCAGGCGTGCGAAGTAGATCCCGTTCGGGACGCGGCGTCCGTCCCCGTCGCGACCGTTCCACGTCACGCGCGCGGTCCCGGCAGCCGGCAGCGTCGCCGGAACGGGCAACTCGCGGACCACGCGCCCGTTGAGGTCGTAGACGGCCAGCCTCGGCGAGCGCACGGCGTCCGACTCGCACGTCAGCGTGACGAGGTCGCGCGCCGGGACCGGGTACACCGAGAGTCGCAGGCCGGGCCTCGTGACGCCCGGGGGCACGCTCGCCGTGCCCGCGTACTGGATGCGCTCGATCCTTCCCGTGTTGCTGAAGCTGCCCGAGTACTGCCGGCACGCCCACAGGGCGCCGTCGGGGCCCATGCGCCAGTCGGACACGTTCGTGAACCCGCTCGCCCAGAACGCGGGGTTGGACTGGCCGGACTCGGGGGGCGCGATGTCCCACGTCGCGGTCGCGTCGTCGCGCGTCAGCCGGTAGAGGTTCCCCGAGTAGTACTCGCCGAAGAAGAGATCGCCCTCGTAGCGCGCGGGGAAGTTCCGCTTGCCGGGCGTGGCGCGGTAAAGGGGACCTCCGATGATCGCCGTGGCCCCCATCCCCGAGCGGTTGTACGCGTAGATCGGCGGCACGGACGCGGGCTCGGTCGGACCGCAGGTCAGGTAGGCCATCGGGCCCTCTCGCCAGGGCCAGCCGAAGTTGCTTCCCGCGGGCGCGACGTCGGTCGCCGAGACGCCCGGCAGGCCGAGCAGGTCTATCTCCTCCCAGGTCACCTCGCCGACGTCGCCGATCACGAGGCACTGCCGCACCGGGTCGATCTGGAAGCGGAACGGGTTGCGGAGCCCGTAGGCGTACACGAGCCGCTCCGCGGTGTCCGCCGAGGCGACGTAGGGATTGTCGGGCGGCGTGAGCTGCGAGAACGACGCCGTGCCGGGGCCGGGCGGCAGGCCGTCCACGTTCAGGCGGAGGATCTTCCCCTGCAGTGCCGTGAGGTCCTGTGCCGCGCAGCTCACCGCGTCGTCCCCGAGGCTCACGTAGAGCCGGCCGTCGGGACCGAAGGCCACCGTACCGCCGTTGTGGTTGGGCGCGTTGTCCGCGAGCCGCGCGAGCAGGTCGAACCGCGACGCGGGATCGATCGAGAGCGCGCCGTCGCCCGTGTTCCCGAGGTCGCCCGTCACCGTCCACCGTGAGACGTGGATGTAGCCGTCGGTGGACGTGTTGTGCGTGTAGAAGTAAGGGCGCGCCGGGAACTGCGGGTCCACCGCGATTCCCAGCAGTCCCCTCTCGCCGCCGGTGCTCACGGCCGGCACCGTGACCACCGGGTCGACCGAAGCCAGCTGCCCGTTCACGACGAGGCGGATCTTCCCGCTGGACTGTTCGACGACGACGACGCGACCGTCGGGCAGGAAGTCGAACGCGGTCGGCAGGTCGAGGCCCTGCACGACGACGCTGTCGGCGAAGCCCGACGGCAGCGCCTGCGCGTGCGGTGCCCCGGGCGAAAGCACGCCCAGCGCGAGCGCGAGGACAGCAAGGTGATGGGGCGGGCGCATGAGCGAAAGGCTAGCCCAGCGCCCGAGGGCCCGGCCACGGGAACCGACACCGATCCGGCCGACTGCCGGCGAGTTTGCCGGCCCGGGACAACCTCGCCGATACTTCCATCCCATGCACTTCCGGCCCCGGCACCCGTCCCTCCCCCGTTCCCGGGGGCGCGCCTGAGCCGGCCGCCCGTCTTCGAGGTGGCGGTCGTGGGCGGGGGCGTCGCGGGGCTCGCGACCGCGTGGCAGCTCGCGCGCCGCGGGGTCGAGCGCGTCGCGCTGATCGAGCGCTTCCGGCCCGGCCACCACCACGGCAGCTCGCACGGGTACTCGCGAATCACGCGCACCACGTACGGCGACCCGATGTGGGTGCGCCTCGTCCAGGTCGCGCACCGCGAAGAGTGGCCCCGCCTCGAGGCCGACGCGGGCGAGCCGCTGAGGCACCCGGTCCCGGGGCTCTTCTTCGGTCCGCCGGACGGACCCTTCGAGTCGTGGGCCGCCTCGGTGGCCACCGAGGGCGCGGATGTCGAACGGCTCGACGCGGCGGAGGGCCGGCGGCGCTTCCCCCAGTTCCGGCTCGGGAACGTCGCCGGCGTGCTCGTGGACCGCACGGCCGCCCTCGTCGCCGCTTCGGCGACGGTCGCCGCGCTCGCGCGCCGCTGCGTCGTCGAGGGCGTTCACGTGCTCGATCGCACGCGCGTGCTCGACGTGGACTATTCGGCCCGGCCGTTCGCCCTCCGGACCGACCGGGGCGAGCTGCGCTCCGAGCGGCTCGTGATCGCCGCGGGGCCGTGGACGCGCTCGCTCGTGCCCGCGCTCGCGCCGGCGCTCACGGTCCGCCGCCAGAGCATCGGCTTCTTCCGCCTCGGCGGCGGCGCCGCCGTCGCGCCGGGACCGTTCCCGGTGTGGGTCTACCTCGGCGCCGGCGAGAACGGGATCCGTTACGGGCTGCCCGAGTTCGGCCGGCCAGGCGTCAAGATCGGGCTGCACGAGGTGGCGGGCGCGAGCCAGGACCCCGACGAGGCCGCGGGCCCCGACGCGGCGACGCTCGGGAACCTCGAAGCGTTCGCGGGCGAGCAGTTCGCGCCCCCGGTCGAGGAGCGCCTGCACGCCGAGACCTGCTTCTACACGAGCACCCGCAGCGAGGATTTCATTCTGGACGCGCTGCCCGGCGTGCCCGGCGCCGTGGTCGTCTCGGCCTGCTCCGGGCACGGGTTCAAGTTCGGGCCGCTGACCGGCCGCATCGCCGCCGAGCTGGTCATGGACGGCCGCACGAGCGTCGAGCCCTTCGAGCGCGACCGCAGCCGCTTCGCCTTCCCCCGGGGCTGACCCCGTGGCCCCCAGTTCAGCCGCGTCAATGGCCCCTGAAACGAGATATGTGTTGGAACACACGTCCAGCGAACGTCAAGATTCCGCAACGGGTCCGGAATCGGCGCGTCCATAGGCCATCCTCGGAGAACGGTGCCGGGAGACCGGCGCCACGACCCGAGGCCTCCCCACCTCCACACGACGCCCCGCGCGAACGCGGGACGAACAGGAGCAGCCGTGAAGCACAAGCTGAGTCTCGCGCTCTTGGCGCTCGCGCTGGCCACCACCGCCCCGGCCGCGACCGCCGCCACCCAGAAGTTCACCATCGACCGGGCGCACTCCGAGATGGGCTTCGACGTCCGTCACTTCTTCAGCAGGGTGCACGGACGCTTCGAGGACTTCGAGGGCACGATCCTCTTCGACGCGGACGACCCGTCGAAGATCTCGGTGGAGGGCACGGCGACCACGGCGAGCATCTCGACCGACAACCAGCGTCGCGACAACCACCTTCGCTCGGCCGACTTCTTCGACGCGGCGCAGTTCCCGACGCTCTCGTTCAAGTCCACGAAGGTCACCGCAAACGGCAAGAACAAGTACAAGGTCGCCGGCGACCTCACGATGCGCGGCGTCACGAAGCCTGTCGTCTTCGACACCGAGTTCCTCGGCTCGGGCGACACGGGCTCGGGCCGCGTGAAGGCCGGATTCACCGCGACCACGACCGTCAACCGCAAGGACTTCGGCATCAACTGGAACAAGACCCTCGACAACGGCAGCGTCATGCTCAGCGACGACGTGACGCTCGTCCTGAGCATCGAGGCGAACCAGGTGACCGAGGAGGCCTCGGCGGACACGAAGTAACCGCACCTCGCTCGACATCGGCACCTCGCACGACACACGGGCGGCGGGTCCGGCAACGGTCCCGCCGCCATCGTTCGTGCCACCCGCCCCCCGCTCGGCCCACCGCCCTCCGCGCCCGGGCGGGGTCCCCGAGCGTTCGTCGCGACGCGGGGGCGCGCCCGCTCCGCCCCGGCGTACGCTGCGCACCCACTTCCCCCCGGAGCGACGCATGACCACGAACGCCCCCGCCGAGACCGTCGAGCCCGTGGACGGGCTCGACGACGAAGCCCTCGCCGGTCTCTTCACGCTCGTCTACACGGGCTACGACGTGCCGATGCACGTGGACGCCTCCGTCATGCGCGTCATGCGGGTCGCCTTCGACCTCGACCGCGCCGCCTCGCGGCTGCTGCGCGTGGGGGGTGAGGCCGTCGCGGTCGCGATGCTCGGACTGCGGCGCGGCACCGGGTGGATCGGCGGCATGGGCGTGGCGCCGGACTTCCGCGGCCGCGGGCTCGGCGAGCGCATCATGCAGGAGGTGCTCGCCTCGGCCCGCCGTCAGAGCGTGCGCCGTGTCCTGCTCGAGGTGCTCGAGCAGAATGCGCCGGCGATCCGGCTCTACGAGCGCCTCGGGTTCGCGCGCACGCGCGACCTCGAGGTGTGGACCTTCCCGGCCCCCGCGTTCGAGGACGGAGGGCCGGCGCTCGAGCCCGTCCCGGTGGACGAGGCGCACGCGTTCGTGCGCGAGCACCGGCCCGCGCCCGAGCCCTGGCAGCGGGCCGACGGCACACTCGCGGCGCTGCGCGAGGACGGCGCCCCGTTCGAGGGCGTGCTCGCGAATCGCGGCGGCCGCACGGTGGGCGCGATGATCGCGCGGTCCACGGGCGGCCGCGCCGGCGTGTTCCAGCTGGCGACGCTGCCCGGAGAGGTCCCGGGGACGACCCGCGCGCTGCTCGCTTCGCTTCGCCAGGACGGCGCGGCGGAGAGCATCGTGCGCTGGCTCAACCTGCCCGCCGACGACCCCGCCGCCGAGGTCGTGCGCTCGCTCGGCGCGACGCGCGAGGCCGGCCAGCACGAGATGCAGCTCGTGACCGGCTGACGCGCCGCCGCTCCCGGGCCGCGCGCCCCCCGCCCCGAAAGCGACGGGCGCGGCGACCGTGCGCGCGACCGCGGGCCCGGGCCCGTTGCGGCCCCCCCGGGACACGGCGCAAGATGCCCGCTGGCCACGGACCGCGGCCGTTCCCGCGACGCCCATCCCGCCGCGCCTCGCTTCGACCCCGAATCAGCGCCGGCCTCGCCGGCGGATGGATGGTGCCATGTCCCGGACGCTCCCCCGCCTCGCCGCGCTGGCGCTCGTGCTCGCGCTCGCGGCTCCCGCCTTCGCCGACGAAGGCATGTGGACCTTCGACAACCTGCCGCTCCAGCAGCTCAAGGACCGTTACGGCTTCGTGCCGACGCCGCAGTGGATCGAGCACCTGCAGCACGCGAGCGTGAACTTCGGCGGCGGTTCGGGCGCGTTCGTCTCGCCCGACGGGCTCGTGCTCACGAACCACCACGTTGCGCGCAGCCAGCTCTTCAAGATGTCGTCGGCGAAGAAGGACTACCTGCACGACGGCTTCTTCGCCCGCACGCGCGCCGAGGAGATCCCCTGCCCCGACCTCGAGCTGAAGGTGCTCTGGTCGATGGAGAACGTGACCGGCGCGGTCAACGCGGCGATCGACCCGAAGGCGCCCCTCGAGACGCGCGACGCGCAGCGCAAGGCGGTCATCGCGAAGCTCGAGGCGGAGTCCACGAAGGGCACGGGCCTCAAGACCGAGACGATCGAGCTCTACCGCGGCGGCGAGTACTGGCTCTACCGCTACAAGACCTTCAAGGACGTGCGCCTCGTCTGCGCGCCCGAGGCCTCGATCGCCTCGTTCGGCGGCGACGGCGACAACTTCGGCTACCCGCGGCACGACCTCGACTTCGCGTTCTTTCGCATCTACGAGAACGGCAGGCCCTACCACCCCTCGGACTGGCTCAAGTGGAGCGCCCGGGGCGCGAACGAGGGCGACCTCGTGTTCGTCTCGGGCAACCCGGGCCGCACGAGCCGGCTGCTGACGGTCGCCCAGCTCGAGGCCTCGCGCGACATCGACCGGCCGCTGCGCATCCGGCTGCAGGAGATGCGCGTGAACACCTACCACGCGTGGGCGGCGAAGGGCCCGGAGCAGGCGCGCCAGACGGTGCCGGCGCTGCGCGGCCTCGAGAACAACCTCAAGCGCGAGCGCGGCTTCCTCGAGATCCTGCGCGACCCGGAGTTCATGGCCCGCAAGAAGGCGGCCGAGGACGCATTGCGCGCGCGCGTCGCGAAGGACCCGGCGCTGGCCGCGACCTGCGGGCCGGCGTGGGACCGCATCGCCGAGGCGGAGAAGGCGGTCTACCAGCGCGGGCGAGCCCGGCAGTTCCACGAGCTGCGTCGGCTCTCGAGCCTCGTGGACATCGCGACCGGCATCGTCCGGCTGACGGCGGAGGTCGAGAAGCCGAACGCGAAGCGCTTCCGCGAGTACCGCGACTCGAACCTGCCCTCGCAGCGCTTCCGGCTGCTCTCGCCGGCGCCCGCCTACCCGAAGATGGAGGCGTTCGTGCTGGCGGCGCACCTGCAGACGTGCCTCGACTCGCTCGGCGCGGACGACCCGTTCGTGAAAGCGGCGCTGGACGGGCGTTCGCCGACCCCGGTCGCGGACGACATCCTGCTCGGCACGAAGCTCGGTGACGTGGCGTTCCGCAAGGCACTGCTCGACGGCGGCCGCAAGGCGGTCCTGGCGTCGAAGGACCCGCTGATCCGCTGGGCGCTCTCGATCGACCCGTCGTACCGCGAGGAGCGCGAGTTCTTCGAGACGCACGTGGACGCGGTGGCGACCCTCGAGGGCGCGAACATCGCCCGGGCCCGCTTCGCGCTCGACGGCCACTCGGTCTACCCGGACGCGACGGGCTCGCTGCGTCTCTCGTACGGCAAGGTGGCGCGCTACACGGAGCTCACGGCCGAGGTGCCCTGGCACACGACGTTCTACGACCTGTTCGGCCGCTCGGCGGACTTCGCCGACCAGCCGCCGTACGACCTGCCGGCGACGGTCCGCGCGGCGATGAAGACGATCGACCCGACGACACCGCTCAACCTCGCGACGACCAACGACATCATCGGCGGTAACTCGGGCAGCCCGGTGGTGGACCGGAATGGCGAGTACGTGGGCCTCGTGTTCGACGGCAACATCCAGTCGTTCGCCTGGGAGTTCGGCTACACGGACAGGCAGGCGCGGTGCGTGTCGGTGGACTCGCGCGGGATCCTGGAAGGGCTGCGCAAGGTCTGGCACATGGACGCACTGGTGAAGGAGCTCACTCTGGGATCGGAGCAGCGTTCGAGCCGATAGCCTGCATTGCGCGGTGGGGCCGTCCCGGGATCCCGGGACGGCCCCGCTGCACCGCCGGCCAGAGGGAGCGTCCCGTCCGGCTCCCCGCGATTCCGCATCCCGGGCCGCCCCGGGGACACGACCGGGCCCTTCGTGGTATCTAGAGGGTCGACCTCAGGGAGGAGAGAGCCCCGATGATCCTGGAAGACTTCCGGTCCCGCTGCGCGAGCCCCGGTCCTTCGACACCCGCGAGCACCCCGGCGGCATGATCCGCAACGGCAAGGGGTGGCTGGTCGGGATCCTGGTGCTGGCGGCCGTCGGGCTCCTGCTTCGTCCCCTGTTCTCGCGCGACTCGGCCACCGCTCCCTCCCGGACGGAGGCCGCGTCGGCCCCGCCCCGCTCCTTCGCCCACGACACGCTCGGGCGCGGGGAGTCCCTCGCCGAGCTGATGTCCGCGAACGGCCTCGACGCCGCCCAGATCCACGAGATCAGCCAGCTGGTCCGGGGCTGGAAACTGCCGCGCACCCTGCGGCCCGGCGTCGTCCTGAGTCTCTCGGGCCCGCCCGGGGCGCCTCCCGATCGCCTGGACCTGAAGCTGAACCCCGATTCCTCGCTGAAGTTCGTGTCGTCGGATTCCGCCTGGTCCGCGCGCCTCGTGGTGCAGCCGGTCGTCGTGGACACCGTCCGGATCACCGGCGTGATCGAGTCGAGCCTGTGGCTCGCGAAGCTCGGCGGGGATGTCGATCGCCTCGAGCCGGGGGGCTTCGACGAGCTCGTTTACAACCTCGCCGACGTCTACGCGTGGAAGGTCGACTTCACCCGGGACATCCGCAAGGGCGACTCGTTCCGGGTGGCGATCGAGCGCGAAGTCCGGCCGGACGGCTCGGTCCGCAGCCGTCGCTTCCTCGCGATCGAGCTGAACAACGACGGGCGGGTGCTGACCGCGATTCCCTACCCGGGGGATCACGGCCGCATCGCCTACTACGACGAGGGGGGCAAGCCGCTCCGCGGGGCGTTCCTCCGCTATCCCGTCCCCTACCGCATCACGAGCGGATTCTCCAGAAGCCGCTACCACCCGGTGCTCAAGATCCGCCGCCCGCACGAGGGTATCGACTACGGCGCGCCCTACGGCACGCGCGTACACGCGACCGGCTCGGGAACCGTGACGCGCGCGGGGTGGGCCGGCAGCTATGGCCGCCTCGTCGAGATCCGCCACCGGGCCGGCATCCGCACCCGCTACGCCCACTTGAGCGCGATCGCCCCCGGGATCCGGCCGGGCAAGCACGTGGAGCAGGGCCAGTGGATCGGCCGCGTCGGCTCGAGCGGCCTCGCAACCGGCCCGCACCTGCACTACGAGTTCCTGCAGGGCGGCGTGCACCGCAACCCGCTGGCGGTCAGCGTGCCCGCAGAACCGCCGCTTGCGAAGGCGCAGATGCCGGGCTTCCTCGCGCGACGCGACTCGGCGATGGCGCTGCTCGACGGAACGCCGGTTCCTCAGGTCTCCGCGGAAGAACCGGTCGCCGCCGCGGAGCGCTGAGCGCGGCGCGGCGAGGGCCCGGGCAACCCATCGTCACGGGATCGAAGCTGCGCTCGGCACGGCCCCGGCCCGACGCCGCCCGGCGCACCCCCGCTCGCGGTGGGAGCTCGAGCCGGAGCTCCTCGAGCCCGCCTTCGAGGTGCGTGCCGGGGCCGGGGGCGATTCGTCCCCGCACGCCGCGGACCGGAGCGGCCCAGCGGCGGATCATGGCCCCCGGATGGAATCCCGTGGACGCGGCTGCCCGGCTCTGACAACATTTCCCGGCATCGACGCGTGGTGGACCCGTCCGTACCGGGTCCACGCTTGGTCGGCATCTTCAGCCGCCTGATCGAAGGGTTCCTGCGCCCGATCCCCGCGAATGGTCGTCCGGATCTGCCGGACGCCGGTCTGGACATTCGCGCGCGGACGCTCGCGAGCGTGAAGGAGCTCCCACTCCATGAAAGCGCCTGCCCGCCCGGCCGCGTGTTGCACCCTGCTCGCCGTCGTCCTCGTCTCCGCCCTCGCGCCCCGGAGCTCGTGCGCCGCCGTGGCACCGACCACGCCGACGTTCGCGTCCGCCTGGGGCAGCCCCGGAAGCGCCGGGAGCCTGCTGAGCGCGCCGAACGGAATCGCAGCTGACGCAGACGGGAACGTCTACGTCGCCGACACGGGCAACCACCGGATCCAGAAGTTCGACGGCCACGGTCACTACCTGATGGGCTGGGGCGGCTACGGGACCGCGCCGCTCAAGTTCAACACGCCGACCGGGGTCGCCGTGAGCCCCGACGGCAACCTCCACGTCGTGGACCAGGGCAACAGCCGGATCAAGGTCTTCGATTCCAGCGGGTCGTTCCAGAGCCAGTGGGGCTCGCCGGGGACGGGCAGCGGCCAGTTCAGCAGCGCCGTGGGCATCGCGGTCGACGCTGCGGGGAACACCTACGTCTCCGACGGCGCCGACCGCATCCAGAAGTTCGACGCCGGCGGGAACTTCGTCCTGCAGTGGGGTTCGACGGGTTCCGCGGGCGGGCAGTTCAACGCCCCGGCGGGGATCGCGATCGACGCGAGGGGCGACGTCTTCGTCGCCGACCGCGGGAACGACCGGATCCAGAAGTTCGACGCCGGCGGGACCTACGTCGCACAGTGGGGGAGTTCGGGATCGGGCGCCGGTCAGTTCGACCAGCCGGCGCGGGTCGCCGTGGACGCCGTCGGGAACGTCTACGTGACCGATCTCGGAAACGCCCGCATCCAGAAGTTCACGACCGAGGGCGCCGCGATCACGACCTGGGGCAACCTCGGGACCTTCATCGGCCAGTTCGACCAGCCCTCGGGAATCGCGGTGGACGCGGCCGGCAACGTGTTCGTCACCGAACTCGGCAACGCCCGGGTGCAGAAGTTCAGCGGCTCCGGGGTCGGGCCGTCGTCGGAGCAGACGCCGGGCTTCGCGGCGAACATCGGAGCCAACGGCTCCGGAAACGGCCAGTTCAACGCCCCGAACTCCGTGGCGACCGATGCCGACGGCTGGATCTACGTGGCCGACAGCTTCAACTACCGGGTCCAGAAGCTGTCCGGAAACGGCGCGTTCTCCCTGAAGTTCGGTTCGCCGGGCTCCTCGCCGGGCCAGTTCGCCACCCTCTTCGGCATCGCCGTGGACGCGCAGGGGAACATCTACGTCACCTCGTCCGATAACCGCGTCGAGGAGTTCAGCGCTGCGGGATCGTTCCTCCAGCAGTGGGGCTCGGCGGGGTCGGCCGCCGGGCAGTTCAACGTTCCCTATGGCATCGCGGTCGACGCCCTGGGTTTCGTCTACGTCGCGGACACGAACAACCACCGGATCCAGAAGTTCACGAACGCGGGAGCCTTCGCGCTCCAGTGGGGGAGCCTCGGTGGCGGCACCGGGCTGTTCTCGGCTCCGACGGGGATCGCGACCGACGCCGCGGGCAACGTCTACGTCACCGACCACAACGGCCTCCTGCAGAAGTTCACGTCGAGCGGCACCTTCCTGACGCAGTGGGCCATCGCGAACTCGCCCGCCAACTCGCTCTCGAACGTGACTGTGGATGCGAATGGCGACGTCTACGTCGCCAATGGCGGCGCGAACTCGTCCATCCAGAAGTTCCGCAGCGATGGAACCTCGATCTCCCAGTGGGGCTCGTACGGATCCGGGTCGGGCCAGTTCGCCCCCGCCACCGACGTCGCCGTGGATCCCGCGGGAAACGTTTTCGTCACGGACTACAACGGCAACCGGGTCGTGAAGTTCACGACTCCCCCCGTCGTGCTGCTGGTCTCGGACGTCGGCAACGACCAGGGCCGCCAGTCGCGGCTGCGGATCAAGGGCGCGTCCGTGGACGCGCCGGGCAACGGTGGCGTGACGGGGTACGCGGTCTATCGCCAGGTCGAGGCGCTGTCGCCGTCGTCGTCCCCGCACTTCGGCGCGCGCGACGCGGACGAGGACGCGATCACGCCCGCCGGGACCTCGCTCGCCGGATGGGACTACCTCGGCACCCAGCCCGCGGCGGGCGACCGGGAGTACAGCATGGTGGTGCCGACGCTCGCCGATGCCAATGCCTCGTCGGCCTACTACACCGCCTTCATGGTCCGAGCGCTGACCGCGGACCCGCTCACGCATTACGACTCGTTCGCAGAGTACGGCTACTCGGTCGACAATCTCGCTCCGCCAGCGCCGTCGCCGTTCGTCGCCAGCGTCGTCGCCTCCGACACCCACCTGCACTGGGGCGTCAGCGGGGCGGCGGACTTCGCGACCTTCCGCCTCTACCGCGGTGGAAGCGCGGGATTCCTGCCCGGGTCCGGGAACCTCGTGGCCTCCACGCCCGACACGAACTACGTCGAGACCACGGTGCCCGGTGGCTACTACAAGCTTTCGGCGGTGGACCGGAACGGCAACGAGAGCGCCTTCGCGCTCGCCGGTCCGTCCTCCGTCACCTCGGTGGGGGCCGGCAGCGCCGCCGGGCTCGCGTTCTCTCTCGAGGCCGTCCACCCGAACCCGGCACGCGGAGGCGCGATCCCCGTTTCCTTCGCGCTGACCTCGGCCGAGCCCGCGCGGCTCGAGATGATCGACGTGGCCGGACGCCTCGTGGTGCGCCTCGAGGTTGGCCCGCTCGGTGCCGGACCGCACGAAGCGAACCTGAGCCCGGGTCGTTCGCTCGCCCCGGGGCTCTACTTCGTGCGGCTCCGGCAGGGAGCGGCGGTGCGGACGACGCGGTTCACCGTGGTCGAGTAGGGAGCCGGCGCCGTTCGAGCACGGCGGCGGCGAGCGCGTCGCGGGGCGCGACGCCGTCTGTGACCGCGGCGAGCGGCGCTGCCGATCAGCCTCCGACCAGCTTGAGGCCGATCATCGCGGAGATCGTGTTGTGCATCCGCGAGAAGATCAGCTCGGCGCCGCCGGTGTCGAAGGTGTTGAAGCTGCGGGTGTAGCGCAGGTCCAGGACGACGCGCGCGGGGCCGCTGCCCAGGTCGATGTCCCCGCCCACGGTCCCGCCGATGTCGCTGGACTTGGTGAAGTCCTTGAGGTCGATGCCCTCGATGTCGGCCTTGAGCAGGTGCGAGAACACCGGGCCGAAGAACAGGCTGGGCCGGATCGAGCCTTCCGGCACGAGCGTGAACTCGAGGAGCGCCGGAACGTCCACGTAGTCGTACCGCCAGGTGGCGCTGCCGGTGATCGTGGCGCCCGTCGAGGGATCGAAGAACGTCTCCGTCTCCTTCGCGCCCTTCTGCGCGTAGAGTCCCTCGATCCGGAACGAGACGACCGGCGAAGCCTGCAGCTCGATGAAGCCGCCGCCCGTGCGCGCCGTCAGCATCTCGACGTTTCCGACGGCGTCGCCGTACATGTTGGCCAGGTTCGCGCCGCCCAGGATGCCGACGGCGACGGCGCTCTTCCCGGCGGCGAACGCACGGGTGGGAACGATCGGGGCGAGAAGCAGGGCGAGGAGTGAAACGGCGGCGAGACTCGCGCGACGAGCGGACATGGCCTACCTCCCGGGTGATCCCTGTCGGGTTTGAGGGGTTGGCCCGGAGCGGGCCCCGGGCGTTCGTGAGCCGCCGGTGGCCGGGGACCTGTCCGCGGGCCGGGCGGCTCTACCCCTGCATGCGGGGACCCGGCCTCGAGTGCGCAGCCGCGAGCGCGGGTGGCGGACCGCGCCGCCCTCAGCCGCCGGCCAGCCTCGCTTCGCACCAGCGCGCGAACGCGCGCAGCGCGCGGTCGGCGGTGCGGAACGTGGGGATGCGG
>CAZPVG010000018.1:51771-66659 GCA_964589945.1 uncultured bacterium
GCGGCGTTGCCCTCGTCGCCGAGGATGGGCGTCACGTCCATGGGATTGCGGGGCGCGACGATCTCGGCGAGGCGCGAGCGCTCGAGCGCGGCGACGACGTCCCGCGCGGTGCGCTCGCCCCACTCGGCGAGCCGGAAGGGGCCCAGCGCGTCGGCGATCGCGACGGCCTCGAAGCCGGCGTTGGACATCGCGCCGAGCCGCAGGCCGGCGGGACGCCGGTCGCGCAGCAGCGTGAAGAGCCGCACGAGGTCCTCGAACTCGTCGAGGGTCTCCGCGGTCACGACGCCGGCCGCGCGCGCGAGCTGCCGGGCGACCGCGAAGTCCCCGGCGATGGACGCGGTGTGGCTCGAGGCGGCCGCGGCACCCGCGCTCGTGCGGCCGGCGAGGTAGAGCACGACGGCGCGGCCCTGATCGCGCAGGCGCGCGGCGACGCGTACGAAGCGCTCGCCGTCGTCGGGACGGAAGCCCTCGAGGTAGAGCGCGAACACGGACACGCGGTCGTCGTGCTCGAGCGCCTCGAGGTAGTCCGAGACGGTGAGGTCCATCTGGTTGCCGATCGTGATCGTGTAGATCGGCTGCAGATCGGCGAGCTTGCTGCCCTTCGCGACGGCGAACGCGCCGCTGCCGGTCACGAGCGCGAGCGGGCTCGGCTCCCCCGGCGGGCGCGGCCACTTGAAGTCGGGGATGAAGAGCGTGTCGTAGCGCCCGGGACGCGAGCGCACGCCGAGGCAGTTGCCGCCGTTCACGACCGGTCCGCCCCACGCGGTCGCGCGCGCGCGCGCCAGGCTCTCGCGCATGCGGGCGACCAGCGGCGCGGCCTCGGGCTTCTCGTCGAGCCCGCCGGGAATGAGCACGACGCTCTCGGCGAGGTGGCGGTCGGCCGCAAGCGCGACGGCCTCGGCGGCCTGCGGGGCCGAGACGCTCAGCACGAGCAGGTCCACGGGCGCGGGCAGCGATTCGAGCGAGGGCAGGCACGGACAGCCATCGATCGCGTCGGCGCCGGGCTTGATCACGGTGACGGCCGCGGGATCGAAGCCCTCTCGCAGGACGTTCCGCAGGATGATCCGGCCCGGGTTCATCTTCTCGGAAACGCCCATCACCGCGATCGAGCGCGGCTCGAGGAGGTTCTTCAGCCGCGCCAGCGGCCGCGGCGGCGGCGGCGCCGCCGCCGCCGGCGCGATCCGCCCGAGCGCGTCGAGCGCCACGAGCCGCCCGCCGCTCACGACGAGCGGGTTCGCCTCGAGCTCGGCGAGGCCGCGGCCGCCGGCCAGCTTCGCGAGCGCGAGCAGCCGGCGCACGGCGCCCGCGAGCGCGGCGAGCGGCAGCCGCGCGGACGCGCCGCGCTGCGGCTCGGTGGCGAGCCGAACGGCCGCGAGCCGCGAGAGTGCCTCCTCGATCGCGCCCTCGCGCTCGAGCGCGGGCGAGAACGCCGCGAACGTCTCGCCGTCGCGCAGCGCCTTCGCGAGGAACTCGGCGTGCACGCCGCCGGGTCCGAGCGTCACGACGGGACCGAAGTCGCGCGTGTCGCGCAGGCCCAGCAGGAACTCGTGGCCGGGCCCGGTCTCGTGGGGGACGAACTCGCAGACGAGGAACCCCTCGAGCCCGAGGTGCCCGAGCCGCCGCTCCATCTCGCGGGCGGCCGCGGCCACGGCCTCGACGCGCGAGGGCACGACCGCGACGGCCTGCATCTCGCTCTTGTGGAGGACCGCCGGCGAGACCGCCTTCACGACGACGCGCTCGCCGGGCACCGGCACGCGCGTCCACAGCGCCATCTCGCCCGCGTCGGGCACGCGCTCGCGGCGCGGCACTTCGAGGCCCGCCGCCTCGAGCAGGTCGAGCCCGTCGGGCTCGAGCACCGGGCCCGGACCGCGCGAAGAGAGGTATTCGAGCAGCGCGCGGGCGCCGCTGTCGCGCGCGGGCCGGGCCGGCGCGCCCGCGCTCACGCGCTCACCACGGGCGGCATCGCTCCCGCCGCCGCGCGGCCGGCTCGGAACGCGGCGAGGTTCGCGCGCACGACCGCTTCTCCCTTGCGCTCGAAACTCTCGCGCACGGCGGTCTCGAGGTGCTCCGGCGACAGGGGCAGGAACGGCGAAGCCGCGCCCACCATGACGGTGTTCACGGTCTGGATGTCGCCCGCCTCGGCGGCGAGCTTCTCGGCCTCGATCACGAACCCCTGCGGCAGCGTGCGCACCTGCCGGTGCAGCGCGGCGAGGTCGGGGTAGTTCGGGATGTTCACGAACGGCTCGGCGGCCGTGACCAGCGCGCCCGACGTCGAGAGGTAGCCCAGGTAGCGCAGGCTCTCGAGCGGCTCGAGGCTCAGGATGAGGTCCGCCGTGCCGCGGCCGATGAGGTCGCTTGCGATCGCCCGGTCGGAGAGCCGCAGGTGCGCCTGCACCGCGCCGCCGCGCTGCGCCATGCCGTGCACCTCGGACTGCTTGGCCAGCAGCCCGCCCGCGACCGCCGCGCGGCCGATGACGGCCGCCATGGACAGCACGCCCTGCCCGCCGACGCCGGCGAAGATGATGTCGAACTTCATGACGCGACCCCCTCTCCCGCCGCGGCCGCCAGGGCCGCCGCGCGCTGGCGGCGCTTCGCCGCCACCTTGCATTCGCGCCGCGCGATCACCACCGACAGCCCCTTGTGCGCGATCGCGGCCTTCAGCACCTCGGCGTTCGCCTTCACCTTGCGCGGGTGCGGATCCACGACAACGCATTGCTCGGGCGCGACGCCGAGCGCCACGATCACGTCGGCGAGTCGCGACTGCGGCAGCACGGTGTCCTGCGCCCCGGTCATGCCGA
Organism: uncultured bacterium; assembly: GCA_964589945.1. Classification (GTDB taxonomy): domain Bacteria; phylum Eisenbacteria; class RBG-16-71-46; order RBG-16-71-46; family RBG-16-71-46; genus CAIXRL01. The sequence goes on from CAZPVG010000018.1 coordinate 54,570, forward strand.
CCGTGTCGTTGTCGAGGATGAGCAGGGTCATGTTCGCGTCGGCGGTGGCCGCGTCGGCGAGGGCCGTGAGGCCGCTGTGCGCGAACGTGCTGTCGCCGATCACGGCGACGACCGGGTGGACGCCGGCCTCGGCCGCGCCGCGCGCCATGCCGATCGACGCGCCCATGCACACGCACGACTCGATCGCCTTGAGAGGATCGAGCGCGCCGAGCGTGTAGCAGCCGATGTCGGAGGTGACCATCGAGTCCTTCTCGCCGGCGAGCGCTTCCTGCAGCGCGTGGAAGGCGTGCGCGTGCGGGCAGCCCTGGCAGAGCTGCGGCGGGCGGTTCGGCAGCGGCAGCCCGTCCGGGATGACGGTCGGCCGGAGCCTGAGCTTGAGCGCGAGCCGCACGATGTCGGGCGACAGCTCGCCGGTCTCCGGCACCTCCCCGCTCATGCGGCCCATCACCTGCACGCTCGGCGGGAAGAGGCCTCGCAGCTGGCGCTCGACGAACGGCTGGCCGTCCTCGAGCACGAGCACGCGCTGCACGTGCGCGACGAGGCCGCGCAGCAGGTGCGGCGGCGCCGGGTAGGCGCCGATGTGCAGGTGCGACGGTGCCCAGCCGAGATCGTCGAGGTTCTCGCGCAGGTAGTTGCGCGCGATGCCGGTCGTGATGATGCCCAGGTCGGTGCGGTGCGGGTTCAGCGTGAGCGTGTTCCACGGGCTCGCGTCGGACCACGCCGCGATGTTCTTCTGCCGCGCGAGCAGCCCGCGGTACTGCACGCGCGCGTTCGCGGGCAGGAGGACCCACGCGTTGCGGTTCTTCGCGCGGGCGATCGGGTTCTGTGCGCGCTGCTCGCGGACCTCGACGGTGGTGCGGCTGTGCGAGAGGCGCGTGACGAGCCGGACCATGACCGGCACGCCGAAGCGCTCCGAGACCTCGAAGGCCTCGCGCGTCATCTCGTACGCCTCCTGCTGCGTCGAGGGTTCGAGGCAGGGCACCCGCGCGAAGTCGGCGTACCAGCGGCTGTCCTGTTCGTTCTGCGAGCTGTGCATGCCCGGGTCGTCGGCCACGGCGAGCACGAGGCCGCCGTGCGTCTCGACGAGCGCGGAGTTGATGAACGCGTCGGCCGCCACGTTGAGCCCGACGTGCTTCATGGCCACCAGGGCGCGGCGGCCGGCGAAGCACGTGCCGAGCGCGGCCTCGTAGGCCGTCTTCTCGTTCGAGCACCACGAGGCGATCGGCGCGCCGTGCCTCTCGTGGTGCAGCTGGAGGTACTCGAGGATCTCGGTCGAGGGCGTTCCGGGATAGGCGTACGCGGCCGTGATCCCGGCATGGACCGCCCCCAGGGCGACGGCCTCGTCGCCGAGCAGGATCTTCCGGGTCATGTCATCTCCTCGTCAGGGCCGCCGGGGCGGCCTCGGGACATCGCAACGCGGGCGGCATGCGGCCCGCGGAAGGGCTTTCGAGCCAGCAGAGTGCGTGCCGCGTGCCGGAGGCGAGGGCGCGTTCGCGGGCGCGGCGTTGGGGCGCTCCGGGGGGGCCGTGGGCCGCCCGGACCTGCCCAGACGGCAGGCCCACCCGTCAGTCTGTCGGTTGTGCGGCGCAGATTGTGGGTGGGGCCTCCCGGGGCGGTTTGGCGGCACTATCCCCCGCTCTCGCCAACGGCTTACGGGGCCCCGGGCGGGTTGCCCACAATCTTCGCCGCACCGGGTCCGACCCTGCGGCCCGAGTCGTGCTCGGGCTTTCAGGATCGGGCGGTTGAGCGCGGCCGGCTCGCGTCCTCGCCCCCGCCCGATCACCCCGACCTCCCGGAGATGAAGGCCCATGGACCCCGTCCGCATGGCCGCCGTGCTGACCGTGACGATCGCGCTCACGCTCTACACGGTCGGCACGGTGAAGCAGCAGCGCTCGCGCCGCAGCACCCCCGGGGTGCGCGGCTGGCTCACGACCGGCGTCGCGTTCGACGTCACCGCCACGGCGCTCATGATCGTGGCCTCGAAGAGCCTCACGCCCACGCTGCACGGTCTGCTCGGCTACTCGGCGCTCGCGTTCATGCTCACCGACACGATCCTCATGTGGCGGCACGCGCGGGCACGGGGCCAGGCCGAGGTCTCGCGGGGCCTGCACCTCTACTCGCGCGTGGCGTACGGCTACTGGGTCGTCGCTTACTTCACCGGCGCCGCGATGGTGATGGCAGAGAAGTCGGCGCGGGGCTGAGCGCGGCGCGGGGTCTCGTTGGGCCTCACACGATCGGCTCGTTGGCTCCCGCGTCCGCCCGCTCGCGTTCGCCCCAGTAGCGAAGCCCCGTCGGCAGCGCAATTCCGAGCATGACGGCCATCGAGGCCGCCCCGTACCACGCGTACTCGAGCGGGGAGGCGCCGAGAAAGACGAGCACGAAGCCGAGGATCGCGCACGCCTCGATGAGGGCCGTCGCGAGCACGAACGCACGCTGGAACGCGACGGGCTCGGCGAGCGCGGTGCCGCCGAAGAACGACGCGAGCGCGTTCGGGTCGGACCGGGCGTTCGGCGTGCGCGTGACGAGCAGGGCCCCCGCGAGCAGCTCGATCACGGCGATCGCGCCGAAGACCGTGCGGAGCAGCGGCAGCGACGCCGCCGTGGGGGTCTCCGTGGCGACGATCCGGGCGACGACGAAGTAGATCACCGGCGCGGCGGTGAGCGAGGCCCAGATCACGAACCAGATCGCGCGCGCGGGCCGGGGAGCGGCGGCAGGTGCGGCAGGTGGGGTCATGGCGGCCTCCGGAGACGAGACGCGCCGGAGAAACGAAGATCCCGGCGCGTGGTTTCGCGCCGGGATCCTGATTCCGCTCCGATGCCCCGTCAATCCTGCCCGTCGAGCTCCTGCAGCGTGGACAGCACCGGCCGCCACGCGTCCTCGAGCGCGACGAACGCGAGGTCGTCCTCGCCGGGCAGCTCGCCCAGCCAGACCGGGCGCTGGCGCGAGCTGGTGCCGTGGAACTCGCGGCGGTAGTCACGCGACCACTTCGATCGGCCACGCGCGTCGCGCGCCTTCAGGAGCAGGTCGGCGAGCTTCCACGAGCCGACCCTCTCCTGCCACTGCGAGTCCACCTGCTTGGCGCGCGAAGAGTCGCGCTTGCGCACGTCCGGCGGCAGCAGGTGATACTGGTTCGGATTGCCCTCGGGCCTGTAGTCGGTCCACACGATCCGCGCAACCGCGTCCGCCGGCACCTCGCGGTGGGCCACGACGATACCGCTCTTCACGTCGATGACCTCGAAGTCCCAGTTCACCTTCACCTCGCGCTCGCGCGTGATCACCCGCAGGGTGGACGGGTCCCAGCTCACGACGGTCTCGTCGTTCTTGTTCTTCCGCTCGACGCGGCGGTAGATCGGGATCGAGAGGTCCTTGAGGTCGTTGTTCGAGCGCAGCGCCACGAACCGGCCCGTCACGACGCGGTCGGCGCCGACGTGCCGGCCCAGGGCGATCGCGTCCTCGGCGGTCATGTGGGCGGCCTGCGAGACGGTCATCGCGTCGGCCACCTGGCCGCCGGCGACGAACTCGGTGAAGGTCATCGAGCCCGCGTGCCCGGGCAGCTGGCCTTCGAGTTGTTCGGCCACGGCCTCGCGGAGGCCGCGCACCCGGATGCCGTCCTCGAACGGCAGCACGGCGACGCGGGTGCGCGCCGCGCGCCAGGCGTCCTGCTGGCGCCGCTGCGCGTCCCGGTAGTCGGGCACGTACGCGAGGCAGGAACCGAAGTCGCGCCACGCCTGCTTCGGGCGCTTTTCCACCATGGCCTCGCGCCCACGGCCGTAGTACTCCCGGGCCGCGGCGGTCACGATGCGGTTCTCGTCGTCCACGTACCTGTCGTCGGACGGCAATGGCGAGCCGTGCTGCGCGACGGTGTTTCGGAACGCGCGGAACCTCAGGGCGAGGTCGGCCGCGCCGAGCGAGTCGGCGGCGGCCAGCGCGCGCACGCGCGCCTTGTAGTCGTCGGCCACCCGGGCGCTGGCCCGCGTGTAGGCACCGCGGGCCTGGGCGTTCAGGGGGTCCTTCTCGACGGCGCGCAGCGCGCGGTCGTAGGCCTTGCTCAGGTCGCCCTTGGCGAGGGCTTCGTCACTCTGCTGGGCGAGCTTGGCCGGGCCGGCGCAGGACGCGAGGACCAGCGCGGCGGCGAGCGGCAGCAGGAGCTGGAATCGATTTCTCATGTTGCCTTCCCTGGGTTTCGGGGAACGGTTCCAAAGGGACACTCGCTCGTTATCGGCGGCCCCGGGGACGGCCGCCACCCCGGCGTTCAGCGGGTCCGCACGACCGCCAGGCGCGGGCCGGGAACGCCGACGCCGGTGCTGGACAGGTCGAGGGCCAACTCGTGGAGCCCGAGCGTGCGCTCCGCCCCCACGTAGGCGTAGCGGCGCTCGAAGTCGCTCACGGGCCCGACTCCGGGCGCGTACACGACCCGGCCGTAGTCGAAGACCCGGTAGACCCCGAGGGTGCCTCCGTTGCCGTCCGTCGCTGCGCTGACGCCGTAATCGATCAGGTAGACGACCGACAGCGCGTTCCGCACGCGCCCGTAGCCCGGCACGTTCACGATCGTCTGGCCCTCGACCATCGCCCGCAGCCAGATGTCGTCCGCGAGCGAGGGAACGAGCTGGTGGTCGAATCGCGCGCCCGGGTGCAGGTCGTGGCCCAGGAACTTCCACGCGAGCAGCGTGTCCACGTCGCCGTAGGTGCCGATCCAGAGCGGCCCCTTGATCCACGCGTAGCCGTGGATGAAGTAGGGCGACAGCAGAACGGTCAGGTCCGCGGAAGCGGGCTTCGCGAGCCGGCCGCGCAGGTCGGGACGCGCCTCGGCGATGCGCGCGAGCAGTCGACTCTCGAACCTGCCCGCCGCACCCGCGTCGGCGAAGGCTCTCGGACCCGCATAGGATTCCCGCAGGTCCTGCGCGGTGACGCCGGACTGCGTCGTGATGTCGCCCTGGAACTGCAACGTGTAGTCGTACGACTGGGTCGCGCCGGGCACCGCGTCGAAGGGCTGCGAGAGCATCCAGCGGACCTCGCCCAGGGAGACCTCGGGGACCGTCGAGCCTTGCGGCAGGTAAACGGTGCCGCTGTAGTCGGCCTGCTCCCAGGTCGCGTGGTACGTCCACGCGCGCCCGTCGTCGTTCGGCCAGAGGTTCGTGAGGTTGAGCGTCGTCGGGTCGGCGGCGCCGGGTCCCGAGACGTCGGCGGGACAGCCGGGGAATCCGAGAGTGGCCAGCGCGGCGGCGAGCAGCCCGAAACGGGCGGTGGCCGCGAGCCATCGTGAAGACGGTCGCATCGAGGCGCCCTCCTGTGGGGTCGGGGTGCACCGGCATCGTACACCCCCGGCCCGGCGGCGCCAGCACGAGGGGAATAGGCCGGGCCCGGGGGCGTAGGAAATCCACGCGGCCTGGACCGGAGGGGCGGGCACCGCGGCTGCAGCGACGGCCCGAAGCGGGCAGAACCGCAATTCCCATCGACAGGAGCCGCCATGTTCGAACATCCTTCCCGCAGGCGACCGGGGTGGCGAGAGCCGCGCGGTCGCCGCTCGCTGACGGGCACGCCGCAGTCCAACCCGAGGACCGGGAATCGAGCGAGCATGCTCCGCCCCGTCCGACTCGCGCTTCTCGCCGCCGCCCTCGTCTCCCTGGGCGCGCTGGCCGCCGCCGGCTCGCGGACGGCCTCCTGGAACGAGGTCCGCCACGCGGTGTCGCAGGGCCTGCCGCAGACGGCCCTCGGCCCCGTGGACTCGATCATCGCCGGCGCCGAGCGCGACCACGCGTGGGCCGAGGCGGTCCGGGCGATCGCGCTGAAGATCGCGCTCGAGTCGGCCGTCCAGGGCAACCGCGCCGAGGAGAAGATCCCGCGCATGCGCGCCGCGATCGCGAAGGCGCCGGCCGAGATGCGACCGGTGATGGAGGCGATCCTCGCCCACTGGTACTGGCAGTACTTCGAGTCCAACCGCTGGCGGTTCCTGCAGCGCACGACGACGGCCACCGCGCCCGACTCCGACTTCACGACGTGGGACCTGCCGCGGCTCTTCGCCGAGATCGACCGCCACTTCGAGGCGGCGCTCGCCGGCGCGCCGGTCCTGAAACGCATGCCGATCGCGGACTGGGATTCGCTGTTCGCGCGGGCGAACGCGCCCGACGCCTACCGGCCGACGCTCTACGACTTCGTCGCCTTCGAGGCGCTCGATTTCTACGGCTCGGGCGAGCAGGCCGGGGCACGACCCGAGGACGCGTTCGTGCTGCAGGCCGACAGCCCCGTGCTCGAGGACCGCGAGGCCTTCCTGCGCTGGCGGATCGAGGCGACCGACACGGCCTCGCCGATGTTCAAGGGCCTGAAGCTCTACCAGGCACTGCTCCGCTTCCACGCGGACGACCGGGACGCCTCCGCGCGGCTCGACGCCGACCTGTGGCGCATCGAGTTCGCGCACGTGCACGCCGTGGGACCGACGAACGACGAGCGCTACGCGCAGGCGCTCGAGGGCTTCGCGGAGCGGCACGCCGCGCACGAGCTGTCCTCGCGCGCGCTGAGCGCGCTCGCTGCGCTGCGCCACCGCCAGGGCCGGGAGCTCGAGGCCCGCCGCATCGCGGTGCGCGGCCGCGACCGCTTCCCGGACAGCGTCGGCGGCCGGCGCTGCCACAACCTGGTGCTCGAGATCGACGCGCCTTCGGTCTCCGTGAAGGCGCCGGACGACGTGTGGAACACGCCGCCGCCGGTGCTCGAAGTGACCTACCGCAACCTTCCGCGGGCGTGGTTCCGGCTCGTGCCGTTCGACTTCGAGCGCACCGTGAAGGCCCACCGCGGCTACGGCTACGGCAACGACGTGACGGGTAACTTCGACGTGCCCGCCCTGATCGCGCGCACGCCCGCGTACGAGTGGTCCGTCGCGCTGCCGCCGACCGACGATCGCCTCGCGCGCACCGAGCGCGTGCCGGTGCCGGCGCCCCTCGCGCCGGGCGGCTACGTGGTGCTCTCGAGCGCGCGCGAGGACTTCGGCGAGGAGCAGAACACGATCGGCGCGGCGGTCGTATGGGTGAGCGACCTCGCGCTGGTGCTGCGCCAGGGCCGTCCCTCGGGACTCGAAGGCTTCGTGCTCCGTGCCGGCGACGGCGCGCCGGTGGCGGGCGCGGAAGTGCGCACCTGGCTGCGCCGCCCGAGGTGGGACGGCGTCGAGCCCGGCCCGGTCGTCCGCACGGACCACGACGGGCTGTTCCGGATCCCCGATTCCGAGCGCATGGTCGCCCTCCTCGCTTCGAGCGACGGCCAGCGGCTCGGCATGTGGAACGGCTTTCCCGGCTACCGGCCGCCTCACCCGCGCCCGGTGGACCACACGCTCTTCTTCACCGACCGCGCGATCTACCGGCCGGGCCAGGAGATCCTCTTCAAGGGGCTCTGCGTCCGGCTCGACACCGGGCGCAACGACTACACGACGCTCGCCTCGCGCAACGTGCGCGTGGCGCTGCGGGACCCGAACGGACGCGACGTCGCGACCGCCGACTTCACCACGAACGCGCACGGCTCGTTCTCGGGCTCGCTCATCGCGCCGGAGTCCGGACTGCGGGGCCAGTTCACCCTCGTCGTCCAGTCGGGCCCCGACGGCCGGCAGGGCGTCCGGGTCGAGGAATACAAGCGCCCGAAGTTCGTGGTCACGTTCGACCCGCCGCGCGGGACCCCGCGACTCGCCGGGCCGGTCGCGATGGCCGGCCGCGCGCTCGCCTACACGGGCGCGCCGGTGGACGGGGCGGAGGTGAGCTGGCGCGTCGTGCGCGAGGTGCGCTACCCCGACTGGTGGGGCTGGTGCTTCGGCTGGTTCGCGCGGCCGGTGGGCGGGCAGCAGGCGATCGCGCACGGAACGGCCACGACCGACGCCGAGGGCCGCTTCACGATCGCGTTCACGGCGCTGCCGGACTCCACGGTGCCCGCGGAGCAGGAGCCTCGCTTCCGCTTCACGGTCACGGGCGACGTGACCGACGGCGCCGGCGAGACGCGCTCGGCGACGCGCGTGGTGACGGTGGGCTACGCGGCCCTCGCGGCGGGGCTCGACGCGCCGGAGTGGCTCGTGCCGGCGAGGCCGGTCGAGCTGCGGCTGCGCACGACGTCGCTCGACGGCGACGGCCGGCCCGCGAAAGGCACGGTGACGATCGAGCGGCTGCGCGAGCCGGCCCACGTCGGGCGCGCCGGCGAGGGCGTGACGGAGTACGTGGAGGTCTCGCCGGGGCGCTTCGAGCGCCGCCCGGCCCCGAAGGCGAACGTCGCGCCCGCGCCGGGCGACCCGGACCAGCCGGCGAGCTGGCCCGCGGCCGCGACGGTCCTCACGCGCGAGGTGCGGACGGACTCGCTCGGCGCCGCGAAGCTCGCCGTGCGGCTCGCGCCGGGCTTCTACCGCGCGCGCTTCGAGACGCGCGACCGATTCGGGCGCGCGGTGACGGCGGTGCGGCCGCTGCGCGTCCTCGACCCCGCCGCCTCGCGGTGCCCGCTCGCGGTCCGCGACCTGTTCGTCGCGCGCGACGCGAGCGTCGAGCCCGGCGGCGACTTCCTGGGCGTCTGGGGCACGGGCTACGACCGGGCGCGCGCCTACGTCGAGATCGAGTGCCACGGCCGGCTGCTGCAGTCGTTCTGGACCGAGCCGGGCCGCACGCAGGTGCCGGTGCGCCTGCGCGTGGACGAGTCCATGCGCGGCGGCTTCATGGTGCGCGTCACGCGCGTCGCCGAGAACCGCGCCTACTTCACCGAGCGCTACGTCGCGGTGCCGTGGTCCGACCGCCGGCTGTCGCTCCGCTGGGAGCACTTCGTCTCGAAGCTCGAACCGGGCGGCAGGGAGACCTGGACCGCGGTCGTGACCGGGCCCGACGCGCGCCGCGCACCGGCCGAGGTGGTGGCGACGCTCTACGACGCCTCGCTCGATGCGTTCGCACGGCTCGCGTGGGGCGGCTGGAGCTTCCGCAACAACTACGACGCCCGCTTCATGCGCCTCCTCGCGGGCGCCGCGAACCTCCGGCACGTGCGGGGCTGGTGGACGTGGCCGACGCGAAACGGGTCGCTCGTCTACCGGTCGGTCCCCGCCGGGCTGCTGTGGGGCGACTGGACATTCGGGTTCGACGAGCGCTCGCTGCGCCAGTTCACACGGTACGAGGAGGGTGCGGTCGGCCGGGCGATGGAGCGCGACGCGGCGGGCAACACGCGCTACCTCAGCATGGCGCCGATGCCGGCCTCGGCGCCGGCGAAGCAGGTCGTCGAGAGCGCCGCGGAAGTCCGCGGCGGCCGCGCGGACGAGCTGAAGCTCGACCTCGCGACGGCCCTTCCCGGCGTCACGTCCCCCCCGCCCGATCTCGACGCCGTGGTCGCCCGTCGCGACCTGCGCGAGACGGCGTTCTTCCGGCCGCAGATGCGCGTGGGAGCGGACGGCTCGCTGCGGATCGAGTTCACCGCCCCCGAGGCGCTCACGAAGTGGCGCTTCCTCGCGTTCGCGCACGACGACGCGCTGCGCAGCGGCACACTCGAGGCCTCGGCGGTGACGTCGAAGGACCTCATGGTGCAGCCCAACCCCCCGCGGTTCCTGCGCGAGGGCGACCAGATCGAGTTCACGGTCAAGGTGACGAACCGCGCCGACGAGCCGCAGCGCGGCCGCGTGCGGCTCGAGTTCTTCGACGCGGAGACGGACCGGCCCGCCGACGCGCGGCTCGGCAACCATGCGACCAAGCAGGCGCTCGACGTGCCCGCCGGCGCGTCGCGCACGTACGCGTGGCGCATCACGGTGCCCGACGGCGCGGGCGTGCTGCGCTACAAGGCCGTCGCGGCCGCCGAGAAGCTCTCGGACGGCGAGGAGGGCTTCGTGCCGGTGCTCTCGCGGCGCGTGCTCGTCACCGAGTCGCTGCCGCTGCCGATCCGCGGGCCCGCGACGAAGCGCTTCGACTTCACGCGCCTGCTCGAATCGGCCGCCTCGCCCACGCTGCGCCACCAGTCGCTCACGGTGCAGGTGGTCTCGAACCCGGCGTGGTACGCCGTGATGGCGCTGCCGTACCTCATGGAGTACCCGTACGAATGCAGCGAGCAGACGTTCAACCGTCTCTACGCGAACGCGCTCGCCCGGCACATCGCGAGCTCCCAGCCGCGCATCCGCGAGGTCTTCGACCGGTGGCGCAACACGCCGGCGCTCGACTCGCCGCTCGAGAAGAACCAGGACCTCAAGTCCGTGTCGATCTCCGAGACGCCGTGGCTGCGCCAGGCGAAGAGCGAGTCGCAGGCGCGCCGCAACGTCGGAATCCTGTTCGAGGACCGGCGGCTGAATCGCGAGACGAAGCGCGTGCTCGCGAAGCTCGAGGCGATGCAGCTGCCCGGCGGCCTGTGGCCGTGGTTCCCGGGCGGGCCTCCGAACGAGTACATCACGCTCTACATCACGACGGGCTTCGGCCGCCTGCGCCACCTCGGCGTGGACGTGCCGATGGAGATGCCCGTCCGATCGCTCCACGCGCTCGACGCCGCCGCCGACCGCTGGTACCGGAACATCCTGAAGTGCTGCGACCCGGAGGCGAACCACCTGAACCCCATCGTCGCGATGTGGCTCTACGGCCGCAGCTTCTTCCTCGAGGACCAGCCGGTCGCGAAGGAGCACCAGGAAGCGCTCGAGTTCTGGCTCCGCCAGGCCCGGAAGCACTGGGTCGAGGTCAGCGACCGCCAGACGAAGGGCCATCTCGCGCTCGCGCTGCTGCGCTTCGGCGACCCGACGACGGCGAAGGCGATCATGCGCTCGGTGAAGGAGTACAGCGTCACCGACGAGGAGATGGGCCGCTACTGGCGCGACACCGAGTACTCGTGGTGGTGGTACCGAGCCCCCATCGAGACGCAGGCCCTGATGATCGAGGCCTTCGACGAGGTGATGAACGACTCCGCCGCCGTCGAGGACTGCCGTGTGTGGCTGCTCAAGCAGAAGCAGACGCAGGACTGGAAGACCACGAAGGCCACCGCCGACGCCGTGTACGCGCTGCTGCTGCGCGGCACGAACATCCTGGCGTCGAAGTCGCTGGTCGAGGTGACGCTCGGCGACTCGGTCGTGCGCCCCGTGAACGTGGAAGCCGGCACCGGGTTCTACGAGCAGCGCTGGGACGGCCCGCAGGTGAAGGCGGACATGGGCCGCGTGAAGATGGTGAAACGGGACACCGGCGTCGCCTGGGGGAGCCTCCACTGGCAGTACTTCGAGGACATGGACAAGGTCACGGCGTACAAGGGCACGCCGCTCCGGCTCGAGAAGAAGCTGTTCGTGCGCCGCGCCGGCAAGGCCGGCCTCGAGCTGCACGAGGTGAAGGGCCCGGTCCACGTCGGCGACGAGCTGCGGGTGCGCGTCGTCCTGCGCACCGACCGCGACATGGAGTACGTGCACCTGAAGGACTACCGCGGCAGCGGCACGGAGCCGGTGAACGTGCTCTCGGGCTACAAGTACCAGGACGGCCTGCGTTACTACGAGGAGACCCGCGACGCGGCGAGCCACTTCTTCATCGACTACCTGCCCAAGGGCACGTACGTCTTCGAGTACCCGCTGCGCGTCCAGCTGAAGGGCCGCTACACGAGCGGCGTGGCCGAGATCCAGTGCATGTACGCGCCCGAGTTCAACAGCCACTCGGGAAGCGTGGCGCTGGTGGTGGAGTAGCGGGGCGCGGGTGCGACCGCCGCCGGGACCCGCGAGGGCGCCGGCGGCGGGGCGCCGTGTGGGGCACGACGCGACGGCGCGAAGTCGCGGACGCCGCGGGCCGGGCAGGGCGGCGCGGCTCGCGCCGGCGCGCCATGCTGTCGCCGGAGAGTCGTGGCCATGCGTCACGCGGCTGCTGACGGTGCGGCGGTCACCTCGGGCGCCGCGGGTGACTCCTTGCGCACCGTCGGCGCCAGGCAGCCGAGCGCGTACTTGAGCCGCTCTTCGGGAGACGCCTCGGCGCGGCTCGCGCAGTACGCGAGCGCCAGCTCGAGGTCGCGGCCGCGGTAGCCGAGCAGCCGGAACGCTTCGCCCAGCTCCTCGCGCTGCCGCGCGATCTCGGCCTTTCGCTTCTCCGCCCACTGGCGCTCGGCCTGCTTGTAGAAACGCTCCGCGGCGCGGCGGCGCTGCGCGGCTTCGCG
>CAZPVG010000019.1:0-15373 GCA_964589945.1 uncultured bacterium
GGGACGACGTGGTTCATGCGGGCGTAGGCGATGGACTGGCCGAGGTGCTCGTGGGAGTGGGAGGCGATCTCGAACATGAGCCCTTCCTTGCTCATCGGCTGGCCGAAGAACTGCACCGTCGTCGCCAGCTCGGTGTCCGGGGTGTCCTCGATCACGCGGGTGGCCCACGCGTAGGAGTCCTTGAGCAGCTGGATCGTCTTGTCGGGCGGCAGCGGCGTCGTGTCCATCTTGCGCAGCTCGTCCATCGGCATCGGCGGCTTCACGCCGAGGAACGAGCACATGAGGTAGTTGCCCTGCGCGATGTGGCGGTACACCTCGCCCACCGAGCGCACGCCCTTCATGGGGCGCCAGTCCCACTTCTTCGCGGGCATCGCCCCCGCGAGCTCGATCACCTTGCCGCTCGCCTCGTTCAGGTTCGCGATGATCTCGCCGCGGATGCCCTCCGGCGGGTTGGCGTCCGCGGCCTGCGAGGTCGCGGCCGCGACCACGAGGCCCAGGGCCGCAGCGAGCAGGGTCCGGATGGATCGGTTCATGTTCCCTCCTGTCCGGGACCCTCCCGGGCCCCTCCGGTTCGGCGGCCGCCTCAGTCCCAGCCGCCCGTCAGGAGCGCGCGCGTCTCCTCGACCGCCACGCGCCAGATCGCGTACATCTCGTCGTCCGACCGCTGGTAGAGCCCTGCGAAGTTGCCGTCGCCGAGCCGCTCGCGAATCGCCTTCGGGCCCAGGTGCAGCCACTGCGCGTACGGCTGCTCGGGCTTGGGCTCCTTCGGGAGCGCCACGCCCTCGAGGCGCGTCCACGGGAAGTTCTCCATCCACGAGGCGTGCGAGGCCACCGGGTCGATTTCCTTCACCTTGCTCCACACGGCCGGGGCGTTCCACCAGTTGTGCCAGCGCACGCGCATGTGCGGCCGCGCCCCCAGCCACTCATTGACGTACGACTGCGCGGGCGAGTTCCCGCCGTGGCCGTTCACGACGAGCACGCGGCGGAACCCGTGCGACTCGAGCGACTCGAGCAGGTCCCGAACGACTGAGCAGAGCGTCTCAATTCGTAGCGTCAGGGTACCCGGATACGCCGTGAAGTTGGGAGTGATTCCATAGGCCGCGACGGGAAAGACCGGCACCCCCACCGGCTCGGCGGCCTCGACCGCGAGCCGCTCGGCCAGGATCACGTCCGTCGCCAGGCTCAGGTACGCGTGCTGCTCGACGCTTCCGACGGGCAGCACCGCGCGGTCGTCCTTCTTCAGGTACTGCTCGACCTGCATCCAGTTCATCGCCCGGACCTGCACGCTATTTCCTCCCCGTTCCGGCGGTCTTCTCCTCGCGGGCCTCGTCCACGGCCTCGCCGTAGATACCCAGCAGCTCCTCCAGGTGGGCGCGCGGCTCGCCCACGCGCCTCACCCGTTCGCGTCCCGCCGCGCCCCAGCGGGCCGCGGCCGGATCGTCGAGCGCCCGCTTCACGGCCGCGACGAGGGCCGCCTCGTCACCCGCGGGCGCCAGCAGGCCGGTGACCTCGTGCTCGACCAGCTCGGGCAGCGCGCCGATCGCCGAGGCGACGACCGGTCGCGCATCGAGAAGCGCCTCGGCCACCGTGTAGCCGAAGTGCTCCACGAACAGGCTCGGCACCAGCACGACCGCCGCCCGCGCGCGCAACCCGGCGAGCGGGCCGTCGGGCAGGTGCCCGACGAGGCGCAGGTTTGCGACGCCGCGGCCGTGCAGCCACGCGCCGAGCGGGCCCTCGCCGGCGACGATGAGCGGCACCGGCGCGATCGCCGCCGCGATCGCGGGCAGCAGTCGCACGCCCTTCTCGACCGAGAGCCGGCCGGCGAAGAACGCGAAGCGCTCCGGCGTCCCGGCGGGCGGTTCCGCCGGCCGCGGCGGCTCGACGCCGTGCGCGAGCACGCGGAGCTTCGCGTCGTCCACGCCGAACGATCGGGCCTTCTCGTAGGCCCAGCGCGACGGCGCGATCCAGCGGCGCACGCTCGCGTACGCGTGGCGCGCGTCGTGCAGGTAGGCCTCGACCGCGCCGACGAAGCTCTTGGCGCGCGAGCCCTGCACGCAACCGGTCGTCACCGCGTGCCAGTGCGCGCCGCCCCGGCAGCGTTCGCAGATCCGGCCGTGCGCGTAGAGGATCCGGTTCGTGCACCAGGGCTTGAAGTCGTGGAGCGTCATCACCACGGGGACCCCGGCGCGCGCGAGGGGCCCGAGGACGCTCGGCGTGAGGTGGCGGCTCGGCGCGTGCAGGTGCGCCACGTCGGGCCTCCACGCTTCCAGCAGCCGCTGCATCGCGTCCGCCGCCGGCGCCGACCAGAGTGCGCGGGGCAGCAGCGCGAGCTGGGCCGACAGCGAGCCGCCCTCGGTGAAGTCCGCCGCGGGCGCGAAGTACTGCGCCGTCGGGCTCGGCTCGTTTGCCGGGTCGCGGATCGCGAAGTGGCCCACATCGTGCCCGGCCGCGGCCAGCCAGCGGGACTCGTCGAGGTAGGTGCGCTCGACGCCACCTTTCAGGTAGTGGAACGCGTTGACGAGCAGGACGCGCATGGCGGGCGAGGCTAGCCCCGCGGGCGGCGGGCGGCCAGTGCGGACCAGGGGGCGTTCACGCTACCCCGCGTGCCCGATCGGGAATTCGACGAGCGCCGTGCCGATGCCCGGCGACGTCTCGTGCTCGATCACGTCGCCGCGCACGCTGTCGAGCGCGAGGAAGCCGCGCATCACCTCGAGGTGCCGCAGGTCGGCCTCGGGACGGGCCTTCCCTCCCAGTGCCGACACGTGCGTCTCGAGCGAGGCCCAGTCGGGTCGCGCGAGGGCCTCGAGCACGCGCTCGTCGAGCTTGTGGCATTCCGCGAGGTCGCGCTTCAGGTTGAACGCGTGCAGGTTCCACGAGAGCGCGCCGCCCACGACGAAGGCCACGCGCTCCGGCCACTCGTTGAGCGCCTGGCGGATTGCGGCGCCCCAGGCCCGGTGGTCCTCGCGCGGGCCCCCGCCGATCGAGAGGGGGACGACGGGTAGCCGGCGCGAGCGCTCGAGGAAATGCAGCGGGATGCTGATCCCCGTGTCCACGCCGCGGGTCGCGGTCGTCGCCCGCACGCCGTTCTTCACCGCCCGCTCGACGATCGCGCGCGCGAGGGCCGGGTCGCCCGTCACGTCGTGGCGGGGCTCGACGCCGAAGCCCGGGAGGTCGATGACCGACCGGTGTCGCTTCCCGTCGTCCACGTGGAAGGGCCCCGGCGCCACCCAGCGGGCCGAGAGCGCGACGATGGCCTCGGGCTCCTCGGCGAGCAGCCGCCGGCCGGCGGCCTCGAGGGCCTCGATCATCTCGGTGACGTCCCCGCGCTGCTCGTCGATGAGCATGGTCGGGACGCTGGGCACGAGCAGGGCGGTCGTGGTGAGCATGGCCGACGCACATTAGAAGAGCGACGCCCGCGCGGCAACGCGGGCCGCGTCCCCGCGGCGCGTCAGTGGTGCCGGATCGTCATCTCGCCGCGGGCGCGCTGCGCCGCGAGCGCGTTGCCCGTGGAGAGCGTGACGCCGTGGTCCTGCGCCGCCGCGGCCAGCTCTCCCGGGAGCGGGAAGACGACGCGTTCCTCGACGAGCCGGAACTGCTCGACCCGGTAGGGCCCGAGCGCGCACACACGCTCGACGCACTCCTGCACGACGTGCTCCGGCGTCGAGGCGCCGGCGGCCAGGCCCACGTCGCCGGTGAGCCACTCCGGCCGGATGTCGTCCGCGGACTCGATGAGCCAGCCCTGCGATCCCAGCGTCGCCGCGACCTCGACGAGACGGTTGGCGTTGCTGCTCGCGGGCGCGCCGACGACGAGCACGGTCGGGCAGCGCGGCGCCATGTGGCGGACGGCGTTCTGGCGGTTCGTCGTCGCGTAGCAGATGTCGTCCTTCGCGGGCTCCTTCACCTTCGGGTAGCGGCGTCGGAGCGCCTCGACCATCGCGCGGCAGTCGTCCACCGAGAGCGTCGTCTGCGTGATGTAGGCGACCTTGTCCGGGTCCGGCAGGTCGAGCGCGTTCACCTCGTCCACGCTCTCGCACACGACGATGTGCTCCGGCGCCTCGCCCAGCGTGCCGACCACCTCGACGTGCGAGCGGTGGCCGATGAGCACGATCCGGTAGCCCTCCTTCGCGTATCGGAGCGCCTCGAGGTGCACCTTCGTGACGAGCGGGCAGGTCGCGTCGAGGGCGCGCAGCCCGCGCTCCTTCGCCTCGGCGCGCACGGCGGGCGAGACGCCGTGGGCCGAGAAGATCACGACGGCCCCGGCCGGCACCTCGGAGAGGTCGTCGGTGAAGACCGCGCCCTTGCGGCGCAGGTCCTCGACGACGTGGCGGTTGTGCACGATCTCGTGCCGCACCCAGATGGGCGCGCCGTAAACCTCGAGCGCCATTTCGACGATGTCGATGGCGCGGTCCACGCCCGCGCAGAAGCCGCGCGGTGCGGCGAGCCAGAGCGTGCGGGTCGGCGCGGTCATGGGTCCTCCTCGGGTCCTCGGCCGGGTTCGCGAAGCGGGGATTGAGGCTAGCGGATGGCCGGAGGCGCGGCAAAACCGCCGCTCAGCGCTCCGCGGTGGAGTCGCGGTCGGCGGGCGCGGGCAAGGCGGGGTGCGCGAGGCTGTCGGCGGCGTACACGGCGCGCAGAGAATCCGGCGCCTTCGCGCGCAGCGAGGCGATGGTGGACTCGATCTTCTCGATGCGGCCCACGTCCTTCGAGTAGCGCTGCGCCTTGCGCAACTCCACGAGCATGCCCGCCACGTCCCCGGTGGCGTCGAGCGCCATGCCGAGCGTGATGTGCGCCTGGCTCGATCGCGGGTCCACCCGCACGCCGTCGCGGGCCAGCTCGAGCGCGATGTCGGAGCGGTCGATCGAGTCGAAGAGCCGGATGGCCGCGAGCCGCACCCCGCTCTCGCGCGGCCTCAGCACGAGCCAGCGCCGATAGACCTCGCCGGCCTCCGGGTCACGGTCGAGCGCGCGGAGCACTTTGATCTGTCCCTCGTAGGCCGCGTCGAGCGTCGAGTCGCGCCGCTCGGATTCGCGGTAGGCCTCGAGCGCCTCGCTCCGCCGGCCCTCGCGCCACTCGAGGTTGCCGAGGTTGAGCATCGCGCCGCCGTCGTCCGGATCGAGATCCGCGGCGCGGTTGTACGCGTCGCGCGCGTCCGACGTGCGGCCGCGCAGCGCGAGCACGAGTCCGAGGTCACGCCACGCGCCGGCGTCGTGCCGGTCCAGGTCGATCGCGCGCCGGAGGGCCTGCTCGGCGTCCGCGGGCCGGTTCGCGAGACCGTACGCGAAGCCGAGCGCGCGCCACGACGCGGTGTCGCGCGTGTCGCGGCCGACGAGCAGGCGCAGCTGGCGGATCGCGTTCGTCGAATCGCCGGCGTTCGCGAGCGCGACGCCCAGCTCGCGCGCGACCCGCCGATTGCCGGGATCCAGCATGACCTCGGCCATGAACTCCTTCACGGCCGCGTCGTGCCGGCCGACCGCGGCGTACAGCCGGCCGATGTGCTCGCGCGGACCGCGCAGCTTCGGATCCAGCTTGATCGCCTGCTCGTAGGCGATGATCGCTGCACCGCCCGCGCCCTGCTCCTCGAGGCCGAGCCCGAGCCCGTACTTCTGTCGCGCCTCCTGCTCGCGCGTGAGGCGCTCGGCGTCGGCGGGGTTGGGACGGCCGGGCAGCAGCAGCGGCGCGGGCTTCGAGTCGATCTTCGCCAGGCTGTCCGCGCGCGGCGGCGCCGGGACCGGCGGCACGTCGGCGCGGGCCGGGCGGGGGCCGGTGCAGGCGAGAGCGGCCGCCAGCAGCGCGGGCGCGAGGCGGAAGGACAGGCGCGTGGGGTTCACGGGCGGCGAGCCTAGCACGCGGGAACGCCCGGTCGGGTCACGGCCGCGACAAGGCCGGGACCCCGGGAACGGCCTCGCGCGGCGCGCCGCCGCGTTCGTTCCGCGTTCCCCCTGGCCCGTCCCGCCCGCCGGGTCGCCCGGCGGCCCTGTGCTAACGTCGACGACCGCATGAACCGCACCTTCGTACGCCACGCGCTCGCGCTCGCGGTCGCGGCGATGGGCCTGGTGGACCTGCTCTCGGCCCTGCTCTCCCGCCCTCCCGAGCGGCTGGTCGCCCTGCGCCACCTGATTCCGACCGACGTTCTCGACAACAGCCGCACGTTCACGCTGCTGGCCGGCGTGCTGCTCCTGCTCACCGCGGGCGGCATGCGGCGCGGCAAGCGCCGGGCGTTCGTCGCCGCCCTGTTCCTGTGCGCCGTCTCGGTGCCGGTGAACCTGCTCAAGGCGTTCGACTTCGAGGAAGCGACCGTCGCCGCCGGGCTGATGTTCCTGCTCGGCGTGAACGGCGGGGCGTTCGCCGTGAAGAGCCGGCAGATGACGTTCCGCGGCCTGGTGGTGCCGCTCACGCTGTTCACCGCCGCCGTCGCCGTCTACGCGGTCGGCGGCTGCTGGCTGATCGAGCACCTCTACAGCCCGAAGGATGCCGCGGTCACCCGCGCGTTCGGCGAGGCCGTCTACCAGATGTTCGGCATCGGCGACCCCGTGCTCGCGGTGACGCGCACGAACCGCGTCGTGCGCTGGTTCCTGAGCTCGATCGACGTCGTCGGCTTCTCGCTGCTGATCGGCCTCGTCGTGGCGTTGCTGCGCCCGGCGCAGCACCGCCGGCGCCACCGGGCCGACGTGGCGCGCGTGCGCGAGCTGGCGGCGGAGTACGGCGACAGCACGATCGCCGCGTTCGCCTACGGCGACGACGTGGACCACTTCTTCAGCGAGAACGGCCGCGCCGTCATCGCGTACCGCTTCGAGGCCGACACGCTGCTCGCGATCGGCGACCCGATCGGACCGCCCGAGGAGGCGCCCGGGCTGCTCCAGGCGTTCGACCGCTACTGCCGCGACCACGACTGGCTCTTCGCCTTCTACCAGGCGCGGCCCGAGCGGCTGCGCGACTATCGCGCGCGCGGCTGGAGCGCGGTTCACATCGGCGAGGACCCCGTCCTGAGGCCCGCGAGCTTCACGCTCGAGGGCGCCGCGGTGGGCACGGTGCGGCGCGCCGTGAACAAGCTGACCCGCGCGGGCCTCGAGGTCCGCCACTGGGTGCCCGGCGCGAACCCCTTCGACCCGGCGCAGGACCCCGACCGCGTGCTCGACCAGCTGCGCGAGATCTCGTCCGAGTGGCTGCACGGGCGCGCCGGCGGCGAGAAGGGCTTCTGCATGGGACGCTTCGATCCGTCCGCGCTCGGGGACACGTGGCTCTCCGCGGCCTGGAACCCGGCGGCGGACCGGATCGAGGCGTTCTGCACGTGGACGCCCGTGCCCGCGCGGCGCGGCTGGGCGCTCGACCTCATGCGTCGCCGCCGCGAGGCGCCCAGCGGGATCATGGAGCTGCTCGTCGTGCGCTCGGTCGAGCACGCTCGCGGGCGCGGCGACGAGCTGATGTCCCTCTCGCTCTCGGCCCTCGTCAAGGTGGATGCCGAGGGGCGGCCGAAGGACCCCTCGCAGGCCGAGGACCCGGCGCGCGCGTTCCTCATCCAGCGGCTCAGCCGCTTCTACGACTTCCGCGGGCTGTTCGACTGGAAGCGCAAGTTCGCGCCCGAGTTCGAGGACCGTTTCCTCGTCTACCCCGGGGCGTTCGCGCTGCCGCAGGTCGCGCTCGCGCTGGTGCGCGCGCAGAGCCCGGGCGGCCTGCTCGCGTACCTGCGCCCGCCGGTGCCGGCTCCCGCACCGCCGACGGCCACGGGCGGCCGGGCGGCCTGAGCGGCGGGCGCGCTCCCGGTCGTGCCGCGCGCATGCGAAAGGCCCCGGACCTCGCGGTCCGGGGCCTCTGCGTCGCGGCTCGCGCCGCGGGCGCTCATTTCGCGGTGAAGTTCGGCTTGCGCTTCTCGATGTAGGCGGCGAGGCCCTCCTTCGCGTCGTCGCCCTGGAAGAGCTGCTGCTGCAGCTCGCGCTCGACGGCCAGCGCGCTCTCGAACGGGATCTCGGCGCCCGACTGCACCGCGCGCTTGATCCGGCCCACGGCGCGGCTGGCCGCGTTCGGCGGGCAGAACTTCTCGGCGTAGGCCTGGACCCTGTCCATGAACTCCTGCGTGCTCGCCGTCTCCCAGATGTCGTTGATGATGCCCAGCTCGAGCGCCTTCTCGAACGGGAACACCTGGGCGGTCACCATCAGCTCGATGGCCTTGGACTTGTTGACGAGCCGCGCGAGGCGCTGCGTGCCGCCTGTGCCGGGGAGCACGCCGAGGCTCACCTCGGGCAGCCCGACCTTGCCGGCGCCCTTGCGCGCGATGCGGAGGTCCGCCGCCATCGCGATCTCGAGCCCGCCGCCGACCGTGTGGCCGTTCAGCGCCGCGATGACGATCTTGGGCGTCTGCTCGAGCCGGTTCAGCGTCTCGTTCGCGTGCAGGCAGAAGTAGTACTTGAAGGTCGGATCGGAGCGCTTGAGCATGTTGATGTCGGCGCCCGCGCAGAAGAACTTCTCGCCCGCGCCGCGCAGCACGATTGCGTGGATGTCGTTGTCGAAGCGCGCCTTCAGGATGGCGTCGTCGAGCTGGCGCATCATCTCGTGCGTGTAGCAGTTGCCCGGGTCGAAGGTCAGCTCGATCGTCATCACGCCGTTCTTGGCGGTCGTGTTGACCAGGGTCTGGGTGGCTTCCATGGCGTCGGGTTCCCCCTGATGGACTGGGATGGGAAGGGCGCGGCCCGCGGGCCGGGCGGGCCCGGGGAGTCGGGCCGGCGCGCGCGTGATCGCTAGAGCGGCGCGGAGTATAGGAGGGCCCGAAAAAGGGCGTCAACGACCGGCGGTTACGCGCCCGGCGCCCCCCGCTCGCCGGCCCTGAAAGTGCCGCCGGTCCCCCGCGCCGGCCGTCGCCCGCCCCCGTGGACGAAAGAAAGTCCTCGACAGCGCTTCAGTCTTATCGTAGATTGCCGATGAACGATTGAGCGGCGGGGAGAGTCCGGGCCCCGCGATCCACGAGGGAGAACCATCGCGATGAATCCGGTCCGCACCACCCGGGAAGGCATCACCGAAGCCGACGAGGAGCTCGCGACGCTCGCGAAGGCGCTCGGCCACCCCGCACGCGTCGCCATCCTCCGGCAGTTGACCGAGGTGGGCGCCTGCATCTGCGGGGAGATCGTGGAGTGCCTGCCGCTCGCGCAGGCGACCGTGTCGCAGCACCTGAAGGTCCTGAAGGAAGCGGGTTTCATCCAGGGCGAGATCGACGGCCCGCGAGTCTGTTACTGCGTGAACCCGAAGACGACGAGACGGTTCCGGCGGCTGGTCGCCGACCTGCCGACCACCGAGGAGTGATCCGATGAAGACCGAAGCGAAGAACCTGCCCCTGGTCGAAACCCCCGCCGCGCCCTGCTGCGCCCCCTCGACGTCCGCCGACCGCTGCTGCGATCCCGCCCCCACCGACGCCGGGACGGCGCCCCTCACCACCGCCTTCGACGAGGGCGCGTCGGGAGACGACGTGCGCTCGCTCGTGCGCGACCGCTACGGCGCCGTCGCCAGCGGCAGGCCGGCCGGCGGCGGCTGCTGCGCGGGTCCCGAGGACGCCGGGGCGGTGCTCGAGAAGCTGGGCTACACGTCCGAGCAGGCCGCGGCCGTGCCGGAGGGCTCCAACCTGGGCCTCGGCTGCGGGAACCCGATCGCGCACGCGCAGCTCGAGCCGGGAGAAGTGGTGCTCGACCTGGGTTCGGGCGCCGGCATCGACTGCTTCCTCGCCGCCCGCGAGGTCGGGCCCTCGGGACGCGCGATCGGCGTGGACATGACGCCCGAGATGCTCACCCGCGCGCGCGCCACGGCGCGCAAGCTCGGCGTCGGGAACGTCGAGTTCCGCCTCGGCGAGATCGAGCACCTGCCGATCGCGGACGCGAGCGTGGACGCGATCATCTCGAACTGCGTCGTGAACCTCTCGCCCGAGAAGCCGGCGGTGTTCGGCGAGGCCCTGCGCGTGCTGCGCCCGGGCGGACGGCTCGTCGTGAGCGACCTCGTGCTCACGCGCGAGCTCTCGCCGGAGCTGCGCCGCCACGCCGAGCTCTACGCCGGGTGCGTCGCCGGCGCTTCGCTCGAGTCCGAGTACCTGCGGCTCGTGCGCGAGGCGGGTTTCGAGGACGTGACCGTGCTCGAGCGCCACGGCTACGAGGTCGGCACCGAGACGTACCCGGTCGGCTCGGCGGAGCGGGAGGCGTTCGCGTCGGTGGTCTCGATCAAGGTGCGTGCGCGGAAGGCCGCCGCGGCCCGCTGAGATCCGTGGGCGCCGCCCGTCCCGGCGGGCGGCGCCGCATCCGCAGCACCCTTCCGACTCTGACGGCGACGTGACACCGCGCCCGCCCGGGGCCCGCTAGACTTTCGGGTCCATGAAGACCCCGATCGTCCCGTTCGCCCTGCTCGCGCTCGTCTTCGCCGCTCCCTTCGCGCTGCCCCGTTCCGCGACGCCAGCGCGGGCCGCGGAAGCCGGGCCGGAGCGCGAGGTGCTGCTCACCGCGCCGGTCAACCTGCCTTCCGCCCTGCTCGGGCAGCACGTGAACGCGCGGATCGGCGTGCGTGCCCACGTCTCGCCCACCGGGCTCGTGGAGAGTGCCCACGCGGTCTCGGGCGACCCGCGCCTGCGCGAGGCGGCCGAGGCGTCGGTGCGCTGGTGGGTCTTCGCCCCGGCGCCACGGGCGGAGTGGGAGACCGTGACGGTGCCGGTCGAGGTGAGCGCCGACGCGCCGGGCATCCGGCCGGACGTGATCGGAATGGCCCGGGAGTCGGAGGCTCACGGCGACCTCGCCACGGCGCTCGCGGCCTGGACGGGCGCGCTCGAGCGCACGGGCAGGAGCCCGCTCGTCGAGAACCCGTGGGAGTTCCGCGAGCACGTGCTCGCGATCGTCCGGCGGATGCCCTCGCCTCCCGAACCGCCCTACGTCGTCTTCGCCACCGCGCGCCAGACCCGGGCGTCGCAGCTGCGCGCCGTCGCGCGCGGCACGCACGTCGACCTCGTGAAGCGCTTCGACGACGAGCTCGCCGGCGCGCCGTGGTGGGCCGACCTGTGGATGTGGCGCGCGGGTTCGCTCGCCGGTTGCGGGCGCACCGCCGAGGCGCTGCGCTCGCTGAAGTTCTACCGGCTGGCCTCGACCGACACCGCGGGCGTCGCGTTCGCGGACCGCCTGATCACTCGGCTCGCGGCGGCCGACACGGTCGGGGTGTGCGAGGCGGTCAAGACCTGGAGGGTCGTGACGGAAGCGCCGGGCGACCGGCGCTGAGCGCCGCGTGGCCGTCGCCGCGCCGGAGCACCCCTCACTCGAAGAGCCGCGCCGCCCGCCCCGGAGGCGCCCCCTGATACGACGGCGCGGACGCGCCGAAGACCGGCGCGCGCTTCTCGACGAACGCGCGCACGCCCTCGGCCGAGTCGGGCGAGTTCCAGCAGGTCTCCTGCGCCTCGCGCTCGGCGGCGAGGCACTCCTCGAGCGTGCGCCCGGGCGCCGCGCGCAGCGTCGCCTTCGCGACCCGGATCGCGACCTGGGGTCCCGCGGCGAGCCGCTTCGCGTACGCGCGCCATTCCGCCTCGAAGCGGTCCTGCGGCCACACGCGCTGAACGAGCCCCATCCGCAGCGCTTCGTCGGCGCCGACGACCTCTCCCGTCCAGCACAGGTCGAGGGCGCGCGAGAGGCCGGCGAGCCGCACGAGGTTCCAGGTCCCGCCCCAGTCCGGGTGGAGCCCGATCCGGACGAACGTCTCGCCGAACTTCGCCGCGTCCGAGGCCAGCCGCACGTCGCAGGCGAGCGCGAGGTTCGCGCCCGCGCCCGCGGCGACGCCGTTCACCGCGGCGATCACGGGGAACGGCATCGCGGCGAGCCGGCGCAGCGCGCCCTCGCCCGCCTCGAGCAGCGGCGCGATCGCGTCGAACGGCGCCCGCTGCCCCGAAAGGGCGGTCATGTGCTCGATGTCGCCGCCGGCACAGAACGCGCGCCCGGCGCCGGTCACGACGAGCACGCGCACGCCCGTGACGGCTGCGACGTCGTCCAGCCGGGAGAGGAGCTGGTCACGCATGTCCCCGGCGAAGGCGTTCAGCTTCCCCGGGCGGTTGAGCGTCACGACGGCGACGCCGTCCTGGATCTCGAGCAGCACGGTCCTTTCGGACATGGGAACGGCACTCCGGTATGGGAAAAGGGGATAGGCGGATGAAGACCCGGGCACACTAGCGCCGGGCCCGACGTGGGACCAGCGGCGCCGTCTCGGGGAGAAGTCAAGAAATCGTTGCGGGGAGTTCAAGAGGGGCCTAGTTTCACGTTTCCATGGTGAAGGCCGTCGCCCGCCGAATGGAATCGCTCGTCACCCTCGTCGACTTCGTTCGCGAGTTCCTGGACGCCGAGAAGGTGTCGGAGGAGGCCGCCTTCGACATCGACCTGGTGATCGAGGAGCTTTTCACGAACCTCGTCCGCCACGGTCGTGGCAGCGGTGACATCGAGGTGGAGTTGTCGCGGGCACCGGGCGAAGTCCGGATCTTGATCCGGGCCGCCGAGGCTTCGCCCTTCGACCCGACGGCGGCGCCGCGGGTCAACCCGAACCTGCCGATGGAGCAGCGCCGGGCCGGCGGGCTCGGCATTCACTTCGTCCGGCAGCTGTGCAGCGTCTTTCGCTACGAGTGGACCGACGGCATCGGGACGACGCTCGTCGTGATGGGAGTGAACGGATAGTGCTCGAGCTGCAGGTCGATGCGGGCGGCGTGGTCCGCCTGCAGGGGCGCCTGGACGCGTCGGAGTCGGACCGCGCCCTGGAGACGCTCCAGAAGCTGGCGGGCCCCCTCACGATCGAATGCAGCGGGCTCGACTACATCTCGAGCGCCGGCATCTCCGTGATCATGCAGACCTGGAAGCGTCTCAACGGACAGGGCAGCTCGATGAAGCTGGTCGGTCTGACCCCCCGGGTCCGCAACGTCTTCGGCTTCGCGGGCCTCGACAAGGTCCTCGACATCGAGTAGCGAACGCGCGCCATCCCCCATGGCGCTTCGACTTTCACCGCCCGGAACCTCTCGGTCACCGGGTGCCCCGGTCTGCCCGCCGGGCGCCCGCGCCGTGGCGGTTGCCGGGAGCTCCGCGGTCCATCCCCCCAACTCCGGGCGGCCGGGCGTGTATTGATGGACGACGAGACGCTGGTCCGAAAGTGCCTCGACGGCGAAACGGAAGCCTTCGGCGAACTGGTAAGCCGCTACGAGCGGCCGATCTTCAACGTGGCCCTGCGCATGCTGCGGGACCGCGAAGAGGCCCGGGACGCCACGCAGAACGCCTTCGTGAAAGCCTGGCAGCACCTGGACCAGTTCGACCGGAGCCGTCGTTTCTTCAGCTGGCTCTACCGCATCGCGGTCAACGAGGCGTTGAACCGGGCGACGCGGCGGAAGCCGGTGGAGCCGATCGACGAGCGTCTCGTGGACCGGGGGAGGGCCCCGGACGAGGACGTCGAACGCAACGAGCGGGCCCTCCTGATCGAGCGAGCGGTGAGTCGGCTTTCGGACGCTTATCGGGAGGTCATCGTGCTGAGACACTGGCTCGACCTGTCGTACGACGAGATCGCGGAGGCGCTGCACGTGCCGGCGAAGACCGTGAAGTCGCGCCTGTTCTCGGCCCGCGTCCGGCTCGGTGAGATCCTGGCCGAGCTGGGGGTCGAGGCGTCATGAGCGGATCGCTCGACGAGCTGATCCAGCGCGTCCTCGACGGGGACGCCACGGCGGCCGAGCGCGCCGGCCTCGAGGCCCGGATCGCCTCGGACCCGGAGGCCCGGAGCCGCCGGGAGGAAATGGAGCGCGTCTTCCAGGCACTCGGGGACGCACGCTCCGAAGACCCACCGGCCGGGCTGCGCGACGACATCCTCCGCGCCGTCGGCGGGGCTGCCCCCGCCTGGCGCCGGACGCCGGCGCGCGCCGGCCGGCCGGCCTTCTCCTGGTTCCGCCTCGTGCTGCCGGTCGCGGGCGCCGTGGCCGCGGTGGTGATCTTCGTGAGCTGGCAGGGGGTCAACCACACGGTCTCGCGCGACGGCGTGAGCGGGGCCATGTCGGCTGCCGAACCGCAGGGAACCCTCCGGCTCGGCAGCGGCGGCGACAAGGTGCTCGTCCGCCCGCTCAAGCTCGCCAACGGCTTCCGGCTCACGGTCCAGGCCGGCGACAGCCCCGTCCGCGTCGTGCTCGAGACGGCGGGGACCGGCGTCACGCTCCGCCTGCCGGGCCATGACGCCGCGAAGGCGACGACGAGGATCGAAGCCTCCGTGGCCGCCAACTCCCTCGAGGTGATCGAGGGTGCTTCACGAACCCCCGTGGCCGTGATTCGCGTGACCGCCACCCCCGAGGGCGGCACCCCCCGGCACGGAGAAGTCGTTCTCAGGGGCCTGCAACCCTCGCCCTGAACGCGAAACCGATGGACCCGCGGCCAACTTCGTCGCGGCAAGCGGGTCTTTGCATACAGTGAACCTCGAAGAGCAGAAGACGCCCGTCGCCCCAGCCGGAACAGGAGGGTCTCCCCATGGCCAGTAATCGCAACACGATCATCGCCGGAATCGTCGTCGTCGCGGCCGCTATCGGATTCCTCGCGTGGAAGGGAATCCTTGGCTACCCGCCCCAGAACACCCAGGGCACGATCGGCGCCGCGAACCGCTACCAGGCTTCGCAGATCTCTCCCGAGGACGTCCAGCTGAACGACCCGCAGATCCAGGCGTTCATCCAGAGCGACCTGTTCCACCGGATGCAGACCGACGCCGTGTTCCGCAAGTCGGTCATCGATGGCGGCCTCGATCGCTACATGACCGCCCAGGCCCGCGCGCTCGACCTCGCGCGCGTCTCCACCGACGTCGCCAAGCAGGCCGATGCGGCCAAGATGACCGACGTCGCGGCGCGGGCGCGGGACCTGGCCGCCCGTGCAGAGGCGCTCGCGAAGTCGCAGGACCTCGCCAAGTCCGTCGATGCCGAGAAGTCGGTCGCCGACCTCGCGAAGATGGCCGACGCGTTCGCCCGCCAGGCGGACGTGGCGAAGAGCGTGGACGCCGCGAAGCTCGCCGACGTCGCGGCCTACGCCGAGGCCCTTTCGCGTTACTCGGACCTGGCGCACATGACGATCGCGAGTGCCCGGGCCAACGATCTGGCCGCCCGTTCGCGTGACATCGCCAAGGCCGCCACGGCCGCCAAGATGACGGACGTCGCGGCGAAGGCGAACGACCTCGCGGCCCGCGCCGAGGCACTGGCCAGGTCGCAGGACGCGGCGAAGAGCGTGGACGCCGCGAAGCTGACCGACGTCGCGAAGGTCGCCACGGACCTCGCGGCCCGGATCGACGCCGCGAAGGCCGTGGACGCTGCGAAGTCGGTCGAAGCGGCGAAGTCGGTCGAAGCGGCGAAGTCGGTCGAAGCGGCGAAGTCGGTCGA
>CAZPVG010000019.1:15473-21749 GCA_964589945.1 uncultured bacterium
AAGCGGCGAAGTCGGTCGAAGCGGCGAAGTCGGTCGAAGCGGCGAAGTCGGTCGAAGCGGCGAAGTCGGTCGAGGCGGCGAAGATGATCGACGCCGCGAAGATGGCGGAGTTCGCCAAGGCCACCGCGGATCTCGCCCGCTGCAGCGACGCGTCGCGCATGGTGGTCGCAGGCGCCCGTGCCAACGACCTGGCTGCCCGTTCGCTGGACATCGCCAAGGCCGCCACCGCCGCCAAGATGACCGACGTCGCGGCGAGGGCGAACGACCTGGCCGCCAAGGCCGAGGCGCTGGCCCGCGCCGAGGAGGCCGCGAAGAGCGTGGCCGCCGCGAAGTCGGTGGACGCTGCGAAGGCCGTGGACGCGGCCAAGGCGGCCGATGCTGCGAAGTCGGCGGACGTCGCGAAGATGACGGCGGACGTCGGGAAGGCGGCGGTAGCGCTGGCGCACTCGCAGGACTTCGCGAAGATGGTCAACTCCGACGCGAACGCCCGCACGCTGGCGAAGAGCATCGACGCGTTCGCCCGCCTGACGGACGTCGGCCGCTACGTGGACGCCGCGGCCCGCTTCCAGGATCTGGCCCGGATGATCGACGCGGGCCGCTTCTCCACCACGAACTGACCCGTGCGGCGGCGGGCGGCCATCTCCCCGGCCGCCCCCGCCGAGCGCGGATCCGCGGCTCCCGCCGAGGGTCCGCGCTTCGTCGTTTTCGTTCGCAGCGCTTCCCGGAGAACTGCCTTCGTGTCCCGCTCCCCCCGCCCGCTCCTGCTGACACTCGCGGCCTCCCTGCTGCTCTCGCTCGCCCCCCCGGCGCGCGCACAGATCGACGAGATCGACGCCGACGACCTGCACCTCACCTACCCGTCGCCGGTGCTCTCGTTCCTCGCGCCCTACACGGCGCGCTGTTTCGAGAACAGCATGCGGTTCCACAAGAAGCTCTGGGGCTACACGCCCTCGGAGCCCGTGAACGTGATGCTCGACGACTTCGCGGACTACGGAAATGCGGGCGTCTGGGTGAACCCGCGCAACAGCCTGCTGCTCCACATCGCGCCGACGAGCTTCGTGTACGAGACGGGCCCCTCGAACGAGCGCATCAACTTCACGATGAACCACGAGCTCGTGCACGTGCTCGCGCTCGACCGCGCCGCGGGGGCGGACCACCTCTACCGGGCGATCTTCCACGGCAAGGTGCGCGAGTCGAGCGACCACCCGGAGACGATCCTGTACGGCAACCTCACGGTGCCGCGTCGCGCCGCGCCGCGGTGGTACCACGAAGGCATCGCGGTCTTCATGGAGACCTGGATGGCCGGCGGTTTCGGCCGCGCGCAGGGCCCCTACGACGAGATGGTGTTCCGCGCGATGGTGCGCGACAGCGCGCACTTCTACGACCCGCTGGGCCTCGAGTCCGCCGGCACGCACGCGGACTTCCAGGTCGGCGCGAACTCCTACCTCTACGGCACCCGCTTCATGACCTGGCTCGCGTGGGAGTACTCGCCGGAGAAGGTCCTCGCATGGGTGAACCGGACCCCCGGCAGCCGCCGCTACTTCGCCAGCCAGTACCAGCACGTCTTCGGCAAGAGCCTCTCCGAGGGCTGGCACGACTGGGTCCGCTTCGAGCACGAGTACCAGCGCGCAAACCTCGCGCGGGTGCGCCGGTATCCCGTCACGCCCTGCCGGGACCTCTCGCCCCTCGCGCTCGGCTCGGTGTCGCGGGCGTACGTGGACAGCGCGAGCCACTCGATCCTCGCCGGGGTCTTCCACCCCGGTGCGGTCGCGCACCTCGCGGCCATTCCGCTCGACGGTGGCCCCGAACGGACGCTCCAGGAAGTGAAGGGCCCCGCGCTCTACTTCGTCACTTCGCTCGCGTTCGACCCCGATGGCCGGAAGCTCTACTACACCACCGACAACAACGAATGGCGCGACCTGCACGTCTACGACCTGGCGAGCGGGCGCGACCGGAAGCTGATCCGGGACGCGCGCATCGGCGACCTGGCCTTCGACCGCCCCACCCGGGAGCTCTGGGGCGTGCGGCACCTGAACGGCATCTCGGCCCTCGTGAAGCTGAAACCGCCCTACCGCAATTGGGAGCTCGTGTGGGCGCTGCCCTACGGGCTCGACCTGTACGACCTCGACGTCTCGCCCGACGGCCGCACGCTCGCCGGGTCGTTCGCCGAGATCAGCGGCCGCCAGACGCTGCGCCTGCTCGACACCGCCACGCTCGCGGCCGGCGACACGACGTCTCGCACGCTCTGGGACTTCGGCACGGCGATCCCCGAGGGCTTCGTGTTCGGCCCTTCGGGCCGCCGGCTCTGGGGCAGCTCGTACTACACCGGCGTGTCGAACATCTTCCGCTACGACCTCGACGCCGACTCGATGGACGTCGTCTCGAACGCGGAGACCGGCTTCTTCCGCCCCGTGCCGACCGGTGCCGACTCCCTGGTCGTGTTCACCTACAGCGGCCAGGGCTTCCGGCCCGCGCGGATCCTGCCAAAGCCGCTCACGGACGTCAGCTCGATCGACTTCTTCGGCGAGCGCCTGGTCGAGAAGCGCCCCGTGCTCAAGACCTGGGTCGTGCCACCGCCTTCGAAGGTCCAGCTCGATCCGGTGCGCTCGGCGCCGCACCCCTACCACCCGCTGCGGCACGTGGGGATGACGACCGTCTACCCGATCGTCGAGTCGTACAAGGAGCACACGGCGGTCGGCTGGCAGGCGAACTTCTCCGATCCGCTGATGTTCCACGACTTCGGACTCGGTGTGACCGTGACACCGCAGGAGGGCCTGCCCGAGCGCGAGCGGCTGCACGTCACGGCGCGCTACAAGCGCTACGACTTCTCGCTCGCGTACCGCTGGAACCCGGCGTCCTTCTACGACCTCTTCGGCCCCACGAAGACCAGCCGCAAGGGCCAGGGAATCCTCGCGTCGTGGAACCGCGTGCTCGTCTACGACCGCCCGCGCGAGCTGCGCTGGTCCGTGGACGCGAGCCACTGGACCGGGCTCGAGCGGCTGCCCGACAACCAGAACGTCGCCACCTCGGCGGGCTTCGACCAGCTGCTCGCCGGCGCGACGGAGCTGCACTACAAGAACCTGCGCAGGTCGATGGGCGCTCCCGACTTCGTGCGCGGGGTCGAGGCGTGGACGGGCGTGCGCGAGAACGGCGTGCGCTTCGTGCGCGGGGGCGTGTCGAACTGGCAGGGCTACTGGTTCGCCGACGGCGGGCTGTCGGTCGGGCACCCGGTTCCCGGCCTGCCGAACTCCTCGCTGTGGCTGCGCGCCGCCGGGGGCGTCGCGACCGGCGATCGCCCGGAACCGTTCGCGAACTTCTACTTCGGCGGCTTCGGCAACAACTGGGTGGACGACCAGGATCCCAAGCGCTATCGGGAGCCCTACAGCTTCCCCGGCACGGAGCTCGACGCGATCTCCGGCACGAACTACGCGCGCGCCATGCTCGACTGGAACCTGCCCGCGCTGCGCTTCGAACGGGTCGGAACGCTGGCGTTCTACGCCGCGTGGGCGCGGCTCTCGTTCTTCGGCGGCGGGCTGGCGACGAATCTCGACGACGCCGTGACGCGGCGGAAGCTCGCGAATGCCGGCGCACAGGTGGACATCCGGTTCCAGCTCCTGACCCAGTCTCCGCTCACGCTGTCGTTCGGCTGGGCCGCGGCGTTCGAGAAGGGCGAAAAGGCCTCGCGCGAGGGGATGGTCTCGCTCAAGATCCTCGGACGATGAACTTCTGGAGCCTGGTCGCGGGGTTCGTTCCGGTCCTCGCGTTCCTGCTGGGGTTGCGCCTGATGGACAGCTACAAGCTCGTCCACCGGACGACCCTCATTCTCGCACTCGCCGGCGGCGTGGTGATCGCACTCGCCGCCTTCGGCGCGAACCGGATCCTGCTCGACGCCGGCCACGTGCCCCCGACCCTGCTGCGCGCGTGGATCGCCCCCTTCGTCGAGGAGTCCCTGAAGGGACTGCTCGTCGTGTGGCTCGTGAGGGCCAACCGCGTCGGCTTCGTCGTGGACGCCGCCGTGCTCGGGTTCGCCACCGGCGCCGGCTTCGCGCTCGCCGAGAACGTCTACTACGCGAACGCCCTGCACAACCCGAGCCTCGCGGTGTGGCTCGCGCGCGGCCTCGGTACCGCGATCATGCACGGCTCGACGACCGCGCTGTTCGCCATCCTCGGCAAGGGTTTCTCGGACCGCTACGCCCGCGTGGATCCGCTCGTGTTCGCGCCGGGCATCGCGGTCGCCATCATCGTCCACGCGGCGTTCAACCAGCTGAGCGGCTCGGTGTACGTCACGACCGCCGTCCTGCTCGCGACGATGCCGATCCTGCTGCTGGCCGCGTTCGAGTACAGCGACCGCGCCACGCGCGAGTGGCTCGCGAGCGGGTTCGACGGCGAGATGGAGATGCTGGAGTCGATTCTCGAGGGCCATGTCGCCGAGACCAGGGTGGGCCGCTACCTCGAGACACTGCGCACGAAGTTCACTCCCATCGTCGTGGCGGACCTGTTCTGCCTGCTCACCATCCACCTCGAGCTGTCGCTGCGCGCCAAGGGCCTGCTGCTCGCCCGCGCCGCCGGCGTGGACGTGCCCGTGGACGATTCCGTGCGGGCGAACCTCGAGGAGATGAAGTACCTCGAGCAGACCGTCGGTCCCACCGGCTGCCTCGCCATCCTTCCCCTGCGCCGCCGCAGCCGCCGCGACCTCTGGCAGATCCTCATGCTGCAGCGGGAGAGCCGCACGGCGTGAACCACCGGGGCGGCGCGCGCGGCCCCGTCGCCGGAGGTTCCCCCTACACCCGCTCCACCAGCACGGCCATCCCCTGCCCTCCGCTCACGCAGAGGGTGGCGATCCCGAGGCGGGCCCTGCGCCGGTGCAGCTCGTGGACGAGGCCGACGAGGATGCGGGCGCCGCTGCAGCCGGTGGGATGGCCGATCGCGATGCCGCCGCCGTTCGGGTTGAGCTTCCCGGGATCGAGCTTCAGTTCGCGGTCGCAGGCGAGCACCTGTGCGGCGAAGGCCTCGTTCAGTTCGATCACGTCCACCTGGTCGAGCGTCAGGCGGTGCTTCTCGAGCAGCTTCCGCACGGCGGGCACGGGGCTGATGCCCATGCGCGCCGGGTCCACGCCGACACTCGTGAAGCCGAGCAGCGCGGCCTGCGGCGTGACGCCGTGCTTCGCGGCGGCGGCTTCGGACAGCACGATCAGCGCGGCGGCGCCGTCGGTGATGGCGGACGCGTTGCCGGCGGTGATCGTGCCGCCCTTGCGGAACACCGGCCGCAGCTTCGCCATGGCCGCGAGGTCGGCGTTCGGGCGCACGTGCTCGTCGCGCGCGAGCGTGACGGCGCGCTTCCCTTCGCCGAAGCTCACGGGGACGACCTCGGCGGCGAACGCGCCGCTCTCCCACGCGCGCGTCGCCCGCTGGTGGCTGCGCAGCGCATAGGCGTCCTGCTCCTCGCGGGTCACGCCGTACTCGTCGGCCAGTGTCTCGGCGGTCTCGCCCATGAGCTGGTTGCAGAGCGGGCAGAGATAGCCGTCGCGGTACATCGCGTCCACGAGCGGCTCGTCGCCCAGCTTCTTCCCCCACCGCGCGTCGGGGGCGAGGAACGGCACACTCGACATGTGCTCGACGCCGCCGGCGAGCACGACGTCGGAATCGCCGAGCCGCACGGCCTGCGCGGCCGAGACCGCGGCCTGCATCCCGCTCGCACACGCCTTGTTGATCGCGTACGCGGGCACGGTGTCGGCCAGGCCGGCGCGGCGCACGACCTGGCGCGCGAGGTTCGGCCCGTTGCCGGCCTGCCGCGCGTGGCCGAACGGCACTTCGTCCACGGCCTCGCGCGGGACGCCCGAGCGCTCGAGCGCGGCGGTCGCGGCCACGCCGGCGAGGTGGGCGGCGCTCGAGGGCGCGAGCGTGCCGCCGAAGCTGCCGACGGGAGTACGGACGGCGCCGGCGATCAGGACGCGGGGCGGGCTCATCGGGTCGGGGTCCTTTCGTGGGAAAGCGCGCGGCGCGTACGACGCGCCGGCCGCGGCCGCGGTGGATGGAAGGCGGGAACGGCTGCTACTCGTCGCGGTCGCCGGAGCCGCCGCGCGGCGGTCCGCCGGGACGTGGCGGGCCACCCGGACGCGGCGGGCCGCCCGGACGCGGAGGACCACCCGGACGCGGAGGACCACCCGGACGCGGAGGACCGCCCGAACGCGGAGGACCGCCGGGGCCACCGGGGCGGCGAGGACCGCCCGGACCACCCTGGCGCGGCGGTCCGCCGTAGCCACCGGGACGCGGCGG
>CAZPVG010000019.1:21849-24894 GCA_964589945.1 uncultured bacterium
CCGGGGCGCGGCGGTCCGCCGGGGCGCGGGCCACCGAAGCCTCCCGGACGCGGCGGCCCGGGGGGACGCGGCGGACGCTCGAAACCGCCCGCGGGGCCCGGCGGCAGGTCGTCGGGATCGCGGGGGGTCCGCGGCGTCGCGAAGCTCTTCGTCGCGGCGCGCTCGCTCTCCTTGCGCGCGATCTTCGCGACGGTGAGGCGCTTCTTCGTGCTCTCGCCCGTGGACTCGCCGGGCTTGCGGATCATCACCGTCTTCGCGGGCGCGTCGTCGTCGTCGAGGAAGTCCTCGGCCAGCTCCTCCTCGGGGGGCTCCACGGGCGGGACACCGTGCAGCACGACGAACCAGCCGTCGGCGTCCTCCACCTCGGCCTGCACTCCGAGCTTGGCCTCCATGGGGGCGGCGGCGAACCGGACGCCGCGCTCGCGCAGCTCCTCCGCCCACGAGTCGATGTTCTCGTCCTCGAACGCGAAGGCGATGCGCTGTTCGGCGTGCAGCGGCAGCGAGTCGGCGTCGGAACGGTCGTGGATGGCGAGCCTCGTGGGACCGGTGTCGAGCTCGACCCAGCCGTCGTGCTCGCCCGCGACGCGCAGCCCGAGCACCTCGCGGTAGAAGTGGAGCGTGGTCGCGAACCGCTCGGCGTTGACGATCGCGTGCGAGAGCCGCGGCCAGTGGCCCTGGGACTCGCCCTCGTGCGGCTCGACGAGCTGGACGCGGTTGCCTTCCGGATCGCGCAGCGTCGCGATGCGGCAGGTCGGCGCGTCCTCGATCCCGCCCTCGAACGCCACGCCCTTCGCCTTCAGCGCTTCGACGCGCGGATCGAGCGGAATCATGGTGATCGCGAGCTGCAGCTCGGGACCGGCGCCCTCCGGTGCCGGACGCAGCGTCAGCGAGGCGCCGCGAAGCGCGAACGAGACCCACTCGGACGGGCCGTGGGAGACCCGAAGGCCCAGTTTCTGCTCGTAGAACGCCTTCTGGCGTTCGAGCTCGGGCGTGAACAGGACGATGCAGTGCAGGCGGCCCATGGGGCGCGCGCCATCCTTCCTCGTTCGGGACCTATTCGAGGTTCAGCCAGACACTCTTCAACTGCGTGTACTCGTTCAGGCACGCGGCGCCGAGGTCGCGCCCGAAGCCGCTGCCCTTGTAGCCGCCGAAAGGCATGCCCGGATCGAAGAAGTTGTACATGTTGATCCAGACCGTGCCGGCGCGCAGGCGCCGCGAGACCGCGTGCGCCTTCTTCACGTCGCGCGTCCACACCCCGGAGGCGAGGCCGTACAGGATGTCGTTCGCCTTCGCGACCGCGTCGTCCACGCCATCGAACGGGATCACCGCCAGGACGGGTCCGAAGATCTCCTCCTGCGCGACGCGCATCCGGTTGTCCACGTCGGCCAGGACGGTCGCCTGGACGAACGTGCCCTTGCCGTTCACGGGCTGACGGGAACCACCGGCGACCAGCCGCGCCCCCTCCTTCACCCCGACGTCGATGTACTCGAGCACGGTGTTCATCTGCTTCTCGTTCACGAGCGCCCCGAGACGGGTCTTCGGGTTCATCGGGTCGGCGGGCACGAGCTTCTTCGACCGCTCGGCGAGCCGGCCGACGAACTCGTCGTAGACGGACTTCTCGACGAGCAGCCGCGAGCCGGCGGCGCACACCTCGCCCTTGCCGTAGAAGATGCCGGTCGTGGCGCCCCGCACCGCGGCGTCGAGGTCGGCGTCGGCGAACACGATGTTCGG
The DNA here is from genome assembly GCA_964589945.1 of uncultured bacterium. Lineage (GTDB taxonomy): Bacteria > Eisenbacteria > RBG-16-71-46 > RBG-16-71-46 > RBG-16-71-46 > CAIXRL01. The sequence continues at coordinate 23,581 of CAZPVG010000019.1, forward strand.
CGACTTGCCGCCCAGCTCGAGCGTGAGCTTCTTGACCGTGTCGGCGGCCGTGCGCATGAGGTGCCGGCCGACCTCGGTCGAGCCGGTGAAGCTGATCTTGTCCACCTGCGGGTGCTTCACCAGCGCCTCGCCGGCCACCGAGCCGCGGCCGGGCACGATGTTGAGCACGCCCGGCGGCAGGCCGGCTTCGAGCGCCAGCTCGCCGATGCGGATCGCCGACAGCGGGGTCTCGGCCGCGGGCTTCACGATCACGGTGTTGCCCGCCGCCAGCGCGGGCGCCGCCTTCCAGCCGACCATGATCATGGGGAAGTTCCACGGGATGATCGCGCCGACGACGCCGACGGGCTCCCGGAGCGTGTACGTGAAGAACGCCGGGGAGACGTTCGTCGTGTCGCCCGTCAGCTTGCTCGCCCAGCCCGAGAAGTAGTGGAAGCAGCCGGCCACCATCGGGATGTCGATCTGCCGCGACTCGAAGATGGGCTTCCCGTTGTCCATCGTCTCGAGGCGCGCGATCTCGTCGGCGTGCTCGAGGACCAGGTCCCCGAGCCGGTGGAGCACCCGCGCGCGTTCCGCGGCCTTCATGCGCGGCCACGGCCCGCTCTCGAACGCGGCGCGCGCGGCCTGCACGGCGCGGTCCACGTCCTCGAGGCCGGCTTCGGCGACGGAGGTGATGCGCTCCTCGGTCGCCGGGTTGCGCGTCTCGAACGTGGCGCCCGACGCGGCGTCCACCGCTTCGCCGTTGATGATGAGCTTGCCCGGGCGCACCGGAGCGAGCGTGTCCGACATGACCTTCCTCCCCAACCGGATCAGCCCGCGAGGCGGGCGTTCTTGATTCTCTCCGCGTGTCCTCGATCGTGCCCCGGCAACCGGAGCATGCTCGCCCCGAACGGGTGCGCCTCGGTCCAGACCTCGCCCGGCTCGTCCGGCACGGCCTGCAGGCGCTCGATCAACTCCGCGCGCGTCGTCATCAGGAGCCGCACGGCCTCGTCCCACGACAGGTGCCGCAGCGGCGCGAGGTGCTCCTCGTTCATCTCGGCGTAGATCGCCGGGTCGTCGATGTGGGCCCAGGACGCCGGGTTCCCGGCGAGCATCGAGTCGAATTCGTCGAGACGCATGCGGTCCCGCACCGAGAGGTGCAGGACGATCTCGTGCGTGGACCACTTGCCCTCGGCCACCGGCTGCATCGCCGAGCCCGAGCCCAGGCCCTGGATGGCGGCCAGCACCGCCACGCGCGCGCGTTCGAGCTCGAACAGCAGCAGGTCCTTCGCCGTCGCGCCGGCCTTCTGCGGCTCGAACGCCGCCGGAACCGGCGCC
>CAZPVG010000019.1:24994-61339 GCA_964589945.1 uncultured bacterium
GGCGCCGCGGCGGGGCGGGCCGGCGGACCGCGCGCTTCTTCGCCGCCTTGCGCGGGGCCGCCCGGCGCGCGGGGCGCTTCTTCGCCGTGCGCTTCTTCGCCGCCTTGCGCGGAGCCGCCCGGCGCGCGGGGCGCTTCTTCGCCGTGCGCTTCTTCGCCGCCTTGCGCGGAGCCGCCCGGCGCGCGGGGCGCTTCTTCGCCGCGCGCTTCTTCGCCGCCTTGCGCGGAGCCGCCCGGCGCGTGGTGCGCTTCTTCGTCACGCGCTTCTTCGCCACCTTGCGGGCACGCTTCGGGGCCCGCTTCGCCGCCCTCCGCTTCGCCGTCTTCTTCCGCGCCGCCATGAGCGTGCTCCTTTCAGCTGCGGGTCGCGTACTCGTACACGCCGCGGCCCGCCTTGCGTCCCAGGCGGCCGGCCGCGACGTACTGCTCCATGAGCGGGCAGGGCCGGAACTTCTCGCCGAGGGACCGGTGCAGGAACCGCAGGATCGAGAGGCGGGTGTCGAGCCCGACGAGGTCCACGAGCTCGAACGGGCCCATCGGGTGATTGAGGCCGAGCTTGAGCGCCCTGTCGATGTCCTCCGCGCTCGCCACGCCCTCCTGCAGCATGTAGAACGCCTCGTTGCCGATCATCGCGTTGATGCGCGAGGTCACGAACCCGGGCGACTCGCGCACGGTGACGCACTCCTTGCCCATGCGCCGGCCCACGTCCTCGCACCGGGCGATCGTCGCGTCGCTCGTCTCGAGCGCGCGGACGATCTCGAGCAGCTTCATCCGGTGGACGGGATTGAAGAAGTGCATGCCCACGACCTGCGCCGGCCGGCCGGTCGCCGCGGCCATCTCGGTGATGGAGAGCGACGAGGTGTTCGACGCGAAGATCGCGTGCTTCGGCGCGAGGCGGTCGAGGTGGCCGAAGAGCTCGACCTTGAGGTCGATCCGCTCGGGAACGGCCTCGATCACGAGGTCGGCGTGCTCGGCCGCCTCGCCGAGCGTCTCGACGCCGCGGACGCGGCGGCGCGCGGCGACCGCGTCGCGGTCGCTCACCTTCCCCGTGGCCACGCCCTTCTCGAGGATCGCGTCGATCTCGCCCAGTGCCTTCTCGAGCTGCGCGCGATCGGTGTCCTGCAGGCGCGTCTCGAATCCGCCCAGGGCGGAGACGTAGGCGATCCCCCGCCCCATCAAGCCCGCACCGAGAATCGAGACCGCGCGAACGCTCACTTCGCCTCCCACCCGCGGACGAGCTTCCAGGCGAACGGAAACAGGCCGGCGGCGAGCGCCGCCTTCACGACGTCGCCCGCGAGGAACGGCACGAGGCCGGTCGAGAGCAGCGCACCGGAGGGCACGAAACGGGAAAGCTGCGCGAGGCCCACGACGAAGATCACCGAGCTGCCGAGCAGCATGGCGAGGAACATGGTCACGGGCCGCCGGTCCCACGCGCGCTCGGCGAGCGCACCGGTGACGAGCGCCGCGAACGGGAACGCGACGAGATAGCCGCCCGTCGGCCCGAGGAAGACCAGCGGGCCGGCCGCACCGCCCGCGAAGAACGGCAGGCCGCTCGCGCCCTCGAGCAGGTAGAGCATCTGGGCGAGGAACGCGCGGCGCGGCCCGAGCACGATGCCGGAGAGCAGCACGGCGAACGTCTGGCCGGTGACGGGCACCGGCGTCCACGGGAGCCGGATCTCGAGCTGGGCGGCGGCGGCGGTGAGCAGTGAGGCGAACACCACGAGCGCGGCGTTCTGCAGGGCGCCGGCGCGCGGCAGCGCCGCGTCAGCGAGCGTCAGGGTGCGGGACATGCGGGACATTCGGCCCTCGTCATGGGGAGAGTCTCGCGTCCGCCGAGGCCGTCGCGGGCCCGCGGGCGGAGCGGTCGGGAGGCGGGAGCATGGGCGCGGGCAATGTAGCAGGGGCCCCGGGGGGATTCCACAGCCCGGCCCGCGGCGACGCGGCGCCGTCCGGCAGGACACCGACCGTGCGCGCAACGGGATCCACGATCACGTCGAGCGTGTCCGAGAGGCGCGTCGGGTCCACGACGGTGCGGCGCTTGTTGACGAGCGCCGGACGGCCGTCCACGAGGATGCGGGCCTGCACCGCGTAGACGTGCGTGGGGTCGAGCGCGCGGACGCCGCTGCCGCTCAGCGTGAAGGGCCAGGGAGAGGATCCGAGCCGCGTGTAGTCGCGGCGCACGATCACGACCGGGGCGGCATCGGGGCGCGAGACGTCCGCGACCTGGACTTCGAGCACCGCGTCGTGCGGCAGCTCCACGCGGGCGCGCGGCGAAACCCGGCCCGTGACCGAAGGTGGGGCCTGGCAGGACGCCACGGCCAGCGCGACGCCGGCGAAGGCGAGGATTCGGGCGAGAGGGGATCGCATGGGCATCGGGCCCCGGGGGCGGCTGGCCCCCTTCGAGCGCCCCGCGACGGTACCACGGCCCGCGTCGGTCCCGGCGGGCTGAAATGCGCCCGGCCGGCGCCCCGGAGGGAACGGCGGGGGCGGGCCACGTGCGCCCGCCCCCCCGGCCCCGTCCCGCGGAGCTTCGTCCCTCGGCCGCACGAGGCGGCCGTCCTGGAAGACCGTGGCGCCCGCCACGACACCACACCCGCAGAAGCGTGGAACGGCCCCCGGAGCGGCAGGCCCGGCTCAGGCCGGGCGGCGCAGGCGGGGCTCCAGGCCGGCGTCCTCGTCGGCCTCGGCCCCCGGGAGCGGCTCCGGCGTCCGGACGGCGGACCCGCGGGCGGCGCGCTTGGCCTCGTACATCCGGCCGTCGGCGATCGAGAGCAGGTCGGCGAGCGGGGGCGCCGAGGCCGCGTCGATCCGGGTCCAGCCGAAGCTCGCGCTCAGCGTCCAGGGCAGGTCGCCCCGCTCGTTGCGGAGCGCGATGCGCTCCGCGAGCCGCTCGAGGATCGACTCGGCGCCGATCATCTCGTTCTCGGTGGCGAGCGCGACGAACTCGTCGCCGCCGAAGCGCGCGATCACGTCGGACTCGCGAAAGCTGCGGCGGAGCAGCACGGCCATCTCGAGGATCGCGCGGTCGCCCTCGCCGTGCCCGAACGTGTCGTTGATCGCCTTGAGCCCGTCGAGGTCCACGGACACGAGGACGACCTGCTGGCCGGTGCGCGCGGCGAGCCGGATCTGCTGGGTCGCGAACATCGTGAAGCCACGGCGGTTGTAGAGGCCCGTCAGGTCGTCCACGAAGGTGAGCGCCTGCACCGACCGCTCCCAGCGCTTGCGCTCGGTGAGGTCGCGCACGGTGGCGACGTATCGCCCCCAGTCGCCGCGGTCGCGGATCGGGGCCAGGCCCACCTCGACCGGGAACGTCGAGCCGTCCATGCGGCGGCCGATGCCCTCGACGCGCTTCCCGGGCGCCAGCGGGTGCGCCGGCGTCGTGAGGTCGATGCCGCGGAAGAGCTGGGCCGCGCTGTGGTGTTCACCGCGCCGGGCCTCGCACCCGAAAAGCTTCCGGGCGGCCGCGTTGCAGTCGAGGACCCTGCCGGACGAGTCGAGGACGAGGATCCCGTCGAGCGAGGACTCGAGCACCGCCGACTTGTGCGCCTCGCTGATCTGGAGAGCGCGTTCGCGCTTCCGGCGGTGCTCGTTCTCGTGCTGGATCTCGGCGGCCATGTCGTCGAACGCGCGCGCGAGGTGGGACAGCTCGCCGTGTCCGTACGGCAGGTCGGTGCGCGCGGAGAGGTCGCCCTCGCGCAGCCGCCTCGTCGCCGAGACGAGCGCGTTCACGCGGCGCAGCACGGCGATCTCGACGCCGAACCATGCCACGAGCGCGACACACAGGCCCGCGAACAGCAGCAGCAGCAGGCTGCGCGCGAACGCGCGCGTGGCGTCCGCGGCCGCGGCCGTCTGGTCCACGCTCACCCCCACGTAGAACGCGCCGGGCGTGCGGCTCGCGAGCGGGGAGAACGCGACGATGTGCGCGTGTCCGTCGCCGCCGTGAACCGCCTGCAGCCATTCGGCCCGCGCGTCCGGCGGAATCACGATGTTCGAGTCCGGAGCCCCGGCCGGCCCCGGCGGGTAGCGGGTGAGCACGCCGCCGTGCGCGTCCACGAGCACCACCGACGTGCGCCCCGGGACGTGCGCGTGGTTGGCGACCTCCTGCAGCCAGCCGGACTCGAGCTCGGCGCTCGCCACCGCGAGCAGCCGGCCGCTGGCGTCGCGCACGGGGATCGCGCCCCGCAGCACCTCGCCGCCGGATTCCCCGCGGCCCGGTGCGCGCGCGATCAGGAAGCCGCCCGAGCTGGCCGCGCCGCGGAACCAGCGCGACGTGGACACGTCCGCGCCGCGCTCCTCGCGGCGCGTGCTCGCGAGGATGTGCCCCGTCGAGTCGGCCACGGCGAGCAGGCTCACGTGCTCGCCGGCGCGCAGTTCCTCGAGCAGGGGCTGGATGGCCCGGGCGTGGGCGGCGCGCACGCGGTCGTGCTGGGCAATGTCGCCGAGCAGGTGGCGCGCCACGGCCACGGAGCGTTCCTCGTAGGCCGCGGCCAGACGGCTCAGGAGGACCGCTTCGGACTCGGCCGCGCGGACGGCCTCGTTCCGCTGCTGCACGGCCTGGAAGACCATCAGCGCGGTGCAGGCGCCGACCATGAACGCGATCAGCACCATCAGCCGGGGCCGGAGCCCCGAAGGGAACAACCGGCGGAACATCTCGATGCACCTCTCCGACCCGCTGGCTCTTCCGCCGCCGGCGCCTCGGGGGGCGAGGGGCCGATGGAGCGACTGCGGAGGCGTGGGCCGGGTCTACCCACATCCGACCGCAATTTCGGCGCCTTGGCGGATGCACTTGAGTGCGTATTCCGAGGCGCCGGGCATTCTGCAACCGGGAGGGTCCTTTGACCCTCCGCGGGCGCCCGGTTAGCGTTCGCGGGCCCGGTGCGGCGAAGATTGTGGGCGCCCGGGCGCGGGCCGCTAACTCCTTGCCGGACACGGGGGCCGCCCGCCCGGAGACCCGATCCAAGGCCCACCCACAATCTGCGCCGCACCACCCGAACGAAGGCTGGCTCGATGCCTGAGACGATCCGTATCGCCAATGCCGGCGGCTACTGGGGAGACGACCTCGGACAGTTCCGCCGCCAGGTCGAGCTGGGGCCGACCGACTACGTGACGCTCGACTTCCTCGCCGAGATCACCATGTCGATCATGCAGAAGCAGCGTGCGCGCGACCCGCGCGCGGGCTTCGCGCGCGATTTCGTCGCGCAGGTCGAGCAGACGCTCGACGTGCTGATCGAGCGGGACGTGCGCGTGATCACGAACGCCGGCGGCGTGAACCCGATGGCGTGCCGCGACGCGCTGATCGAGATGGCTTCGCGCCACGGCGCGGTGCTCGACGTCGCCGCCGTGCGTGGCGACGACCTCATGGAGCGGCTCGACGAGCTGAACGCGGCCGGCGCGTCGCTCGACAACATGGACGACGGGGCGCCGTTCGCCTCCGTGCGCCGGCGCGTGAGCAGCGCGAACGCCTACTACGGAGCGTGGCCGGTGGTCGAGGCGCTCGCGGCCGGGGCGCGGATCGTCGTGACGGGCCGCTGCACCGACACGGGCATCACGCTCGCGCCGATGATCCACGCCTTTGGCTGGGCGCCGGACGACTGGGACCGGCTCGCGTGCGGCATCGTAGCCGGGCACATCGTCGAGTGCGGCGCGCAGTCCACGGGCGGCAATCTCACCGACTGGCGGCGCGTGAAGCGCTTCGAGGCGATCGGCTACCCGGTGATCGAGGTGAGCGCCGACGGCTCGTTCGTCGTGACGAAGCACGCCGGCACGGGCGGCGCCGTCACGGTGCGGACCGTGAAGGAGCAGCTCGTCTACGAGATGGGCGACCCTCGCGGCTACATCACACCCGACGTCGTCGCCGACTTCTCGACGATCCGCCTCGAGCAGTCCGGGCGCGACCGCGTGCGCGTCTGGGGCGTCAGGGGCCGGCCGGCGCCGGGATCGCTCAAGGTGAGCGCGGCCTACACCGACGGCTGGAAGGCGAGCGGCACGCTCATCATCTCGGCGCCCGACGCGGCGGAGAAGGCCCGCGCGTTCGCGGACCTGTTCTGGAAGCGCCTGGGCGTCTCGTTCGCGGCGACGCACACCGAGCTCGTGGGCCACTCGTCGTGCTGGGGCCCTCTGGCCCCGCCGGTGGACCCGCCCGAGGTGCTGCTGCGGCTGTCCGTGCGTGACCCGGACCGCGGGAAGATCGAGGCGTTCTCGAAGATGGTGCCGGCCGTGATCCTGTCGGGCCCCCCGGGCGTGGCGGTGACCGGCGGGAGGCCGCAGGCGCAGGAGGTCGTCGCCTACTGGCCCGCGCTCGTGCCCCGTGACCTCGTGCGGCCGCGACTCGTGACCGCCGAAGGCGAGCGCGCGCTCGAGTGGCCGACGCCGGTGCTGTCGCCCGAGAAGCCCGCGGCCCTGCCGAAGGAGCCGTGGCCGAAGGCGAAGGGCGCTTCGGGCACCGTCCGCGTGCCGCTCTCGGCGCTCGCGCACGGCCGCAGCGGCGACAAGGGCGACACGGCGAACATCGGCCTGATCGCCCGGGCGCCGGAGATCTACCCGTGGCTCGTGAAGACGATCACCGCCGCGGTCGTGAAGAAGCGCTTCCGGGGAATCTGCCTCGGGAAGGTCGAACGCCACGAGGTCCCGAACCTGGGCGCGCTCAACTTCCTCCTGCACGAGTCGCTCGGGGGCGGCGGCACGGTGAGCCTGCGCCTGGACGCGCAGGGCAAGACGCTCTCGCACGCCCTGTTGGCCATGGAGGTGCGGGTGCCGAAGGCGCTGCTCGCCGCAGCGAGGCGCGGAGACGCGGCCGACGGCGCGCCGCCGAAGCGGGCGACGGCGAAGCGCGCGCGCCGCTGAGCGCGGCGGCCCCGAAGGACGGAGGCCCGGTCCCTCGCGGGTCCGGGCCTCGCTTCGTCCGGCGCTTCCGGGGCGCCGGCCGTCCTACTGGTAGAGCCTCTTCAGCCGGCCCCAGGTCGACGTGGACGCGGGCACGACGTGCTCGGTCGACAGCACGAGGTCGTCGAAGTAGGTCGTGATGCCGCCGGTGCTGAAGTTGAAGCTGTAGACGCCGACGAAGCCCGTCAGGAGCGGGTCGGTCGAATCCACGATCGGGGTGCCCGCGGTGAGCTCGGTGTTGTCCCACCAGCAGCGGAACTGGTTCGCGACCGCTTCGACCTTCATGGAGTGCCAGCTGTTCAGCGCCGGCACCCCGCCGGGGAGCGAGCCCGTGATCCAGGCGCCGAGCGAGGTCGGCATCTGGCCGACGAGCTTGCGGAACTGGATCTGCGCCAGGCCGGCGTAGATCACGAACTGGTAGCAGCTCTCGAAGTTGCTCGGGTAGTCGGCGCGCAGGACGAGGCCGCGGCGGGTGTCGCCGTTGCCCATGTTGATCCAGCCTTCCCACGTGTAGTCGGCCTGGCCCATCGGGTCCGTGCACGAGAGCGCGATGCCGCCGCTGTCCGGCACGGTCGTGGTGAGCGCGCCCACGGCGTGGTCGCCCGAGGGGTTCGCGTAGGCCGGGTCACTCGGGTCGAGCGCGAGGCCTTCCATCTTGCGGTCGGTGTGGAAACCCGTCTGCCAGGTCAGCTGCGGGACGCCGCCGGTGAAGTGATCCTCGATGACCGTGACGGCGCCGGCCGCGCCGGCGGTGAGGGTGAGGGCGATGGCGGTCGCGAGGATGGTACGAACGGGGTGCATGACTGCCTCCTCCTTATGATTGGAAACGCGGAACGAGCACGGAACTCATCGTGCGACGACGAAACGAACCGCGCTCGACGCGGGATCGTCAGAGATGCGGGCGAAGTAGACGCCCGCGGGGACCCGGCCGCCCGAGGCGTCGTGCGCGTCCCAGAGGGCGCTGCCCGAAACGAGCGGCAGGGAGGCGACGCGCCGTCCGTCGATGCCGTAGATCTCGGCCCGACGGCCGGCGGGGCCGTCCGCGCCCGCCTGGAAGTGGATGCGGATGGCGCCGAAGACGGGATTCGGCCAGACGCGCAGCGTCGGCGTGCCGCTCGAGACGCCGGGCGAGACCGCGAGGCGGCTCGCCGCGGGGCGCTTCTCGAGGTAGGCGATGCGGCGGAGGAGGTTGCCCGGCGTGGCGCCGCGGTCGCCGATGATGGCGCACCCGGCCTCGTTCGTGGCGCTGGCCTGGTAGATCAGGTGCAGCTTGCCGCCCGGGTTGCGCGGCGCCAGCGAGAAGAAGCGCTCGTCGCAGTTCGGCGTGTTCGTGAGGTTCTCGGGCGCGCTCCACGCGCCGCCGGGCCCGAAGGCGACGCTCGCGGCGATGTCGCCGAAGCCGACGCCCGTGCAGATGCCGGTCAGCTGCATGTCGGCCGTCGGGTCCACTTCGCCGTCCACGTACCGCAGCCAGGCGACGTAGGTCTCGGAACCGTCCTCCGAGAAGCCGACCTGCGGCCAGTCCACCGTGATGGTGTTGAAGCCGCAGAGCGGGCCGTTCAGGCCGTTGTCGATGTTGTCGTACTGGTCCGCGACGCCCGCGGGCACCTGGTAGACGGTCGAGAGGCCGCGCACGCTGTTCCAGTGCCGGATGCGGCTGTGCCAGTCGTAGTACTGCACCACCCCGCCGACGCGGCGCGCCTGCAGCTCGCTCCACACCACGTTCGGGGTCGTGTCGTTGTAAGCGATCCCGCAGTTCACGAAGGCGCGGTACTGCGCCGAGGTGGAGTCGGGCGCCGTGACCTGCGCGTCGGAGTAGTTCGTGAGGTTGCGGATCGTGATTGTCCCCGTGGCGAACGTGCCGTTCGACGACTCGATCAGGTAGACGTTGCCGCCGAAATCACCGACCGCAATACCCACGCGCCCACTCGACGACGCCGCGATCGCCGGGAACGCCGGGTAGCCGTCGCGGAAGAGCGACACCGGCGCCGGCAGCGTCCACGCGCCGCCCTGGAAGTTGAAGCACGAGTACGGCGTCGTCCCGTTCGCGAACCAGCTCACGCCGAACTGGTTCACCTCGGCGTAGCTGCCGGCCTCGGGCACCTCGCCCATCAGCGTGAAGCCGCCGCCCGGCGTCGCGGCGACCTGCGGGAACAGGAAGCTGTTGCCGCTCGGCGTCACGAACGACGGCAGCTGGCCGGACCACGTCGTCGCGCCGACCGCGTCCTGCAGGTCGAACTGGGCGCGCAGGTCGCAGCCCTCCTCGTTGATGTGCTGGGCCACGGCCACGCGGCCGTCCGGCGCGAGCGCGACGCTGCCGAAGCCGCCGATCTCGTCGGGCGCGGGGCAGCACGCGAGCGTGACGAGGTCCGGGTCGCGCACCTTGCCGAGGTCGTGCCAGGTGCCGTCCGTCCCGCGCCAGGCGTAGCCCTGCCCGCGGTTCGGGTGCGGCGTGGGCAGCGAGAGGTTGGGCGGGCACACGCCGTTCAGCTCGCAGAAGTCGTCCTGCCACGACACATGCACGCGGCCGTCGGGTCCGACGATCACGTGGGTGCCCATCGAGCCCATGTCCTGGAGGTCGTACCAGACCGAGTCGATCTGGACGGCGCCGGCGGCCAGCCCGACGGGGATCGCGTCCGTCGAGCTGGTGCCCAGTGTCTGCTGGACCGGGCCGTTCGGCCCGAGCACGAGCCGGCCCGCGGGATTCGCGGAGGTGCGTGCGGCGGCCGGTGCCGAAGCGCCGGCCGCCAGTGCGAAGGCGAGGAGGATGGACGGGGCACGCATGTCAGGACTTGCTCCGGCGCATCGAGAGCGCGCCCACCTTCCCCTCCCAGCGCGCGGCCAGCGTGAAGGTGCGGCCGGGCTCGTCGAGGAAGCTGAGCGGTTCGCGGTAGCGCTCATTGGTGAGGTTGCGGACGGCGAGCGTGAGGCGGACGCCGGACCAGCTGCCGCTGGCCTCGGCGGAAACGGTCCAGAACGGCGGGCGCGCCAGCACCTGGCTCCCTTCGGTGTCATCGCCGCGCGTCGCGTCGGTCCAGCGGACGCGGAGGCTCACGAGACCCATCGGGATGAAGCGGGGCGCGGTGGTGCGCAGGTCCAGCGTGGCGCGCGCGGCGCCGATGTCGACCAGCCTCTTGCCCGTCTCGACGTCGGTTCCGCGCGGGAGGCCGGCGGTGAACTGGGCCTGGACGCGGCCGACACGCACATCCGTCTCGGCTTCGAGGCCCTCGAGCCGCGCGCGGTGGATGTTCGTGTACTGGAAGCGGGGCACGAGGTACAGCTGGCCGAGGTACTTCAGCGTGATCATCTCGCGGACCTCGGAGCGGTACGCGGAGATCCGCAGGCTGCGCAGGACGCCGAACAGCGCGTCGTTCGCGCGCACGCCGATCTCGGTGGTCGCCGAGCGCTCGGCGACGAGGGCCGGGTTGCCGAACACGCGCAGGCCGCCGTGCACGGTGCTGTTGAAGTAGCGCTCCTCGAGGTTCGGCGCGCGGAAGCCCGACGCGACTCGCCCGTACGGCGTCCATGCGCCGATCGGGCGCGAGAGGCCGACCTCGCCGCTCGTGCGCTGGTCGGTCACGTCGAGCACCGGCGTGAAGCTGTAGGCCGTCGAATCCGCCCGCGAGCGCAGCCGGTCCCAGCGGACGCTGCTCTCGAGCCGGAACTTCCGCCACGTCGCCGAGCCCGCCGCGCCCGCCGCCCACGCCTCCCGGCGCGCGGGCGGGACGCTCTCGGAGGGCGCCTCGGTGTCCGAGGTGATCGCACCCGCGGCGTTGCGCACGGTCGTGCCGGTCGTGCGCGGGCCGCTGGTGTTCTCGCGACGCCACTCGCCGAAGAGGCGCAGCGCACCGAAGCGCACGCTCGGCTGCAGGCTGCGGGACCACGTGGTGATCCGATCGCGCGCCACGGTGGTGCGCTGCGCCACGTAACGGTCACGAACGAACTGGCTGTCCACGCTCGTCTCGTCGTAGTGCGTGCGGAAGCGCTGCTGCACGGCCAGCAGCCGCATCGCGGGCCGCAACCCCGACGCGACCGTGGAGAGCTCGAAGCGGTCGGCGTCGCGCGACTGGAGCGGGAACTCGGCGCTGGCCCCCGCCGACGAGGTGAACGCGGGCAGGCCGATGTCGAAGCCCCGGTGGGTCGAGTGCTCGTAGTCGAACACGCCGGCGCCGATCTGCGACTGCGCGCGGACCGAGACGTCCTGGTCGTGGTAGCCGCTGTTCGGGACCTCGCCCGACGGCGTCGTGAGGGCGCGCAGGCGCGACAGGCTGCCGAACACCTCGCCGCCGAGGCCAGGGCCGACGCAGCGGATGCGGGCGGCCTGGTCCCAGTGGTCGCCGGGCAGCGAGCCGCTCGTGTTGAGTGTCAGCGTCGTGTTCCGCTCGGACGCGAGCAGGGTGCGGTGCGTGCTCAGCTCGACCATGCCGCCGAGCGCGTCGGAGCCGAACTGGGCGCTGCTCGAGCCGGGCTGGATCTCGACGCCCTCGAGCTTGTCCACGGGAACGAGCGAGGTCTGGGCGCCGTGGCCGCGGCCGGATTCCAGCCGCACGCCGTCCACCATGACGAGCACGCGCTCGCCCGAGAGGCCGCGCATCGACACGTGCGAGGCCCACGGGCCGGTGCTGACGACGTCCACGCCCGGGGCCGAGACGAGTACGTCCGCGGCGGTCGCGGGCAGGAAGCGGTTCACGCGGCCGCGGTCCAGCCGGACGGTCGTGGCGCTGCTGCGGTCGGGGGTCAGCGAGCGCTCGCCCTGGATAACGATCGGCTTGAGCACGGTGACCGTGTCCGCCATGCGCAGCACGGGCGGCGCGAACGTGCGCGCGGCGCTGTCGCGGGCTGCGGAGTCGGAGGAGGTCGCGGCGGGAAGCGCATCGGGGGTGAGCGCCTGGCCCGCCGCCGGGGTTCCCATCCACCCCCCCGCGGCGAGGACGAGGGCCATTGCCGCGGCCCGATGCCCGAATCCCCGCAACCCGACTTTCACGGCATGGAATATCGAACCGCGGGGAGTGTCCGGACCATTCGAAACATCACCGAATTTGCGGTCCGTAAGACTACGGACGCGCTCGCGCTTTCAATCGGTTAGCCCACGCCGCGGACGTGGTCCTCAAGGACCATTGCGTGTTTCGCGGCTCAGACGACGGGAGGCGGCTCGATGAGGCCTTCGCGGATCGCGAACTGCGTGAGCAGCGCCACCGAGCGGATGTCGAGCTTGCGCATGATCGCGGCGCGGTGCGTCTCGACGGTGCGCGTGCTGATGTTGAACTCCGAGGCGATCTCCTTGGTCGTCTGGCCGCGCGCCACCGCCGCCAGCACCTCGCGCTCGCGCGACGTGAGCCGGCCGAGCCGCGAGGACTCCTCGGCGGGCCGGCGCACGGACTCGGCCAGCGCGCGCTGCGCCACCTCGCTGTAGTAGGGCCGCCCGCGCGTCACGGAGTCGATCGCGGCCGCGAGGTCCTGCACGGCGGTGTCCTTGAGCAGGTAGCCGTCGGCGCCCTCGCGCACGGCGCGCGAGACGTACTCGATCGAGGCGTGCATCGTGAGCACGAGGATGCGCACGCCGGGTGCCGCGTCCCGCGCCTCGCGCAGCACCGCGAACCCGTCGCGATTCGGCATGTTCAGGTCGAGCACGAGCAGGTCGGGCTCGAGCTCGCCGAGCAATCGCAACGCTTCCTCCCCGTCGCCGGCCTCGCCGACGACGGCGACCGAGGGCTGCTGCTCGAGCACCTTCCGGATCCCGGCGCGGACGAGCGGGTGGTCGTCCGCGAGCAGCACGCGGACGGGCGTGCGTTCCTTCATGCGGAGCCTCCCATGGGCAGGGTCGCTTCGACGCGCAGGCCGCCGGCCGAGCCCCGGCCCAGCCAGAGCCGTCCGCCCACGCCGACGACGCGTTCGTGCATGCCGAGCAGGCCGAGGTGCGGCTTCATCGCCGCGTCCGGGCCGCGGCCGTCGTCCTCGACCACGATCCGCGCCTCGCGGTCGTCGAACTCGAGCGTGAGCCACGCGCGCTTCGCGCCCGCGTGGCGCGCGACGTTCGTCAGCGCCTCCTGCCCCACGCGGTAGATCGTCATCGCGATCTCGGGCGGGCAGCTGACCGATTCGGGCGCCGCGACCTCGACCCCGAGCTGCGTGCGCGTGGCGAAGTCCTCGGCCATCCCCCGCAGCGCCGCCACGAGGCCCAGGTCGTCGATGGCCTGGGGCCGGAGCAGGTTGCTGAGGTCGCGCACCTGCGCGAGCGCGCGGGCCGCCAGGGCGCTGGCGTCCGTGCGCCCGTCGAGGTCCAGCTCGATCTTGAGCGCGGTGAGCGCCTGGCCGGCCTCGTCGTGCAGCTCGCGGGCGATGCGCCGGCGCTCCTCCTCCTGTGCGCGCAGCAGCAGGCGCGTGAGCTGCTCGAGCTCCGCGGTGCGCTGCTCGAGCATGCGGCGGCCCTCCCCGAGCACGAGCACCAGCACCCCGACGGCGACGAGCACGATCAGCGCGACGTCGGCGAAGACGCCGTAGAGAAGGCCCGCCCCCTGAGAGCGCAGCAGCGGGTAGTCGAGGTGGTGCAGCGACCAGAGCGTGAACGCCCACGCGAGGATCTGCGACCCGGTCGAGTGATGGTGGCGCTCGCGGCTCCAGAACACCGCCGCGGTCCAGATCGTCACCGTGAAGAGCAGCACCGTGGACGAGGCGCCCGCGATCGCGTAGTTGCGGATGCCCCAGATCGCGAATGCCGCCCAGATCGGGGTCGCGATTCCGAGGAGCGCGTAGGCCGGCCGCCACAGGAGGTTGCTGTTGAACTGCAGCGCCGCGTAGAGCAGCAGCAGCGCCGCCCACCCCGTGACGGTCTGGTGCGCGAACAGCCACACCTCGTGGCGCGTCGCGAGGAACATCGAGATCGCGCCGAGCCGCAGCGCGTAGAACGTCCACGCCAGCGACCAGCTGAGGTGGTAGCCGCGGCGCTGGGCGCGCCACAACCCCAGGTGCACGCCCGCCAGCGCGAGCGTGCAGAGGGCCTGGAAGCCGAGGGCGACGTAATCGACGACCGGGTCGTTCAAGGGCAAGTCCTTTCGGCGCAGCAGCCTCTCGGGAAACGCCCGGGCGCGCAACCCCCATCGTGCCGGTACCGTATTGGAGGGTAGCTAGCAGTATGATATCATTCTGCTAGCCAACCGAAGGAGGCCGACATGATCCGCGAGAAGGTCGTGCAGTTCAGCTCCGGGATGCTGATGCTCGTGTTGCTCCCCCTGCTCATCATCCTGATGGTGGCGGGGTTCGTGTGGGCGGTGGTCCACCACATCGTGTGGCTGGCCATCACCTGCGCCCTAGTCTTCGTCGTCCTGCTCGTCCTGCTGGGCGGGTTCTTCGTCGTGGACCCGAACGTGGGCGCGGTCGTGACCCTGTTCGGGCGGTACATCGGGACCGAGCGGCGGCCGGGGCTGTGGTGGGCGAACCCGTTCGCGGTGAAGCGCAAGGTGTCGCTCCGCGTCCGCAACTTCGAGAGCGGCAAGCTCAAGGTGAACGACCGGGACGGCAACCCCATCGAGATCGCCGCGGTCGTCGTGTGGCGGGTGATCGACACCGCCGAGGCGTGCTTCCAGGTCGACAACTACGACGACTTCGTGCACGTCCAGAGCGAGGCGGCCCTGCGCAATCTCGCGACGGGGCACCCGTACGACACGCACGAGGACGGCGAGATGTCGCTGCGCGGCAACACCGCCGCGGTGGCCGAGCAGATCAAGAAGGAGATCCAGGCCCGGCTCGAGAAGGCCGGCGTCGAGGTGATCGAGTCGCGCATCAGCCACCTGGCCTACGCCGCCGAGATCGCGAACGCGATGCTCCGCCGCCAGCAGGCGGGCGCCGTCATCGCCGCGAGGGCGAAGATCGTCGAAGGGGCAGTGAGCATGGTCGAGATGGCCCTCGACGAGCTGTCGAAGCGCGCGGTCGTGACGCTCGACGAGGAGCGAAAGGCCGCCATGGTCAGCAACCTGCTCGTCGTGCTCTGCAGCGAGCACGAGACGCAGCCGATCGTGAACACCGGCACGCTCTACCAGTAGGAGTCGTCTTGTCGGAACGGAAGCCCTTCCTGCTCCGGATCGATTCCGGCGTCCTCGAAGCCCTCCAGAAGTGGGCGGCGGACGACCTGCGGAGCCTGAACGGCCAGATCGAGTTCGTTCTGCGCCGGGCCCTGCAGCAGGAAGGGCGGAGCCCCACGGGCGAGGCCCGGCGGGCAAAGAAAGGACGTGCGACGTGATGGGTCGGAGGCGGTCGATCCTGGTCGTGCCCCCCGCGGGCGGTGACGCCGAAGCGCGCGCCGGCGCGGACGCCGGCGCCCTGGCGCCGTTCGACCCGAACGACCGCGGCGAGTGGTGGTGGCGCCAGCCGAGCCGCCGGCACCGCCGGTGGCGGCTCGAAGCGGGCGGCCGGGCGGTCGCGACGCTCGAGGGATCGGGCGGCCTGGGCCGCACGTACCGGGCGACATTCGCGCACGCGGCCTGGACGCTGAAGCTCGGCTTCGTCGGCGGGCTCGAGGCGCGCCGCGACGACGGCGAAAAGGTCCTGCGCTTCGTTCCGCACGCCTTCTCGGTCGGCCACCTCGAGTTGCCCGGCGAGGAGCGGCTCGAGGTGAAGCACCTCGGGATCTTCTCGCACGCCTTCGAGGTGCGCACCGGGGAAGGCTTCGCGCTCCTGCGCGCGCGGCCGCACCACGGGTTCCTGCGCTTCGAGGCCCGGATCGAGACCGAGGAGGCCGGACGGCGCCGGCCCGACCTGGCGCTGCTGACGGCGCTGGCCGGCGTCCTGGCCACCCGGCCGCGACACCACTCGCAGGGCTAGCCCCGCAGGGCCGGGCCCGGGTCGCCGGAGCCGGTCCGCGGCCCGGCGGGCGGGTGCGGGCTCCGCGCTCGTGTCTTTTCGCGAACCCGCGGGCCGCGATCCGTGTCCGAAGGGCGTCGGCTCGGGGTCCGGGCATCCGCCCGCCCGCGACGACGCTCCCCACGCAGCCGCGCAACGTTCTTCCCCGGAGGCTGGTAATGAATCGGCTCCTCCTGGCGGTCCTGGCCGTGCTCGCCTTCGTCGGCCTGGCCGTGTTCGCCGGCTGCGGCAGCTCGAAGTCCACGAACCCCGCGGGCGTCGGGCCCGTCTTCGACCTGCGTTTCCCGGACCAGAACGCATCGCAACGGTTCGACTTCAGCACCGCCGGCTCGTGGGACTACCACTGCATCGTGCACCAGGCCCAGGGCATGGAGGGTACGGTCGTCGTGGACGCGAACTCGGGCGCCGATTCGGCCGTGGTGACGGTCGGCGCCGGCAACGCGCTCACGTTCACGCCCGCCACCGTCGTCATCAAGCCGGGTGGCTACGTGCGGTGGATCAACGCGAGCACGATGACGAACCACACCGTGACGCGTCCCTGACGAATCGCGGCCCCCGCGGTGTGACGGCTGTGGCGCACGCGCCACAGCCGTCCCGCGTTCCGGGCCCCCGTCCTGCACCCGGGCCGATCGCTAACCTCCGTTCCCGCAACGCGACCGGGCCCCGTGGCCCTGCTGGCACGCCGCCTGCTTTTGAGCCTCCGCGAAGCCACATCCCGACGAACGGAGGACGCCATGAACCTGCGCAAAGTGCTGAACCGGACCCTCGCGATCACGCTCGTGCTGTCGACCGGCATGCTGGCGGTCGCTCCCGCCGCGATGGCGCGCGGGAACCACGGCAAGGTGCGTTACAAGGGCATCGCCCACTCGCGGTACGTCGGGCACGACCGTCACGCGCCGCGCTTCATCGTCCGCCACGACCACGACGGCGCCGGCCCGGTGCTCGCCGGCCTCATCGGCGGCCTCATCCTCGGAACGGCGCTCTCGAACGCCGCGCCCCCGGTCGTCGTCCACGAGCGGACCGTGGTGCGCGCGCCCCAGTACCGCTACTGGGATCCCTATTGCGACGAGTGGTTCGTGTCGCTTTCGGCCTGCAGCGAGCACTGCCGGTACGAGGGGCATCCGCGGCTCGTGAGGGTGTTCGACGGCTACGACGGCCCGTGCCTCCGCACCCTGCGGTGGTCGGACGGGGCCTGGTACGACGTCGGCGACGACTGGCGCGACTGAGGTCGCGCCGTCCCGCCGGAAGATCGGTGGGACCATGGCGGTGGAGCTGGAACAACGGGGAGCGTCCAGGCTCGCACGGTGGTCTCACTGAAACGCGAAGGGCGGTGCCGAACGGCACCGCCCCTTCGCATGGCTTCCGGGACGGCCCGCGGAACTAGGCCGCCAGCAGCTCGTTCGTCCGGTGCTGGTGCTCCTCGGGCTTCAGCACCCGCTCGGCGTGCTCGGTGTCCGGCATCGGCTCCCAGTCCTCGGGGGCGTCCTCCGGCGGCTGCGTGCCGTCCGGGCGCACGAGCACGCGGCAGAACGGCCGCGTGACGTCCTTCGGGTTCGGGGTCAGGACCAGCACGACGTGGTTGCTCGCCGTCTGCAGCACCGAGCCCGCCGGGTAGAGGCCCACCGTGCGCACGAGCGACCACAGCACCGCCGGGTCGAAGTTCGTGCGGATCGGCCCCAGCAGCAGCTGCAGGCCCTCGAACGGCGTGCGCGGGCGCGTGTCGTACGCGCGATGCGCCGTGATCGCGTCGAAGCAGTCCGCCATCGCGACGATGCGGGACATCGTCGCCTGGCCCCAGTCGAGATCGATCTCCGGGTACCCCGTGCGGTTGTAATTCATGTGGTGCTCGAGGCAGGCGCGCATCGAGTCGAGCATCACCGTCGAGAGACCCGGCATGCGCGAGATCATGATCGCGCCCTCGATCGGGTGGCGCCGCATCATCCCCCACTCCTCGGCGCTCAGCTTGCCCGGCTTGCGCAGCACGTCGCCCGGGATCGTCATCTTGCCGAGGTCGTGCAGCAGCCCCGCCACGCCCAGGTCCGCCAGCGTCTGGCGCGGCAGCCCCAGCGTCTGGCCGATGCCGATCGAGAGCACCGACACGTTCACGCAGTGCGCGTACGTGTACTCGTCGTGGCTCTTCAGCGCGCCCAGTCCCACGAGCGAGTAGTCCTGCTTCATGATGCTGTCCACGATCGGCTGGACCACGCGCTTCGCGTGCCGCAGGTCGGGACGGCCCGTCTGCTTCGCGCGCAGCACGATCTTCTTCGCGCCCATCATCGCCCGCCAGAAGACCTTCTTCGCGCGCCGCCGGTCGGCCTGGTGCTTCGGCTCGTTCTCGAGCTCGCGGCTCACCTCCTCGGCGTCGAGCTCGGACGCCGGGACGATCGCGATGTTCGACACCGCCGCCTCGACCACCGCCTGGGGCAGGTGGTCGGCGACCGCGGGGTCCTCGGCCGCGAGGAAGATCTGGAAAAAGCGCTCGACCTCCGCCTCGTCGATCGCGTTCAGGAAGCGCAGGCCCCCGACGTGGCGGCGCTCGAAGTCGGCGAGCAGCCCGTGGTAGGCGCCGAGGACGTCGGCGCTCGCCTTCACCCGGATGCCGTTCAGGTAGAAGTAGTCGGCGACGACGACGAGCTCGGCCTCGGCGGCGTCCTCCAGCAGCCCGCGCAGCACGACCATGAACTCGCGCATCTGGTTCTGGAACGCCTGGTTGGAGACGTCGTAGGTGCGGGCCGTGCGCATGAGGGCCGACAGGCGGACGAGCAGCGTCGCCCCCTGTTCGGCCATCCAGGCCGACTCGTCCTGCTCGCGCGGCAGCTCGTTCTCGCTCACGACGTCCCTCCGATCCAGGCCAGCGCGGACTCGGCCGCCTGCCGCACGGGCGCGCGCCGGGACTTCGCCCCCCGCTCGAGGGCCTCGAGGGCTCGCGGCGTGCCGATGCGCGCGAGGCAGCGCGCGACGTTGTGCCGGTGGATTTCGATCTGGCGGTCGAACCAGTTCGTGCGCAGCAGCTCGGCCTCGAGGTCGCCCACGATCTCGTCACCCCCCACCGACGCCAGCGCCGCGTAGATCGCGCGCTTCTCCTCGGCCGGGCGCAGCGCGAACTTTTCCTGCTGCAGGAACGCGAACACGAAGCGGGACGTCGCCGGGTCCCGGCCGCCCGAGAGCTGGTGCATGATCTGGCAGAAGAGCCGCGTGTCGGCGCCGTCGAGCGCGCGGACGAGCAGCGGCCGCGAGAGCTTGAGCTCCACGTTCCCGAGCGCCCCCACGACCTGCTCGCGCACGCGCGCGTCGGTGTGCTTGAGCGCGGTCCCGAGCAGGCCGACGATCTCCGGACCACCGATCCAGCCCAGGATGTGCACGATGTTCCGGACGACGTACCAGCGGCCGTCGGACAGCCAGGGCGCCAGCCGCTCGGGGTTCTCGTGGCAGCGGCTCGCGAGGGCCTGCGCGAGCGCGAGGCGGGTCTCCCGCAGCTGGCTCTCGGACAGCACCAGGGTGCTCCAGTCCACGCCGACGTCGCCGATCTCCCGGGCGAGCGCGAGGAAGTCGGCGCGCCCCGCCTCACCCTGCGCGTCGAGCTTCTCGCACGTGCGCTGGATCGAGACCGGCTGAAGGAGCTCCTGGACGAAGGTTTCCTCGGACCACTCCGCCAGCGGCTCGTCGCGCAGCTCGCGGAGCGCCGCGAGGGCGTCGGCCCAGGCGCCGTTCGAGAGCGCGCTACGCAGCACGCGCGGCATGAACTTGCCGATCTCGCCGCGGTCGTGCTCGTTCGCCTGCGCCCGCCGGCAGGCGGCCGCGATCGCGAGCGCCGCGGTGACCGGCGGAATGCGGTGTTCGTTCGCGTACTCGGCGCGGAAGCGCTCGACCTCGGTGGCCGAGAGCGCGTCGAGCTCGACGAAGCTCGCCTCGACCTCGACGGTCATCTCTCCGAGCTGCCAGTCCTCCGAGCGGCCCTCGGCCTTCGCTTCCTGCACCTCCTCGGCCGTGGGCGTCGGCTCCTCCCCGGCCGGCACGGCGGTCGGCCAGGGCAGCAGCGGCGCGGCGGCGTTCTCGGCCGCCGGTGTCCCGCCCTCGCCGACGTCGCCCTCGGCGGGGAGGTAGTCCACGTCCACGTGCGCGAGATGCGCCTCCCAGAGCAGCGTCACGAGGTCGCCGTCGTCGAGGTTGGGGCCCGTCGCCGCGAGCAGCGCGTCCACGAGGGCGTTGACGTCGTTCGCGTCGATCTCCGGGTGGAGCGTCAGGCCCCGAACGCCGTCGCGGTGAAAGGGGTACGCGAGGTTGTCGTCGCGCGAGCGGGCCGGGTAGAGCGAGTGGCCTTCGAGCGTCACGTCGTCGGACTGGAACCGGAGCGTGAGCGGCCCATGGTCCTCGACCAGCTTGTGCGCCGACGTCGCCAGTTCGTCCCGGAAGCGGAGCACGGCCGGGTTCGAGGCGTCGTAGAGACGACACGTCTTCAGGGTGCGCGCCAGCTGCGAGACCCACCATGCGGCGGCCTTGAGCGTGGCATCGGACACCGTGCGTTCGCGCGCGTGCCCGCTCGTTTCCGGGCGCGTGCTGCTGACGTTCATTCGCGTTCCCCAGGCCTGCGGCCGACGAGTCCGTCGTGGTCCATCTCGTTATCGGACAGGGTCCTGCCCCGCTTGAGGGCGGGGAGGGACCCGCGGGGGGAGGCCCGCCGCCGCGTCCGGAGCGCCCCGAACCGCGCTCGAGAACGCCGGCTTGACCGGTGCGGGGGGGCGGAGGAAGTGTCGGGCCGCTTCTCCGATCCCGATCACCTTCCCCGACACCGACCGGGAGGTCTTTTCCCAATGCTCCGCAGACTCTTCGTCGCCCTGCTGGCCCTGGCGGCCAGCGCCGCACCTGCGTTCGCGCTCGAGGACTGCCGCCTCATGCGCATGCCCGACATCCAGGGCGACCAGATCGTCTTCGTGTACGCCGGCGACCTGTGGACCGTGGCCCGTGCCGGCGGCACTGCCCGGCGCCTGACCACGGCCGAGGGGCTCGAGGTGTTCCCGAAGTTCTCCCCCGACGGGAAGACCATCGCGTTCACCGCCGACTACGACGGCAATACGGACGCCTACACCATCCCGACCGTCGGCGGCGAGCCGACCCGGCTGACGTTCCACCCGTTGCCGGACCAGGTCGCCGAGTGGTACCCGGACGGCAAGTCGATCCTCGTGCGCTCGCGGCGCGCCTCGGTCATCCAGCGGTACGACCGGTTCTTCAAGGTGTCCGCCGCCGGCGGCTTTCCCCGGATGCTGGCGCTGCCCACAGCCGGTTACGCGAGCCTGTCGGCCGACGCCGGCCTGATCGCCTACGTGAACCCGAGCTACGACAACCGCACCTGGAAGCGCTACAAGGGCGGCAACGCGCCGAACATCTGGGTCTACGACTTCAAGGCGAACAAGTCCGAGAACATCACGAAGGACTGGCCCGGCCCGGACGAGTGGCCGATGTTCCACGGCCGCACGATCTACTACTGCAGCGACCGCGGCGGGCGCACGGCGAACATCTGGGCGTACGACCTCGACAAGAAGACGCAGCGTCAGGTCACGAAGTTCACCGAGTACGACGTGAAGTGGCCGAGCATCGGCAGCGACGCGATCGTGTTCGAGAACGGCGGCTGGCTCTACGTCATGGACCTGCCCGCCGAGAAGGTCACGAAGATCTCGATCAAGGTCCCCGACGACAAGCCGGGCGCGCGCCCCGAGTACCGCGACGTCGCGAACTGGCTGACCGGCTACGACCTGTCCCCGTCGGCGAAGCGCGCGGTCCTCGTGGCGCGCGGCGAGATCTTCTCCGTCCCGGCCGAGCACGGTGACGTGCGCAATCTCACGAACACGCCCGGGGCGCGCGAGCGCAACGCGGTGTGGTCGCCCGACGGCAAGTGGATCGCCTACCTGTCCGACCAGACGGGCGAGTACCAGTGGTGGGTCCTGGGCTCCGACGGCAAGACTCCGCCGCGGCAGGTCACGAAGGAGGGCGCGACCTTCCGCTACGGGAGCGTGTGGTCGCCGGACTCGAAGAAGCTCGTGTTCTCGGACAAGACCGGCCGGCTGTGGTGGACCGACATCGCGGGCGGAAAGCTGACGCAGATCGTGCAGAGCGAGTACGGCGAGTTGTTCGAGTACGGCTGGTCGAAGGACTCGAAGTGGATCTGCTTCACGCTGCCGACCGCGGCGAACTTCGGGACGATCCAGCTCTACTCGCTCGACAGCGGCAAGGTGACCGCGGTCACCGACGGTCTCACCGACGACTCCTCGCCGTCGTTCGATCCCGAGGGCAAGTACCTCTACTTCATCTCGCGCCGCACCCTCACGCCGAGGTTCGGGGCGTTCGAGCTGAACATGCAGTACTCGGCCACCGACAAGATCTACGCCCTCTCGCTGCAGGACACGACGCTCTCGCCCGTGGCCCCGAAGAGTGACGAGGAAACGGGTGACGACTCCGGGAAGGCGGCGAAGGCGAAGGACGGGAAGAACGGCAAGGACGACAAGGGCAAGGAGGAGAAGAAGTCCGACGACGGGAGCCTCCGGATCGACCTCGTCGGGCTCGGGGCCCGCACCGCCG
Organism: uncultured bacterium; assembly: GCA_964589945.1. GTDB lineage: Bacteria > Eisenbacteria > RBG-16-71-46 > RBG-16-71-46 > RBG-16-71-46 > CAIXRL01. Next base: position 47,305 of record CAZPVG010000019.1, read on the forward strand.
AGATCCCGGTGTCCGCGGGGCGCTACGCCGACCTCACGGCCACCAAGGGCAAGCTCGTCTACATGTCGGTCGACGACGCGACCGACGAGGACGGCAACGGCAGGGCGTTCAGCCTGCACTACTACGACCTCGACAAGCGCGAGGACAAGACCGTGATCTCCGGCATCGACGGCGGCTACGCGCTGTCGAAGGACGGAGGCAAGGTCCTCTACCGCAAGGGGCACACCCTCGGCATCGTGGACGTCGCGCCGGGCAAGAAGGTCGGTGACGGCAAGATCTCGATGCGGCTGATGGCCTACGTGGACCCGCCGAGAGAATGGATGCAGATGTTCAACGAGGCCTGGCGTCTCGAGCGCGACTTCTACTACGACCCCGGGATGGGCGGGCTCGACTGGAAGGCCGTGGGCGAGCGCTACCGCCAGCTCGTGCCCTACGTCGCGCACCGCTACGACCTCAACTACATCCTCGGCGAGTTGCTCGGCGAGCTGTCCACGTCGCACAGCTACGTGGGCGGCGGCGAGATGCCGCGAGAGCCTCACGTCGGGATCGGCCTGCTCGGCGCCGACTACACGCTCGACGCCTCATCGGGCCTGTACAAGTTCGCGCGCATCTACCGCAACCGCGACTGGAACTCGGACGTGGACGCGCCGCTCGGCGAGCCGGGCATCGACGTGAGGGAGGGCGACTACCTGCTCGAGGTGAACGGCCGCCCCGTGCGCGCGCCCGAGAACCTCTACGCCGCGTTCACCGGCACCGTGGACCAGCAGACCACGATCAAGGTCGGCTCCTCCGCCAACGACCCGAAGGCCCGCACCTTCACCGTCGTGCCGATCCGGAGCGAGTCCTCGCTGCGCTACACGGCGTGGGTGCGCTCGAACTACGAGAAGGTCCAGGCGGCGACGAACGGCCGCATCGGGTACATCCACGTGCCGAACACGGCCATCCAGGGCATGCAGGAGTTCACGAAGCTCTACTACCCGCAGGTCTACAAGGACGGCCTGATCGTGGACGAACGGTTCAACGGGGGCGGGTTCATCCCCGACTTCTTCGTCGAGCGGCTCATGCTGAAGACCTGGACCTACTGGTCGAACCGCGACATGAAGCCGTTCCGCACGCCGCGCAACTCCGTCGACGGCCCGAAGTGCATCCTCACGAACGAGTACGCGGGCTCGGGCGGCGACGCGTTCCCGTACTACTTCCGCCAGCAGGGCGTCGGCCCGATCATCGGCAAGCGCACCTGGGGCGGGCTCGTGGGCATCAGCCACAACCTGCCGCTCGTGGACGGCGGCGTGGTCACGATGCCGGACTTCGGTGTCTACAACCTGAAGGGCGAGTGGATGATCGAGAACCACGGCGTGGACCCGGACATCGAGGTCGAGAACACGCCCGAGTCCATGGTGGACGGCCACGACCTGCAGCTCGAGAAGGCGATCGATTGGTCGCTCCAGCAGCTCAAGGAGCATCCGGTCGAGCGGCCGGCGCGTCCGCCGTACAAGAAGCAGCAGTTCTAGCGGCGACTCGACGCACGAAGCGCGAAGGCCCCGGCTCCGGAAGGAGCCGGGGCCTTTCGAACGCGCCGCCCGTCAGCCGCCCGACTCGAACTCCCCGGCGAGGGCGACCAGCTTCAGCACGGTCGCCCAGTTGCGCGTCGTGGTCGCCTTCTTCGTGGCGCGATCGAACGCCTTCGCCAGTTCCGAGGCGTGGATGCCGCTCGCGCACCCGAGCAGGGCGGTGGACCTGCCGAGCCACAGCTTCTCGGGCGTCCAGGCCTGCGTGAGCAGCGATTTCGCGGGCGCGAGCACCGCGGGCGACTGCGCGAAGGCGACCAGGGTCCGCGCCGCCTCGCGGCCGGCCGCCGCCTTCGCGTGCTCCTTCACGATCGCGCGCAGGTCGTCCGCCGACACCGCCACGACCGGCACTTCGAAGCCGAAGCGCTTCGCGAGCGCCGCCTCGAGCGCCTTCGCGATCGCCGGCGCCGGCGCGACCCTCGCTCGGAACACCACGTTGCCGCTGTTGAGCAGCGTGCGTGGGCCCGCATGCCCGAGGGATTCGGCCACCGCGCGCAGGTCCGCCATGGGCACCGGCTTCGCCCCGCCCACGTTCACGCCGCGCAGGACCGCGGCGTACACGCGGCCCGCCGGCGTGCGCGCGGGGGTGGCGGCGGGCCCGGGGCGCGCGCGGGGTGGCCGGGCCGGTTTCCCCGCTCGCGCCGCCACTACTTCGCGTCCTCCGCCTCCGGCAACTTCGTCGCCTGCCAGCAGACGACCTGCCAGCGGCCACCGCGCTCGAGGAACGTGCCGGAGTTGAGGTACTTCGCAACGTCGGTCGTGTCGCCGTGCACGGTCGTCGCCACGAGCCGGAACGCGACGATCGCCGTCGTGCCGTACTGCTGGATGCGGACGTCCTCGGCCGAGTACGTGGTCTTCGGGTCCCCGGGCTTCGGCGGGGGCGCCGAGCGCACCTCCTTCAGGATCTCGGCCTTCCCCACGCGCCGGCCGCTCGAGCCGGTGTAGAGGAGGTCGTCGGCCCAGAACCGGTCGTGGGCTTCGACGTCGTTGACGGACGCGCCGGCGAGGAAATCGTCCAGCATCTTCGTGAGCCTCGCCGCGTCGCGCGCGGGTGCGGCGTGCGCGACGGCCGCGACCACGATCGCGGCGAAAGCGGGGAGCAGGATGCGCTTCACGGGGAGGGCCTCCACGGACGGGCGACACGGTGTGCGGATCCGCTGCGCGCGCAGCCTAGCATCCCCGCGGCGCCGGGCCGCCGCGACCGCTAGCTAGCGGCCCGCAGCCCCGCCGGGCCCGACCCGCCGGTAGTCGAGGTCGTAGTCCACCTTCCAGGTCTTCCCCTCGTCCTCGCTGCGCTCCCCGAGCTGCCGGACCTCGTCGGGCCCGAGCGGGTAGAACGTGAGCCGGCGCCTGACCCACTTCCCCGCCGGGTTCTTGTCCTCGGCGAGGAACTGCATCGCCCCGTCCACGAGCCGGCCGTGGCCGTAGTTCGTCACGTGGCCCGCGTCGTCCATCCACGTCTGCTGCCAGCACTCGAGGTCGGGATTCCACGCGTTCAGGCTCTTGCCGCTGCCGAAGCGTCCCGTCCAGTTCTCGAAGATCACGCACTGGCCCAGAATGCGCTCGACGTGGCTCTTCCCGGCCTGCGCGCCGCCGTTGAGGTTGCTCGTCACGTTCCAGTCGCCGATCCAGAAGTCGAACTCCCGCGATCTCGGTTCGTACGCGCACGGCTCGGCGTTGCGCTTCGCCTTCTCGACCACCGCCGTGAAGCGGGCGTCGCCGCGGATCGAGGCGAAGTCGGTGTCCGCCTCGAGTTGCGCGACCTGCCGGTAGCCGCCGGCGACGAGGCTCTCGAGCCTCGTGAGCGCCGAGTCCCGCTCTCCCGCCCGCGCGAACGCGCACGCGAGGTTGTAGCGGACGATCGAGGCCGGGAGCGTGCCCGGGCCGTCGGCCCGCCGGTAGGCCTCGATCGCGCGCGGCCAGCGCTCGAGCGCGGCGCTCGCGGCGGCGAGCCGGAACCACGCGCGCGCGTCGTCGGGACGGGCGCGCACGGCGGCTTCGTAGCCCTTCGCCGCCGCGGCCCAGTCGCGGTGCGCGAAGGCGGAATCGGCGTCGGCGGTGCCGGCGGCGCGGACGGAGGGGACGCCGGCCACGAAGGCGCAGAGGAAGACCACCGCGAGGATGGATGTGCGGGGATTCACGGAGCCTCCAGGACCCGGTCGGGTGAAGGGGGATCGAGACGGCTTCTCGAAGAGCGTCGCGCGAACGGCGGGCGCATGCGACCCGCGCCCGCCCGGCGCCGCGATTTGCGGAACGATCGCGGGCGGTCGAAGCGCCAGCGCGACGGCGCGTGCTTCAGTCCGCCAGCAGGAACTCGAGATCGGAGCGCGTCAGCGTGCGCGTGAACGCGTCGTCGCCGAGGACGTCCCGGAAGAGCCTGCCCTTGCGGGCCTGCAGCTCGGCGATGCGCTCCTCGATCGTGCCCTCGGCGATCAGCCGGTAGGCCACGACCGTGCGGTCCTGGCCGATCCGGTGCGTGCGGTCGATGGCCTGGGCCTCGACGGCGGGGTTCCACCACGGGTCGAACAGGACCACGTCGCGCGCCGCGGTGAGATTGAGCCCCGTGCCGCCCGCCTTGAGCGAGACGAGGAACGCGCACGGGCGCTCGTCGTGCGAGAACGCGTCCACGACGCCGGCCCGCGCGCGCGCCCCGGTGCTGCCGGTGAGCATGTGGTAGGGCGTGCCGCGCGCGTCCATGTCGGCGGCAATGAGCTTGAGGTTCTCGACGAACTGCGAGAACACGAGGACCTTCCGCCCCTCGGCCAGCAGGGGCTCGAGCAGGTCGAACAACGCCTCGAACTTGCCCGAACCGAGATCGCGCCGCCCGCCCGCGAGGGCGGGATGGCAGCAGATCTGCCGCAGGCGCGTGAGCATCGCGACGAACACGAAACGCTGTCGCGTGATCCCGCCGTCGCCGGCCTCGAGCGAGCGCAGCAGGCCGCGGCCGCGGACGAGCTCGGCCGCATAGAGCTTGCGCTGCCCCGCCGTGAGCCGGCAGTCGAGCCGCTCCTCGATCCGCGGCGGCAGCTCGCGCGCGACCTGCTCCTTCATGCGCCGCAGGAGCACCGGTCGCAGCCTCGCCGCGAGCAGGCGCCGCACGTGCGGCGGCGCGTCCGGACGGTCGAAGCGCTGGACGAACCGCGCGCGCGGGCCGAGCCAGCCCGGGTTCACGATCCCGAGGATGCTCCACAGGTCCAGCGCCCGGTTCTCGAGCGGCGTGCCCGTGAGCGCGAGCCGGCGGCGAGCGCGCAGCTCGCGCGCCGCACGCGAGACGGCGGCGTCCGGGTTCTTCACGTTCTGGGCCTCGTCGATCACGAGCGCGTCCAGCTCGACCTGCTTCCAGCGCTCGATGTCGCGGCGGAGCAGCGCGAAGTTCGTCACGATCACGTCGTGGGCGCCGAGCTCGGCCATGCGCTCGCGCCGCTCGCGCCCGCTGCCGAGCACGAGCACGCGCAGGCGCGGCGTGAATCGCGCGGCCTCGCGCTCCCAGTTGTGCATGACCGAGGCCGGGCACACGACAAGCGCCGGCGGGGAGCCCGGGTCGCGCTCGCGCAGGAGCGCGAGCCAGGCGAGGGCCTGCACCGTCTTGCCGAGGCCCATGTCGTCGGCGAGGACCGCGCCGAGCCCGAGGTCGCCGGTCCAGACGAGGAAGTCGAGCCCCTCGTGCTGGTAGGGCCGCAGCTCGCCGCGGAAGCCGTCCGGCACCGGCACGCGGGGCAGCCCGCCGAACGTGGCGATCGCCTCCCGCACGCGCGCGACGGTTTCGAGCGTCTCGACCCCGGCGCCGCCGGCCGCGAGCGCGTCCAGGCTCTCCATCCGGGCCTGGGCGAGCTGCCAGGCCGTGAGGCGCTGCGCCTCCTCCCCGGGCTCGAGCCCGAGGTCGGCGAGCGCGGCGGCGATCGCGTCCTGCGCCTCGGCCTCCTCGCGCCGCGCCCAGCCGCCTGCGAGGCGGACGAACGGCCGCTTCGAGGCGCGCAGCGCGGCCAGGTCCGCGTCGGTGAGCGCGAGCCCCTCGCTCTCCCACTCCGCGCGCACCGTGAGCCAGTCGAGACCCGACGACAGCACGCTCATCCGCACGCGCACCGCGCGGGCGCCCGCGAAAAGCCGGCGCACCTCGTCGTTGCCGAACCACCCGACGTCGCGCGGGCGCTCGCGCCAGGCGGCGGTCAGCGCCTCGACATTCGAGTCGTCGAGCCGCAGCCACCAGCCGCTCGCCGCGTCCGGCTCGGGATTCGCGCGGCTGCGGCCGCGCCCGGCACCACGCTTCTCGAGCGCGCGCTCGAGCCACGCGAGCGCGCCGGCCACGCGCGCCGGCGCGGGCACCTCTCGCCAGGGCTCGACGTCGAGCGCCGTGACGGGCGGCGGCGAGGCGACCGCCGCCTGCGGCTCGGGCGCCGGCGGCTCCGGCGCGTCCTCCGCCCCCGCGTCCCCCTCGCCGGGGGGGAGCTCGTCGACCGTGCCGGCCGCAGTCGCGGAGGTCGCACGCACCCAGCCGCCCTCGGGCGCGTACTCGAACAGCTCGCGGTCCCCGGCGGGCTCGCCGGGCGCCCAGGGCTCGTCGCCCGTCACCGCGAAGAGGCGCAGCTGCAGCCAGTCGCTCGCCCGCAGGTCGAGCGAGACGACCGGGCGCGCATCGAAGGTGCGCGTGAGCGACGCCAGCGCCGCCGCGACGGCCGGGAAGCGGGCCGAGAGCCGGTCGAGCAACGGCCCGTCTTCGCGCTTGAGCGGCAGGCCCTGCATCTCCGAGAGCGTGCGCACGATGTCGGCGGGCGGCTCCTCGGTGATGCGGTGGAACGCGCCCTCGACCAGCGCGATGGACGGGTGGGCGGCGAGCCCCGATCGCTCGGCGGGCCAGACGATCGCGGCGCCGAGCGGCCGCGAGGTGCCGTCCGGCCCGACGAGGGCGAGCGAGAGCCGCAGGTCACCGCCCTCGATCCGCGCCTCGAGCGTGAGCCGCAGGTCGTCGCCCTCGAGGTCGGCCTTCGCACCCGGCTTCACGCCCGCGCGGGCCGCGAGGCGGACGGGCAGCTTCGGCGCCCACGTCACGAACGGCGAACCCGCGGCGCGGTCGAGCAGCAGGTTCAGCTGCTCGTTGGACATCGGCTCCGGCCGCCGGGGGTCGAGGAAGAGGTCCGCCAGCTCGGGCTCGTGCAACAGCCGGAGCAACCGGGCCTGCGGGGGCGAGAGCAGCCGCGGATTCTGCCGGAGCTGCGAGAGGAGCTGCGAGAGCTGCGAGCCGTTGCGCAGCTCGTCGTTCAGCCGGTGGCTCGTCAGCCGCGCCTCGATCGTGACGCCCGGGCCCGTCACCGCGTCGAGCAGCCCGAGCACGACGCGCAGGTGCTGGGCCGGTCGCTGATAGGCGCCCGCCCAGTGCGTGAGTCGCTCGACGACCTCTTTGCGCTCGCGCTCGAGGCCCTCCTCGCGCAGCTCGCGCCGCTCGAGGTAGGGGGTGAGCGCCTTCGGGACGTGTCCCGGCCGCGCACGCTCGATCGCGTGCGCGAGCCGCCAGCAGCGGACGTCGGGATCGTCCTCGTGCGCGATGGCGCCGAGGTCCAGCGCGGCGAGCTGCTCGCGCTTGAAGCCCGCGCGCCGCAGCAGCGCCTGCGCCGCCTCGAGCCGCAGCCACGAGCTCCCCGCCTCGCGCAACGCGGTGATCTGCGGCGACGGGCCGCCCTCGCGCGCCCGCACGAGCGAGGCCGGCACCGACGGCTCGCGGCCCGCGAGCTCGCGCCTCAGCGCCGAGGGCAGCAGTTCGCGCGCGCCCGCGGGCGCGGCGCCGCGCGCCACGGCGGCCGCGAGCACGGCGAGGCCGGCGGCGTAGGCGTGCTTGCACACCGGTCCCGCCGGGCACGAGCAGAGGGGCTCGGCCGAGGCCTCGCCGAGGGTCCAGCGCACCGCGTAGGTCCGCGTGTCGCGCACGCTCGTCACGACCGCGGGCCCGTCGAGGCGGACGGCCTTCACGCGCCCGGCGAGCAGGTAGTCCTCTCCGCGTCCGCGCACGTAGGTCGGGAACGCGCGAAGCACGTGCGCGAGATGGGCGAGGTCGTCGTCGGCGAGCTGAGGCGCGACGTGGTACGGCAGTTCGATCACGAGTCCTTCCGGCGGGGCGGTTCGGCGCGGCGCGGAATCGGCCAGCTTAGGGGCGACCCGCCGGGGCCACAAGCCGGGCGGCCGGGCGCGACCCGGGCGGGGCCACCGGGAGGCCGCGAATCGAGGCTTTGCGCGGGGGCGCGCCGACGGTAGCCTGCGACTTTGCCCCACGATCGAACCCGACCCCACGCGGAGGCCTTTGCCCGTGGCCAGCGACCTCTATCCCGTCAAGCCGCAGATCCAGCAGAACGCGCACGTCAAGACGAAGTCGCAGTTCGACTATCTCTACCGCCGCTCGCTCGAGGACCCCGAGGCGTTCTGGGCGGATCAGGCGAAGGCGATCGACTGGTTCCACCCGTGGGTCACGGTGTTCGACGCCGACTACGAGGAGATCGACTTCACCTGGTACTCGGGCGGCCGCCTCAATGCGTGTTTCAACTGCGTGGACCGCCACCTCGAGACCCGCGGCGAGCAGACCGCGATCATCTGGGCTGCGGACGAGGCGGGCGTTTACCGCCACATCTCCTACCGCGAGCTCAAGCACAACGTCTGCCGTCTCGCGAACGTGCTGCTCGCACACGGCGTGCGCAAGGGCGACCGCGTGTGCATCTACATGCCGATGATCCCCGAGACCGCGTACGCGATGCTCGCATGCGCCCGCATCGGCGCAGTGCACTCGGTCGTCTTCGGCGGGTTCTCGTCCGAGGCGCTGCGCGACCGGATCGTGGACGCGCGCTGCAAGGTGCTCATCACCGCGAACGAGGCCCTGCGCGGCGGGCGGAAGATCCCGCTCAAGGCGATCGCCGACCGCGCGATCGAGGGCATGAGCATGGTGACGAGCGTGCTCGTGGCGCGGCGCACCGAGCACGAGGTGCCCATGCAGAACGGGCGCGACTTCTGGCTCGACGAGGAGATGAAGCGACAGCGCTCGACCTGCACCGTCGAGTGGATGGGCGCCGAGGACCCGCTGTTCATTCTCTACACGTCCGGCTCGACCGGGCAGCCCAAGGGCCTGCTGCACACGACCGGCGGCTACCTCGTGTACGCGGCGCTCACGCACAAGCTCGTGTTCGACTACCACGACGGCGACGTCTACTGCTGCGCGGCCGATGTCGGCTGGATCACCGGCCACTCGTACATCGTGTACGGGCCGCTCGCGAACGGCGCGACGTCGGTGATGTTCGAGTCCACCCCCGTGTACCCGGACGCCGGGCGCTACTGGCGCATGGTGGACGACCTCGGGATCAACATCTTCTACACCGCGCCGACGGCGCTGCGCGCGATCGCGCAGGCCGGCGACGAGCCGGTGAAGCGCTACTCGCGCAAGTCGCTGCGCATCCTCGGCTCGGTCGGCGAGCCCATCAATCCCGAGATCTGGCGCTGGTACCACGACGTCGTGGGCGACGCCCGCTGCGCGGTCGTGGACACGTGGTGGCAGACCGAGACGGGCGGCATCCTCATCACGCCGCTGCCCGGGGTCACCGACACCAAGCCCGGCAGCGCGACGTTCCCGTTCTTCGGGATCCGGCCCGTGATCCTCAACCCCGAGAACGGCCAGCTGCTCGAGGGCAACGGCGTCTCGGGCGCGCTGTGCCTCGCGACACCGTGGCCCGGCCAGGCGCGCACCGTGTGGGGCGATCACCAGCGCTTCAAGGACACCTACTTCACGCAGTACCGCGGCTACTACTTCACCGGCGACGGCTGCACGCGCGACGAGGACGGCTACTACTGGATCACCGGCCGCATCGACGACGTGCTCAACGTCTCGGGCCACCGCCTCGGCACCGCCGAGGTCGAGAGCGCGCTCGTCGCGCACGACGCCGTGGCCGAGGCGGCGGTCGTCGGCTTCCCGCACGCCATCAAGGGCACCGGCATCTACGCCTACGTGATCGTGTCCTCGGAGTTCGCGGGATCGAAGGCCAGCGAGCTCGAAGGTGCGCTCAAGGAGCAGGTGCGCCACGCGATCGGCGGCTTCGCGGTGCCGGACATCATCCACATCGCGCCCGGCCTGCCGAAGACCCGCAGCGGGAAGATCATGCGCCGCATCCTGCGCAAGGTGGCGGGAAGCGAGTACACCGGCCTGGGGGACGTCTCGACCCTCGCGGATCCCGACGTGGTCGAGAAGCTGATCCAGCAGCACAAGGAGAAGGGGCTGTAGCGGGAAGGCGAAGCGGGCCCTCACGTCGTCCTTCTCGACTCGCGCGCGCTGCCGCCCGGACTCCAATTCGTCCGACTTCGAGTGCCGGGGCCCAGCCTCGTCCGCCGGCCGGTGGTCGTTCGCCAGCAGCACCGACCACGCCGAAGGCACCGGGGCATGCCCGCGCGCCGCGGTGGTGAGCGATCACGTGGAGCGCTCCCCGATCTCCTGCGCTCCGCTCGTGGGCTCGCGATCTGGTAAGAGCCTCCAGACGAGCACCAGGAGGGGCATGGCAATCGCCCAGCCGATCGCGGTGGCGAGGACGTCCTTCCAGTCAAACGTGCCCCGGGGCAGGTACGGTTGGAGGAACTCGTACAGCACGTACCCCAGAGCGACCACGCCCGACCAGACGAACGATCGCCTGCGGGTCTGACCTGCGACGATCAGGACCGCGAAGATCTGCACGACGATTCCGCCGAGGTTGCCGACGCTGTCCGCCAGCCCGTAGTCCCGGATCTCGTGAGCGTAGGCCCACGGCCGGTAGACGAACCGCCCGAACTCGGTGAGCAGGAATGCGAGTCCGCCCAGGAGGAGGAAGGCGAGGCGGCGCCGTGCCAGGGGGCTCATGACCGGGGCACCCGCCGCCGCTCCTCGGTCCGCGCGATGGCCTCCACGCCCCGAACGACCGGGCGCGGCGTTCCGACGACAGGGGGCTCGGTCGACCTCATGAGTGGCACGAACGTGAATCGCGCGATCCGCGCCGGATCGTGTGCGCGCCGCGCTCCGCCATGATCGCGGCGTGGCCCGCGAGGCCCTCGCGGCGGATCTGGTCCACGCACGCGGCGCGGTCGGAACGGAAGAGGATCCCGAAGAGCTTCGACATCGCGTTGTCGAACTTGCGGCACTTCCGGGGGTCGTCGAAGTCCGTGCATTCCGCGCAGGTCGCGATGCCGCGCTCGAGGCAGCAGGCCCGCACCGTGCACCACGTCGCACGCGCATTCGCGTGGCAGCCGGGGCACTTGCTCCCGAGATAGGCCTTGCACGCCCCGCAGTAGAGGCCGCAGCGCGCGACCAGCGCGACGTCGGGGGTGACGATGGGCATCGGGACGGCTCCTCCTCCCGTTCCGGGCGGACAGCCGGTGAGGTTCGCGCCGCACGTGCGCGCCCGCCAGACGCCGCACTCCGGCGGGAGGCCGGGCGGAGGCTCGCCCCGGCGGGCCGGTGCGACCTCCGGGCACGACCGCCCGCCGCGGGCGTCAGCTTCCGGCGCCGTCCCGGCGCAGCACGACGTGCGTCGCCTTCTCCGTGGCCACGAACCGGACGCACGCGAACCCCGAGGTCCGAAGGTCCACGCCCTCGAACAGCCGCTCGCCCGAGCCGAGCAGGATCGGCGCAATCGCGAGGTGCAGCTCGTCGACCAGGCCTTCGCGGAGGTACTGCCGGATCGTCGCGGGCCCGCCGCCGATGCGCACGTCCTTGCCGCCGGCAGCCTCGCGCGCGCGGTCGAGCGCCTCGCGGATGCCGCCGGTGACGAAGTGGAAGGTCGTCCCGCCCTTCATGCTCAGCGTCGGGCGGGCGTGGTGCGTCAGGACGAACACCGGGACGTGGTAGGGCGGGTCGTCGCCCCACCAGCCCTTCCAGCTCTCGTCGGGCCACGGGCCGCGTACGGGACCGAACATGTTCCGGCCGAGGATCCAGCCGCCCACGTTCTCGAAGCCCCGCGCGGCGAACTCGTCGTCGAGTCCCGTCGTGCCCTCGTTCGAGCCGGAGTGCATGCGCTGGAACGTGCGCGTGGGGAAGAACCACTGGTGCAGCTCCGTGCCGCCCACGCCGAGCGGGTTCTGCAGGTCCTGGCTCGGACCCGCCCCGTAGCCGTCGAGGGAAATGGAGAAGCTCGCCACGCGGACGCGGCTCATTCGGACACCTCCTTCGGGACGGGCCGCCAGAGGTGGACCTTGCCCCGGTAGCCGCCGGACGCGCGCACGGCCATCGGCTCCGTGCCGAACTCGACGAAGCCGTGCGCGCGGTAGAGCCGGATCGCGGGCTCGTTGCCCTCGGTGACGGTCAGCTTGAGCGTGCGGATTCCGCCGTGGGAGATGCAGCGTTCGATGGCCGCCCGGACGAGATCGTCCGCGACGCCGGTGCCCCGATGGGACGGCCGGACGTACAACCCCACCAGGACGGCCGCGTGCAGCGTCTTCGGCCTCGACGAGAACTCCACCACCACCGCGCCCACCAGCCGGTCGCCCTCGAAAGCGCCGAACGCGAGGCTGCGTCCCTCGGGATCGGCGACGCGGCGCGCCCACCACTCGTCGCTCTGGCCGGCGCGTTCTTCCACCGTCGCCGTGAAGGCGTCCTCCGCCTCGGCGTAGGCCTCGAGCATGAGCGCGCGATACGCCGGAGCGTCCGAGGCCACGAGCGCGGCGATGCGGGCGCCGGCGTCGGGGCGGCCATCGCGCGGAACCCCCGGCATGCTCACCCCGGGATCTCCGACTCGACCAGCAGCGCGAGCAGCAGGAGCGACTCCTGCCAGCCGAGGTAGCAGGCCTCCAGCGGGATCGGCTCCGGGATGCCCTCCTGCACGATGTCCAGCTCGGTCCCGCACGAGACCTTCTTCAGCGTCACGGTCGTGCGCATCTCGCCGGGCAGGTTCGGGTCGTCGAACGTGTCGGTGTGCACGATGCGCTCGTTCGGGACCAGCTCGAGGTAGCTCCCGCCGAACGCGTGGCTCTGGCCGTTCGTGAGGTTCGTGAACGACATCCGGTACGAGCCGCCCACCTTCGCGTCCACGTGATGGACGCGGCCCGTGAAGCCGTGCGGGGGGATCCACTTGGCCATGGCTTCGGGGTCGAGGAACGCGCGGAAGACCCGATCAGGACTCGTGCGGATCACGCGGTGCAGCTTCACGGTGCCGGTCGGCATGTTCGATTCCCCTTCCGGTTCGGGAGCCGGCGTGCTTTCGTGGCCGGATTCGTTTGCGGTGCCGGGCAGGATAGACGGCCGCACCGACGTCCACCAGATCCGGGGACCGCCCGCGTCGTGTCGGGCGGCGGGATGGAACCCGGAGCACGGGGAGGGGATCATGCGCACGTTCCGGCAGCAGGCGCGAAGGGCGGGCCTGCTCTACCTGCTCCTCGCCGTGGCCGCCCCGCTGAGCCTGCTCTACGTCCCGGGCCGGCTGATCGTCGCCGGCGACGCGGCCGCGACGGCCGACCGGCTGCGCTCGACCGAGTGGCTGCTCCGCCTCGGCATGGGAAGCGAGCTCTTCCACCAGGCCGTCGTGGTCTTCCTCGCGCTCGCCCTCTACCGCCTCTTCCGGGGCGTGGACGAGGGGCTCGCGAAGCAGCTCGTCGTGCTCGGCGCGCTCGTCTCGGTGCCGATCATGTTCCTCAACGTGCTCAACCACGTCGCCGCGCTCACGCTGGTGAGCGGTGCGGGCTACCTGTCGGCCTTCGAGAAACCGCAACTCGACGCGCTCGCGTACCTGTTCATGCGCCTTCACGGCCGCGGCGTCGTGATCGCTTCCATCTTCTGGGGCCTGTGGCTGATCCCCTTCGGCCTGCTGGTCATCCGCTCGCGCCGCTTTCCCCGCACGATCGGCTGGCTGCTGTGGGTCGCGGGCGCGGCGTACCTCGCCGCCGCCTTCGCCGCGCTCGTCATGCCCTCGCTCGCCCCGCGGGTGGGGCCGGTCGCGGAGGTGCTCGAGGTCGCGGAGCTGCCGATCGTCTTCGCGCTGTTCTGGGGCGGGCGGAAGCAGCCGGAGGAAATCGCAACGGTGTGACCCGGGGGCACGGCCGGCCGGGCCGGGGATACGGCGCTTCCTGATCCGCGTGCTCCTGGAGCGGATCGCGTTCCTGCTTCCGCACCCCCCGGCCCGGCGCCTATCCTTCTCGGCGTCGCCGCCCCACGGCCTGCATCGCCGAATCCGAGGAATTCGCATGAGCCGCTGCCCTTTGCGCTCCCCCGGCGCACTCCGGGCGCGCGTGGCCTTCGCCTCGTGCGTCGTTGTCGCGGCCGCGCTCGCCGCGCGGCCGGCCTCCTCGCAGAACACCGATCCCACGTTTCCCATCGTGCTCGGGACGGTGTTCGCGAGCGCGGTGCACGCGGGAACGCTCTACCTGGGCGGGCAGTTCGACCACGTGGGCCCCAACACGGGCTCGTTCGCGGTGGTCGATGCCGCGTCCGGCTCGGGCCTTCCCATGGCGCGCATCGACGGGACGGTCTACGCCATCGCGCCGGA
>CAZPVG010000019.1:61439-63651 GCA_964589945.1 uncultured bacterium
TGGGCGGGCGCTTCTCTCACGTCGGCGGCGAGTCCCGCGAGAAGATCGCCGCGGTGGCCGCGAGCACAGGACAGGTACGCCCGTGGAACACCACGATCGCCGGATTCGTGGGAGGCTGGCCGCTCGTCTCGGCGCTCGCCGCGACCGACTCCGCCGTCTACGCGGCGGGCACGTTCTCGAGCCTGGGCGGGCAGACGCGCCACGACCTCGGGGCGCTCGACCCGGCGACGGGCCTCGCGAATGCGTTCGACCCGTTCGGCGCCGGCCCCTGGGGGTCCGTCGCCGCCATCGTCCCGCTCGATTCGACCGTGCTCCTGGGTGGCGACTACAACGCGATCGGCGGACAGTCGCGCGCAAGCCTGGCCGAAGTCTCGGCCGCGACGGGGGCCGCCACGCCGTGGGACCCGGGTATCGGCGGCTCGGTGAACGCGCTGTCATCACGGAACGGGCGGGTGCTCGTGGGCGGGTCCTTCACGAGCGCCGCCGGCCAGCCGCGCGCGAGCCTCGCAGAGATCGATCTCGCGAGCGGAGCGGCGACCCCGTGGAATCCCGGTGCGAACGGCGCGGTCTACGCGCTCGGCACGGGGGCGTACGACCTCGACCGCGTCGCGGTCGGCGGCATGCTCATGAGCCTCGGCGCCGTTCCACGCGCGAACCTCGCCGCCATCGACCTCGCCTCGGGCACGCTGACCGGCTGGAACCCGGACGTCACCGGCTGGGTCCACTCGATCTCGGTCGCGGGGGACGACGTGTACCTGGGGGGCAGCTTCTCGGAGGTCGGCGGAGTGGCACGCGCGAACCTCGCGGCGGTGGATCGCGCGAGCGGCGCGCCGACGGCGTGGGACCCGGGCGGGACGGACGGCGTCGTGAACAGCGTCTTCGCGCACGGAAACACGGTCTACTCCGGCGGCGGCTTCACCCATGTGGGCGGGCAGGCGCGGGCGTACCTCGCCGCGATGGACGCCGGCACGGGCGCGCTCACTCCGTGGAACCCCGGCGTGTACAACTGGGTCAACGCCGTCGCGGCGAACGACGGCCGGGTGTTCGTGGGCGGCAGCTTCACCCTGCTGGGGGGAGCGCCGCGCGGCAACCTGGGCGCCGTGGATTCCTCGACCGGCACGACGCTCGCGTGGCGAGCGGACGCGGACAACGTCGTGAACTGCCTCGCCTTCGACGGCACCGGACACCTGTACGTCGGCGGCTGGTTCACCAGCGTCGGCGGGGCCGGCCGGGCGCGCATCGCCCGGCTGGACGAGGCGACGGCGGTGCTCGACGACTGGGATCCCGGCGCTTCCGCGCCGGTCGACGCGATCGTTCCCGACGGCCTGGTGGTCCGGGTCGGCGGCATGTTCGCTTCGCTCGGCGGCGAGGCGGCGCACGTCGTCGGCATCGTGGACGCGGCGACGGGCGCCGGGCAGGCGTGGGACCCGGGACTCGACTACATGGCGTGGACGCTCTCGGTGTCGGACGGCATCGCCTACCCGGGCGGCGACCTCTGGTCCGCCGACACGCTGCCGGTCCGGGGCGTGGCAAAGCTCCTGCCTCCGGACACCGGCCCGCCTTCGGCGGTCGTGATCGCGCCGAACGGTGGCGAGCAGCTGTGGGACGGCACGAACCCGTTCCTCGTCCAGTGGACGACGAGCGACGACCAGGTGGTCCCGTGGGTGGACCTGCAGTACTCGACCGCGGGATCGGGCGGTCCGTGGACCGATCTCGCGCGGGCGCTGCCGAACACGGGCTCGTGGGCGTGGGACGCGTCCTTCCTGCCGGCGCGGGCCGCGCGCGCGCGCGGCGCGATGCCGTGCTGGCTGCGCGTCGTGGCGCACGACCTCGCCGGCAAGACGGGCGACGACGTGAGCGACGGCGCGTTCTTCCTGACGACGTCGGGCGCGGTGCCGGAGCGGCCGGCGGCCCTCTCGCTCGCGGTGGCTGCGAGCCCGCTGCACGGCGTCGGCCGGGCGTGGCTCGTCCTGCCACGGCCGGCCCACGTGCGCGCGTCGGTGTACGACGTCCACGGGCGCGAGGTCGTCCGCCTCGCCGACGACGAGTCGCCGGCCGGCCGGCGCGTCTTCGAGCTGCCGGCCTCGCTCCCGCCCGGCGTCTACCTGCTGCGGGCGGACGTCGGCGGCACGGCGCTCGCGCGGAAGTTCGTCGTGCTCCGCTAGTACGTTCACGTTCGGCTTGTGCGGCGAACGGCCGCGGCGAAGATGTC
>CAZPVG010000020.1:0-63103 GCA_964589945.1 uncultured bacterium
GGCGACGCCTCGATCACGGGCGGCTCGATCGACCTCAACGCCGCGAAGGACCTCGCGATCGTACTGCGCGCCGGCGCCCTGCCCGCGCCCGTGAGGATTCTCGACGAGCGCACCGTCGGTCCGTCGCTCGGTTCGGACTCGATCCACGACGGCGTCAAGGCGGGCATCATCGGCACGCTGATGGTCGTGGCATTCATGATGGTCTACTACCAGCTCTCGGGCGTGATCGCGGTCGTGGCGATGCTGCTCAACACGGTCTACATCATCGCCTGCCTCGGGGGCTTCGGCGCCACACTCACGCTGCCCGGCATCGCCGGCCTCGTGCTGACGATCGGCATGGCGGTGGACACGAACGTGCTGATCTTCGAGCGCATCCGCGAGGAGCTGCGCTCCGGCCGCAACATCCGGCAGTCGGTCGAGATGGGTTACGACCGCGCCTTCCGCACGGTGTTCGACGCGCACTCGACCACGATCATCTCGGGCCTGTTCCTGTTCCAGTTCGGCACCGGCCCCATCAAGGGCTTCGCGGTCACGCTCATCATCGGCCTGCTGGCCAACCTGTTCACCGCGGTGCTCTTCACGCGAATGATCTACGACTTCTGGCTGAGCCGCGGCAGGGTCGAGCGGCTGAGCATCTGACGAGGACCACGTCACCATGTTGCAGATCCTGCACGGAACGAACATCTCCTTCATGAAGTACCGCCGGCTGGCGTACTTCTTCTCCTCCGCGCTCGTGCTGGTCACGGTCGTGTGGTTCTTCACGAAGGGCCCCACGTACAGCGTCGACTTCACGGGTGGCACGCTGCTGCAGGTCCGCACGACGCCCGCGGCCACGGCCGACGCGGTCCGCAACGCGCTCGACGCCAGCGGCTACAAGGGCGCCGAGATCCAGCAGATGACGGGCGACGCGAAGAACGAGTTCCTGATCCGCATCCCCAGCGACACGACCGACGCGCAGGTCATGGCCTCGCGCCTGATCGACGCCGTGGGAACCCACCTGGGCGCCACGAAGGTCGAGCAGCGGAAGGTCGAGAGCGTCGGCCCCAAGGTCGGCGGCGAGCTGAGGCAGAAGGCGATCTGGGCCGTCCTGGCCAGCCTCGGCAGCATTCTTCTTTACGTGGGCTGGCGTTATGAGTTTAAGTTCGCGGTGGGCGGCGTCGCCGCGCTTCTGCACGACGTGCTCGTGACCCTGGGCGTCCTCATGTTCACCGGGCGGGAGGTCTCCCTGACGGTCGTCGCTGCCCTGCTCACCATCGCCGGTTACTCCATCAACGACACGATCGTCGTCTTCGACCGCATCCGGGAGCGCGGGAAGGCCCTCCGCAAGGAGAAGCACTCGCGCATGATGGACATCGCGGTCAACGAGACGCTGTCCCGCACGATCATCACCGCCTTCACCGTCTTCCTGTCGGCGCTGGCGCTGTTCGTGTGGGGTGGCGAGGTCCTCAACGACTTCTCGTTCGCCATGCTCGTCGGCGTCGTGTTCGGTACCTACTCGTCCGTCTACGTCGCCAGCGCGCTGGCGCTCGACATCTGGATCTCGCTGGACCGCCGCAAGGGCGTCCAGGCCGAATAACGAACAAGAGGCAGACCATGTTCCGCTTCTTCACCCCGCGCCGGGCCGCGCTTCTCGCGCTCGCCGGGCTCGCCCTGCCCTTCGTGATCGCGGGCTGCGGCGACACGATCTCCAGCGTGGACCCGGGCCTGAACCTGAGGGACTCGACCTTCGTGGGGACGTACCGCCAGGACGCGCGCCTCTACGTTTGGCCCGATACGCCCACCGAGGTCCGCTACTTCACCGACCTCGGCACGCCCGGACCCTCGACGGCCGACACCCTGGAGTCGATCGAGACGATCTACCGCTCGGGCATGGGCACCGTGCAGTCCATGCTGCTCGACGGGAGTCCCGCGTCGGGCTTCGAGTTCTACCGGACGGCCCGCAACGGCGGGCTGGAGCCGATGCGCGACTACGTCGTGAACGCGCCGCGCAAGTGGCTCGACTCGCACTGGGAGCTCTACGAGCTCACGGACAAGACGCCGTCGGGCTACGCGCCGCCAACCTACATCGCGCGCGGCCTGCTGGCCGGCGAGACCACCAAGGCCTCGCCCCTGACGAACGCCGCCCGGATCACCACGAGCACGACGAAGACGCTCCAGTACACCGGGTCACTGTTCCCGGCGCGGAGCGACTCGAACTTCACGCTGAAGTGGAGTCCCGTCACCGGTGCCGCGGGGTACTGGATGCACGTCTACCAGTTCCGCAGCGACGCGCTGGTGGACGAGTACATCCGCAGCGGCACGCCGAGCCCCGTGTGGAACGGCAAGGTGCGCGACATCTTCGTCGGCTACATCGCGGCGCCCGCGACCGAGTTCAAGCTCGGCACGCCCGGGGCGCTGGTGCTCACGTACAAGCCGCCCATCAGCGGGCAGCTCTACGAGGTCCGCGTCACCGCCGTGGACGACCAGGGGCAGCTGGTCGCCGGCATGGGCACCGACTTCAGCCGACTG
The DNA here is from genome assembly GCA_964589945.1 of uncultured bacterium. Lineage (GTDB taxonomy): Bacteria > Eisenbacteria > RBG-16-71-46 > RBG-16-71-46 > RBG-16-71-46 > CAIXRL01. Next base: position 2,509 of record CAZPVG010000020.1, read on the forward strand.
ACGATCAGCAACGAGGGGAGCTTCCTCAACATCACGGGATCGGGCTACAGCATCCAGCAGGAAGAGGGGCGCTGGAAGATCTTCTCGCTCGGCGCCGCACTCGTGAACCCCGGCGGCACCGCGACGGGCCCGAACCTCGGGATCCGCCCCGCGGGGACCGCCGGCCTGACGCTCTACCCGGGCAGCTCGCAGCAGCGCTAGCCGCAGCGCCCCACCGCGCTCGTCGGGGGGAGGGCCGCACGGCCCTCCCCCCTTTGCTATGCTTCCGCCCATGCGGCTCCGCGCGACCACGCTCGCCTGCCTCATCTTCCTGTGCGCCGGGTCGCCCGCGCACGCCTCGCCGACACCCCCGGGGGCCCGGGAGTTCGGCATCGCCCGCCTGCACTACGGCGGCGGCGGCGACTGGTACGGGGACCAGACCTCCCTGCAGAACCTGCTCGCCGCGCTCCGCGAGCGCACCGCGATCCCGGTGGCCGGCACCGAGGAGGCGGTGGTGGAACCCGGCTCGGCGGCGCTCTTCCAGTACCCGTTCGCCTTCGCGTCGGGTCACGGGAACATCAAGTTTTCCGACGCCGAGGCGGCGAACCTCCGGCGCTGGCTCGACTCCGGCGGGTTCCTGTGGGTGGACGACGACTACGGCATCAGCCCCAGCTTCCGGCGCGAGATGAAGAAGCTCTTCCCGGACGCCGAGCTGGTGGAGCTGCCGTTCTCCCACCCGATCTTCCACCAGCTCTACGAGTTCCCGGCCGGGCTGCCGAAGATCCACGAGCACGACGGCGGACCCGCGCGGGCGTTCGGCATTGTCCGCGACGGAAGGCTCTGTGTACTCTTCTCCTTCGACTGCGACATCGGCGACGGCCTGGAGGACGCGAGCGTCCACCACGACCCGCCCGAAAAGCGCGAAGCCGCCGCGCGCATGGCCGTGAACATCGTCCACTACGCGCTGACGCACTGACAGCGGCACCTCCCCGGTTCGTCGGACTCCATCCCCGGCACCCGGCCACGCGGCAGGACCCATGACCGAACGCGCCACTCCGACCCGCCTGCGATCGCTGCTCCGCCGCGAGCACGCGGCCGTGCGTCGCGCGCTCGTCGCGCGCCACGCGCTGCGCGCGTTCGCCGCGTGCGCGGCGCTCCTCGCGGTGGCGTTCTCGGTCGGCGTCGCCCTCCCCGGCGGCCCCTCGGCGGCGGCGGTCCGGCTCGCGCTGCTCGCGCTCGCGGCGCTCGGCGCGGTCGTGTTCTCGGTGCGCGCGTTCCTGCTCGAGGCACCGCGCTTCGACCCCTGGCTCGAGGGGATCGAGGGCCGCTTCCCCGGCCTGCGGTCGTGGCTGCGCAACGCGCTCGACCTGGAGGCCGCGCCCGGTTCGGACACCTCGGCCGAGCTGGCGGGGGCGCTGCGGGAGGAGGCCGCGCGCCGGCTCGCCGGCGTGCCCCTGCCGCAGGCGCGGCCGGCGGTCTCGCCCCGTGCGCCGCTCGCCGCGGCCGGTTTCGCGGCGGCGCTCGTGCTCGCGCTCGGGCTCGTCGCGCCGGGCGCCTCGCTGCGCTCCTGGCGCACCCTGTGGGACCCGCAGGCCGCGGCCCCGCCCGTGACGATCGCGGTCGAGCCGGGCTCGGTGAAGATCAGCCCCGGCGCGACCCTCGCGATCCGCGCGCGCGTCGGCGGCACCGACGCGATGCCGCGCCTGCTGGGGGACGGTCCGTCCCCCGACCCGATCCTCGAGGGCGAGCAGGGCGGCGAGCGCCGCTGGCGCTTCGACCTGCCGCCCGTCACGCGCGGGCGCGAGTACGCGGTGCGCGTGCGGCGCACGGAGAGCCCGCGCTACGCCATCACCCTTGCCGGCGAGCCCATGCCGGTGAGCTTCGCCTTCGAATACCACGCCCCCGCCTACGCCCGGCTGCCCGCGCAGACCGGGGCCGCGACGCGCGGCGATCTCGCGGCGCTGCGCGGCTCGGTCGCGCGCGTCGAGGTGACGTTCGACCGCGACCTCGAGTCGCTGACCGCCACGCTGCCCGGCCGGCGGGCCGCGGCCTGGACCGCGGTCACGCCCCGGCGCTGGCGCGGGGACGTGCGGATCGACGCCGACGGCCAGTGGGCGCTCGCGGCGACCGCCTCGACCGGCTCGGCGACGTGGCGCTACCGCGTGACCGCGCTCGCCGACGCGCCGCCCGTGCTCGTGGTCGCGCGGCCGGAGGGCGACCAGGACCTCCCCGCGGGCTCGCAGGTGCCGTTCGACGTGCTCGCGCAGGACGACCTCGGCCTGTCGGACCTGCGGCTGCAGTACCGCAAGGACGCCTCGGCGCCATGGACCGACGCGCCGCTCGCCTCGTTCCCGGCGCAGCCGCGCGAGGCGCGCGTCACCGCCGCATGGGACGCGTCCGCGCTCGCGCTGCTGCCCGGCGAGACCGGCGTCTTCCGCTTCGAGGTGCGCGACAACAACCGGGTCGCGGGCCCCTCGCGCGCGGTGAGCCGCGAGTTCCGGCTGCGCTTCCCCTCGCTGACCGACCTCTACGCGAGCCTCGACCGCCGGCAGGAGAGCGTGCAGCAGTCGCTCCAGAAGGTCGCCGACCAGGCCCGCGAGCTGCAGAAGTCGCTCGACCAGCTCCAGCGGCAGCAGCCGCGCCCCGGGGTGCAGAGCGCGCCGCAGTACGAGCGCACGGAGGAGATGCGCCGCACCTTCGAGCGCCAGCAGCAGCTCTCGCAGAAGCTCGACCAGGCCGCGTCCGAGGTCCGCGAGCAGATCGCCCGGGCCGCCGAGCGGCAGGCGTTCCGCGAGGAGCTGCAGGACAAGCTGCGCGAGATGAGCGAGCTCATGCGCCAGATCCAGAGCCCCGAGTTCCGCGACGCGCTCGAGCGCATGCGCCAGGCGCTCCAACGCATGGACCGCCGGGCCATGGAGCAGACGCTCCCCGAGCTGCGCGAGCAGAACAAGGACCTCCTCCAGCGGCTCGAGCGGAGCCTCGCGCTGCTGCGGCAGCTGCGCGACGAGGAGAAGCTCGACGCGCTCGCGAAGCGGGCCGAGGAGCTCAAGCAGAACCAGGACGAGCTCAACCGCGAGCACGGCGAACGCGCCGCGAAGCCGGACGCGAAGAGCGAGGGGGCGAAGGACCCGCTCGCGCAGCGCCAGCGCGAGGCCGCCGAGCGGAGCCGCGAGCTCGCGCAGGACGCCCGCGATTCGGCGAAGCAGATGAGCGGCGACCAGGCGAAGGCCGACCTCGAGCAGGCGGCGAACCAGCTCGAGCAGCAGGCCGCCGCGCGCCAGGACCAGGCGGCCGGCGAGAGCGAGGCGAGCGAGAACGCCCAGGCCCAGCAGTCGGGCGAGCAGGCCAGCGAGAGCCTTTCCCAGGCGGCCGCCCGCATGCAGCAGAGCAGCCAGTCCGCCCAGGCGAAGCGGATGGCGGAGCAGCTCGCCGCCGTGCGCCGCGCCGCGCAGGACCTCGTCTCGCTCGGCAGCGAGGCCTCGGCCACCCCGCAGGACGGCCGCTCCTACGGCCAGCAGGCCGACCGGCAGACCGACCTGTCCGAGGGCGTCGCGCGCGTCGCCGACTCGCTCGGCGTGCTCTCGGAGCAGACGCCGTTCCTCTCGCCGATCGTCGCCGAGGCGCTCGGCCGCGCGATGAACGGGCTGTCACGTTCGGGCCGCGAGATGACCCAGGGGAACCGCGCGCGCGGCCAGCTCGAGAGCGACGCGGCCCGCTCGGCGCTCGCCGAGGCCGTGAACGCGTTGCGCCAGAGCGAGGCGAACCTGTGCAACAAGCCCGGCCAGAAGCCCGGCGGCGTCACCGGCCAGCAGGGCGGGCGGGCGCAGCAGATGCAGGGCCTCGGACAGGAGCAGAGCCAGCTCAACCAGCGCTCGCAGGAGCTCGCGAAGCGGCTGAGCGAGCAGATGCGCCTGTCGGCCGGCGACGAGGCCGAGATGCGGCGCATGGCCGACGAGCAGGAGCGCATCCGCGCCGAGCTCGAGGCGATCCAGAAGGAGGAGGAGCGGAACCCGAAGCTGCTCGGGCGGCTCGACCAGACGCAGCGCGACATGCAGCAGGTCGAGGAGCAGCTGCGCAAGGGACAGATGGGCGACGAGCTCGAGCAACGGCAGACGCGCATCCTGTCGCGCATGCTCGACGCCGCCCGCTCGATCAACCGGCGCGACTACGATCCCCAGCGCGAATCGCGCACGGGCGTGGACGTGACCCGGCCCTCGCCCGCCGCGCTGCCCGAGGCGATGCTGCGCGAGAACGACCGGCTGCGCTTCGACCTGCTGAAGGCGGACGCGGACCGCTACCCCGCCCAGTACCGCGCCTTCATCGAGGCCTACCTGCAGCGCCTGAACGGGAGCGGGCAGTGACCGCGGCCCGTACGCTCGCGGCCGTGCCCCTTGCGGCCGCGCTGGCGGCGCTCGCTTTCGCCGTCGCGGCCGGCCCCGCCCGCGCGGAGGGGACGCCCCCGCCGACGGTGATCCGCGTGCCGGCGACCTCGCGGGGCGCGCCGCCGGCCCGGCTGATCTACGAATCCGACGGCTCGAGCCCCCGCGCCCGCCGCACGGTCGAGCCGCTCTCGCCCGCGCTCACCCGCAGCCTGCGCCGCGCGGTGGAGCTGCGCGTCGCGGGCCTGCCCGAGCGCGCCCTCGACACGCTCCGCGTCGTCCAGCACGCCGCCCCGCACCATCCCGCGGTCGTACTCGAGGTCGCCCGCAACGCGATGGCGCGCGAGGACTGGTCAGCCGCCACCTCCCTGCTCCGCTCGGAGCGCGCGCTCGCCCGCGACTCGCTCCTCGGCTCGGCCGAGCTCGAGCAGTGCGGCGAGCGCCTCGGCCACCCGCGCGACGCCGCGAAGGTCGTCGTCGAAACCTGGGTGGCGGAGCCCCGGCAGGGCCAGTGGGCGCTCTCGGCGCTGCTCCGGCTGCTGCCCCAGGACCCCCGCGGCACGACCGACGAGCTGCGCTCCGCGCAGTCCAAGCGACCCGAACGCGCCGACCTGGCCCGCGGCCTGGCGCTGCTGCTCGCGCGCCAGGGTCGGCCCGAGGAGGCCGCGCGCGTTCTCGCCGACGCGGACCGTCCCGCCTGGCGCCTGCCCGTCCGGCGCACGTTCGCCGACGAGGTGCTCTTCTCAGGGCTGTCGGCCGACACGGCCGCCGCGATCGAGGCGCTGGTCTCCCTCGCGGGCGACACGGCGTTCGCGCCGGTGCTGCGCGTGAGCGCCGCGAGCCGCGCGTTCGGCGTGGCGCGGCCGGGCGAGCGCTCGGCGGTCACGGCGCAGCGGCTCGTGCACGCCCTGGACGACGTGCCGCCGTCCTCCTGGGGCGCCGACCTGCTGCTCGCGCTCTCGCGCGGCCTCCGCGAGTCGGGACGCGGCACCGACGCGCAGAGGCTGCTCTCGCGCGGCGGCGACCTCCTGCGCGCAAGCCCCCCGCTGGCGCTCGAAAGGGCGTGGGCGGAGTTGCGCGAGGGGCCGCCCGCCGACGCGGTGCCGGATCTCGACTCGCTGGCGCGCGCCTGGCCGCACGCGCGGTTCGCGCTCGCGGAGGCCGAGTTCTACGCGGGCCAGTTCGACTCCTCGCTCGCGAACCACCAGCGCGTCGCCGCAGACCCGTCCTCGCCGGACGCGGTCCGGTCGCTCGAGCGCGTCTACCTGATCGAGGCCGGCCCGCACGACCCCGCGCTGCGCGCGCTCGCGCGGCTCGCGTACGAGCGCTGGCGCGGCGACGGCGACCGGGCGCGGAGCCTGGCCGACTCGGTCTGGCACGCACTGCCGCTCACCTCGCCCTTCTCCGCCTACGCCGCGCTCCAGCTCGCCGAGCTGCGCGGCGAGTCGAACGACTGGTCGGGCGCGCTGGAGCCGCTCATGGTCGTGGCCGATTCGCTGCCGGGGGACCGGCTCGCCCCGGTGGCCCGCCAGCACGCGGGCGAAGCGTGGCTGGAGCTCGGGGACCCGAAGCAGGCGCTCGCGCAGTTCGAGGAGTGCCTCGCGCGCTACCCGCGCGCCTGGAACGCCGCCGAGGTGCGGCGGCAGGTCGAACGGCTGCGCCGGGAGCCGCGGCTGTGAGGCGCGTGCTGGGACGTCCCGGCGCGGGCGGGGTGCGTGGCCTCGGCCCCCTCGGCTCGGCGCTGGCGCTGGTCGCGGCGCTGCCGCTGCTGCTCATCGGCCTGGTCGCGCTGCTCGGCGCGCTGCTGTTCGCGCGCGGCGGCCGTGGCACGGCCCGCGTGTGGCGTTTCGGCGGCCCGGCGCCCCCGAACCCGGAACCGCCCGCCGGCGGCGCCGGGGACGGCGAAGCGCGGCCTCCCGGCGGCGGGAAGCCGGGCAAGTCCGGCTCGTACGCCGAGATCGTGGAGGCGCTGCCGCTCGTCCTCGGCCTTGCGCTGCTCGCGGGCGCGCTGGCACCGGCCCCCGCGCTCGCGCGGCTGCTCGTGCCCATGGACCAGGCGCAGACCGACCACCTGAAGGCCTACGGGCTCACGTTCTGGGTGCTCGAACAGGGCCAGAAGGCGGAGTGGCTGCTCAACTACCGCGGGGGCTCGTTCCTGCTGCCCGACGGCGACGACATCGTGCGCGAGGCGAACATCCGCGGCGTCACGGTCGAGCCCGTGAGCGGCGCCCAGGAGGCGCAGATCCGCGCGACGATCGCCGACGAGAACATGGAGTCGGTCGCGCTCGAGAAGGCCCCGAAGATCGCGGTGTACATCCCGCCGAACACGCCGCCCTGGGACGACGCGGTCACGCTGGCGCTCCAGTACGCCGACATCCCCTACACGCGCGTGTGGGACGAGGAGGTCCTCAAGGGCGACCTCGCCAAGTACGACTGGCTGCACCTGCACCACGAGGACTTCACGGGCCAGCACGGCAAGTTCTGGGCGGCCTATCACTCGATGCCCTGGTACATCGAGGAGGAGGCCGTGCAGAAGGCGATGGCGGCCAAGCTCGGCTTCGCGAAGGTCTCGCAGCTCAAGGGCGCGGTCGCGATGGCGATCCGCGACTACGTCGGGCGCGGCGGCTTCATGTTCGGCATGTGCTCGGCGACCGACACCTACGACATCGCGCTCGCGGCCTACGGCGTGGACATCTGTGACGTCGTCTACGACGGCGACCCGCCCGACCCGCAGGCGCAGTCGAAGCTCGACTTCTCGCGCACGCTGGCGTTCCAGAACTTCCACCTCGAGATGGACCCGATCGCCTACCGCTTCTCCGACATCGACGTGACGCAGGAGGCGAACCAGCGCGGACCCAACACCGTGTTCACCCTGTTCGAGTTCAGCGCGAAGAACGACCCGGTCCCGACGATGCTCACTCAGGACCACGTGAACGCGGTGCCCGAGTTCCTCGGCCAGAGCACCGGGTTCCACAAGGCGATGCTCAAGCCAAATGTGCTCGTCCTGGGGGAGGTCGAGGGCACCGACGAGGTGAAGTACCTGCACGGCCAGTTCGGCCGCGGCACCTTCACGTTCCTCGGCGGCCACGACCCCGAGGACTACCAGCACATGGTGGGCGACCCCGAGACGAAGCTGGACCAGTTCCCGCACTCGCCCGGCTACCGGCTGATCCTCAACAACGTCCTCTTCCCCGCGGCGGAGAAGAAGAAGCAGAAGACCTGAGCCGCGGACTGCGCGCGCCTTCGCTCCCGCCACCACGCAGATTCCCTCCCCGCCAGGGCTCTCCGACCGACCGCAACCCCAGCATTGCGTTGCCTTTCTGCAACCTCCACCTCGTCGGCCGCCGACCACGGGCCCTGCCAAGGGGTTATCCGCTCACCCCGACCACGCTCGGCCAGCACCTGCGGCGTCGCCGGCTCGACCTCGGCCTGACGCAACGAACCCTCGCGCGGCGCCTCGGCGTGCGCGAGGAGGCCGTCCACCTCTGGGAGCTGGACCGCTTCCGGCCGCTCGCCCGGCACCACGGCCGGCTGGTCCGGGTCCTGGGCGTCGACGTCCAACCCACTGGCCAGGGCCTCCCTGAACGCCTCCGCGCGGCTCGGCGTCGGGTTGGGCTGACCCAGGCCGAACTGGCACGCCGGCTCGGGCTGGACGAGGGCACCGTCGTGGACCTCGAGGCGGGTCGGCGACGCGCCAGCCGGAAGGCCATCGCGGCGGTGGCCGCATTCCTGGAAGAGAGGACGGGATTCCCCTAGCGGGCGTGGCCAGGCTCGGCCTGATCCTCTGCGTCAGGAGGGGGAATCCTCTGCGACCCCAAGGTCACGCGAACTGGCGTCCCCTCAACCCTCGGTGCTCGGCCTCGGGCGGTCACACGCTATTCCACGACGATCATCTTCCGGGTTGCGCTGCGCCCCGCAGCCTGGAGGCGATAGAAGTACGCGCCGGAGCCCCACTGATCCGCGCGCACCAACACATCATGCTCGCCAGCCGCGCGGACCTGACGTTTGAGAAGTGTCGCTACCCGACGGCCCTGGATGTCGAAGACCTCCAGCGTTACCGGCCCGGCAGCAGGCAGCGTGAAGTGAATGATGGCTGTCGTGCGTGCTGGGTTGGGGGCGCTCTGAGCCAGAGCCAGCCGGGGCGGCGCCGGAACGGGCGGCGATGGAAAGGAGATGGCGGCCAGGCTGGCGGTCGGGAGTCCACCGATCGTCCGGAACTTGCCACCCACGAACAGCGTCGAGCCGTCGGCGAACAGGGACCACACCACTTCGTCCGCCTGCGGATTCCAGTCCGTCGCGTTTCCGAGGCTGTCGTCCACCGCCGCCAGGTCGACTCGCGCAGCACCCCCCACGCGAGAGAACTCGCCACCGACATAGATGTCATGGTCCCGGGCGGCAATCGCATACATCCTGGGCGGGCCGTACGAGGCATTCGGCGCGCGCACCGGGCTTGGATTCCATGCGGCGACCGCCCCGGTAGTGGGGTCAACGGCTGCCAGTGAGGTGCGGGGCTCGCCAGCGATGGTGTCGAACATGCCCGCGACATACAACTTCCCGGCGCTCATCACCATGGAGTTGATCCAGCCAGTCGTGAGGTCGGCTTTCCATGGATTGAGCAAGCCGCTCGTGGCGTCGACTGCTGCCAAGGCGCCTCGATGCTCGGGGCCCACCGTGGCGAATGAACCTCCGACGTACATCGTGTTCCCCAACAGCACCATGGCATCCACCGTGGAGCCATAGCCGAGGTTGGGGTCCCAGAGAGTCGCGAGTCCCGTCGTGGCATCGAGTGCGGCGAGGTGGCGTCGCGGTTCCCCGCCGATGCGCGTGAAGCCACCCCCCACGTACACCGTGTCGCCGCGAAGCACCATCGCTCCGATGGCGCCGTTGGCGGAGGGGTTCCACGCGGTCGCCGCTCCACTCGCCGCGTCGAGTGCGGCAATCCCGTTGCGGGGCTGCCCGCCCACGAACGTGAAGTCGCCACCGGCGTAGACGGTCCCATCCTTCACGGCGAGCGAATAGACGATGAGACCATCAGGGTCTGGGTTCCAATCGGTGGGCCGACCGGTGGCGAGGTCGAACGCTGCCAGGTTGTAGCGCACCTGCCAGGGGCCCAGTGTGTGGTAGTAGCCGGCGGCGTAGATGTAGTCGTCGCCGACCACCAGGGCGTTGACTTCGTCGTTGGGCCTCGGATTCCAGGCCGTGGGGGTTGCGGTCATGACGTCCACGGCGGCCAGACACATCCGCGGCGCGCCCTGCATCGTGGAGAAGAACCCGCCGACGTAGATCGTGTCCCCGCGTGCGGCCAGCGCCCGCACGTAGGAGTACGGGAATCCCCCGGCCGGCAGCGGAGCCCAGGACGTCACCGCGCCGGTCGTAGCGTCCACGGAGCCGAGCCCAGAGCGGAACTGCCCTCCGAGGCTGTCCAACAAACCGCCAATGAACACCGAGCCAGCCCGGACGGTCAGGGCCATGACCTCCGGTGGAGGTTCCCAGTACTGGCGCACTCGATTTGTGATGCGGGCATCCCAGCTCGTGGCGGCCCCGGTCGTCAGGTCGACGGCTGCGACAAGCAAGCGCGACTGGCCTCCGATCTGCGCGAAGCGTCCCCCCACGAACGCGGTGTTTCCCTGAAGGGCGATCGCCGTGACCCTGTAGCTGGGGGCAGGGGCCCACGCCAGAGCCTGCCCCGTGCGGGCATCCACGGCGGCCAGGTAGTGACGAGGTTGGCCGCCGATCGACAGGAAGTTGCCACCCGCTAGGATTGTGTCCTGACGCACCGCCAGGGCGGCGACGACCGGGAACTCGGCGAGGACACCGCCTGCGCTGGGATTCCAGGAAGTCGCCTGGCCGGTGGCGACTTCCACGGCGGCAATCAGGCTCCGCGGCTCGCCGGCGATGCTGTCGAACTGCCCTCCGACGTAGAGAGTCCCGCCGGACAGCGCCAGGGCGTGGACCTGCTTGTTCGGGTCCGGTGACCAGTCGGCCACCTCGCCCCCGGCGAGGATGTGGGCAAGGTGGCGCCGCGGCCGCCCGCCCGCGGCGGTGAAACTGCCGCCGATGAACCAGCCACCTTCGCCATCGGCGATGACAGCGAGGATCTCGCCGTTCACTTTCGAGTAATTTGGAGCCGCGACGCCCCGGCCGTACTCGAGCGGGATTCCGCTCCCCGTATTGGGGCCGACGTGGCTGAACGCACCTCCCACGTAGAGGGTGTTGCCTGAGCGCGCCATCGCCGTAACGTTGGCAAGCCCCATTCCCCACAGGGTCGAATCGACGACCTGGGAAAAGGCCGGGCACGGCACCAGAGACGGCACCGCGATTCCAAGCAGGTACGCCCATCGGAGCACGCGTCGGCCGCGGCCTGTGCTGGGCATATGGCGACGGCGTCTCGCCAAGTCGGCCGAGAGTTCGGTAGGCGGAGCCTTCACTGGAGCAACACGAGCTTGGCGACCCGCCGGCCACCCGCCGCCGACAACCGGGCGAAGTAGACACCAGCGCGCGGTGTCTCGCCCTGCCCTCCGAGGCCATCCCAGCGCGCTTCGGTATCGCCCACCGGCATCTCGCCGTCCAAGAGCGTCCGGATTCGTCGCCCCGCGAGATCGAAGATCGCGAGTTCGACCCGCATCCGCTGCGGGATGTGGATGACGAACGCGACCGGGGCCCTTGCGGGGTGAGCACCGAGGATGTCCAGAGCGACCTCCGGCGATGGAGGAGAGCCGGGCACGTCAAGCCTGGCCCTCGGCGGGCACGAATCGGTCAGGACGAAGGTGTGCGGATCGCGCCACGAAATCTGTGAGATGTCCACCGAGTGCTGATTGTCGTTGAACGCCATCAGATACTCATAGCCGGTGGCCCAGCGGTAGTATTCCGAGGCGTGCCAGTACTCCAGCGTCGTATCGCCGCCGAGCAGGGAGTAGAGCGTGTCGGGTGCACTCCAGCGCGTGGTGTCAAGATCAGCGGGGCTGACGTCGTTGGTCTCGAAGCTCACGTATGCGGGATCCGAGCTGCTGTTGTACCCGGTGAAGAAGAGCCACCACAGGCTGTCTGGATCCATGAATGCGTGTGGTGACTCGATGACCGCCTCGTTGGTGTGCGGGCTGTCCGTGTTCCACAGCGGCTGAGGGTCCTGCCAGTCGCGGAGATCGGCTGGATTCAGAGGGTTGGTCCTGGCCACCCCGACGACGTAGCGGCCTCGCTCTTGAGACTTCGTCACGAAGTAAAGAAGGTAGCGACCAGCGGAATCCGGGTCGGTCATCACGAACGGATCGCGGAACTCGGGCGTGCCCGACAGCGCCCAGCCGACGTTGCTCGATTCGTAAGCGGCGGTCGCGTCCTGGGTCCATACGTTGAGGTCGGTCGAGGTCGCCACCCCGAGACGCTGCACGCCGCTCGCGTCCACCCCCGTGTACAGCATGTAGTAGGTGATGTCGCCGGGCTTCTTGATGATGGTCGGCGCCCATACGTGGCCTGCATCCCAGGGGCCGCCGTTCCCGGCGACCACCGAGTGCATCGTGTGCTCGTCGGGATCCCAGTTGTACAGGTCGCGGGAACGCTTGTGGCCGATGATCTTCGAATCAAGCTCGGGAGTACCGCCCAAGTTGTAGTCCTGACGCGTGTAGAAGATGTGGAACGAGTCCCGGGACGCAACCATCGCGAAGTCTTTGGGCTGTATATCCTCGCCGCTTACGAGGTTGATCTCCTTCATTGCGTTGGTGCACGCCGGCTGTACCGAAAGCAGGGAGGCTGTGTCGGCCGGGAGTGCCGCGACCCCCAGCTCGCCCGAAATTCCACCCACGCTCACCACGAAGGGCGGAAGGTCCGCGGCGACGCGAGCCACGGCTTTGATCCTGGAGTTGCTTCGCTCCTCGACCTGGAGAGCCAGCCGCCACGAGGTGTCCGGCGCGACGATTTCGACCTTCGGTGCGTCGGCGAACCCGATCCCGATCGCTTCGACGGTCAGGTCAGCCGTGGGATGGTAGCGCCCGGCGCGCAGGACGACCGGGGGAAAGGTACCGCCCACGCCGCCGTTGTATGTAACCTCGTTCGAGACGAGGACTCGGTTCGAGTCCGGGTCGCTGGGATCGAGCGCGACGACCTCGAGTCTGCCCGCGCTGCCGCCGGGCTGATCCAGGATCCAGCGAGCTTCAGTGGCCCGGTCCTCGCCGGATGAGCAGAAGTGAGCAGTGATCTGGTTTGCGGCACTGTCGGCGGCCGTGGCTGGAGGCTCGATCGCAGAGACCTGCGCTGTCGTGACCTGGCAGCCTGCCGCGGAGTCTGTTGCGACAAAGTTGACCCCGGAGGAATCGGCAAGCCAGAGCAGGCGCCACTCGCCGGGAAGAACCGCCTCGGCGGAGTCGGCCTGGACGACGAGCGTGCAGCGAGTCGCGGCCGTGAAGGTCAGGTCCGTCGTGCCGCTGCTCCAGCGAAGCTGGAGCGCCGAGGATTCGGTCGGAAGGAGAAGCATGAGGACCAAAGGATACCAGTGAACTCGGTGCATGGGCGGCCTCCTGTCGAAGATGCTCGCGATCAGGCGGGCAGTGAGGGCGACCGTCCACGGGCATGGGCCGTGCCGCGAATTTGGGGTTTCGCGTATCGCCTCCAATCCGAGCCCGCTGCTTTGCGTTCGCACGCCATTCTGTAGAGGGGGGGGGGGCCGCCTCAGGAGGTGGGGGAGGCTGTCAGGGTGGCAGCCCGGCGCGCGTCCTTGTCAGGTGGAGTCGATCAGGGATGAACCGCGAAGCGTCGCGACTCGTACGCGCGGTACTGCAGCGCTTCGGCGAGCGCTGCGACGCCCACAGGCTCGGTGCCCGAGAGGTCTGTGATCGTGCGAGCCACGCGGAGTGCGCGATGCACGGCCCGCGCGCTGATTCCGCCGCGATCCATGGCGTCCGCGACGAGCTGTCGGCCAGTCGCGTCGAGCTCGCAGTGCCGTCGAAGGGCGGCGACCGGCATCCGCGCGTTGAGCCAGCCTCGCGCAAGTTGGCGCTCTCGCGCGGCGAGCACGCGCTCGCGCACGACCGCGCTCGAATCGCCTCGCGCTGCCCGCAACATCTCCTCGGATGTAAGCGCAGGCACTTCCACATGAATATCAATACGATCTAATATCAGCCCGCTCACTCGCGCGGCGTAACGTGCGAGATCCCCCGGTGTGCACCGGCATCCGCGCCTGGGGTGCCCCAGCCAGCCGCAGGCGCAGGGGTTCGTCGCCCCCGGGCAGCCGCGGTTCTCCCCGCAAGCGACGACGCCCCGCGGCCGGGAGGCCGCGGGGCGTCGGGCGTTTCCTCGCCGCTCGTCAGTGCGCCGTCGAGTCGGGGGCGGCTTCCTTCTTCAGGAACCCGCGCTTCTCGCGCTCGATCCGCAGCGCCTCGGTGTTCGTGACCTTGAACTCGACCCGGCGATTCTTCGCGCGGCCGAGCGCCGTGTTGTTCGAGGCCACCGGGACGGTCGGGCCGTAGCCCTTCACCGTGTAGTGGCTCGTGTCGAGCGCCGGGTCGTGGTCCTTGAGCCACTGGAGCACGGCCTGCGCGCGCTCCTGCGAGAGCGTCATGTTCTTCGCGAGCGTGCCCGAGGCGTCCGTGTGCCCGCCGATCTCGATCGTAAGCGTCGGGTACTGCTGCAGGATCTTCGCGACCTGCACGAGCACCGTGTCGCTCTCGGGCTTGATCGTCGCCTTGCCGACGTCGAAGTTGACGTCCTGCAGGCGGATCATGCCGGTGTCGAGCAGCTCGGTCTCGCGCTGGCTGATCTCGATCGGGCAGCCGTTGGGATCCACCTTGAGGTCCGTGGGCGTGTTCGGGCACTGATCGAGGCCATCGCACACCCCGTCGCCGTCCGAGTCCACGATGCAGCCCGTCGAGTCGACCGTGCAGCCCCGGGGCGTGTTCTCGCACCGGTCGAGGCCGTCGAAGACGCCGTCGCCGTCGGTGTCGATCGGACAGCCCTTCGCGTCCACCTTCGCGCCCTTCGGCGTGTCGGGGCACTGGTCGAGACCGTCGCAGACGCCGTCGCCGTCCGTGTCCACGATGCAGCCCGTCGAGTCGACCGTGCAGCCCGCGGGCGTGTTCGCGCACTTGTCGAGGCCGTCGAATACGCCGTCCTTGTCGCTGTCGATCGGACAGCCCTTCGCGTCCACCTTCGCGCCGATCGGCGTGTTCGGGCACCGGTCGATCCAGTTGCGGACGCCGTCGAGGTCCTGGTCCTTGAAGCGCCCGCCGAAAGACCACTGCAATCCGGCCGTCACCTCGAGGTGGTGGCTGGACGCCAGCGCGGCCTTCTCGCGGAACAGCACGTCGCGGGCCTGCAGGCGCAGGTAGGCGCGCGGGTTGCCGAACAGGTTGTACAGGAAGCCGGCGCCGACGCTCGGCGTGCCCATGCGGTGGATCTTCACGCCGTCCGTGAGCGAGCGGCCCATGCCGAAGCCGGTGAGCAGATAAGGCGTGGCCTTCTCGGCCGGGTCACGCAACGTCCAGACGGCGTCGAGCGCGGTGTACGACCACTCGTGATCGGCCTCGCCGGGACGGTCGAGCTTGGTCTTCGAGCCCGTGAAAGAGCCCTCGATGCGCAGAAAGTCGGTCCAGCGCAGGCCGATCGCGCCCGTGAAGGCGGGGCTGTCCTGGATGAAGTCCCGGGCGTCGAAGCTCGTGATGCCGGCTCCGGCGGACACCACCACGGGGCGCCCAGAGACCTGGGCCTGGGCCGGCAGCGCGAACAGCGCGCCGAGAACGGCGGGAACGATCAGACGCTTCCACCAGGACATGCGAACGGAACCTCCGAAACCCGGTGCGGGAAGGGATGGCGATGTCGAATCGGGACGGCGAGGATTGCGACGCGGCCGCGCCCGGAGGCGGCCCGAAGCGGGAAAAAGGCCGGTAAGTGTTAGCATCCGGCCCCCGGCCGGTCAAAGCGCCGGCCTCCCGACCGAGTCGCTCCCCCCCGCGAGGCAAGACCCCATGACTCCCGCCGAACGAAGGGCCCTGCTCGAGCGCTACCGCGCCGGCTTCGACGAGGTGGTGCGGGCGCTGGACGGCTTCCCGGAGGGCTCGCTGACGGCGCGCCCGATCCCCGGCAAGTGGAGCGCCGCCGAGATCGTCCACCATCTCGCCGACAGCGAAATGCAGAGCGCGATCCGCCTCCGGATGCTGCTGGCCGAGGCCCACCCGGTCCTCCAGGGCTACGACCAGGACGCCTGGGCCGTCCGGCTGCGCTACCAGCAGCGCCCGATCGGGCCGTCCCTCGCCGCGTTCCGCGCGGCCCGCGAGACCACGGCCCAGCTCCTCGAGTCCATGACCGAGGAGGAGTGGCGTCACCTGGGCTGGCACTCGGAGGCCGGCTCCTACCACGCCGAGCGCTGGCTCGAGATCTACGCCGCGCACGCGCACGGCCACGCCGGGCAGATCCGCCGGCTGCGCGAGGCGCTCGGCGCGTGATCTGGCGCTGCCGCGACGTCGCGTTCGACCTCTCCGCCCGCACCCTCGTGATGGGCATTCTGAACGTCACCCCGGACTCGTTTTCCGACGGCGGCCGCTACCTCGACCCGGACGCGGCGATCGCACGCGGGGCCGAGCTGTTCGCCCAGGGAGCCGACCTCGTGGACGTCGGCGCCGAGAGCACCCGGCCCGGAGCCGCGGCGGTGCCGCCCGCCGAGCAGGCGCGCCGGCTCGAGCCCGTGCTGCGGGCGCTGGCCGGCCGCCCGGGGGCGGTGCTCTCGGTGGACACGCGCAGCGCCGAGGTCGCGGCCCGCGCCCTCGCGTGGGGCGTCCACGTCGTGAACGACGTGAGCGCCCTCGGCGACCCCGGCATGGCCGCCGCGGTGGCCCCCTCGGGCGCCGGTCTCGTGCTCATGCACATGCGCGGGACCCCCGAGACCATGCAGCGGGACCTGCGCTACGACGACGTCGTCGCCGAGGTCGCCGCCCACCTGCGCCGGCGGATGGACGCGGCCGTCGCCGCCGGGATCGCCCGGGACCGCATCGCCCTCGATCCGGGCATCGGGTTCGGCAAGTCCGGCGAGCAGAGCCTGCGGCTGCTCGCGCGCACCGGCGACCTCGCGGCGCTCGGCCGCCCCGTCCTCGTGGGCGCGTCGCGGAAGAGCTTCCTCGCCCGGCTGCTCGGGGACGCTCCGGCGGACCGGCGGCTCGAGGCGAGCCTGGCCGCCGCTTCGCTGGCGGCGTTCCTCGGGGCCCGCGTGCTGCGGGTGCACGACGTCGCCGAGACGGTGCGGGTCGTGAAGGTCGCCGACGCCGCCCGCGCCGCGCGCGCGTAGCCTCCGGACCCGCCCCTTTCCGTGCGGGCGGCCTCCCCCGGCGCGAACCCATCTGATAACTTCGCGGGGCCATGACGCCCGTGCATCCGTTCTGGGTCCTGGATGTCCTCGACATCCTGATCGTCGCCGCGCTCTTCTACCGGCTTCTCACGCTGGTGCGGGGCACGCGCAGCGCGCAGATGCTCGTCGGGCTCGCGTTCCTCGTCGTGGTCGGGATCGTCGCGCGCTACTTCGACCTGCTCGCGGTGCGCTGGATCGTGGACAGCCTGAAGACGGTCTGGGTGATCGTCTTCGTCATCCTGTTCCAGCCCGAGCTGCGGCACGCGCTCGCGCAGTTCGGCCGCACGCGCTACTTCCGCTCGTTCCTGCGCGGCGACGGCTTCGGCGTGCTCGGCGAGGTCGTGCGCGCGGTCGAGAGCCTCGCGCAGCGCCGGCACGGCGCGCTCATCGTGATGGAGCGCAACGTCGGCCTGCGCAACTTCGTCGAGACCGGCACGCGCGTGGACGCGAAGGTCTCCGCCGAACTGCTCGTGACGCTCTTCAGCCCCGGCTCGCCGCTGCACGATGGCGCCGTGATCGTGCGCGAGGACGCCATCGTGGCGGCGTCGTGCATCCTGCCGCTGTCGGCGAACCCGCTCACCGCGATCTCGCTGGGCACGCGGCACCGCGCCGCGATCGGGCTCTCCGAGGAGACCGACGCGGCGGTCATCGTCGTGAGCGAGCAGACCGGCGGCATCTCGGTCGCCTACCGCGGCGTGCTCTACCAGCGCCTCGACGAGGGGCAGCTGCGCAGCGAGCTGTCGCGCATCTTCCGGCTGCGCCCCCAGGACGAACCCGAGGCGTCCGCATCGCCGGCGGCGGAGAAGGCCGCCCTCTAGGCGGCGGCGGCGGATGTCCGCAGGCCCCTCCGAGCCGCGCGCGCCGCGCGTCACCGCGCAGGTCCTCTCGGCCGCGCACAGCTGCGTGCGCCGGCTGTGGCTGCGGCACCACGCCGCGCACGCGGCGGCGCCGGTCACCGAGCACGGGCACGTGCTGCGCGAACGCGGCGACGAGAACGAGCGCCGCGTGGCCGCGCGCTTCGAGGGCCTCGTGGGCCCGATCTGGCGCCGCGAGGGCTCGTTCGAGGACGCCGCCGCCGAAAGCCTGCGCTGGCTGCGCGAGACCCGCCGGCCCCTCTGGCAGCCGGTGCTGCTGACCCCCGACGGCCGGCGCTCGGCCCAGCCCGATTTCCTGCACTGGGACGGCGACGACCTCGTCGTGCTCGAGGTCCGGCTCGCGCTGCGCCCCGCGCAGCGTCGGGACTTCGCGCTGCAGCTCGCCCACCTCCGCCACGTGATCGCCGCCGCCGCGGGCGTCGAGCCCGCGCGCTTCGAGGTCTCGGGAGGCGACGGGTCCGTGACGCCCGCGGTCCCGCTCGAGGCGGAGGCCTACGAGGAGATCGTGCGCGGGGCCGTCCAAGCGCTCGCCTCTCCCGACGAACCGGACCTCCTGCGCTCGCACTCGGCCTGCCGGCGCTGCATGTTCTACGACCACTGCTGGGACCGTGCCGAGCACGAGCGCCGCATCGAGATCCTGCCCGAGGTGCATCCCGACGAAGCGGCCGCCTGGCACGAGCGCGGCGTGCGCACGATCGAGGACCTCGCCGCGTTCGACACGGGCCGGCTCCCGCGCGGGCCGCGCCGCCTGGCGGCACAGCGCGCGGTGCGCGTGGCCAGCGCCTGGCGCGACGACCGCGCCGAGTGGCTGCAGGCGCCCGCCCTGCCACGCCCGCCGATCGTGTGGTTCGACGTCGAGGGCGACGCGCGCGGCGAGGAGGCCGAGACGCCGATCTACCTCTGGGGGCTCGCGGCCGAGAACGGCACGGACGAGCCGGCGGCCGAGTCGTTCCTCGCCGGGTCCGGCGCCGCCGGCGACGCCCGCGCCTGGGAGGCGTTCCTCGCGCGCGCCCGCGCGCTGCTCGACCGGCAGCCCGGGCAGCGCTGGGTGCACTGGGACGCCTCGGAGCCGCTCTGGGTACGTCGCTACGCCGAGCGGCTGGGGGATCCCGGGGGCACGGCGCCACGGCTGCTCGCGGCCTGCTTCGACCTCAAGCGCGAGCTCGACCGCTGCGTGCGGCTGCCGCTTCGCTCGTACTCGATCAAGCACGTCGCGCCGTGGATGGGGTTCGCGTGGCGCAACCCCGAGGCGGGCTCCGAATGGTCGCTCGCGCGCTTCGACCGCGCGCGCCGCACGGCCGACCCGGCCGAGCGCGAGCGGGCGCTCGCCGAGGTGCGCGAATACAACGAGGACGATCTCCGGGCCATGCGCGCGGTGTGGGCGTGGCTCGGCGCGAACGCCCCCGCCGGCGCGCCGAAGGGACCGCCACGCAGGCGCCCGCATCCTTGACACTGCATGGGGGCTTGCCTAGTTTCCCGGGTCCGCCTGGCGCGGGTGGGTTCCCCGACCCGTCTCCGCACCGGCAAGTCGTTGTGGCGGTTGCGCGGCAGTCGCGAAGCGCGCGATTGCTCGCCGCCCGGATCCTCGCCAGGGTAGCTCAGTGGTAGAGCAGGGGACTCATAAGCCCTTGGTCGGGAGTTCAAGTCTCCCCCCTGGCACCACTTCCCGCCGTGACGGCCCCTCCGGCCGTCCCCGCGTGCTCCCGGAGCGTGGGCCCATGCGCCTGCGTCGCATCGAGCCGATCCTTCGCCGGGCCCTGCGCGGCCCGTGCCGGCTGCCGGAGGGCAGCCGGGTGCTCGTGGCCGCCAGCGGCGGCGCCGACTCGACCGCGCTCCTCGTCGCGCTCCACTCGATCGCCCGCGAGTTCGGCCTCGCGGTCTCGGCCGCCCATCTGCACCACGGCCTGCGCGGGGCCGAGGCCGATGGCGACCTCGAGTACGTGCGCTCGCTCTGCGGGCGGCTCGGCGTGCCGCTCGTGGCGGCACGGTGGAACTGCCTCGCACGCCTGCGCCGCGAGCGGCTCTCGGGCGAGGGCGGGTTGCGCACGCTCCGGCGTCGCTTCCTGCGCGCGGCCGCGCGCCGCGCGGGCGCGGCGGCGATCGCGACGGCGCACACGGCCGACGACCAGCTCGAGACCCTCGTCATGCGGCTCGTGCGCGGCACCGGGCTCCTGGGGCTCGGGGGCATGCGCCCGCGACACGGCGCCTGGCTCAAGCCGCTGCTGGCGGCGACGCGGGACGATGTCGAGCGCGACCTGCGCGCGGCGCGGGTCGCGTGGCGCGAGGACTCGACGAACACCGGCCGCTCCTTCCTCCGCAACCGCGTGCGACACGTCGTCGTCCCCGCGCTGCTCGAAGCTGCGCCGGGCGACCGGGCCGCGCTCGCCCGCCGCTTTGCCGCGACGGCCACAGACGTGCGCGACGGCGCGCGCGTCGTCGGCCGGCGTGCGGCCGGGACGCTCGCGTGCCGCTCGAGCGCCGGGGCACTGGACGCGCGCGGCTGGGCGCGCCTGCCCCGCGCCGTCCGCCACGCCGCACTCGCGCGGCACTGGGCCGCGTCGGCGCCGGGCGCCGGCGGGCTCACCCGCCGCCACCGCGACGCCCTCGACACGCTCCTCGCCGACGGGCGCGCCCGGGCGGAGGTCGCCCTGCCCGCGGGCTATCGGGCGGTCCTCGCCTCGGGCTGGCTGAGGCTCGTCCGGGCCGGTGCCGTCGCGTCGCGCACCGGTCGCACACCTTCACCCTCGCCGGGGCGCGCCGATGCTAGACTGCGGCCCGCCGGCGCCCACCGCGCGAACCCCGTCCCCGCGGAGCCCCGTAGGGAGCCGGGCGCCGCCGGGCGCCGGGCGCGCTCCGCACCTTCGTCCCGATGAACCGCCTCCCGACTGGAGTGCCCCGAGTCCCATGAGCGACGACCCCCGAGCCGTGCAGGCCGAACCCCGACTGAAGGTCCTCTTCACCGCGGAGCAGATCCGCGACCGCGTCCGCGAGATGGGCGTGCAGCTCGCCCGCGAATACGACGGCCTGCACCCGCTTTTCGTCGGAGTCCTGAAGGGCGCCTGCATGTTCCAGTGCGACCTCGCCCGGGCCACCCCGATCGATCTCGAGCTGGACTTCCTCGCCGTCTCGTCCTACGGGCCGGGGACGACCTCCAGCGGGCAGGTCCGGCTGATCATGGACCTGCGTTCCGACATCCGGGACCGGCACCTGGTCCTTTGTGAAGGAGTCGTGGATTCTGGGCTGAGCGTGGCGTTCATCCTGGATCTGTTGAAGTCCCGGGGGGCCGCCAGCATCAAAGTGGCGACTCTGCTCAACAAGGCCCCCTGCAGGAAGATCCCCGTCCCCGTGGACTACGCCGGGTGGACGATCGGCCCGGAGTTCGTGATCGGCTACGGGATGGACACCGACGAGAAATACCGCAATCTGCCCTACGTGGGCGTGATCGAGGAGGCATGACGACGTGACGAGCTTGCGCAGGGACAGAGACGACGAAGGTCGTCGACCGGTGAGGGGACCGGGACCCCGCGGGCCCCAACCGCCCCCGCCCGGGGGGCAGCCCTTCCGCACCATGGCGTTCTGGGGGCTGGTCATCCTGCTCGCCCTGGTCGCCTACAAGATGTACTCGGGGAACCTGCTCTCGTCCCAGCGGGTGGACATCCCCTACACGTCCTTCATGGCGGAGGTCGACAAGAACAACGTCGAGAGCGCCAGCTTCACCGAGCAGACCCGCACGGTGACGGGCGAGCTCCACAACGAGATCACGCAGAAGGTCGGCGGCCGCGACGTCACCGTGAAGTCGTTCAAGACGAACTTCCTCGGCGACGGCGCTACGCTGGCCGACAAGGTGCGCGCGACCGGCGCCCGCGTCTCGGTCAGCGCCCCGGGCGTGGACTGGCTGAACATGCTGTTCAGCTGGCTGCCGCTCGTGCTGTTCCTCGTCGCCTGGATGTTCGTGCTCCGGCAGATGCAGGGCGGCGGCTCCGCGGCGCTGCGCTTCGGCAAGAGCAAGGCGCGCGTCCTCATGGAGCAGCAGCCCAAGGTGACCTTCAAGGACGTCGCCGGCTGCGAGGAGGCGAAGCAGGAGCTGCAGGAGATCATCGAGTTCCTGAAGGAGCCCCAGAAGTTCCAGCGCCTCGGCGGCCGCATTCCGAAGGGCGCGCTGCTGCTCGGTCCCCCGGGCTCGGGCAAGACGCTGCTCGCGCGCGCGGTCGCGGGCGAAGCCGGCGTGCCGTTCTTCTCGATGAGCGGCTCGGACTTCGTCGAGATGTTCGTCGGCGTCGGCGCCTCGCGCGTCCGCGACCTCTTCGAGCAGGCGAAGCGCAACGCCCCGTGCATCGTGTTCGTGGACGAGATCGACGCCGTCGGCCGGCACCGCGGCGCCGGGCTCGGCGGCGGGCACGACGAGCGCGAGCAGACGCTCAACCAGCTGCTCGTGGAGATGGACGGCTTCGAGTCGAACGAGGGCGTCATCATGGTCGCGGCGACGAACCGGCCCGACGTGCTCGACCCGGCGCTGCTGCGCCCGGGCCGCTTCGACCGGCAGATCGTCGTGGACTGGCCGGACGTCCGCGGCCGCGAGGGCATCCTCAAGGTGCACACGCGCAAGATCCCGCTCGCCGAGGACGTGGACCTCAAGTCGATCGCGCGTTCGACGCCCGGCATGGCCGGCGCGGAGCTCGCGAACATCGTCAACGAGGCGGCGCTGCTCGCCGCGCGGCGCAACCACAAGAAGGTCAGCGACCGCGACTTCGAGGACGCGAAGGACAAGGTCATGCTCGGCACCGAGCGGCGCAGCCTCGTGATGACCGAGGAGGAGCGCAAGACCACCGCGTTCCACGAGGCGGGCCACGCCCTGGTCGCCTGGCTGCTGCCCGGGAGCGACCCGGTGACGAAGGTCACGATCATCCCGCGTGGCCGCGCGCTGGGCGTGACGTTCTACACGCCGCAGGAGGAGCGCCACAACCACTCGAAGAAGCAGCTCGAGGACCGGCTCTGCCACGCCATGGGCGGCCGAGCCGCCGAGCGGCTGATCTTCAACCACCTCACGACCGGCGCCGCGAACGACCTCGAGCAGGCGACGAACCTCGCCCGCAACATGGTCACGCGCTTCGGCATGAGCGAGAAGCTCGGCCCGCTGACGTTCGGCAAGCAGGACGAGATGGTGTTCCTCGGCCGCGAGCTGGCCACGCACAAGGACTACAGCGAGCAGACCGCGGTGCTGATCGACCAGGAGGTGCGCGAGATCGTCGAGCGCGCCGACGAGATGGCCGTGTCCCTCCTGAGCCTGAACCTCGACAAGCTGAGACTGCTCGCGAACACGCTGCTCGAGCGCGAGACGCTCGACGGCGACGAGATGGACCGCGTGCTGCGGGGCGAGAAGCTCGAGCCGCTCGCGCGCAGCGACGGCGGCCCCACGCCCGAGGCGCCGGCCGACGCGCCGGCGAGCCCGGTGGGCGACGGAGGCCAGCTCGACGCCTTCGGCGGCCCGGCGCCGAATCCCGCCGGGGCCTGACCCGTCCTTCACGCGGAGGGCCCGGCGGACGATGCGTCCGCCGGGCCTTTCGCCGCGTTTGGCATTGCCTTGCCTCGGTGTTTTCCGTGCCGTTGCAACTTTTCCCATGGATGGAGCGTCATTAGGGGTGTCACCCGGCTGAGGCCGGGTACCCGCTGAAGGCAAGGCAGCGGAGAGTTCCAGGTCAGGGGACCGGCCGGCAGAGCCGGTCCGAGCGAGACAGGAGCGGCGCCCGTTCGACACCTCCCGGGCGTCGCTTCGCGCTTGTGGGGCGGGCTTGCGGGGGTGCGCTTGCACACCGGGGCCGGAGGGGCTGGAATAGCGGTCGCCGAACCCGACGTTCCCGACCCGACCTCCCCGAGGCGCCCGTGAATACGACCCGATGGCTGTGGCTCGCCGCCCTGCTGCTCACCGTCGTCCTCGCTCAGTGGCAGCGCGTGAGCGGTCCGACCTACCCTCTCTCCGGCCATGCCCCCCTGGCCGGCACCCGGTACCGCTGGGAGCTCGAGCGTTCGCACGCCGGGCCCGGCGACCACCTCGTGAAACTCGCGCTGCCCGCCCCGGGCGCGACCGGCGTCGTCGAGTGGCGGCCGCACGGCTCCTCGCAACCCTGGACGGCCGAGCCCATGCGGGCCGTCGGTGACACGCTCGAGGCCCCGCTGCCGCACCAGTCGCCGGGCCACAAGGTGGACTACCGCGCGACGCTCTCGGCCGGCGGCACCCGGCTCGTCCTGCCGCCCGAGGGGTTCGCCACGCTGCGCTTCCGCGACGACGTGCCGCCCTGGGTTCTGATCCCGCACATTCTCGTCATGATGGGCGCCCTGCTCCTGGCCATGCGCACCGGCCTCGAAGCGTTCCGACGTCGTCCCGAGTTCCGGCTGCTCACGCTCCGCACGCTGGCGGCCCTGGCCCTCGGGGGCTTCGTGCTCGGCTGCGTGGTGAGCGGCTACGCGTTCAGCGAGCCGTGGGGCGGGTTCCCGATCAGCAACGACCTGACCGACAACAAGACGCTCATCGCGTTCCTCGGGTGGGTCGTCGCGGCGGTGCCCGTCTTCCGGGGCAGCCGCGCCCGGCCGTTCGTGCTCGGCGCCGCGATCCTGACCTTCGTCGTCTACGTCATCCCGCACAGCCTCTCGATGCCGCGTTAGGGCGCCGCGCCGGGCGAGGTGCGTCGAAATTCGGACTCGCTCTTCGGTGGCCGGCGACGATAACTTGCTGGACGGTGACCTGGGCCGAATGTCGTCCCCCCGCGGCCCGCAGCCGATCCGCCACGACGGCGGGTCGTCCATGCCTCGGAGTGACCCATGGCGTATTCGGGCCGCGAACGTCGCAAGCGGGATTCGGAAGGGCCGCGCCTGTCGTTCGGCGAGCTCGCCGCGGAGGCGATGCGCACCCGCATCCGCGAGACGCGCGTGGACGACGCGCACTGGGCGCACACGGTCAACCTGGCCTGGGTGCGCTGGCGGATCGAGGACGGCCGCTACGCGTTCTGCGGCCTGCGCCGGAGCTTCGACTTCCTCACCGGTGAGATGGGCGTCTCACCGGTCGAGGTCGACCTGAACGACCTGCCCCTCATCGAGAAGCACGACCAGGCGATGCCCGCCGGCTGCCGCATCCGCCTCGGCCACGTGCTCCAGGGACACGACCGCTGGTGGTCCTCCGGCGGCACCGAGGACACGCTCCGGTGGCGGCTCGGCTGGCTCTCCCAGCAGATGCGGTTCCGCCTGAAGTCCTTCCTCGACGCGAGCGCGCCCGCCGCCTGAGGCGCGGACCCGCCTCAGCGGGCCGGCGCGCGGACGGGCGTGATGACGAGCGCGAGCTTCTCGCCGGCGCGCAGCGCCTCGAGTGGCAGCGGCAGGCCGACGCGCTCGCCCGTGAGCAGGCGGTGCAGGTCGTCCACGCCCGCGACGGGCTCGCCGGCGAGCGCCGTGACGACGTCCCCCTCGCGAAGGCCGATCGCCTCCGCCGGGCTGCCCTTCTCGACCGACAGCACGAGCACGCCCGACTCGTGGGCGAGGTCGTGCCTCCGGACGAGGTGCCGCCGCAGTCGCGCGTTCTGGCCCGCGATGCCGAGGAAGCCCCGCGTGATGCGCCCGTCGCGGATGAGCGTGCTGGCGACGAAGCGCGCGAGGTCGATCGCGATCGCGAAGCAGAGTCCCTGCGCGGGCAGGATCGTCGCGGTGTTCACGCCGATCACCTCGCCGCGCGAGTTCACGAGCGGGCCGCCCGAGTTGCCCGGGTTGAGCGCCGTGTCGGTCTGCAGCACGTCGTCGATGAGCCGCCCCGACTGCGCACGCAGGGTGCGGCCGAGCGCGCTCACGACGCCGGCCGTGACCGAGCCGTGGAAGCCGAACGGGCTGCCGATCGCGATCGCGAGCTGCCCCACGCGCAGCGCCGCCGAGCGGCCGAGCGTCGCCGGCACGAGCCCGTCGGCCGCGATGCGGATCACCGCGAGGTCCGTGTCGGGGTCGTCGCCCACGAGCGTCGCGCTCGACCGCCGTCCGTCGGCGAGCGTGACCTGCAGGCGCCGCGCGGCGCCCGCCACGTGGCTGTTCGTGATCGCGAAGCCGTCGGGCGCGATGACGAATCCCGAGCCCGAACCGGCGCGCTCTCCGTCGCGCTCGACGTCGATGCGCAGGACGGACGGGGCCACGATCTCGGCCGCGCCCGCCACGGCCTCGGAGTAGGCGTCGAGCAGCTGCGCGTCGGCGGGGACGCCCGGGGACGCCCCGGGCAGGTCGTGGACGTCGTCGTTCGCGAGCGGGTGGAACGCGGGCATGGGACTCCCTCGGTCGGGGTCGCCGGGGAGCGCGCCGACGCGGACCTCGTCGCCCGCTTCCCGGGAGCGTTTGGACGCGCCCGGGCCCCGGGGGATTCGGGGCGCCCGGCGGGCGCCCCCCTCAGGCCGTGAAGGCCTCCCCGCGTTCGGCCTTCGCCACGAGCAGCGCGCAGGGCTCGAAGCGCTCGCCCTTGTCGGCGCGCAGCGCCCGGAGGCGCTCGACCGCCTTCGGCAGGCCGAACGCGTCGGCCCACCGCAGCACGCCGCCGCGGAACGGCGGGAAGCCCGCGCCGAAGATCATCGCGACGTCCACGGCCCCCGCGTCGGCCACGATGCCCTCCTCGACACAGCGCGCGCCCTCGTTGACCATCGCGAGCGCCATGCGCTCGGCCAGCGGCTCCAGCGTCGCGGGCTTGCGCGCGGTCGTCACGCCGAGCAGCGTCGGAACGGCGGGGTCCGCGGTGCGCCTGCGCCCCTGGTGGCGGTAGAAGCCGAGCCCGTTCTTGCGCCCGAACCGGCCGGCCGCGACGAGCTTCTCGAGCAGCGGCGCGGGCTGCATCCGGCCCGGGAACGCGGCCGAGAGCACGCCCGCCACCTTGTGGGCGACGTCGATCCCGACCTCGTCCACGACCTCGAACGGCCCCATGGGCATGCCGAAGGTGCGCATCGACGCGTCCACGTCGGCGATCGCGAAGCCCTCCTCGAACAGGTGCATCGCCTCCCGCAGGTAGGGCATGAGGATGCGGTTCACGACGAAGCCGGGCGAGTTCTTCACCACGACCGGCGTCTTGCCGAGACGCCGCGCCAGTCCGACCGCCGTGACGAGCGAGGCGTCGCTCGTGCGCGCGCCGCGCACGACCTCGACGAGCGGCATCCGGTGGACGGGATTGAAGAAGTGGAAGCCCACGAATCGATCCGGGTGCTGCAGGCCGTCGGCCAGCGCGTCCACGCTGAGCGACGAGGTGTTCGTGGCCAGCAGCGCGTCGTCGCGCATGCGCACTTCGAGTTCGGCGAACACGCGGCGCTTGACGTCGAGGTCCTCGACCACCGCCTCGATGGCGGCGTCCGCCTGGGCGAAGCCCGACAGCTCGAGCGTCGGCAGGATGCGCCCCATCTGCCCGTCCTTCTCGCGCGAGGGGGTGCGGCGCCTCCGCCCGCGCTCGTCGAGCACGGAGCGGACGGTCTGCAGGCCCTTCTGCAGCGCCTCGGGGCGCACGTCCCGCAGCCGCACCTCGATCCCGTACCGGCTCGCGAGCTCCGCGATGCCGCCGCCCATGACGCCCGCGCCCGCGAGCGCGAGCCGAGCGATGGGCGCCGGCTTCAGCGACGCGTCGGAGACGACGCTCGCGCGCTTCGCGTCCTCGGAGAGCTGGAAGATCCGGACCAGGTTCTTGCACACGGGGCTGACGACCAGCGACCCGATCGCCCCGGCCTCGAGCGCGAGCGACGCCTCGATCGGCCGGCCGATCCCGTGCCGGAGCACGTCGAGGGCGGCGAGGGGCGCGGGGTAGTGTCCCGACGTCTTCGCGAGGACGCCTGCGCGCGCCTGCCGGAAGACGAGCGCCCGGCCCGGGGCCGTCGTGTCGAGGAACCGGGCCATGAGCGTCTTCGGGCGGTAGGCGTCGCGCCGCGCGCCCGCCGGTCGCGAGGCGATCTGCGCGAGGCGCTTCTCCGCCGACTCGACCAGCCACGCGGCCGGGACCGCCTTCGCGACGAGCCCCATCCTCTCGGCGCGCTTCGCGTCGAGCGTGCGCCCGGTCAGGATCAGGTCGCATGCCGCCGAGAGGCCCACGAGGCGCGGCAGGCGCGTCGTGCCCCCGAAGGCCGGGAGGATGCCGAGCATGGTCTCGGGGGCGCCGATCGTCGCGCGCTCCTCGGCCGCGACCCGCGAGTCGCACGCGAGCGCGATCTCGAGCCCGCCGCCGAGGCACGGCCCCTCGATGGCGGCCACGGTCGGCACCGGGAGCGCCGCGAGGCGCGAGAACGCCGCGTGCGCGCGCTTCACGAGCGCCGTCACCTCGGCGGGGTCGGTGATCGAGCTGATGGCGTCGATGTCGGCGCCGGCGATGAACGAGCCCGCCTTGCCGCTGCGCAGCACGACGCCCTTGATCCCGCCCATGGACTCGAGCACGGCGAGCGCCGCCTCGAGGTCCGCGAACGCGCCCACGGTGAGCACGTTCACCTTGCGCGACGGGTCGTCCATCACGAGGTGCGCCAGGCCTTCCGGCCGCGTTTCGACGCGGAAGATGGCCATCACGGACGCTCCATCACGAACGCCGCGCCCTGCCCGCCGCCCACGCAGAGCGTGGCCAGCCCGCGCTTCGCGCCCCGCCGCCGCATCTCGTGCAGCAGCGTCAGGATGAGCCGGGCGCCGCTCGAGCCCACCGGGTGCCCGAGCGCGATCGCGCCGCCGTTGACGTTCAGCCGCTCGTCGGGGATCTCGCCGAGCGGCCGGTCGCGGCCCAGCTCGCGCTTCGCGAACTCCGGCGATTTCATCGCGGCGAGGCAGGCGAGCACCTGCGCCGCGAACGCCTCGTTGATCTCCACCACCTCCATGTCGTCGAGCGTCAGCCCCGCGCGGTCCAGGGCGAGGGCCGAGGCGAAGACCGGCCCGAGCCCCATGCGCTGCGGCTGGAGGCCCGCGAACGCGAACGCGCGCACGCGCCCGAGCGGCGGCACCGGCCACGACTGCGCGGTGGCGTCGTCGGCCACGAGCAGCGCGACCGCGCCGTCGGTCACCTGGCAGGCGTTGCCCACCGTCACCGTGCCGTTCCTGCGGTCGAAGTACGGCTTGAGCTTCGCGAGCGCCTCGATCGTCTGGCCGTCGCGCGGACCGACGTCGTCGCGCACGGGCTCGTACTTCGGCGCCGCGAATACCGGCACGATCTCCTCGCGCAGCGCCTCGCGGCCCGCGATCGCACGCTGGTGGCTGCGCAGCGCGAACGCGTCCTGCTGCGCGCGGTCGATGCGGAACTCGCGCGCGAGCACCTCGGCCGTCTGGCCCATGTTGAGGCCGCACACGAGGTCGGTGAGCCCCTCGGCCAGCGCGATGCGCGGCGCGAGCATCGGCGGGCGGAAGCGCGTCAGCACGCCCAGCTTCTGCACGGGCGTCTTCGCGCGCATCAGGCCCTCGAGCCACTCCGCGTACGAAGTCGGGAAGTAGAGCGGGATCTGGGTCATGTTCTCCATGCCCCCCGCCATGATGAGCTTCGCGTCACCCGCCGCGATCCGGTACAGCGCGCTCGCCACCGACTCCATCCCGGAGGCGCAGTTGCGGTGCACGGTGAACGAGGGAACGTGCTCGGGAACCCCGGCCCGCAGCGCGGCGATGCGCGAGGAGTTGGCTGCCTCGGACGGCATCGCGCAGTTGCCCAGGATCACTTCGTCGAGGCGCCCCGGGTCCAGCTCGGCGCGGGCGATCGTCTCGGCGACCACGATGCGCCCCAGCTCGTAGGCGGGCATCTTCCGGAAGACGCTGCCTGCCTTGGCGAACGGCGTGCGCACGCCGCCCAGGATCCATCCGCTCGTCATGTCCCGACGTCCCTTTCCACCCCAACGGATCCGCTACTTGATCTTCGCCAGCAGTGCCTTCGCCTCCGCCTGGTAGCGCGCGTCGAGCGCGTCGCTCGTCGGTGGCAGCGACACCGCCTTTTCCAGCTCCTGTTTCGCTTCGGCCTTTCGGCCGCGATCCTTGAGCATGCGGCCGTATTCGAGCCGGTGGTTCACGTAATCGGGTTCGAGCGCGATGGCCTTCTGGAACGCCCGCTCGGCACCCTCGTACGAGGCGCCCTTCGGCACGCCGCCGAGAACGGCGTTGGCGGCCAGCCGCTCGATCATGTTCAAGCTCGCAATCTTCAGGTTCCACATGGCCAGCACGTGCCAGGCGCGCCCGTTGTCCGGGTCGATCTGCAGGGCGCGGTCCACCTCGGACTTGATCTCGCGGGAAAGCGCCAGCTTCGTCTTGGGCCCCTCGCTGAGGGCCTGGCGTCCCAGCGCCACCGACAGCCACACGTGCCCGGCGGCCGAGTCCGGCGCGGCCTTGACCGCCGCGCGGGCGTGCTCGACGGCGGCGGCGCGCGTGGCGCGCTGTTCGTCCCCCTTCTGCAGCTCGGCCAACTCCGACTCCGTCTGCGCCAGGCGACAGAGGGTCACGAAGTCCCCGGGGGACTGTTCGAGCGCGGCCTGGAACGCGACGCGCGCCTCGGGCAACTTCGCCGCGTCGTAGTCGCGCATGCCCTCGGCGAGGAGTTCCCCGGTGGTCGGGGCACTCGCCGCCGGGGCGGCAACCACGAGCAGGGCGGCCAGTGCCGCGAGGATCCCGATCGGCCCGCGGAGCCCGGGGCGGGTAGAGCGGACGCTGGACATGGTGCCTTCCTCTGCAGGCGGACGGCGCGGGATGCGCCGGGCCGGGCGAACATGCGACCGTGGTCCGCGGGTTGTCAATAAGCGCTTGTCGTCCCGAGGAGCCCGATGCTACCAATGGCGGGCCTTCCTCCCCGACGGATGGCCCCTGGCCTGGAGGGACCTTGGCCGACACCCTGATCGGAATCTTCCTCGAGAGAATCGACCGCGACAGCTCGCGCGCGTGCTTCATGCGCAAGAACGCCGTGGGGTGGGAGTCGCTTCCCGGTTCCCGCGCGCTCGCCGACGTCGAGAGCTTCGCGTTCGGCCTCCAGGGCCTGGGCGTCTCGCGGGGCGACCGCATCGCGCTGCTGTCCGAGAACCGCTACGAGTGGGCGCTCACCGACCTCGCGACGCTCGGCATCGGCGCCGTCACGGTGCCCATCTACCCGACGCTCACCGCCCAGCAGGTGCGGTACATCCTCGCCGACTCCGAGGCGCGCGTCTGCGTCGTCTCGACGCCCGCGCAACTCGACAAGCTCGAGCAGATTGCGGAATCGCTGCCGCACCTGCGAGCGATCGTCGCGATGGAGCCCGCGCCGCCCACCTCGGGCCGCACGCACTCGTTCGCGAAGCTGACGGCCGACGGCGCCCGCCGGCGCGCCGAAGCCCCGGAGGAGTTCCGCCGCCTTGCCGGCGGCGTCCAGCCCGGTGACCTCGCGACGATCATCTACACCTCCGGCACGACGGGCGACCCCAAGGGCGCGATGCTGTCGCACTCGAACATCGCCTCGAACGTGGAAGCATGCCTGAAGGTCGTGGACCTCAACCCGGCGGACACCTGCCTGTCCTTCCTGCCGCTCTGCCACATCTTCGAGCGCATGGCGGGTCTCTACGCGATGCTGGGCGGCGGCGTCACGATCGCCTACGCCCAGAGCATCGACACCGTCGCCGCCGACGCCGTGGAGGTGCATCCGACCATCCTGACGGGGGTCCCGCGCTTCTACGAGAAGGTCTACGCGCGCGTCATGGAGAACGCCCTGTCGCAGCCGCCGCTGCGCAAGAACATCTTCTTCTGGGGCCTGCACGCCGGCACCCGGGTCGCGCGCCTGCACTTCGAAGGGCGCCGCCCGGCCGGGCTCCTCGCGCTGCAGGCGGCGATCGCGGACCGGCTCGTCGGCGCGAAGGTGCGCGCGCGCGTCGGCGGGAAGCTGCGGCTCTGCATCTCCGGCGGCGCCCCGCTGGCGCCGAAGGTCATGGAGTTCTTCTTCGCGGTCGGAATCCCGATCGTCGAAGGCTACGGCCTCACCGAAACCTCGCCCGTCATCTGCCTGAATCCGCCGGGACGCGAGCGCCCGGCCTCCGTCGGCCCGGCGGTGCCCGGCGTCGAGGTGCGGATCGGCGAGGAAGGCGAGATCCTCACGCGCGGGCCGCACGTGATGATGGGCTACTTCCGCAACGAGGAAGCCTCGCGCACGGCACTGCGCGACGGATGGTTCCACACCGGCGACGTCGGCCACCTCGACCCGGACGGGTACCTCCACATCACCGACCGCCTCAAGGACCTGCTCGTCACCGCCGGCGGCAAGAAGGTCGCCCCGCAGCCGCTCGAGGGGCGGCTCAAGACCGCGAAGTGGATCTCGGAGGCCGTCATGCTCGGCGACCGCCGGCCCTACGTCGTGTGCCTGATCGTGCCCAACTTCGTGGTCCTCGAGACCGAGGCCCGCACCCGCGGGTGGCCGCACGGCACGCGGGCCGAGCTGCTCGCGCTGCCGCAGGTGAACGCGATCTACCAGCGCGAGGTGGACAAGATCAACGCCGACCTCGCCCCGTTCGAGCAGATCAAGAAGTTCGCCCTCCTCGACCGCGACCTGAGCCAGGACGCAGGCGAGCTCACGCCGACCCTCAAGGTCCGGCGCCGGGTGCTGACCCAGAAGTTCGAATCGCTGATCGAGTCCCTCTACGCGAGCGGCGCCTGAGCGCCGTGCGCGATCGCTTTCGTCCCGTCACCGGAAAGGGCCACATGAAACTCCACCGAAGCGCGATCGGGGCCGTCCTTGCGGCGGCCATCCTCGTGCCGGGAGCCGCATTCGCCGCGGGCTACGGCATCTACGAACAGGGCGCCGCGGCGCTGGGCATGGCGGGAGCGCAGACCGCCTCGGTCCACGACGCGTCGGCCGCGTTCTACAACCCGGCCGCGCTGGTGCGCCTCGATGGCAAGCAGCTCTACCTGGGAGGCACCTGGCTGCGCACCTCGACGAGCTTCGCGGGCGTGGATCCCTACCCGGGATTCGGCACCAGCGAGGAGATGAAAACCGGCAACTTCTTTCCGCCGACGGTCTACTGGACGAACCACTTCGCGGAGCACTGGGCCTACAGCGCGAACTTCAACGCCCCGTTCGGGCTCGGGGTCGAGTGGAAGAACCCCGATTCGTTCACCGGCCGCGACCGCGTGACGAAGGCCAGCCTGCAGGGCATGAACCTCGGCCTCAACCTGGCCTGGGCCGCGAACGAGCGGCTGTCCTTCGCCGCCGGCTTCGACGCGCTCCTGGCGGGCGTCGAGCTGAACAACATCGAGGAGGAGGTCATCCCGGGCGGCGGCGGCGGCAAGGCGAACGTCGCGAACGTGAAGCTCAAGGCCAGCAACGAGGCGGGCTACGGCTTCAACGCCGCGGCACTCTGGTCGGCGAACGACCAGTGGAAGTTCGGCGCCTACTACCGCAGCCAGATCGACGTGGACATCAAGAAGGGCGAGGCGACGTTCACGCAGATCCTGACCGGCAACGCCCCGCTCGACGCGACGGTGGCGGCCATCCTCCCCGCCAAGCAGACCGACGTGCAGACCACGCTGCACTTCCCGGCGATTTTCTCGTTCGGCGCGGCCTGGAACCCGACGCCGCAGTGGACCTGGGAAGCGGACGTGAACTGGACGAAGTGGTCGGCGTTCGACTCGCTCGCGCTCAAGTTCCCCTCGAGCCCGGACCTCAA
This sequence comes from uncultured bacterium, assembly GCA_964589945.1. GTDB lineage: Bacteria > Eisenbacteria > RBG-16-71-46 > RBG-16-71-46 > RBG-16-71-46 > CAIXRL01. The sequence goes on from CAZPVG010000020.1 coordinate 35,684, forward strand.
CACGAGCATCCCCGAGGAGTACGGGGACTCGTTCCGCCTCTCGGTGGGTGCCGAGCACCGGCTGTCGAGCTTCGCCTACCGGTTCGGCTACTACTTCGACCAGGCCGCGGCCCCCACGGAGTCCGTCACGCCGCTGCTGCCGGACGCGAATCGCCACGGCGCCACCTTCGGCCTGAGCAGGAACTACGGCCGCTGGACCGTGGACTGGTACGACATGGCCCTCTTCTTCGAGAACCGCAGCACCGAGGGCCAGGAACGCGACGGGTACAACGGCACGTACAAGAACTTCGTGAACGCGATGGGCCTCAGCGTCGCCTACCACTGGTGAACGGGAGAAAGAGAACCATGAAAACCCTGCTTCGCTACCTCCCGGTCCTCGCAGTGGCGGTGCTCCTGGCCGGCTGCGAGGGTCCGTGCAGCAAGATCAGCTCGATCAACGCCCCGAAGCTGACAGGCGGCTCGGCCGATTTCTCGGTGATCGCCGCGGTCGGCACGAGCATCTCGGCGGGCTACGAGTCGAGCGGCCTCGTCAACCGCCACCAGGTCCACGCCTTCCCGGCGCTGTTCGCCGCGCAGACGGGCCACACCGTGGCGTCCGACGGCACGGGCGCCTTCACGTTCAACGCGGTCAGCAACGACGGCATCGGCGCCACCCCGCCGACCTACACGCTCCTCGAGATCAAGTCGCTCTCGCCGCTCGCCATCGACAACGTCGGGCGCACGCCCGGCGCCCCGATGAACATGTCGCAGGCGACCGACTACCACAACCTCGCGGTCCCCGGAGAGCTGGCCGTGGACCTCGTGGACAGCACGTACTACACGCAGGATCCGAACCCGATCCGTGGATCGGGCTACAACAAGACGTTCTTCAACCTGATCTACCGCAGCCGCGGCCTGGGCGTCATGCAGCTGGCCCGCCGGGCGCCGACGTTCATCACCTACGAGTTCGGCGCCAACGAGGTGCTCGGGGCGGCGACGTCGGGGACGGCGAACGTCTTCCCGGTCGGCAACTATGTCGCGTCGGTTCAGGCCGCCCTCAACACGATCCACGCCCTGCTCCCGAACGCGAAGGTCGCCGTCTTCAACGTCCCGGACGTGACCAGCATCCCGTACTGCACGACCTTCCCGCCCGTGACGATCAGCCTGACGACGGGCACGCCGATCTCGCTCATCGGGCCGGGCAGCACGGCGCTCAGCCCGACCGCGCTCGTGCTGCTCACGGCGAAGGACTCGCTGGCGGCCGGCACCGGGTTCCCGCTCGACGGCTACAACTACCTGAATCCCGCCGTTCCCGGGAACGGCCGGCCGCTGCTCGACTCGCAGGTGCTCGATGACGCCGAGCAGACCACCATCAACAACACGATCTTCGCCATGAACTCGGCCCTCGACGCGTTCGTCGCGGACAGCTCGTGGATGACGGAGGTGGACCTGAACGGGCTGCTGTCCGATCTCAGCACGAACGGCTTCCAGCTCGGCTCGACGACCTACACGACCGATTTCGTGACGGGCGGGCTGTTCAGCCTCGATGGCGTGCACCCGACCGACCTCGAGCACGCGATCGTGTGCAACAAGCTCATCGACGCCGTGAACGCCAAGTGGGGCTCGACGATCCCCCACCTGGTCGTCTCCGACTACGCCACGCCGACCTCGTCGCGATTGAAGCCCGTCGCGGACGGCGGCCTGCGACAGCTGCGCATCGACGGCCTCGCGCAGGGCCTGCAGGCGATCTACCCGTACGGACGCTGACGCCGAAGACGGGCCGCACGCAAACGGGGCGGAACCGCGAGGTTCCGCCCCGTTTCGCCGTCCGGTCCGGGCCGCCGGTCAATGCGCCGTGTGCTTCGGCAGCCGCATCTGGATGAACTTGAACCAGGCCGCGATCTTGTCGAAGTAGCCGGGCGTGAGCTCGGCCCCGTCGTGCTTCGCCGCCGGGATCTTCCAGCGGTCGATGATCGACAGGCTGCGCAGGGCCACGCGGTCCGTGACGTCGGGAGGAGTCACCTCGTCCTTGCCCGCGAGGACGACGAACAGCGGTACGCGCAGCACCGGCACGGCGGAGATCGGCTCGTCCCGCGGGTCCACGTAGAGCCGGTGCATGCGCTGCACGCCGGGGATCTGCGCGGTGCCGTTCTGCTCGATCTGCTCGAGCGACGTGCGGAACAGGCCCTCGACGGCGACCCCGTCCACCGCGTGCCAGTCGCGCGCGGCGGCGGCCAGGGCGACCGGCCCGCCCAGGTCCTGGCCCCAGGCGAACACCGGGCGGTCGCCCGCCCGCGCCCGGGCATAGCGCAGCGCGCCCTCGCCGTCGTTCACCCAGCGGGAGGCGAAGACGAGGTTCGCGAGCGAGTCCGCCTCGCCCGGCCCGCCGGGCCCGAAGTCCCGGTAGTCGAACGTCATCACCGTGAAGCCGCGCCGGCCCAGGTCGCGCACCGCGGGCAGAAGGTCGGCCATGTTGCCCCGCCCGCGATCGAAGAAGACGACCACCGGCGATTTCGCGGGGCCGTCGAACCACCAGCCCGAGAGCGTCACGCTGTCCACCGCCGACGGGAACGAGATGGACTCGAACGGCAGTCCGGTCCGCGCCGGATCGATCGCGTACTCGCTGCTCGGCGCCACCGCGAACGCCGGGGCGGCCGCGAGCAGCGCCGCGGCCAGCACGAGGAGGGCCCGGCGGCTCACGACACCTTCAACCGTTCCCACAACTCCTCGCGGATCAGCGCCGGCGGGATCGTCCCGCTGGCGAGCAGTCCCGCGTGGAAGGAGTGCAGGTCGAAGCCGTCGCCCATGCGACGGCGCGCCTCGTTGAGCAGCTCGACGATGGCGATCTTCCCGAGGAGGTAGCTGAGCGGCTCGGTCGGCGTCATGACGTAGCGGTCCACCTCCGCGGCGGCGATCTCGGGGTCGAGCAGGACGTCCTCCACGAGCTGCGCGGCGGCCTCGTCGTACGACATCCGCCCGCTGTGGAGCGCGACGTCGAGGACGACGCGGTGCGCCCGCCACAGCAGCGTGCGCAGCTGGAAGAGCCGCGTGAGCGGGTCCGAGGTGAAGAAACCCTGCTCCCACATCAGGTCCTCGCAGTAGAGCGCCCAGCCCTCCGAGAAGACCTCGCTGTTCGAGATGCGACGCAGGCGCGTCGGCGCCTGGTTCGCGTGGAGCATCTGCAGGTGGTGGCCGGGGTACCCCTCGTGCAGCGCGACGATCGGCAGCATCGGCGCGCAGTGGCCCGAGAGCTGGCGCGCCTGCTCCTCCTTCGAGCGCCGCAGGTCGATGGGCGTGACGTGGAAGAAGCCGGTCTGGTCGGCGTCGAACGGCGCCGGCGCCTGGTAGGACGCGTAGGGCGTCATCGGCCTCTCGAACACCGGCGTGTCCACGACCTCGAGCCGGGCGTCCAGGGGCACCGGCACGATGTTGCGGTCGATCACGAATTGCCGGGCCCGCTCCATCTCGGCGACGTACGACTCGCGCAGCCAGTTGGGCTCCGGCGCCCGCCCGAGGCCCTCGACGATCAGCTCGCGCCAGTCGCGCTTCGGGTCGATGCGGCGCGCCTCCTCCTCGAGCAGCACGTGCGTGTGCGCGATGTGCTCCCGGCCGAGCTTCTCGAGCTCGGAGCACGTGAACGGCAGCAGGTGCTCGCGCTCGAGCTTGTAGTTCATCCAGCGCTCGCCCACCGCGAAGGCGCCCTCGGACTTCGGGCGCAGCTCCTTGTCGAGGTAGTCGTGGAAGCGCAGGAAGCCCGTGCGCGCCCGGCTGCCCGCGTGCTCCAGGCGTTCCGCCTCGCCGGGAAACTGCCGCAGGAGCTGCCGCACGACCTCGTCCACGAAGCCCGGCCCCTGCGCCGCCATCTGCAGCCCGATCCGCAGGAACACCGGCGGCACGCGGTCGAGGTTGGCCCTGGCGGACTCGAGGTACTCCGGGATCGCCATGAGGCGCGAGACGGCGGCCTCCTTGCGCTCGTCGAGCGGCGCGAACGTCCGCGAAAGCAGCAGGTGGACACCGTGGAAGGCGCGCAGCAGGTAGATCGCCGGGCGCTTCTGGGCCGCCTTGATCTCCTCGAGGTCGGCGCGCAGCGCCGAGATGCGCGACCGCAGCAGCGCGTAGTCCACGCGGGGCTCGAGCGCCAGCTCCTCCCAGGGCACCGACGCGGCCAGCCTCTGCTCGAGGTCGCGCAGCCACACCGACCGCTCCCTCAGGCCGTCCGGCGAATCGTCCGGCATGAGGTGGTCGTAGTCGTGGATGCCCGCCTGGGTGGCGGCCACGGGGTGGTGCTTCATGAAGAGCTCGACGAACTCCTCACTCAGCGAGGTGAAGACGCGCTGGGTCTCGATCATGGATTTCCCTATCCGACGCAAACCGACCGGGCCTCCGCACCACGACGGGCCGGTTCGGTCCGAGGCGCGGGGGCCCGCAACACTTATCGGCTGTTCGGTCTGGAGGCTTCAGTTTGTCGTCGGCCCGTCAAATACGGACGACGTTCGCAGCCTGCCGGCCCTTGGGGCCCGAAACGAGGTCGAACTCGACGCGCTCGCCTTCGGCCAGGGACTTGAAGCCGTCCCCCATGATGGCCGAGAAGTGCACGAACACGTCCTCGCCGGTGTCGCTGGCGATGAACCCGAACCCCTTCGAATCGTTGAACCACTTCACGGCACCCTGCACCCGGCCCTCGCTCGGGCCGACAGGTGCCGACGGCCTCGCGGGCCTCGGCGCGCTCCGGCCGCCACCGCCGCCGCCCCCGCCACCGCCCTTCGAGGCCTGGAAGCAGTCGCGACAGAGCACGGGGCGCCCGCTCGTCGGCTGGAACGGCACCATCGTCTCCTGTCCGCAGTTCGAGCACACCGCAGGATACATCTGGCGCGCGCCACCGCCACCACCGCCGCCGCCGTAGCCGCCGCCGCCGTAGCCGCCCCCGCCTCCGCCGCCCCCGCCGGCCCGGCTGGCCTTGCGTCGTTCGCGGCAATTCTTGCAGCGCGTCGGCTCGTTCGTCAGGCCGCGCTCGCGATAGAACGCCTGCTCGCTCGCGGTGAAGAGGAATTCCTCTCCGCAATCCACGCAGGTGATGCTCTTGTCTTGCCCGGTAGCCATGATCTTCCGCCTGCCTCCTCGAAAAGCCGTTCGAACGATGTGGGCCGGTAAACAAATGCCCCAGCGGACAACTCCCGCTGAGGCGCTACTCAGGCAGAGGGGCGAACGAGCGACTCGGCCGACGGTGAAACGTGAAGGCTCGTAGCAACGGTCACTGGCGCACCAGACTCGACTCGGGACGACCCACGGACGGACGCACTGCGCGCCGAGTATCCGGCCCCCTCCGAGCGGCCGTCAATGGCCGATTCGGGCGCCAGCCAAGCCGGTCGGAGGGCGTCATTTCGGCGTCCCGCAGGCCCGGACGGAGCGCGGCCGGAGCGGGCCCCGCTACGCCTGGCGGGCCGGTCCGGCGCCCCGACGGGGCGGCCGCGGGCCCCGGCCGGCACACAGGGCGTGCAGGACGTCGGCCATCGTGATGACGTCGAGCAGGTTGTGGTGGAAGACCGGCACGAGCCGCCAGGGGTCCCCATTCCGCACGTAGTCGTGGTAAAGCCCCGGCACCTCCGAGCCCGGGACGTCCCCGGTGCGGCGGCGCCGGCAGACGCGCAGCTCCAGCGTCTGAAGCCGGCAGTCGGGCAGCTCGAGCCGCCAGCGCCGTCGCGCGGCGTGCAGCAGGTCGAAGTGGTGCCGCGGCAGCGAGAGCGGCACGCCGTGCGTGAGCGCCCGCGAGGCGAGGAACGGCGCGTCGAACGACTTGCCGTTGAACGTCACGAGCAGGTCGAAGCCCCTTGCCTGCTCGGCGACCGCGGCGAGCAGCGCGGACTCCTCTCCGTAGTGCCGCGCGAAGTACTGCCGGAGCACGAAGTCCTCGCCGTTCCAGTGCATGGTGCCGGCGAGAAAGACCGGGGCCGCCGACAGCCCGCACGTCTCGAGGTCGAGGAACAGCGCGCGCGAGAGCCCGCCCGCGGCGATGGCGGACAGCTCCGGGTCGCCCGGTGGCGGCTCCGGCAGCCGTCCCCAGTGAGGGCGCGGTTTCTCGACTCCGGAGCGCAGGCGCTCGTGCACGTAGACGGTCGTGCCTTTCGCGTCGCGCCACTCGCCCCCGGGCAGGTAGGCCTCGACGCCCGTCTCGCGCGCGCCGTCGCGCTTCGCCCGGCGGCGTCGCGCGGCCGTCGAGGGCGGCGCCTCTCCGGGCGTCGCGGATCCCGTGCGCCGTCGGCGCACGAGCTCGCCCAGGCGCGAGCGCAGCGCGTCGCCCGCCGCCACGCTCAGGCGCTCCGCTCCGCGACCAGCACGAGCCGGTGGGCCTCGATGTCGTAGGGGCGCCGGTCGGTGCCGCCGTGGACGTGCTTCACCGCGAGACCGTGCCGGCGGAGAAGCGAGGTCAGCTCGGCGCACGTGTAAGCGCGCAGGAAGTACTCCTTCGTGACCTGCGGCCCGCCCTTCGGGTCGATCAGCATCTGCCGGGCGATCACGCGCGAGGGCACGAGCTCGAGCGAGGTCTCCTCCATGAACAGCGCGCCGTCCTCGCGCTGCGTCCACGTGCGCTGCTGCGGGTGGGTGAGCAGCCAGTCGCGGTTCATCATGTCGATCAGGAACCGGCCGCCGGGCCGCAGCGCCCGCGCGATCCCGGCCAGCACCTTCTCGTTCTCGTCGTCGTCGAAGTAGCCGAACGAGGTGAAGAACGAGTAGACCGCTCCGAACTCGCCCTCGAACGGCAGCGCGCGCATGTCCCCCGGGCGCCAGCGCACGTCCACGCCGGCGGCCGCGGCGTCCGCGGCCGCGATCTCGAGGTAGTGCGGGTTGAAGTCCAGCCCCGTGACGACGTAGCCGCGCGCCGCCATGCCGATCGCGTGGCGCCCGTACCCGCACGCCAGGTCGAGCACGGGCGTGCCTGTCGGCACCTCGAGCAGCGCCTCGATGAACGCCACCTCGGCCGCGGTCCGCTCGGGCGTGAACGTGGGGCGGTAGATGCGAAGGTAGTCGTCGTCGAAGAAGGCGACCGGCCACTCGGGCTGCTGGGTCATCGGGAACCTCGGCTCGTTCGTCGGGGGACGCCGGGCGCGCCGGGCGCGCCGCGCGTGCGGGGGCGCCCATGATAGCGGGGCCGACCGCGGCGCGCATCGCGCGCCCGCCACCCGCCGTGAAGCGGGGGCCCCGACGGTCAGCGGGTCCGAGGGTCGCTCCCGAGCCGTTCACGGATCCGGGCCGCGAGTGCGGCGCCGTCCTTTCAGCCTTCGGTCTTCAGGTAGTACTCCGCGTCGCTCAAGGACGAGCGGAAGGTCCCGCCACGCGTTCACCGGGTCGGCGCAGTACGCCTCGATCGCGCGCCGGGCCGCGTCGCCGTCGCCGGCCCGCAGCAGCGGCATCAGCGTGTCGAGCAGCTCCGGCCGCGGCTCGTACCGTTTGATGGCCTCGAGTGCCGGGCACGCCCCGCGACGTAGGCGTCGAACGTGAGCGGCGCCGCGACCTGGGGCGCGATCCACGGCCGGTCGTCCCGGGGGTCCCAGTACTGCCAGTAGAGCGTCGACGCGCGCACGGTCACGCCGAGGTGGGGCAGCAGGATCTTCCGCGAGTCGCCGAAGTGGTTCCCGCGCGAAGCCGCGGTGTCGCGCCAGGGGAACCGCGAACGGGAACGCGGATCGGGACATGGCGGGCCTCCGGGCGGGAAGGGGGAAACGTTCCCCATGACGACGGAACCGCCTGCGAGGTTGCGCCGCGCCGCCGGCCACCCGCGACCGCCGCTCACGCGGGCCGGCGGGCGACCGCGAGGAGGTGGGCGTTGATCCCGAGCACCGAGGGCTCGGCCTCGAGCCGCCTCGCGGCGAACAGGAGGTCCGCCCGGGCCTGCGGGTCCCGCATGCGCGCTTCGATGTCGGGCAGCAGCCACCCCGCGCCCTCGAGGCCGAAGAGGCCCGCGGGCGCGAAGCCCGCGCCACGCACCTCGGCCTCGAATCCGGCCGGCGTGTGAAAGTATGCCGTCGTGAACCAGTCCAGCCGGCCGGTCGGGTTGCGGTGCTGACCTTCGTCCAGGTCCCGCTCGACGACGGCCCGCAATTGCGCGTCCGGAAGCTGCCCGGCGACGAGCGCGCCCAGGAGCGACACGAAGCGCGAGATCGCCGCCGCGAACAGCAGCCCGCCGGGCGCGAGTACGCGGCGGGCTTCGGCCAGCGCCCGGGCGCGGTCGCCGTCCCCGGTCAGGTGGTAGAGCGGGCCGAGGAGCAGGACGACTCGTGCGCTGTCATCGCCAAAGCGCAGCGAGCGGGCATCGCCGATCTCGCAGCTCGCCGGGGCCGGCCCGCCTGCGGCCGCGCGGCGGCGGGCGATCCCGACGAGCCGGGGCGAGGCGTCCACGAGATGCACGTCGTACCCGCGACCCGCGAGCCAGAACGCGTACGCGCCCGCGCCGCCGCCCACGTCGAGGACCGTGGCGGGTGGAGGCGGGGCGAAGCGCTCGATCAGCTCGCACGTCCGTACCGCCTCGAGGAGGAACGGGCCCGTGTCGAGCCGCGTCTCCTCGGGGGCGCGTTCGTAGTACTCGCCGATATCGGGGTCGAATCCTGCCGGCGGGTGATCGGTCACGTTCGAGCCTCGCGATCCCACCCTCCGGGGCGGCGCCGCGCCGTCGAGCCGGGAGGTTCGAGCCGCTGGATGGATGTCGTCCGATCGGGCCGGCGTGCGACGTCGGCGATCGCGGGCCGGACGACGCCGGATGGCGCGACGATGGCGACCCCGAGCGCGGCTCCGACCCCCATGCCCACTGCCAGCGCCCGGGCCTGCCGTTCCCGTGGGGACCTGCTGGGTCCTTCCGGCATCGGGCGGGCCCCTTTCGGCTCATTCGAGTCCGTCGAGGAAACGGCGAAAGTCGTCCCGGTAGCTCAGGCATCCCGCCGTCATCCGCCGGACAGTATAGTCGCGCCATCGCGGGTTCATTGCGGTGGCCCGTGCCCGCTCGAGATTGTCGCTGTCGATCCAGCCGTCGATCCACTCGACCGGCTCGTACTCGCCGATGGGCTTCGTGTACACCCAGCCGTCGCAGAACTGCTCGAGCGTGAAGGGCTCGTAGCCGTACCGATAGACCGCGTTCTCGATGGGAAGCGACCCGAGCGGCGAGCCGGCCACGTCGAAGCCCACGGCGAACGGCCCGCCGTCGCGGGCGAGCATGAAGGCGTCGAGCCGGCCGTCGGCCGGGTGGACGAAGCGTGCGGAGTAGCCTTCCGGGCCGTTCCAGGGAGCGTGCAGGGCGACCGTCACGGCGCGCTTCCCGAGCGCCTCTCGCAGGACGTTGCCGAAGCGCGGGTCGGCGAACCTCACGAACGCGCCGTCGACCACCACGGGCTGCCGGTAGCCGGTGAAGGCATGGTGCATGCCGCAATAGGCGAGCACCTTCTCGCCGCGGGAGACGGCCTCGAGCACGGGTCCGGCCCAGTCGGCCTCGGTCTGCCCGCGGTTGACCCGCCGGCGGACCTCCGGATCGTCCCAGTCCGCCACGGTCCGGAAGAGCCCGTAGTCGAGGCTGTTGTTCACGCCGAGCACGCGGAAGGGCGGGGCGCCCTCGGGGCGCTCACGGTTGACGCGCCAGGCGGCCTTCAGCACGTCCACGTACTCGCGGTACCCCCACGGCATGAAGCAGCGGAAGAAGACCTCGCGGGCCCGTCGCTCCTGCCACTCGGGAGCGGTCACGATCGAGTCGACGAGCGACTGGTCCTCTCGCCGGGCGAACTCGATGGCCAGCACGTGCACCCCCGCGGCCTGCAGCCGCGGCACGAGGGACTGAACGAACAGCGGGTCGTGGCGGATGCGATGGAACTCGCCCAGCAGGACCACGTCGTGCCGCTCGAACAACCCCAGGACGTAGTCCGCCGGCGACCGGCCGTGCTTCGCGAGCCAGCCTTCGAGCGAATCTGCGAGCGCCACGGGGATCGGCGCCGGCGCGACCCGGGCGGTCGTCCGCTCGCGCGCGCCGCCGCAGCCAGCGAGCAGCACGGCCGCGATCATCAGGGCCGAGCGCGCACGACCGGCTCCCGCCTTCGCGCGCCGCACGCACGCGTCGGCGCGTCGCAGCCCGCCGGCGGCGACTTCGGCGATCCGCTCCCCGCGCATGCCCGCACCCAAGCACTTCGGGGGCCCCGATGTCGAGCCCCGCGTGCCCTGCCGGGAAACCCGCCCGAGCTCAGGGATCGACTTCATGCGCTGGCCCGCGCGGTGAAGTCCTTCCCCGGCACCCCCGGGTCCAGGACCATCACGTACTCCGCGTCCGAGTCGAACCCGATGCGCATGCGACTGGCCGCCGCCCTAGTCCTCCTCGGGGATGATCAGCCACAGCAGGAGGTAGACGAGGATGCCGGGGAACGCGGCGGACACGATGGAAATGACCACGTAGAGAACCCGCGCCAGCGTGGGATCGAGTCCGAAGTACTTGGCGAGCCCGGCGACGACGCCCGCAATCTTGCGGTCCGAGCGCGAGCGTCGCAGCGGAGCCTTCAGGTCGGGCACGTCGGCCTCCTTTCGAGTCGCGCTGCCGCGCGGGGCGGCAGTGCTCCACCGGCGGGCGGTCCGCCCCGCGCCACCCGGCGCCAGAGCACGTACCCGAAACCGGGCGGTCCCGGCCGGACGCCGGTTCCTACCCCTTCACCCACCTCTCCAGCAACGCCCTCACGGCGTCCTTGCCGGGAATATCGCGCGCGTGCTTCGTCGCGTCGAGGTCCTGCTGCTGGGCGGGGCGGTAGATCGGGGTGCCCACGCAGGCGGGGCAGCCGTCGCCGCAGGGGCAGCCGACGAGGTGGGCCAGCGCCGCCGCGGCCAGTTCCTCGAGCCGCGCCCAGCCCTGCTCGGCGAAGCCGAGGCCGCCGGGGTAGCGGTCGAACACGAAGATCGCGGGCCGGCCGAGGTTCGAGGAGTCGATCATCCCGCCCAGGTCCACGGGATCGCACATCGCCATGAGCGGCAGCAGCGTGACGAACAGGTTCCGCACGCCGTTCAGCGCCTCCCAGGGGTTGTGGCCCGCCGCCACGAGCGCCTTCCAGGTCTCCTCGCGCGGCGCCAGCCAGAAGCCCGCGGTCTCGAGCGTCAGGCGCGGCAGCTCGAGCGGGTGGTAGCCGATCGCGTCGAGCGAGCGGAAGCGGATCTTCTTCATCGCGATGGTCTGCCACGAGTAGGTGAGCTCGCCGAAGGTCACGCGCTCGCCTGCCCAGTCGCGCTGCTGCAGCTCGCCGCGCACGCGGATGTTCGTGTCGAGTACGGGCTGCGTGTAGTAGTCGGCCTCGCGCGGCTCGACGGTCGCGACCTTCTGCTCGAGGTCGAGCCCGCGCACCCAGTAGCTCGCGCCCTCGTGCAGGTAGATGGCGTCCGGGTACACGAGTTCGAGGCCGCTGATCGCGTCCACGTTGCCGATCGCGGCGTTGCCCCGCGTCGCGTCCACGATCGTGTAGGTGTCGTCGCTCATCGTGCGCAGCGAGACCTTCGCGCCGGGGAAGTCGCTCTTCGCCCAGTAGGCCCGGTCGTCGATCGTGCGCGTCTCGCCCGCCTCCTCGAGCGCCGCGAGCACGTCGGGCGTCTGCGGCCCGAACGCCGCCTCGTCCGCGGGCGAGAGCGGCAGCTCGTACGCGGCGCAGGCGAGCTGCTGGGCGAGGATGTAGGGGTTGTGCGGGTCGATGCACGCGGCCTCGGGCGAGCGACCGAAGAAGTACTCGGGCCGCCGCATGAGGTACTGGTCCACCGTGTCGTTGTAGGCGACGAGCACCACGAGGCTGTCGCTGCCGCTGCGCCCGGCGCGGCCCGCCTGCTGCCAGATGCTCGCGAGCGTCGGCGCCGCGCCGATCAGGACCGCCGCGTCGAGCCCGCCGACGTCGATGCCCAGCTCGAGCGCGTTCGTGCTGATCACGCCGCGCAGCTCGCCGCTGAACAGGGCCTGCTCGATCGCGCGCCGGTCCTCGGGCAGGTAGCCGCCCCGGTAGGGCCGCAGCCGCTCGTGCAGCGGCGGCGTGCGCGCGCCGCCGGGATTCGCGTCGGCCTCGTCCGGAAGCCGCGCGCGCGAGCGCTCGAGGTGCTCCTTCGTGTAGCGGTAGACGAGCTCGGCGGAGACGCGCGACTTCGTGAACGCGATGACCTGGGCGCCGCGCTCGATCAGCCCGGAAACCAGGCCGCACGCCTCGACGTTCGACGAGCGCCGCTCGACGCGCGTCTCGTCGCGCCACGGCGGGTTCCAGAACGCGAAGTGCTTCGCGCCGCGCGGCGCCCCGTCGTCGTCCACGACGGCGACCTCGCGCCCGGTGAGCGCCTCGGCCAGCTCGCGCGGGTTGCGGATCGTCGCGCTGCAGAGCACGTAGCGGAACTCCCCGCCGTAGTGACGCGCGATCCGCTCGAGCCGCCGCAGCACGTTGGCGACGTGGCTGCCGAAGATGCCGCGGTAGGCGTGCGCCTCGTCCACCACCACGTAGCGCAGCGAGCGCAGGAAGCGCGCCCACTTCGCGTGCTGCGGCAGGATGCCCGCATGCAGCATGTCGGGATTCGACAGGATGACGTTCGCCTGCTCGCGCAGCCTCCTTCGCGTGGGTGCGGCGGTGTCGCCGTCGTAGACGCCGGCGAGCAGCGCTCCCGTCACGTCGAGGTGCCCCGCGGCGAGCCGCGTGAGGCTCTTGAGCTGGTCCTGCGCGAGCGCCTTGGTCGGGAACAGGTAGAGCGCCGTCGCGCCCGGCTCCTCGAGGATCGTCTCGAGCGCGGGCAGGTGGAAGCACAGGCTCTTGCCGCTCGCGGTCCCGGTCACGACGACCGTGTCGCGTCCCGCGCGCAGCGTCTCGATCGCGCGGACCTGGTGCGTGTAGAGGCGTGCGATCCCGCGCGCGTCCAGCGCGGCGGCGAGCGGCGCGGGCAGCGCCGGCAGCAGCTCGCCGAAGCGCGCCTCGCGCGCCGGTTGCGTGTGCCAGTGGACGAGCGCTCCACGGTTCTCGCGGCGGCCGGCGTACTCGCGCAGCCAGCGCGCGAGCGCTCCGCGCTCTCTCTGCTCGTCGGCCAGGAAATGCGTCGGGCGGGCCTGCATGGCGTCCCTTCCGGAGGATGGCCGCCGGCGTGAGTGCGGCCGCTGCGGGAGTGCGCCCGTGCGGGGCCGTCGAAGCCCCGAGCGGGTCGCTGCACGAATGGGCAGTATGTCGGCCGGTCGCGCCCGCGTCCAGCGGAAATCCGGTGCGCCGCCCCTACTCGAGCGGCCGAACGGTCGGCTCGAAGCCGGCCACGACCCAGTCGCCGTCGCGCGACTCGAACGCCACGCGGTAGGCGTCGTTCGCGCCGCGCAGGAACGTCATCGCCTTCGCGCTCTCGTCCGAGACGGGCGCGAGGCGCCAGCGGCCGCGCCCGGGGTCCTGCCACCCGAAGCGCTGCGCGAAGTCGATGAGCGCGGGATCGGTCACGTGCCGCGCCGCCTCGACGCGGTCGCCGGCGATGAGCGCGCCGACGAACGCCGTGAACGCCGCGTACGGCGAGGGCACGACCTGGTCGCTCGTGGTCGTGAAGCCCTGCGGCCCCCACGCGAACGTGCGCTCGTGGACGACGTGCGGGCAGGTCGCGCACTCCTCGAAGTACGGCGTCGACTGGTAGGTGCGCACGTCGAGCACGGGGCTCTTCGGGTCGGGCGAGAACTGGCCGCTACCGGTCCCGCCGAGCGAGTCGGGGCCGAGCGTCTGCTGCAGGTTCCAGCGCCCGCCCTTCGCGTAGCTCCACACCATGACGATCGGCTGCAGTCCCGGGCCGGCACGGCGGCCGAACAGCACCGCGACCTGCGCGGTGTCGGAGGGCTGCCCGTCGGACTTGAACCCGCGGCCCGCCACCGCGGACAGGTGCAGGTCGGTGCCCTCGAGCGTCTGAACGCGCGGAGTGGGGTCGCGCCAGTAGAGGTAGGGGAACGACGCGTCGGCGCCGAGCGCGCGCGAGAACATGTTGACCACGAGCAGGTGCCCGTCGCCCTCCACTTCGGCGGCCACGCCGAGCGAATCGAGCAGGGTCTTCACGCGCTGCGGCCAGGGCGAGTGGGGCCGCAGCCGGAGCGCCTCGAGCAGGACGCGCGCGCTGAGCGCGGAGCCCTGCTGGTCGTTGCCGGCGTCCCACTGGTCGGCGGCCTGGTCCGCCAGGATCGCGAACGTGTCCGGCGAGGCCTTCGTGCTGTCGGCCTCCGCGGGCATCAGCTGCGGTGTCCGGCTGCAGGCGCCCGCGGCCAGGGCCAGCGCGAGGACCGCCAGCGCGGCGAGCCGCGTTCCGGCCCGCCTCAACGCGCCCTCCGCGTGGTGTCGGCCGGGGAGCCGCCCGCCGGCGGCAGGGGCGTCCTCATCGCCGGCTGCTCGAGCTTCCAGTCGCGGATCACCCAGCGTCCCGCGGGGTCGATGTAGAAGTGGAACACCCAGTGGCGCGGGCCGCCGGCGTCGTTCGTGCGCACCTCGACCCACTCGGGCCACGGCTGGTCCTGCTCGCCGTACTCGACGGTCCACGCGTCGCGGCCGTGCAGGTTCTGCCAGCCGTTCGCGATCGCGTCCGAGATCTTCGACGGCGTGAGCAGCCACGTCTTCGCGGCGTCGTAGTCCTTCGCGCTCAGGCTCGCCGCGAAGAAGCGCAGCGCCTGCAGCGGGCCGGGCAGCGTCCGTGCGTCGTGGAGGACGTAGCCCTCGGGCCGCTCGGTGTAGAGGAACTCGTTCACGATCGGCGGCATGCCCGAACGGATGACGAAGAACGTGTCGCGGTCCACGGGATGGAACGAGAGGATCTCGGGCTGCCCGTCGAGGTTCGCGTCCACGAACGAGAGCTTCGCCCGGGCCCCGAAGTCGGGTTCGTTGCCCTCGTACTGGACGAGGTTCCAGTACTGCCCGGTCGGTCCCATGCGCAGCAGTTTCATCCCGGGCCGGGGCTCCTTGCCCTTCGCCTCGTAGAGGATGCACGCCTCGTACGGTGCCGCCTCGCGCCCGGTGTACCAGGTGCGGAGCTGGAGGTCGCGGCACGGCGGGAAGCCGACGCCCTGGATGCGCAGGTCGTCGCCGACCTGCCAGTAGAGGAACGCGACCGAGTTCGACGCCTCCAGGAACGGGTTGCGCACGAGCACGACCACGACACTCGGCATCTTCGGGTCCACCGCCACCTCGGTGTCGAGCCCGAGCGAGTCCAGCGTGGCCTCGATCCCGGTCGCCTGGCGGAAGTTCTGGCGGCCGAGCTGCTGCAGCATCCGGCGCGCGATGCGGCCGACGTCGTCGAAGGCGAGGTAGTTGTCCCCCGCGACCGAGTCGCCCTGTTGGTGCATGAAGCGCATGCGCGCGGTCGTGACGTCGCTCAGGAGCTTGTCGCCCGCGGGTACCCAGGGCCGGACGACCTGCGCTGCGGCCGGGAGCGCCAGGGTCGCGAGCAGCAGCGCGGCCAGTGTCGCGGCGCGGAGGAGGCCGGGGACGCGGCCGGGGGCCGCAGGGTTGGTCGGTTCCATGGTCGGGGGATTTGTCACGCCTCGCGTGGCGGGCGGTCAAGCCGGATTCGGGTCGGCCCCGCACTCCTCACGTTCGCTTGTCATTCGATCGCGGCGTCGCGTCAGTCGTACACGGTCAGCGTCAGCAGCGGGGAGGCGACCCCGCTGCCCCGCATGTTGAGGTACAGCGTGCTGCCCGTCGCCGCCCCCAGCACGAGCCCCGAAAAGTCTCCGCCCCGCAGCATGCCCTCGGCCCATGCGGCGAGCCCGACCGAGTCGAACACGAGCTCGGTGCTCGTGCTGCCGACGTGTGCGGTGGCCAGGGGCGTGGGCTCGTCGGGCGAGGGCGGGCCCGAGATGGCCATCGCGCAGGCGTACCACGTGGGCCCGCACGCCCACGCTTTCGCGAGGGGAATGGAGCCGCTGCCCTGGATCGCGACCATGGTCAGCCGGGCGCTCCTGACCCGCTTGCCCAGGCGCGACGGGTCGAGGTCCACGCGAACCGCGGAATTGTAGGAGGCGCCGACCGGGATGTACGTCTGCAGGCAGTACTGCGTCGTACGGTTGTTCTGCACCGCGCCCCACTCGATCAGGCCGGTCGTGACGACGTGCGTCGGCGCCCCGGCCGGCAGGACCTCGAAGCCCGCCGTCGGCGACAGCAGCTTCTCGCCCGTCGTGAGGTTGGTGGTCGTGACGGCCCAGTAGGTGCGCGCGCCTTCGGGCCACTCCTGCCGCGGCAGGTAGTAGCTCCTGACGGTCGTCAGGACCGGGGCGATGAGCCGGTTCGCGACGACGCCGGAGTCGGGACCCGCGTACACCTGGAAGAGCAACGCGCCGGGCACGGCGCCGGGGCTCGACCAGCGCAGCATCGCGACCGGCGTCGCGACGACGCCGGGCGCGGGGTCGACGTACTCCAGGCGGCGGATGCTGCTCGTCGAGAACTGCCACAGGTACTCCTGGGGCAGCGAGGCGCCGTCCTTCGCCTTCACACGCGTGGTCACGATCACGGTGAACGTCGTGTTGAGTGCGAGCGCCGCGCGCGGCACGACGACGATGCGGCGGCTCGTCGGTTCGTAGCCGATCGCGCACGAGAGGCGCTTCGTGTCGATCTTCAGGAACACGCTCGTCGAGTCCACCGTCTTCGGGTCGAGCGGGCGGTCGAAGAGCGCCCAGATCTGCCCGTCGTACGCGTAGCCCGCCGAGCGCGCCGGCGGCTGCACGGCGACGACCGAGAGCGGCGCGGGCGGCACCGGCGCCACCGGCTCCTTCCGGCTGCACGCGCCCGCCGCTGCGGCGAGCGCGGCTGCGAACAGGAGGGCCGGGGTCCGGTCGCGGCGGCTCATCGGATGATCACGAAGCGCCCGACCTGGTGGCCGAGCGGCGAGTCCACGCTGAACAGGTAGATCCCCGACTCGACGTCCTGCCCGTTGCGCGAGATCAGGTCCCACCGCAGCTGCCCGTTCCCCCCGCGCCCGTCGTGCGCCGCCTCCCACACGAGGTCCCCCGCCACGGTGTAGACCTTGAGATGGCTCACCGCGTCCGGCATCCCCATGAAGTCCAGGTGCCGGCCGAACGGGTCGCCGGCGATCGGTGGCCGGTCCCAGTCCGCCCTCGCCCGGAACGGGTTCGGCACCACCCACACCCCGCCGCCCGCGCCCCGAGCCGCCACGCGCGGCGAGACGAGCGAATCGAGCGAGCTCACGATCGGGCTCTCGAAGCGCTGGATCACCTTCAGCGTCGGCGTCAGCTGCACCGCGCGCTCGCCCACCGTCGTTACCACGTACAGGTAGTCGAACCCGTCCAGCGCGCGCCGGTCCACGTAGCGGTACCGCCCGATCGGGTACTGCAGCGCCCCGAACGTCACGCGCGAGTAGTCGAGCGTCGAGTCGGTGACCGAGCCGAGCGGCTTCTCGCCGTTCAGCGTGTCGGCGCCGAACGACGCGACGAGCTGGAACTGACCCGGCCCCGGCAGCAACTGCTTCCGGTGCCAGTCCGACAGCCGGTAGACGTTGTAGCCCTTGAACGCCACCGGCGCCGCCGTCGCCCCGCTCGTCGGCGCGCGCACGAGGCACTCCGGCGAGTTGTCCCACTCGACCGTGACCATGTTGTCGCCCGCCACCGCGCGGCAGGCCGGCGACGGTGGCACCGCCGCGGGGTCGGCCCAGTGCGCCTGGGTCTCGTTCCCGTTGAAGCCGGTGCACTCGTCGCAGTCCAGGTCCACCCACATGCAGGTGCCGTGCGGCATCGCCGTGTCGTAGACCGGCGTGTCCATGTTCTGCCCGTGCTGCGGGAACTTCTTGTAGCAGTTCGGATCGAAGACGATCGTGACGCCGGGCGGCGCCTCGTAGCACGTCTCGTGGCCCGTGAAGCCGCTCTTGCCCACCTCGTAGTCGCCGATGAGCGACTGGCTCGTGTCCGGGTAGACGTTGACCCACACGCCGCGCTCGAGCTCGGCGGCGCGCGCGAACCCCGCGGCCACTGAGTCGCGGTCCGCGCCCGCGACGAACGCGAGGTCGAACGTCCAGGTCTGCCCCGGCGGCATCTTCGGGAACGGCCCGCACGAGACCATCACCGCCCAGTCGTGGGCCGCCGTGAGGTTGCGCGGCGCCGGCCACGTCCCGGCCATCAGCGCGTAGCGGTCCGCGTCCACGATCGGCGGCCCGCCCTCGCCCGGCGGCAGGTCCATCGCCACCAGCGAGTAGTGGAACTGCAGCTCACCCAGCCCGTGGATGTGGGAGTCGTAGGTGTTCGGCGGGATCAGGTCCGAGTGTCGCAGCACCGCCAGCGGGTCCAGGCTATGCCGCAGCGGAATCACGCCGATCGCCGGCAGCGACGGGTTCACCGCGTCGTACACCACCGGCCACTCGCCGCCGAACGACCCCAGGCAGGGCTTCGACCACGGGATCGGCGGCTGCGCGTAGTAGCCCGCGTTGAAGCTCGGCACGTTCGAGACGCCGTCGTTGTAGAAGACCTGGTAGGGCTCCAGCGCCACGAGGTCGTTCAGGTGCCCGCCCGCCTCGCCGTACGCGCGCGAGTCCAGGTCCGCCAGCAGCCCGATCCGCACGTCCTCCAGCGTCTCGGTGCCGTGGTTCGTCACCTCGAACCGCACCCCCGCGATCCGGTCGTAGCCCGGCATCGTCCACGTGAACGCCTGCTGCTTCACGTCGAGGTGCAGCGGCACGTGCGGCTCCCCGCCCGAGTACCCGTAGTCGATCGACTCCCGCCGGTCGTCCGTGTACTCCGCATACAGCTCCTGCGACGCCGACACCCCCAGGTCCTCGTCGATGTCGCCGTCGCCGTCGTCGTCCTTGCCGTTCAGGACTTCCTCGTCCACGCGCCCGTCCCCGTCGTCGTCCACGAACGGCTGCGATCCGAACTGGCCCCCGTACGCCGTCCGAACGCGGTCCTCGGCGTCCAGGCTCGGCCGCCATTCCATCAGCGGCCCGCCCGAGACCCGGTAGACGCCGAGCGACGGCAGCTTCGCCCCCACCCACAGGTCCGCGTGCTTCATCAGCTCGTTCCCGCTCCCGCGCGGGAACTCGAACGACGGGTCGAACGAGCGGCCCACGTCGTAGAACGGGTTCCCCAGGCTGCCGATGTTCGTCACCCGCATGGCGAACGCCCCGGCCGCCAGCGTCGGGCCGTTGTTCTCGACGTCGAGCACGGCCATGGCGGGTCCGGCCCACGCCAGGGCCAGCAGCGGAACGACCAGGAGGCGGCGGAACGGGAAACGACGGGGTTGCGGCAACGGGGTGGTCCCCGGGGACGGTGCTCGAAGGGAAGCGTGAGAGTGCGGACGATTCTAGCCCTTTGCATTCGCCGCGGGACAGCGTGATCGCCGCGCGCGGCAGACGGACGGACCGGCGCGGAGCCGGGCCGTCCGGACCACGGGCGCCCCGCGGGCGCGGCCGACAAAGCGCTGGACTCGCCCGCGGGCCCGGCCGAAAATGCAACCGTGCAATCGCGCCCGGCGTTCGGCGCGGGGGAGGGGATGGGATGATCGAGTTTCCCGAATGCTGCAAGTGCGGCAAGGGCGTGCTGCTTCCGCTGTCGGACTACGGCCGCGACGGTGCGCCGATCACCTACAAGGCCTGGGTCTGCAGCAATCCGACGTGCGGGTTCAACCTGCGGATCGACAACGGTGAGATCAGCCTCGGCAGGACCGTAGGCCAGTCCACCAAGTGACCTCGGCCCGGAAACCGAAACGCGTGATCCGAGCGATCGTCTTCGATCTCGACAACACGCTCACCGATTTCATGCGGATGAAGGAAGCCGCGATCAACGCCGCCATCGACGGCATGATCGACGCCGGCTTCCGCCTGTCGCGGAGCGAGCTGCGCGAGCGCGTGGATTCGATCTACCGGGAGCAGGGTCTCGAATTCCAGCGCGTGTTCGACGAGCTGCTCGAGCGCGAGTTCGGCGAGGTGGACCCGAAGATCCTCGCGTCGGGTATCGTGGCCTACCGCCGGGCGCGGGAGTCCGCACTCGTGCTCTACCCGCACGCGCACATGACGCTGCTCGAGCTGCTCAAGCGCGGCATCCGCCTGGGCGTCGTCTCGGACGCGCCGCGGCTCCAGGTGTGGATGCGGCTGTGCGCGCTCGGCCTGCACCACGTCTTCGACGCGGTCGTGACGTTCGAGGACACCGGCGCGCGCAAGCCGGCGCCGGCGCCGTTCCGCGAGGTGCTGCGCCAGCTGCAGGTGGACCCGCAGGAAGCGATGATGATCGGCGACTGGGCCGAGCGCGACGTGGTCGGCGCGAAGAGCCTGGGCATGAAGACGGTGTTTGCGCGCTACGGGGACACCTTCGATACGAAGGTCTCGGGCGCGGACTACGACGTCGACGACGTGTTCGAGCTGGTGGGGATCGTCGACGCCCTGCAGGGCTCCCCGACCCCGGGAGCCTGACCCCGCACAAAGGAGCACGGATGTCCGCTGGCAAGGT
Source organism: uncultured bacterium (assembly GCA_964589945.1). Taxonomy (GTDB): domain Bacteria; phylum Eisenbacteria; class RBG-16-71-46; order RBG-16-71-46; family RBG-16-71-46; genus CAIXRL01. The sequence continues at coordinate 56,079 of CAZPVG010000020.1, forward strand.
TCGCGCAGCCCGCGTGAAGGTGTACCCGCCGCCCGACGGTGTGGCGCCCGACGAGAAGATCCACGTCTACGTCTACGACGTCTTCCACGAGCAGTTCCTTCCGGGCAAGGTATTCGACAACGTCGAGCGCGCCTCGCAGTACCAGCGCCACGAACAGGAGCGCATCTACAACGAGCAGGAGGCCGAGCCGGAGCTCTTCGACCTGCCGTTCCTCTCCTCCGACCCGGACCTCGTCGCACGGGCGGAGCGCGACGAGGAATACGGGCGGAAGCTGCGCCGCGACCTCGGCAGCGACGCGCGCTCGCGCGCGAAGCGGCACTGACGCGATGCTCCTGCTGACCGCCGACGAGATGCAGGCGCTCGACAGCGCCACCATCCTGGGCGGCGTGCCGGGCGAAACGCTCATGGAGCGCGCGGGGCGCGGGGTCGCCGAGGCGATCGAGCGCCACTTCGGCTCGCCGGTCGCCCTGCGCGTGCTCGTGCTGTGCGGGCCCGGCAACAACGGGGGCGACGGCTTCGTGGCGGCGCGCCACCTCGTGGCGCGCGGCGCCCGCGTGGCGGTGGGCGTCGTCGCGCCGCGCGAGAAGGTCTCCGGCGACGCCGCCGCGCACCTCGCGAAGCTCGAGGCCGCGGGGGTGACGCCGGAGTTCACCGCCGACGACGCGGCGCTGGCCGCGCTCGTCACCGGCGTGGACGGCTGGGACTTCGCGCTCGACGCGCTGCTCGGCACCGGCTCGACCGGCGAGCCGCGCGGCCTCGTCGCCACGGCGTGCGAGGCGCTGAACCTGATGCACAACCGCGGCACGCGCGTCGTGGCCGTGGACCTGCCCACCGGCGTCTCGTCGGACACGGGCGCCGCGTGGACGCAGGCGGTGCGCGCCGACCTGACGGTGACGTTCGGGCACCCCAAGCGCGGCCAGTTCCTCTTCCCCGGCCGCTCCCACCGCGGCGAGCTCGAGGTCGTGGACATCGGGCTCGTCCAGCCGTCGTCGGTCGAGATCGAAGGCGTGGAGCTGGCCCAGCCGGCGGTCCTCTCGGCCGTGGCCCCGCGGCGCGACCCGCGCGCGCACAAGGGCACGGCGGGCCGGGCGCTGATCGTGGGCGGTGCGCAGGGCATGGTGGGCGCCACGGTGCTCGCGGCGCGCGCGGCGAGCCGCGCGGGCGCGGGCTACGTGCGGGTCGCCGCGCCGGCGAGCCTCCACGACGCGCTCGCCTCACAGCTCGTCGAGCAGATGCCCGTCGCCTGCGGCGAGGGCGTCTTCCGCTCGCTCACCGTGACGGCCCTGCCGCAACTCCTCCTCGAGGCCGGGCACGCCGACGCGATCGCGGTCGGGCCGGGACTCTCGCGCCACGCCGACGCGGTCAAGCTCATGCACGTGCTGCTGCCCAAGCTCGACATGCCGGTCGTGCTCGACGCGGACGGGCTCAACGCGTTCGCGCCACCGGACGGCGACCTCGCCGAGATGCTGCGCGCCGCGCCCGCGCCGCGCGTCCTGACGCCGCACCTCGGCGAGATGGCGCGCCTGACGGGCGAGATGCCCTCGTCGCTCGAGACGCGGCGCATCGACGCCGCGCGCGAGTGGGCCGCGCGCTGGAAGTGCGTGCTCGTGCTGAAGGGCGCGCCGACCGTGATCGCGAACGAGCGCGGGCAGGCGTGCGTGAACCCGACGGGCAACCCGGGCATGGCCACGGCCGGCATGGGTGACGTGCTCACGGGCACGATCGCCGCGCTGCTCGCGCAAAAGCTCCAGCCCTACGACGCCGCGCGCTTCGCCGTGTTCCTGCACGGCCTCGCCGGCGACCTCGCCGCGCGCGAGGTCGGGCCCATCGGCATGACCGCCGGCGACGTCGTGGAGCGCCTGCCGCGCGCGCTCGCCCTCGTCTCGGCGGGGCACTGACGGCCGCCCGCGTCCTGCCCGCGGGAGCGCCGGCGGCCCGAAACGAAGCGGCCCGCGGGCTTCCCCGCGGGCCGCGAACCTTCGTGCGAGCGAAGGGGCGCGATTACAGGTGGCGCGACACCAGCGCGGCCAGGTCGGCCTTCGGGCGGTTGCCCAACACGCGCTCAACCATCTCGCCGTTCTTGAAGAGCATGATCGTCGGGATGGACGTGACGCTGTACTTCATCGTGACCTCGCCGGCCTCGTCGGTGTTCAGCTTGACCACCTTGAGGCGGCCGGCGAACTCCTGCGAGAGGGCATCCACGGTCGGGGCCACGGCGCGACACGGCCCGCACCACGGCGCCCAGAAGTCCACGAGCACGGGGGTATCGGCCTTCAGAACCTCGGCGTCGAAGTTCGTGTCGTTGACAGCTAGGGCGTTCGACATGACAACTCCCGGCGGGAAGAAAGGTCCAAGACGAATCCGTCGCTGCCATAGATGTCGGCAAGACCGGCGCGATTCGGGGGCATTTTCTCTGGGGCCCGCGCAGGATAGGAACGCGTCACGTCATCGTCAAACGCGCCCGGCGATCCGGGAAGCCGCGCCCGCGGACGATGAGCGCGCATCGGACGGACACGCATGATCCCGCTTCGAGACGAGAATCCCGCACGGACGGTCCCGGTCGTGACCCGCGTCCTGGTCGCGGCGAACGTGCTCGCGTTCCTCTTCGAGCTCTCGCTCGGCCGCGGGCTGCCCGCGTTCACCTTCAACTTCGGCCTCATCCCGCTGCGGTTCGACTACGCGATGGTGGGCGAGCTGCCCTGGCTGCCCACGATCGGCACCATCTTCTCGTCCATGTTCCTGCACGGCGGGTGGATTCACCTGCTCGGGAACCTCTGGTACCTGTGGCTCTTCGGTGACAACGTCGAGGACTGGCTCGGGCACTGGCGCTACCTGCTCTTCTACTTCGCGGGCGGCGTCGCGGCCGCGGTCGTGCACGTGCTCTTCAACTTCGGCTCGCGCGTGCCCACGATCGGCGCGAGCGGAGCAATCGCCGCCGTGCTCGGCGCCTACGCCGTGCTCTACCCCCGTGCGCGGGTCGTGACGCTGGTGCCCATCTTCTTCTTCTTCCAGATTATCGCCCTGCCCGCGATGGTCGTGCTCGGCCTGTGGTTCGTGATGCAGATTTTCACGGGCACGCTCTCGATCGGCTCGAGCGCCACCGGCGGCGTGGCCTGGTGGGCGCACATCGGCGGCTTCGCCTTCGGGATGCTCGTGGTGCTCGCGCTGCGGGGTCGCAACCGCCCGCGCTCCACGGCCTGGGTGCAGGAGTAGCCCGGGGCCCCGCCCGGGGCGCCCGTCGGGCCCGCTCCCGCGCCGGTCGGGCCCTTCCGACCGCCCTTTCCCGGCACCCGCGTCGTGGCCTAACATGAGCCACCCATTCCGCGTGCCCCGGGCCCGGTCCGTGCCGATCCGGCCCCGCGGCGCGCCCCTCATCCGGAGGCATCCCCTTGCGTTCCGACCTCGATCGCATCCTGCGTGAGCGCGGCCTTGCCGGCCTCGTGGTGCTCGCGCACGACCGTTACAGCCCGGCCCTCTACTGGTGCACGGGCCAGAAGATCCACCACGGCCTCTACCTGCGCGCCGCCGACGGCCGCTCGCACCTGGTTGTCGACCCGATGGAGCGCGACCAGGCCGCGAGCTCGAACGGCGAGTGGTCCACGTACGCCCAGCACGGCTTCCTCGCCATGCTCAAGAGCGCCGACTCGCAGGCCGAGGCGTTCGCGAAGTTGATCGCCAAGATCGCCGGCGAGCTGCGCCTCGAGGGCAAGGTCGCCTTTGCCGGCGAGGCCCCGCTCGGCTTCTCGTGGGCCATGCTCTCGGCGCTGCGCAACGAGGCGCCCGGCATCGAGGTGGACGGCCGCCAGCCCGACCCGATCTACGAGGCGATGGAGACCAAGGACGAGTCCGAGCTCGAGCAGATCCGCAAGTGCTCCCGCGGCGCGGTGGACGCGATGGGCCGCGTGGCGAAGTACCTCGGGGCGCTCAAACCCGGCAAGGGCGGGCTCACCGACGGCGCGGGCGCGGTGGCGAAGCTGGGCGACGTGCGCGCGCTCATCCACCGCACGTTCGCCGAGCACGGCCTGGCCGAGGACGGCGAGAGCATCGTGGCGATGGGCCGCGACTCGGGCGTGCCGCACAACCGCGGCAACGACGACGAGCCGATCCGCGCCGGCGAGACGATCATCGTGGACATCTTCCCGGGCGAGGCGGGCGGCGGCTACCACACCGACATGACCCGCACGTTCGTCGTGGGCCGGGCGAACGACGCGGTGAAGAAGATGTACGCCGAGTGCAAGGACTCCTTCGACAAGGTCATGGCCGCGATGAAGGGCGGCGAGCCGTGCCGGTCGTACCAGGAGATGACCTGCGACATCCTCGAGGGCCACGGCCACGCGACGCTGCGCTCGAACGCGAGCGCGACCGAGGGCTACGTCCACAGCCTCGGGCACGGCGTGGGGCTCGCGGTCCACGAGGGCCCGCGGCTCGGCGGGCCGGCCGCCAACACCACGCCGCTCAAGCCGGGGCACGTCGTCTCGGTGGAGCCGGGCCTCTACTACCCGTCGCGCGGCATGGGCTGCCGGATCGAGGACCTCGTCGCGGTGCGCGCCGACGGCACGATCGAGAACATGACGCGCTTCCCCTACGACCTCGAGGTGGGAAAGACCGCTTGAAGTCCGCCCCGTACGAAGTGCCGCGCCCGCCGCGGTGGGAGAAGGCCGTGCTCGTGGGGCACGCGGGCCGTGACCGCGTGCACCTCGACCGGTCCATGGAGGAACTCGCGCTCCTCGCCGACACGGCGGGCGCGAAGGTCCTGGGCTCGCTCGTCCAGCGGCGCGGCGACCTGCACCCGGCCACGTTCATCGGCAAGGGCAAGATCGAGGAGCTGAAGGCCCTGGTCGAGTCCACCGACGCCGAGATGGTCATCTTCGACGACGACCTCTCGCCCGCGCAGGTGCGGAACCTCGAGAAGGCCTCGCAGCGCAAGGTCATCGACCGCTCCGAGCTGATCCTCGACATCTTCGCGCGCCGGGCGCGCACGCGGGAATCGCGCCTCCAGGTGGAGCTGGCCCAGCTCGAGTACATGCTGCCGCGGCTGATGGGCATGTGGAAGCACCTCGAGCGGCAGGCCGGCGGCATCGGCACGCGCGGCCCCGGCGAGACGCAGCTCGAGACCGACCGCCGCCTCGTGCGCGACCGCATCGCGCGGCTGAAGGACGCCCTCCGCTCGGTCGAGAAGGAGCGCGAGACGCAGCGGAGCCGCCGGCGCCGCCAGTTCCGGGCCGCGCTCGTCGGCTACACGAACGCCGGCAAGAGCACGCTCTTCAACGCGCTCACCCGCAGCGACGTGTTCGTCGAGAACCGGCTGTTCGCGACGCTCGACTCGACCACCCGGCAGATGGTGAGCCGCGAGCGGCAGATGGCGCTGCTGACCGACACGGTCGGCTTCATCCGCAAGCTGCCGCACCACCTCGTCGCGTCGTTCCACAGCACGCTCGTCGAGGCCATCGAGGCCGACGTGCTGCTGCACGTGACTGACGCCGCCGATCCCGACTTCCGCCGCCACCTGAACGCCGTGGACGAGGTGCTCGACAGGATCCTCGGCGACCCGCGCCCGCCGCGGATCATGGTGTTCAACAAGTGCGACGCGCTCGATCCCGAGGAGGCGGCGGCCCTGCGGATCGAGTACCCCGACTGCCACGTGGTCTCGGCGCGCACCGGCGAAGGCCTCGCCAGGCTGCGCTCCGAGCTGTTCCGCCGCTCCGACGAGCTGCGCGAGGTGAGGGCCGGATGAGCACCAACATCGTTCTCGAGTTCGACGCCGAGCTGGTGGCGCCCCCCGAGCGGGTCTTCGCGGCCGTCACCGAGGGCCGCCATCTCGAGCGCTGGTTCTGCGACGCCTGCGACAGTGAGCCCGAGCTGGACGGCCGCCTCACGATGCGCTGGCATCGGGCCTACTCCTCGCCGTGGCCCTACGAGGCGACCTGGGTCGAGTTCGACGAGCCGGCGCTCGCCGCGTGCAAGGGTGGCCACCAGGGCTACCCGAACCGCGACGCCGGCACGATCCGGTTCGAAATCGCCGCGGCGCCCGGCGGCTCGAAGCTGCACGTGACCCACGAGATGGGCCACCCGGCGCTCTACTCGAACTTCGCGAAGGGCTACAGCGACGCGTGGCCGCGCGCCCTTCGCCGCCTCGTCGAGTACCTGGCGCCCAAGACCCTGGAGAAGGCATGACCGCGACGCCGAACACCGCCCTGCGCACGATCCGCTTCGGCCACAGCCCGGACGCCGACGACGCGTACATGTTCTACGGCTTCCACACCGGCGAGGCCGCGATCGAGGGCTGCCACGTCGAGCACGTGCTGCAGGACATCCAGTCGCTCAACGTGCGCGCGATCGAGAAGGCCGACCTCGAGATCACGGCGTGCTCGGCGCACGCCTACGCGCACCTCGCGGACCGGTACGCGGTGCTGACGTGCGGCGCGAGCTTCGGCTGGGGCTACGGGCCGGTCCTGATCGCGAAGACCCGGCGCACGCCGGAGTCGCTGCGCGGCAAGCGCGTCGCGATCCCGGGGCCGCTCACGACGGCGGCGCTGCTGCTCGCGACCGAGGTGCCCGGCGTCGAGCCGGTCGAGGTGATGTTCGACCGCATCCCCGAGGCCGTCGCGAAGGGCGAGGTCGAAGCCGGCGTGATCATCCACGAGTCGCAGCTCACCTACGAGGCCGAGGGCCTCGCGAAGGTGGTGGACTTCGGCGAGCTGTGGAAGGAGCGCGACGACCTGCCGGTGCCGCTCGGCCTCGACGTCGTGCGGCGCGACCTCGGCCCCGAGCTGATGAAGGCCTGCAGCGTCGGCTTCCGCCGCAGCATCGACGCGGCGTTCGCGCACGAGGAGGAGGCGATCCGCTACGCCCTCCAGTTCGGCCGCGGCCTCGACGTGCCGATGGGCAAGACCTTCGTCCACATGTACGTGAACGACCTCACGCTCGACATGGGCGAGCGCGGCCGCGCCGGCCTCGCGCTGCTCTACGAGCGGGCCGTGAAGGCGGGCGCGATCGCGAAGGCGCCGGACTTCACGGTGGTGTAG
>CAZPVG010000021.1:0-54765 GCA_964589945.1 uncultured bacterium
GTCGCACTCGAGCACCTTCTCCCTCGGTCGCGCGACGAGCGTCAGCGGCTGTTCCTGCGGGTAGGCCTTGGCCAAGGGGCGCCTCCGTGCGTGTGACCATCCCTGTGACGAGTTCCGCGCGGGAGTCGGACGTTCGCGCGGGATCCCGATGTCGTATCGGAATGTCGCGGCAATTCCCGGAGACATCAAGCAAAGACTGCGGGCTTCGGGTGACACGAGCCCCCGGCCTGGCCGCGGGCCGGCGCGACGTCGGTCTTCCGTCCGGCGGGCGGACGCGCGGCAAGGAACTTCGGACGCCCGGGACAGCCCGCGAGACGACGCGCGCCTACCTTTTCGTCGCGCCACGCATGGTGCGCGGCGCACCCCACAGGAGAAGTGCACCATGAACACTCGTGCGCAGCAGCTGGCTGACACCCTCGAAGCGGGCGCCCGGGCGCTCGCGGAGCTGGCCACCTCGATGACCGAATCCGAGTGGCAGGCCAGCCTGCCGAAGGACGGCCGCAAGATCGGCGTCGTGGTCCACCACGTCGCCTCCATGTACCCGCTCGAGATCGAGCTGGCGCGGAAGCTCGCCGGCGGCGGCCAGCTGACCGACGTGACGTGGGACGCCGTTCACGAGATGAACGCGGCCCACGCCCGCGACTTCGACGGCGTCACGAAGGAGGAAGCGATTACGTTGCTGAGCCGCAACGCCGCCTCCGCCGCGGCGACGATCCGCAAGTTCACCGACGAGGAACTGGCGCGCGTCGCCCCCAACTCGCTCTACGGGTTCGCGCCGCTCACCTGCCAGTTCATGCTCGAGGACCACGCCGTGCGCCACAGCTTCCATCACCTCGCGCGGCTCCGGGCGGCGCTGGGCAGGTAGGCCCCGGGCGGGCGCGGGGCGCCCCGCGCCCGCCGCGCCGGGGGACATTCGCCGGATGGACTCACGAGCCGAGTGCCAATCTCCTCGTCACTCCGGGATCGGTGGTGCGTAGCACAACTCGAGGCGGCCACCTCGTTCGCGTGTCGCGGCGCCCCCGACGCCGCGGAGCCCACCGACCCTGTCGCAGAGGAGACCCTCGATGCGCCGTGCATTGTCCATCCTGGCTTCGGCAGCTCTGTTCGTCCTCGCGCAATCTCCCGCATACGCCCAGGCCGGACCGCCGGGCGGAATGATCTACGCCAACGACGAGCTGTACCGGACCGTCGGAACGCCCGCCGACCTTCCGGAGTACGGACCCTTCAACACGATCTATGTCCTCGGCAACGGGCTCAAGAACGTCTCCGACGCCGCGCCGGGCGACGCGAACTGGCGGGGCGGTCGATGGGCCGTGACGCCGGTGACGTTCCTGACCATCGCGCCGACCCAGTTCACGAACGCCGCCCAGGTCATGGCGGCGGCGCAGGCGGGACAGATCCGCATCGAAGAGGTGGTGCGCCACTTCGAGTGCCCGCTCATCCACGTGCCGAAGATGCGCTGACGGCGAGGGGGCGCGGGATTCGTCCCGCGCCCCTTTCGCGACGGTCCCGGTTCGTTCGTCCCCGGCGGCTCCGCGCCGCCGGCGCGTCAGTCGCTGGTCACCGAGTGGTGGACGCCGTCGTCGAAGTTCTGCCAGCGCACCTGCCCCCCGGGCTTCACGGTGACCGTGGCCGGGTCGAACGCACCCTGGAAGATCGAGACGAAGGCCGAGTCCGGGCCGCCGCCTGCCACGGTCACCGAGCCGCCTTCCCGGTGATTCGCCGTCGAATGGTACGAGCAGTGGTACGGGTAGGTCCCCGTGCTCGGGAACACGTGGATGTAGTTCCGGCTGCCGGTGGTGGAACCCAGCAGCCCGGGCGAATCGAGCTCCCGGACCGGGGCCGGGTCCGTGCCCCTGTCCGCGTTGCAGGCGGCAAGCGCGAAGGCGCAGGTCAGGCCGAAGAGCAAGACGAGAGCAGTGGATCGGAGTGACAGGCGACCCTCCCTCGAAAGCGAAGCCCGACCATGGCGCAGCGCGGCCCTGCCGCCCGGCCGGGATGCCCGGCTCGCGCCGGGAATCCCGACTTCACCGCCCGCACCGCGGATCGGTGCTCCCCGCTCGTCAGCGGACGACGACGTGCGCACGCCGATTCCGGGCCCAGGCTTCCTCGTCGTGTCCGTTCGCAAACGGCCGGTCCTTTCCGTACGAGACGATCTCGATGCGGCTCGCCTCGATGCCCGTCGCCACGAGGTAGTCGCGCGCCGCCTCGGCACGGCGCTCTCCCAGGGCCTGGTTGTATTCGACGGTGCCGCGCTCGTCGCAGTGACCCTCGACGAGAACGCTCACGTCCGGCTCGGTCCGCAACATGCGCGCATCCGCGTCGAGCGCGTCACGGGCGCCGGCGTCCAGCCGGTAGGAATCGAAGTCGAAGAATGCGGGCTGGAACTCGGCCATGGCCTCCTGCGGGGACGCGGGTGCAACGGAGTCCGGCGTGGAAGGCTCCGGGGCGGGCGCCTCCGGCTCGGGCGCCGCAGCCGGGGCGGGAGGCGCCACCGCGACCTGGGGCGGGGCCTCCGCGGCCTTCCGCGCACATCCGGCGGCGGTCAGGGACAGGACGAGGATCGCAAGGGACGCGCATGAGGCTCGTGAAGTCATGAAGGTTCCTCCTCGTGGGCTCTGAGTCCGGGCGGCCATGGAGGCATGCCGGACTCCGAAGACCAGCTCGCCGGCGTACCGCGATCCCACGCGGCCGCCACGCGGCCCGGTGGCAGGAGGCTCGTCCAGTGCCTCCGACCGATCACCGTTGGAAATTGCAAGGCCCGTCGCGTTCGGCCCGACGTGCGTCACGCACCCCAACTGCCTTCGCTGTCGCTCGGTGATGGAAGGTCGCCCGCATGGGGCAACGGTCGTGCCGAGCGCGCGATGAACCGCCGACATCGGCAGGCGCGTACCGAGTTGCGCGCGCTCATGCTCGGGTGGGCCCGTCCCGTCCGCGGCGATCGCCTTGCGGACTTGCGACGCGCGTGCCGCGAAACGCAAGCCGAAGTGTCGTGCCGGTGCGGGAATCCTGCTTGCGCGGAATGCCGCCCGCGACCCGGCTTCACGCCGGGGCGGGCGGCATTCGGTGATCGGCGGACGCTACTGTGCGCTCCCCGTCGGCATGACAACCAGCTTCCGCGAGACGCTCTCGCGGCCATCGTCGAGACGGAGCGCATAGACACCGGGCGGCAGCCCGCGGCCGGCGATGTCGTTCCACAGCAGCACGTGTCGCCCGGCCGTCTGCGACCCGTGGACCAGCGTCGCGACTTTGCGTCCCAGCAGGTCCAGCAGCGACACGTCCACGTTCGCCGCCCGTGGCAGCGCGTACCTCACGGTCACGGCCCGATGCGCCGGATTCGGGCTCGGGGCTTCGAGGAGCAGCCCCGCCGGCGTGTGCAGCGGGTCGAGCACGCTCACGGGGACCATGGACGAGGCGTCGATCGCGTCGAACAGGGATTGCTGGTCGAGCGGACCGCCCCCCGAGGTCGTATTGCCGCACCAGACGGCGAAAGCACGCCCGCCATACGAACTCACGCCGTTGTACTCGCCGATGCGCAGGGTCGGGTTCGCGGGTCTCGAGGGATTCGGCTCGGTTGCCCAGGCCGACCCGTCGAATCGGACGATCTCTCCCTGCTCCCCCACGGCATACACGTCGTTCGCCGCGCTGCCGTCCGCCCGGAACAGCAGGTGCTCGGAGACGGTTTCGTCGCTCCATGCGAAGCCGTCGAAGTGCGCGAGGCGTCCGAAACCGAGGGCGATCAAGTCCGTGGCCGAGCTGCCCCACAGGCTCGTCACCAGGCCCTGGTCGAGGTCGAGCGTGCCCCAGGACGCGCCGTTCCAGTGCTCCGGCGGACTGTTCTCGCAGCACGCGTAGACGTCGTTGTCCGTGGTTCCCCAGACGCCCAGATGCGTCCGGCCGGAGCCGGACGACAGGTCGGTCCATGAGCCGTCGTAGCGCAGGACCCGGCCGTTGTCACCCACCGCGAAGACCGTTCCCGTCGGGCCGACCCACACGTCGTTCAACTCGTCCGTGGGACCGGGAGGAAGCGGAGACCAGTTGCTTCCGTTGTAGTGAACGACGGTGCCTCCGGAGCCCACGGCGTAGACATCGCTGCCGGAGGTGCCGTCCATCGCATGGAGGTCCTGGGACGTGCCGCTCAACTGCTGGGTCATCTGGACACCGTCGTAGTGGTAGACCACGCCGTTCACACCGCACATGAAGACGTCGGTGCTGGAGCTTCCCCACACCGAGAGGAGCTGGAGCCCAAAGGTGGCGAGCGTCGTCCAGGTCCCGCCCAGGCGGTGCAGCACCTGGCCCGAGGACGTGACGGCGAACGCCTCGCCACCACCCGCGGCCCACACGTCGCTGACGAAGGGACCGCAGTTGTATCGGCAGCGCGCGCCGGCATCGGGATCGAAGGGAGCGTCGTTGATCCGCAGGCCCGGCGAGAACGTGGCGCCGCCATCCACGCTCATCGCGGCGTAGAGATCGAGGAGCCAGTCACCGGAACCATTCACCTGACGGCTCCGGTTGTCGTAGTAGGTCACCACGATCCATCCGGTCGTGGGATCGATGCTGGCGGTCGGCATGACCTGGAAGGTCGTGTCCGGCCCGTCACTGACGAGGTGGGGCGTGGTCCAGTTGAGCCCGTAGTCGTTCGACGTCACGATGAAGACATCCGCGGCGTCCCCGGAGTCGACGTCGTTGTCCGGATCATCGCTCGCCACGACGTGAATGCGGCCGGGCACCCTGGGGTCGGGCAGCACCCAGGGTTGCAGGCTCCCCTGGAGCCAGAAGCGGGCGCCGAGGATCTTGCCGATCGTGCGGGACTGGACGTTCAAGGTCATGTCGGCCTTGCCCGGCGGGAACGGCGTGCTCTGCTGCGGATAGGTGTCGCCGCCATCGGTGGAGCGGAACAGCATCACGAGGCCCGAGACGCCGTCCGGAACGTTGCTGACGAATCCCGGCTGGCGGTGGTCGGCGACGTAGACGTCGCCGTTGGGCGCTACCGCGACGTGGGCCGGCCACGTGAACGTTTCCGTGCTGCCCAGGGCGAGCGGGGGCGACCAGGTCAGTCCATGGTCCGCGGAGTGGGTCGTCATGGTGACTGTGGGACCGGAGGCCGGGAACAGGGACCAGGCGAGGTAGAGTCGGTCGCGGAACGGGCTGTCCGCCCCGGCATCGGCCGCGAGCCAGCTCTTGTCGTTGTAGATGCCCGAGGACCCGGCGACGCCGACCTGCTCGGTCACATTGACGGGATAGCCGGCCAGCAGCGCGCCCGTCTGCGGGTCGCACTGCGCGATGAACAGGTCCGTCCCCACGGAGCTGAAGTAGCTGCCCATCGGTGACGCGAGGTAGCTCCAGAAGAGTCGTCCCTCGCTGTCGAAGGCGAGGGAGCAATCGCCGTCGGCCAGGAAGCCCGGCGACGCCTCGACGTCGACAGGGGCCTGCCAGGTCGTGCCTCCGTCCGTCGTGACGCGCAGCTCGAATGCCGAGGCGTACGCGATGTTCATCCGATCCTTCGGGTTCACCGCAATTGCCGGCTCGTTCCAGCCGCCCAGCTCGAGGTCCGTCGCGGGCCACCCCGTCGTGCTGCTCGTTCCGAGAGGCGCTCGACGGGCGGCGAGCGCTTGAGGGAGGAATCGAAGGGCGGGATCGTCGGGCTTGTTGCTGGGGCCGAGGTACTCGTCCTGCGCGAGCGACGGTGCAGCGCCCCCCACCGCGATCAGGACCATCCCCAGGACCAGCACCCACTCGCGGCTCCGCAGCCGCGACGTCGTCGGATTGGACGCGCTTTTCATGTTGGCTCCTCCACGCGTTTCATGACCCGGGCTCGCCGGCGGCACCGGCGGACGCGATCTGGACGACGCTATGCGCAGTCTGGACGACGCCGGGTATGGTGCTGGCGACACCCCTCCATGGGGGGCTGGAGGCACTGGTCGCCGCGGGCTGCCTGGCCGCGATGGGAAATCAAAGGCAGTCTCGAACGTCGCCCGGGGAAGGCTCGAAGGGCGGTGGACACACCTCGGCCGTACCACTGCCACGACGATACGCTTCGAGGCAGAGCACAACCAGCGTGAATCCCCACGGAGCCCTCGCCTTTCGTCGGCGGACGAAGATGTGTTCCGGCGCGGGCCGCGACGTCAAACCGATACGGCTTTGGCAGGAGCGCTGTCGCGAACAAGGACGATGTCTCATGGGCAGGACGCGATCACGCGCATCTGACGCTGCCTGCCTCGCGCAGGCGAGAGGCCAGGCTTCGAGTGCCGTTCGCGACCGCCGGGAATCTCCGCCCGGAGACTCCGCCGGCGAGCCGTCGTGCAAGAGCACGATCTTGCCCACCACGCCGCCCTTCCCGAGCAGCTCCTGCGCCTGCCTCGCCTCGGCCAGCGGGAAGCGGCCGGCGATGACCGGCTTGATCTTCTCCTGCCGCAGGAGGTCGAGCAGGACGATCAGGTCCCGACGGAACAGCGCCGGCTTCATCCGCTTGAGCGTCTGGATGCTGTAGAGGACAACCCGCCTGCCGCCCGGGAGCAGCCAGCCGCCGGCGATGGAGAGGGCGAAGACCGCCGTGCCCCCGAAAGCGCTGGCGCCGGCCGGGTCGGTTCGACGTCAGCCCGTCTCCACGCAACGAGGTCGACAGGCCACAGCCCACGACCCTCCCGCCCGGACGCAGAGCCTGCCGGGAGTGCCAGAGGTGCGATCCACCGATGGGGTCGAAGACGGCGTCCACACCCCCGCTCGCATATCGGCGAAGCTCCTTCACGTAGTCGGCCTGCCGGAAGTCGATCCGCGTGCCGCCCAGCTCGGTGACCGTCGCGCCTCCGCGCGGCGAGCAGGTCCCGTACATCTCCAGCACGGCGAGACGCCCGAGCTGGAGGAGTGCCGTGCCCACCCCGCCCGATGCGCCGCGGACCTCGCCGCGCTGCGGCTCGGGGCATTCCTCCTCGAGCACCTCGAGAGTCTCGGGCCCGCCGTCGCGGGTGACGACGACGCGGGCATGCTTCGTGGATCCCTCCTCTGCATCGTGCGCCGATCAGGACAGGATGCGGGGCGGACTGGGAAATCCACAACGCTGTTCGGGGACGGGGAGGCAGTCTGGTGCTCGCTGAACCCGTCGCACAGAGCCGAGTCGCGTCGGCCTGTTCGTCGCCCGGGCCGACTCGGCCGCCCGGCACCACCACCGGCCCGAGGCGTGGTGCGGGCGGGCGGGCTCGCGGGGATACCGCGCGGAATCTTTGCGCCATACCGCTCGGCCTTCCAAGCGGACTTTCGTTCCTGCCTCGTTCGCCCGCCCGGTCGTAGTCGTCTGTGCGGCATCGGCCTCGCCCGCCACCCACGGCCACGCCGTCGCGCGCGATTCATGGGAACGGAGGGGCCGCGGGTGCATTAGGCGTTGACCGCGCCCGGCACGATTCCCAGTATCCGCCGTAGAAGTGCCGCGGGGAGCCTCCATCCCTCCCCCAGCGCGACCGCCCTCCGTTCCTGCCTGCGGTCGCGACCCATGCGGATGGAGCTTGCCACCCGGACCCCACGTCCTCACCCCGGAGGCAGCCGATGAAGCTCACCGCACTCGGTCCCCTGTTCCTTCTCACGCTGTGTCTGGCCGCGGGTCCCGCGCGAGCCGTCGAGAGCGGCCGCGTCAGCTCGACACCGACGGGATGGTGGCACCTCTACGGTGCCACCGAGGCGCAGATCACCAACCTCATCAACACCGAGGGAGCCCGCCTCGTGGATCTCGAGGTCGCGAGCACGGGGCCGATCCTCTTCAACGCGACGTTCGTCCACAACTCGGGCGACCAGGCCGTCAGCGGCTGGTGGTGGTACTACGGTGTGACCGTCGCGGACATCACGAACTACCTGAACGCCAACCAGGCCCGGCTGATCGACCTGCGCCGCTACGATGATGCTGGCCAGACGAAGTTCGCCTGCGTGATGGTGAACAACACCGGCGCCGAGGCGCGGGGCTGGTGGTGGCTCGTCGGGGCTTCGCCGACCGACATCACCAACCTCATCAACGCGAACACCGCCCGCCTCATCGGCCTGAGCTCGTACGCTACGAGCGTGGGCCGCGCGTACGACGCGGTGTTCATCTCCAACACCGGCGCCGACGCGAAGGCCTGGTGGTGGTACTACGGCGTCACCGGCCCGACGGTCACCACGAACATCAACGCGAACCAGGCCCGCCTCTACGACTGGAACGTCTACACCGACGGCGGCGTGCGGCGCTTCGACGTCGTCATGGTCCAGAACACCGGCGGCTCGGCGGTCAACTGGTGGTGGTACTACGACACCTCCGTGAGCAACATCGTCGCGAAGTCGCTGCAGAACGGCGCCCGCGTGTTCGACATTGAGAGCTACGACGCCGGCGGCCTCACGGCCTACGGCGCGCTGATGATCAACAACTCGAACGCGCTCACGACCCGGATCGCGGGCATCCTCGGCTACGGCAGCGACGGGGCGACGGGTCTGCTGCTCGAGCGCTCGAACGGCTCGGTGCTGGCGAGCCTGCAGCCGGACTACGTCTTCGAGCCCGCCAGCTCCATCAAGGCGCTCATCGCCCTGCACTTCATGCGCCGTGTGCAGGCGGGAAGCGAGGCCATGGGGGCACTCCACACCCAGTACACGGGCGCATCGGGCAGCTGCCCGCTCGACACCTCCCCGGTCAGCGAGAACTACCGCGCGAGCCTGTATCGCATGCTGAAGAATTCCGACAACAACCGCGCCCAGTTCTTCCGCCAGCGCTACGGCAACGAGGACATCAACCTCACCGCGACCTCGGTGGTCGGCATGACCGGCTCGCAGCTGCGCCACCGGATCGGCTGCGCGGACTCGGCGTACGCCGCCCCGAACCAGCTGACCCTCGCGGACAACGCGCTGATGTACCGCAAGATCTTCAACTCGACCGTCCTGAACTCGACGTGGCGCGACAGCCTCCGGCAGTACCTCGTCAACGAGAAGAACTACTTCCCGATCCAGACGAAGCTCGAGACGATCGTGGACCAGGAAGCCGCCCTGATGGGCATGACCTCGATCGCCGCCGATTACAAGGACGGGATCCGCTACGCCTTCAAGGCCGGCTCGTACGGGCTGTGCTACCCGACGTGCGAGTTCTTCTACTCGATCGGCGGCTGGGTGCTGCTGCCCCTGTGCAACGGGCGCATCGCGGGCAACGAGTACGAGTTCGGCATCTTCATCCACGGGGCATCGACCGACGCCGGCGCCAGCGACCGGCTCTGGGAGGCCTCTGCCGAGATCTTCCGCGACGAGGTGAAGGCGGGCCTCACCCAGTGGTGGAACGCCTGTGTGCTGGCGGCCGGGCCGCCCCGTCCGCCGTCCACCCTCGCGCTCGCGCCGCCGCGCCCGAACCCGAGTTCGTCCGGCGTCACGCTCGTCTACAGCGTGCCGTTCGCCAGCACGGTCCGGCTCTCGATCGTGGACCTCGCCGGACGCGAGGTCGCGAAGCTCGTGCAGCGCGTGGACGCACCCGGCTCGCGGACGGTGTCGTGGAACGCGCGCGGCGACGACGGGAACCGCGTCGCACCCGGCGTCTACTTCGTGCGCCTGCAGGGGGCCGGTGACGTGCGCACGCAGAAGCTCGTGCTGCGCCAGTAGCGGCGGGGCAGCGCCGCGGCCGGTCTTCCGGCGGTCACCTCCCGGGGTGGCCGCCGGATTCCGTTCAGGCTCCTCGACGCGGACGGCGGGTGCGGGCTCACTTTCGAAGTACCGAGCCTCTAGAATGCGCACATGTCCCCGCTCGCTCGTCCGCTCCTCGTCTTCGACGGCGACTGCGGCTTCTGCCGCAGCTGGGTGGCGCGGTGGCGCCGCGCAATCGACGGACACGTGGACGTCGCGCCCTACCAGGCCGTGGCGGCGGAGCATCCCGAGGTCCCCGCCGAGCGCTTCGCCGAGTCCGTCGTGCTCCTCGAGCCGGACGGCAGGACCTTTTTCGCCGCGGCGGCGGTGTTCCGGGCGCTGTCGCATGCGCCCCGCCGGGGCCTCGCGTGGTGGGCGTATTCGCACGTTCCCGGCTTCGCTGCGCTGAGCGAGACGTTCTATCGGCTCGTGGCCCGCAACCGCGACCGGGCGACGGCCGTCACGCGGCTTCTCTGGGGCGAGCACGTTGTCCCGCCGGGCGAGCGGCTGACGTCCTGGGTGTTCGTCCGGCTGGTCGGCGCGGTGTTCCTGATGGCGTTCGTCTCGCTCGCCGTTCAGGTCGAGGGGCTGGTCGGGCACGCCGGGATCCTCCCCGCCGCGGACTGGCTCGCGGCTCTCGCCACCCGCTACGGAGCGGTGCGCTTCTACCTGCTGCCGACGCTGGCCTGGCTGAACGCGAGCGACGGGTTCCTGATGGGCCTGTGTATCGCCGGCGTGCTCGCTTCGCTCCTCGTCGTAGCGGGCGTCGCACCGCGGGCGATGCTGCTCGTCGCCTGGGCCACCTACCTCTCCCTCTCGTCGATCGGCGGCAACTTCCTCTGGTTCCAGTGGGACGGCCTGCTGCTCGAGGCGGCCATCATCGCCGCGCTGCTCTCCCCGTGGACGTGGCGGTGGAATCCGGGCGACGCGTGGCGGCCGGCACGCGCGGCGGTCTGGCTCTCGCGCTGGCTCGTCTTCCGTCTCATGTTCTCGTCGGCGGTCGTCAAGCTCACGAGCGGCGACCCTTCGTGGCGCCACCTCACGGCGCTGCGCTTTCACTACGAGACACAGCCGCTGCCGCCGTGGACCGCCTGGTACGCGCACCACCTGCCCGCGGGATTCCAGTCGTTCTCGGCCGCCGCGATGTTCGCGATCGAGGGACTCGCCCCGTTCCTCTTCTTCGCCCCCCGCCGGGCCCGCATGGCGGGCGCCGCCGCCATCGCGTCCCTGCAGGTGCTGATCCTCGTCACGGGGAACTACGGCTTCTTCAACTGGCTGGCGCTGGCGCTGTGCGTGATGCTGCTGGACGACGCGGTGTGGCCACGCTGGCTCCGGCGTCTCGCCGGGCTCGAAACGACGGCCGCCGGCGCCTCGGCCGCGTCCGGGCGCCGGCGCCTCGCGACGGGCATCGCGGTCGCCCTCGGCGTGCTCGGCCTTTACCCGATGCTCGCAACGCTCCGCGTCCCCGACGCGTGGATGGGCCCGTTGCCCGCCGTGTACCAGGCGGTGCTGCCGTTCCGCACGATCAACGCCTACGGCCTCTTCGCCGTGATGACGACGCACCGCGACGAGATCATCGTCGAGGGCAGCCGCGACGGCGAGCACTGGCGCCCGTACCGCTTCCGCTACAAGCCGGGCGATCCGACGCGGCGACCGGCGTTCGTGCCCGGGCACATGCCGCGCCTGGACTGGCAGATGTGGTTCGCGGCACTCCAGCCCGGACGCCCCGCCTACTGGTTCCTGCGCTTCGCGCGCCAGCTCCTGGCGGGCTCGAAGCCCGTGCTCGGCCTGCTCGCGGGCGATCCCTTCCCCGACCGGCCTCCCGAGTACCTGCGCGCGATGCTCTACCGCTATCGCTTCTCCGACGCGGAGACGCGCCGGCGGACCGGCGCGTGGTGGGTGCGCGAGCGCGAGGGCGTGTACCTGCCGCCCGTGCGGCTCGAGGACGGGAACCTGGTCCCCGTGGCCGGCCTCGAGCCCGGGCCCTAGCGCCGCGGCGCCGCGATCGCAGGCCGCTTCCGCGACGACTCGCTGCCGGTCGCGTGGGCATCGCTGCCCGGCGTGCTACGCTTCTCGTGACTCGAAGTCACCAGACCTGATACCCGGCTCTCTTCCCGATCGAGGGGGCGAAATGTCCATATTCGACCGCACGCGCCATTCCCTTCCGCTCGCTCTCGCCACGGTGCTCCTCGTCGTGCTTCCCGCGGAAGGACGGGCCTGGGGTTCGGTCGGCCACCATTACATCGCCCAGAACTACTCGCAGCACCTGCCCCCCCAGATCGACGGCTTGCGCGCGTTCGACTCGGTGGTGGACGCGCACGTGACGGATCCGGACACCCGCAAGTCTTCCACACCCGGCGAGAGCTACCGGCACTACATCGACATCGACAGCTACCCCGAGTTCCTGGCCGGCACCCTTCCGCGCGACCGCGCGGTGCTCGAGGCGGAGTACGGCGCCTCGACCGTCCTCAACACCGGCATCCTGCCCTGGGCGATCACCGAGGTGGTGGGGACGCTGACCCAGCAGTTCCAGGCCGGGCTGTGGGACGACGCCGCGCTCACGATCGCGGACCTCTGCCACTACGTCGGCGACGCCAACCAGCCGTTCCACTGCACCGAGAACTACAACGGCCAGTACACCGGCAACGACGGCATCCACTCGCGCTACGAGAGCACGATGGTCGGCACGTACGTCGGCCAGCTCCACACCGCGCCGGCGGGCGTCACGTACTACGCGAGCCCCCAGGACGCGATTTTCGACCTGATCGGCGAGTCCTGGACCGGCGTGAGCCCCATCCTGGCGGCCGACGATGCCGCGAAGGCGGCTTCGGGCGGGTCGTACAACTCGACCTACTACGCCTCGCTCTGGAACGACACGAAGGACCTGACCCAGATGCGCATGGACGCGGCGACCGTGATGACGGCCTCGTACGTTTACACGGCCTGGGTGAACGCCGGCAGTCCCGAGGTGCCCGGCTCGAGCGTCGGCGTGCCGCCGGTCGCGGTCGCCGACGGCGGCGCACGCCTCTCGGCCGGCCCGTCCCCGTTCCGCGGCCAGCTGTCGGTGCGCTTCGCGGGCCCCGGTCCCCTGACGGTGGATGTGTACGACCTGCGCGGCGCGCGCGTCGCACGGCTCGCGGACGGCGTCACCGGCGAGGGCAGCGCGACCTGGCGGCTGGATCGCGGCGACCTGCGTCCGGGCCTCTACCTCGTGCGCCTGCACGGTCCGGGAACCGATCTCGTCCGGCGGGTCACGCTGCTGCCCTGAACGATTTCGCCGGCGGCCCGGCCCGCGCTCGTGCGCTGGCCGGGGCGCGGGCCATCTCCTAGACTGCCCGTTCCATGTCCTCCCTCCATCCGGGTTCCCGGGTCGGCAGCTACGAGATCGTCGCGCTCCTCGGCGCCGGCGGCATGGGCGAGGTCTACCGCGCGAAGGACCCGAAGCTCGGGCGCGAGGTGGCGCTCAAGGTGCTGCCGGAATCCGTCGCCGCCGATCCCGGGCGGCTCGCCCGCTTCCAGCGTGAAGCGCGCCTGGTGGCCGCCCTCACCCACCCGAACGTCGTCACGATCTACTCCATCGAGGAGGCCGGCGGGCTGAGCTTCCTCACGATGGAGCTGGTGGAGGGCCAGAGCCTCGATCGGCTCCTGACGCCCGGCGGCCTGCCGCTCATGCGCGTGCTCGA
This sequence comes from uncultured bacterium, assembly GCA_964589945.1. Classification (GTDB taxonomy): domain Bacteria; phylum Eisenbacteria; class RBG-16-71-46; order RBG-16-71-46; family RBG-16-71-46; genus CAIXRL01. The sequence continues at coordinate 13,302 of CAZPVG010000021.1, forward strand.
CCTCGCCATCCCGCTCGCCGACGCGCTGGTGGCCGCCCACGACCGGGGCATCGTGCACCGCGACCTCAAGCCGGCGAACGTCATGGTGACGCGCGAAGGACGTCTCAAGGTGCTCGACTTCGGGCTCGCGCGCTTCGACGAGGCCGGCGGACGGGCGGGCTCCGCGATGGCGGGCACGCAGATGCCGACGGTGGCCACGCCCGTCTCGACCGCGGGCATGGTCGTCGGGACCATCCCCTACATGGCGCCCGAGCAGGTGCGCGGCGATGCGGTGGACGCGCGCGCGGACCTGTTCTCCTTCGGCATCCTGCTCTACGAGTTGACCACCGGCCGGCGCCCGTTCGGGGGCTCGTCGGCCGCCGAGGTGAGCTCGGCGATCCTGCGCGACCCGCCGCCGCCCGTGGCCGACGTCCGCGGCGACGTCCCGCGCGACCTCGACCGGGTCATCGTGCGGTGCCTCGAGAAGGACGTCGAACACCGCTTCCAGACCGCACGCGACGTGCGCAACGAGCTGGAGATGCTGAAGCGCGAAGTCGCTTCGGGCACCTCTTCGCCCCCACGAACTTCCTCTCCCGCCGCGAAGCCCGCGGCGGCGAAGGCTCCCTCGGTCGCGGTGCTGCCGTTCGCAAACCGCAGCCGTGACGCCGACGACGAATACTTCTCCGACGGCCTCGCCGACGAGCTGCTGAACGTGCTCGCGCGCATCAAGGGCCTGCGCGTGGCCGCGCGCACCTCGTCCGCCACCTTCAAGGGCAAGGAAGTCACCATCGCCGACGTCGGCCGTGCGCTCGGCGTGGCGACCGTGCTCGAGGGCAGCGTGCGCAAGTCGGGAACCCGGGTGCGCATCTCGGTTCAGCTGGTCAACGTCGCCGACGGCTACCCGTTGTGGTCGGAGACCTACGACCGGACGCTGGACGACATCTTCGCGGTGCAGGACGACATCGCGCAGTGCGTGGTGAAGGAGCTGCGCACGACGCTGCTCGGGGACCAGCCCGACTCGAAGACGAGCGGCGAGGTGAAGGCCGAGGTTGCCGCCGCCGCCGCCCGCGGCCGCGGCGAGAACACGGAGGCGCATCGGCTCTACCTGCAGGGCCGCTACCTCCTGGAACGCTCCACGCGCGAGGACACCGAGCGGGCGCTGGGCTATCTCGAGCAGGTCGTCGCGCTCGATCCGAAGCACGCCAGCGCCTGGGCGCAGATCTCCCAGGCGCGCTCACTCCAGGCGGGATACGACTGGCACGAGATCCACGAGGGCTACCGCCTGGCGCGGGCGGCGGCCCAGCGTGCCATCGACCTCGATCCCGGACTCGCGGCGGGCTACGTCGCGATGGCCGAGGTCATGCAGAACCACGACTGGGACTGGACCGCGGCCGACTCGATGCTTCGGAAAGCGCTCGAGCTGGAGCCCGACCACGTCGAGGCGCTGACGCGCATGGCCCTGTCGATGCGGATTCGCCGCCGGGTCGAGGACGCGCTCGAGCTGCAGCGACGCACCGTCGAGCTGGATCCGTTGAGCTCGGCCAGCTACGTGCGGCTCGGGCAGTACTTCCGCCTGGCCGGCCGGCACGAGGAGGCCCTCGCGGCGTTCCGCAAGGCGCTCGAGCTGTCCCCCCGGCGCCTCAATGGGCACTTCTGGCTCGCCATGGGCCTGCTGGGGGTCGGACGCACCGCGGAAGCGCTCGAGGCGGCCGAGCGGGAAACGGCGGGCTGGAGCCGGTTCTTTGCGCTCGGGATCGTCCACGGCGCGGCCGGACGCGAGGTCGAAGCGCGCGCCGCCGTGCGCGATCTCGAGCAGGTGGCCAGCGCGACAGCGGCCTTCCAGATCGCGGCGGTCTACGCGGCCATCGGCGACGCGGACGCCACGTTCGAATGGCTGGAGCGCTGCATCCCGCAGCGCGACCCCGGCATCATCCTCGTGGCCGCGGAGCCGAACTTCCTCCGCTTCGAGAGCGACCCCCGCTGGGCGGCGCTCCTGCGGACGCTGAAGCTGGCGGACTGAGCCCCGGGGATGTTGCCGCGATCGTCACTTGGCGGTTGACCTCCGCTCCGCCCGCTGGCTAGCGTTTCGCTCTCGACCGCCGGATGCTCCATCCCTCGCGCGGGAGTCCGAATGAAAGTCGGGTTCACGATCAACGGCCGGGTCGCCAGCGTGGACGTCGCGGGAGACACTCCGCTCCTGTGGGTGATCCGCGACACGCTCGACCTCAAGGGCACGAAGTTCGGCTGCGGCATCGCCGAGTGCGGCGCCTGCACGGTGCACGTGAACGGCGAAGCGGTTCGATCGTGCACGACTTCCGTCTCGGAGGTCCGGGGCGCCCGCATCACCACGATCGAGGGGCTCTCACGCGACGGCTCGCATCCGGTCCAGCGCGCGTGGAAGGAGCTCGACGTTCCGCAGTGCGGCTACTGCCAGGCGGGCCAGATCATGTCCGCCGCGGCGCTGCTCGCGCGCCAGCCGAAACCCACCGACGCCGAGATCGACGAGGCGATGGGCGGCAACCTCTGTCGGTGCTGCACGTACCTCCGGATCCGCGAGGCCATCCATCTCGCGGCGGGGCTCGGCTCCGGCAGGACGATCCCGGGCATCCGGCACCCCGCTCCCGGCGGCTCCCGCGACGCTGGCGGCAGGTAGGAGGCGCCATGTCCGACTCACCGACCCTCAGCCGCCGGCACTTCCTCAAGGTCACCGCGATCGCGGGAGGCGGCCTGCTGATCGCCGCCCGCCTCGAGCTGCCGGGCTCCGCGGACGCCGCGCCGGCCGCGTTCCAGCCGAACGTCTTCGTCCGCATGACCCCGGACGGGCGCGTCACGATTGTCGCCAAGAACCCCGAGATCGGCCAGGGCGTCCGCACCATGCTGCCCATGCTGATCGCCGACGAGCTGGACGTGGAGTGGAGCGCGGTCACCGTCGAGCAGGCGTCGTTCGACCCGACGAAGTTCAGCAACCAGTTCGCGGGCGGCAGCCGCGCGACGCCGACCGAGTGGCTGCCGACGCGTCGCGTCGGCGCGGCGGGCCGGGCGATGCTCGTGGCGGCGGCGGCGAAGACCTGGGCCGTGCCCGCCTCCGAGTGCGAGACGGCGCCGGGCCTCGTGCGCCATCGCGGAAGCCGGCGCTCCCTGCCTTACGGCCGCCTGCTCGCGACCGCCGCGACGATGCCGGTGCCTGACCCCGGGCAGGTGACGCTCAAGGAGCCCGGGCAGTTCCACATCATCGGCACTCGGGTGAAGGACGTGGACCTGCAGGCGATCGTCACCGGCCGGCCGCTCTACGGGATCGACGTCACGCGCCCCGGGATGCTCTACGCGAGCTTCGTGAAGTGCCCCGTCTTCGGCGGACGGGTCGTCTCGGCCAACCTGGACGAGGTGAGGGCGCGGCCCGGCATCCGCCATGCCTTCGCCGTCGAGGGCGGCCCGGCGCTGGCCGGCCTGCTGCCAGGCGTGGCCGTCGTCGGCGACAGCTGGTGGCAGGTGCAGAAGGCCCGCGAGGTCCTGAGGGTGAACTGGGACGAGGGCGACACGGCCTCGCAGGGCAGTGAAGGCTTCGCGAAGCGCGCGGCCGAACTGGGCCCGCAGCCGCCTCAGCGCACGCTGCGGCTCAATGGCGACCCGGCCACGGCATTCGGGCGCGCCGCGAAGGTGGTGACCGCGGACTATTCGTACCCGTTCCTCGCCCACGCGCAGCTCGAGCCGGTGAACTTCACCGCGCACTTCCACGACGGCGCCCTCGAGATGTGGGGGCTGACGCAGACTCCCGAGAGCGGCCGCGGCCTGGTGGCGGACACGCTCGGCATGCCCCCGGAGCGCATCACGATCCACCTCACGCGCGCGGGCGGCGGATTCGGCCGGCGCCTGCGCAACGACTACCTCGTGGAAGCGGCCTGGATCGCGAGGGAGGTCGGCGTCCCCGTGAAGCTGCTGTGGACGCGCGAGGACGACATGGCGCACGACTTCTACCGTCCGGCCGGCTTCCACTTCCTGAAGGGCGCGGTGGACGCCGGCGGCAAGGTCGTGGCCTGGCGCAACCACTTCGTGAGCTTCGGCGAGGGAGAGCACTTCGCGCCGAGCGCCAGCCTGCCGGCCGACGAGTTCCCGGCCGGCTACGTCCCCAACCTCGCGATCGAGTCCTCGGTCATGCCCCTCGGGGTCCCGACCGGCGCCCTGCGCGCCCCCGGGAGCAACGGCTTCGCGTTCGTCTGCCAGTCCTTCCTCGACGAGCTGGCGCTGGCGGCGGGCAGGGACCCGCTGCAGTTCCGGCTCGACCTGCTCGCGGACGCCGCCGGCGCGGAGCCGCGCTACGTGGACCCGAAGCGGGCGATCGGCGTGCTCGAGCGCGTGCGCGAGATTTCCGGGTGGGGCCGGCACTCGCTGCCCCGGGGCACGGGCATGGGCGTCGGCTTCCACTACTGCCACCGCGGCTACGTCGCCGAGGTCGTGCGGGCGACCGTGAGCCGGGCGGGCCGGCTGGGCGTGGACAAGGTGTGGGTCGCCGCCGACATCGGGAGCACGATCATCAACCTCAGCCGGGCCGAGCAGGAAGCCCAGGGCGGGGCACTCGACGGGCTCGCCCAGGCGCTGGGGCAGGAGATCACGATCGAGCGCGGGCGCGCCGTGCAGTCGAACTACGACACGTTCCGACTGCTGCGGCTTCCGCAGGTCCCGCCGGTCGAGGTGCAGTTCGTCCGGAGCGACCACTCACCCACGGGGCTCGGGGAGCCCCCGCTGCCCCCGGTGATTCCCGCGCTCGTGAATGCGATCTTCGCCGCGACGGGCAAGCGTCTCCGCTCGCTGCCGGTCTCGAGGCACGACCTGAGCTGGAGTTAGCGGTACAGGGCCTTCAGGCTCCCCCACGTCGGCTTGTGCGCGGGCACGAGGTCGCATTCCGGCTCCGAGCCGTCGTAAACGAGGTCGCCGTCGTTGTCGAGTCCCCGGGGCGGGGCGATCGCCCCTTCCGAGCCGCCGATGTTGCACGGGTTGGCCGGCTTGTCGGGATGGTTCGCGTCCGGCATCGCGTAGTACGGCGGGAACGTGTGCTCGTTCGCGGTCGTGAAGTTGGCCGGGTCCGCATCGTCGTGACAGTCGAGGCAGACCGTGATTCCCTTCCGGTAGTGATGCTGCCGCAGGCCGACGCCGCTGACTCCGCCGCCGTAGTTCGGCTCGGGGCGGCCGTGGCATCCGAGGCACGCGATCGGCGCCAGGCCGGTGCCACCGGCCGAACTGTAGGTCAGGACGGGGAATCTCGAGCCGCTTCCGTGGCAGGTGCTGCAATCCCCGCTCAGCATGTACGTCCGATGGCCATCATGCAGGTTCATGCCGGTTCCGGTGCCGGGGTCCTTCCACTGAACGCCGTCGCTCTTCGAGACGTAAGTGCCCGAGGCACGGAAGTCCCCGTGACAGCCCCTGCAGTTGGTGGCGTCGCGGTTCACGGAATACCGGCTGTACGCGCGCGCGGGTGCGCCGCACAGGAGGACGGCCGTGATGGAGAGCGTCGCGGCGAGGGCGACGCGAAGCGGGCCCGGAGACAGGATCGTACCGGACCGCTGGCGGTCGGGAGTCTGCATGACTGCTCCTCTCGTTGGTTCATCCCTGGTACCGAGGGGTGTCCGCTCGGACTCGAGGTCGCGTGCTGCATTCGGAGGGCGCAGGTCGTCCCCGCCGGGCCGCTGCCCGGCGCAGGGCGCCCCCGTATTCACCTTCGAGTCAGGATCGGCTCAGCGCTGCTTCGAAACCATGGGCCGATCGGAGGGGGTGCTCCTGGGGGCGTGGAGGTGCTGCCCGCCGGGCCGGGACGTCAGCCGCACGTCCGGCTCCGTCGCTTCGCGGCCCGGGGAACCGCTTGGGCCGGAGTGGAAGCGCCCTTCGCTCGGGGTGCCCCCCCTCGCCAAGAGGCTCGGAGAGCCCGCGCTGCCTCCGGCGATTCGCACGCTCGTGAACACGGCCCTCGCCGCCACGGGCGAGAGCATCCGCTCGCTGCCGGCCTCGGTGCATGACCCGGGCCGGGCCCGGACTGTTATCGATAGCGCTCGCCGCAGCTGGGCCGTCCGGCGTCACGCTTCCTGTTCGCGCGAATGCACGTTGACCGTTCCCGGGCCCGGTCCTAGCTTGCGGGTTGTCCATCCGAGCGTTCCGAAGCGTCCGACCCAGAACAGGGGGTTCGCGATGCTGCTGCGCCGGGCGCACCTCGACTCCGGGCGCGTTCTCCCCCGCCGTATCCGCATGCGCCGGCGGCCGCTCGTCCGAGTCGGTCTGTCGGCACGGTCCCCGTGCGCCCGATGGTTCCCTGCGGGAGTCTGCATCGGGTCGATCGCCCTGCTCGCGCTGCTCGCGGGCCGGGTCCGGGCCGAGCCGTGGGGCTCCGTCTTCGCCGCCGAGAGCGACACGACGTTCTTCCTGTTCCAGGACGGAGTCGTCGTCCGCGCCCCCTTCCACCTCGGAAGCCCCGAAACCCTGTGGACCTGCCCCGCCGGGCAGCACGTGGTCCGGTTCGTCACGAGCCCCCGCGGAGGACGGATCGCCTGGACGTCGCGATCGTCGGACCCGGGCGACACGACCCGGCTCTGGATCGGATCGGCACGCGGGGCGGAGAGGCGACTCAGCTACTTCGCGATGCAGCCACGAAGGCACGGCCACGAGTACGCCGAGCCCTCCGCTCCGACGATCGCGGACCCCAGCGCATCGGGTGCACGACTGATCCGGGGGAACACGCGGCTCGACGGGCCGTGCGCGAACTCCCTGGTATGGACCTCCAACGGTCGGAGCGTCGTCGTGGGCTACGACGGCGGCATCGCTGGAGTCGTTCCAGGAACGCAAGGAGTTTCGCGCCTTACGAGCAACTTCGCGGTGAAGCTGGAGCCGGTTCCTCCCTCCCGCTGGATCCTCGCCGACGTCCTGCTCCGCGCTCCCTCGAGCCAGCCGCAAGTGTCTCAGTTCGAACTCGACCGCATCGTGCTCTTCGGGGGCAACGTGTCGGGGGGACGCGTCGCCGAACCACTCCGACGCCGTCGAATGCTGGTAGGACTGGGACCCGAGAGCCTGCTGGTCTGCCACGCACCCCGCTGGATCACGGCGAAGGTCCGCACGGCAGGGCACACGAAACTGTGGTGGGCCGAAGACCGGCAGGTGCGCGCGCTCCGCACCGGCGACTGCGCCGCGGCCGACATCGTGGTCACGTCATCGGAGGTCCGTTGGCTCGGATACGATCCCGCTCATCGCCAGCTCCTGGGTCTCTCCGGCCGGCGCCTGTGGCGGATCGACGAGGAAGGAGGGACCCCGGAGCCCGTGCTGGAAGCCGCGTCGGGAGTCCGCGGCGTGATCACATCGCCCGGCGTGACGCACGTCGCACTCGTGACGCACGACAGCCTGCTCGTCTGGACTGCCGGAACGGATCGAGTCCGCCGGCTCCGCCGCCGCGGCCCGGTGCCGGACGGACTCTTCGCTGCTCCCGGGGGCGCGCTCGTCACCTGCTCGAAGGGCCCGTTCGGATGGTTGCCCGTCCTGGCACGAGCCGAGGCAGCGGACGGCGGACTGCAGCCGATCGAGATTCCCCGAGCGCTGCGGTCGGCCGTGGTCCAGGCCACGACCAGCGGGAGATGGATCCTCCTCATGGAGCCCGGCGCACAGCCGCCTCGGAACGTCCTCGCCTATGACCTTGCTTCCGGCCTCTGGCACACCGTCGAGAATCCGGGGATCAGTGCCTGGGAGCCGTCGAACGGCGAAGAAACGCCGCACACCGGGGCCTTGCCGATGCCGCGTGCGCGGGACCGCGGAGAGCAGCGGGAGTAGGCAAACGGGGGCCCGCTGACGCGATCTTTGCCGCCACGGGCAGGCGCGTCCGCTCGCGGCCGCTCTCCAAACACGAACTCACCTGGAGCTGACGGCGGCGGGCGGCGCCGCGCCCTGGCCGCTCAGCGGCGTTGCCCGCGTCCCGACTTCGCGGCCCGGGGTACCCGTCCGTCGCGCCGCGGCCGGAATGGCAGCGGCTCGTCGCAGAACGTGCGGTAGTCGGCGGTCAGCTCCTCGCCCTTTCGGATCCGGCGCCGCGTGAAGAACCGGCCGTCGTCGTCGGCTTCGACGTTCGGCCGGTCGGAGTGGTTCAGGTACCAGCCCGCCGACAGCATGTTGAGCGTCCTCGGCACGCCGATCGAATCGCCCCAGACCATGCCGAAGTCCTCGTAGAGCCGGCGGAGCGGCGCCGGCAGGCGCCGGACCATGGACCTCGAAACCCACGTGACGCGCTCGTCCTCGCCGCGGAAGACGCGCGTGCCCGCGGGGATGTCCCGGATCGCCACGACGCCGACGCCGTGGACACGCGATCGGCCGATGCGCGCGTACACGCCGTCGTGCGGAAGCGGCTTCCTCGCTCGCTTCTCCATCGTCACTCCTCCGGGCCACGGACGCGCGGCCCGTGTGGGACGGGCCCGGAAGCGCTCCATCCGTTGCCCGACGTCGGGCCCGCGCGAGCATACACGGCGTCCGCCCGGTGAGGAGGGCGGCACCCGCGGTCAGGCTTGCTTCCGCCGGGCGCCACGTCCAGCATCGGCGCGCCGGGCAGGCGCACCCACAGGCGAAGCCGAGGAGGAACGGACGTGGCGAAGTTCAGGGATCACTTCTCCCGGGGCTCCGACGACTACGCCCGTTTCCGCCCCCGCTACCCGGACGAGCTGTTCGCCTACCTGGCCGGGATCGCGCCGCGCCGCGAGCTGGCGTGGGACTGCGGCACCGGCAGCGGGCAGGCGGCGGTCGGGCTGGCCGGGCACTTCCGGCGGGTCGTGGCCACGGATGCCAGCGCCGAGCAGCTGCGGAACGCGACCGCGCACGAGCGGGTCGAGTACCGAGCCGGGCGCGCGGAGGACGTGGACCTGGGTGCCGGCAGCGTGGATCTCGTCACCGTCGCCGCCGCCGCGCACTGGTTCGACCTCCCGGAGTTCTACCGTGCCGTGAACCGCGTGTCGGTCGCCGGCGGGGTGCTGGCGCTCTGGACCTACCACCTGCCCGTCATCGATCCCGCGATGGATCGCGTGCTCCTGCGTCACTACTCCGAGGTGCTCGAGGGCCACTGGCCCGAGCGCTTCCACTACGTGGTCGAGCACTACCGGACCCTGCCCTTTCCCTTCGAGGAAGTCGGTCCGCCGGAGTTCGACATGCGCGCGTCGTGGAACCTCGCGGAGCTGTCGGGCTTCATCGAGAGCTGGTCCGCCTCCCGGCGCTACCGGGAGGCCCACGGCCGCTCCTCGCTCGAGTCCGTCCGGGAGGCGCTCGTGGAGGCGTGGGGCGATCCGGACCGGAGCCGCGCGATCCGCTGGCCGCTGTACCTTCGCGTCGGACGAATCGCCTAGCCGCCTCGGGGTCGTCCGCCGTCACCCCGGACGGGCCGCTTGCTCAACAGCACGACGAACGTCGGCAGGAGAGGCCGGGCCAGGAACCAGAGGGGCGTCGCCGCCCGCACGAGCGGCCCGACGCGGCCGCCGAGCGTCAGCGCCACCTTGTCGCGGGCGAGATCGGTGCAGGCGAGTCCGGCGGTCCCGGCCAGCCTCACGATCCGGCCCCACGTCAGCGGCTGCACGTCGAACCACTCGCCGCGGCGCGTGACGCGAACGTACGGGTCCCGAAGGCGGGGCGGCAGCCAGGAGAGAAACGGCAGCCGGAAGTGCGGCTCGACCAGCCGCCATCGGTTGGGAGTGGCGAGGTAGCAGACCCCTCCCGGCCGCAGGACCCGGGCCACCTCCCCGAGGTGCAGCTGCTGGTCGTCCACGTGCTCGATCACGTGGTTGCTCACGACGACGTCGAAGCTCTCCGACGGGTTCGGCAGGCGTTCCGTCTCGACCCGCTGGAACTCGAAGTCGAGGACCTGACGTTCGTCATTCACGTCCACGCTGAGGAACGAGCGCACACGCTTCGCGAGTGCCGAGGCGATGATCCCGGACCCGGTGCCGATCTCGAGCAGGTCCTTGCCGTCGAGACGGCCGACGGCGTTCTCGAGCAGCCGGACGATGTGGCTCGCCTTCGTCTCCCGTGACGACCGGTCCAGGATCGCGTGGGACTGCTTGAGTGGTTCCTGCACCGCCATGCGGGGTCTCCGGGGAGGCTTGCGGCCGGGATCGTCTCGTCGGGGCATCGGTGACGAGTGAGTCTACGCTCGCTCGATGGCCCGGCTCCACACGCCGCCGCGCGCGTTTCGGGTGACCGAATGGCGTTCACGACCGAGCGAACGAGCCTGGCGATCATGCGCCAGGCCCGTTCGTGAGCCTCCACGCCGTCAGGACCGGGGCGCGAGCGGCGGGCCGATGATCTCGGTGCCGTAGCGCGGCGCCACCCGGCGGAGCTTCTCGATGTCGGGAGGCCCGGGCGGGGGAAGCCCCGGACCTTCATCCGCCTCACCGTGGACGCGCGCGAGGGCAACTCCCCTGCCGGCCTGCCCCGCCGCGGCTACCGGCGGGTCGAGTGGATCGAACAGGCACTCGAGCCGCTCCGGACGACGCTGCCGCCCGGGCGGTTCGAACGCCTCGTGTCGGCGCTGACCCTGCTCATCGGCTGGGAGGCGGTGATCGTCCTGCAGGACATTCGCGGGACCAGCGCCGCCGAGGCCGAGGAGATTTGCGTCTGGGCCGCGCGTGCGTTGCTCGCCGCGGAGTCGACGTCCCCCGCCGGATCCTGACCCACCTCGAGCCGACCCGGGGTCGCGACCGGCCAGCCCCAGTCCCGGACCGCCCCGGCGAACCCGTCATTTGCCGGACCTGAACGCATCGGGGCACTTGAGGTTCCGGCCGGGGACTTGACCGTGGTCAATGCGCCCGTTTTCAGGGTGTGCCTAGGATGCACGCGCGAGCGCGGGAGGCGGACGGCCGTCGAGCTGCAGGCCCTCCCCGGCTCCTTCGACGTTCGCCCGGCGCCGTGCGTCCATCGCGGGCGGATGGAGAGTCCTGGTCGCGCAGTGCCGAAGCCGCATACCGGTTGTTCGCTTCGCGTCCCTACCGACCCGCACCCCACACTCGGTGCAGGAGGCTCCCCATGAAGCGTTCGCTCACGGTTTTGCTCGCCGCGGCAGGACTGTCGATGCTGGTGTCGACCTCCCTGGCCGCGCTCACTCCCCTCGAGGAGCTGGGCAAGCAGATCTACTTCGACCGCATTTCGAGCCCCGACCGCATGGCGTGTGCCGATTGCCACGCGCCGCGCGCCGGCTGGACGGGACCGGTCGGCGGCATCAACCAGCACGGTGCCGTGTACCGCGGGGCCGTGCCGCAGCGGTTCGGCAATCGCAAGCCCCCGAGCGCGGCCTACGCCACGACCGCTCCGCTGTTCCACTGGGACGAGGACGAGGGCCTGTTCGAAGGCGGCAACTTCTGGGACGGCCGCGCGACCGGCGAGAAGCTCGGGAATCCGGCGGCCGACCAGGCCGTCGGGCCCTTCCTCAACCCCGTCGAGATGAACAACCCCGACAGGCTCTCGGTGCTGAAGCAGATCGCCGGGTCGAAGTACGCCGGCCTGTGGAAGGACGTCTGGGGAACCCCGGTCCGCCTCGTGGGCGACATGGCGATCGACCAGGACTACGGCCGCGTCGGTCTGGCCATCGCGGCGTTCGAGGCCTCCCCCGAGGTGAACGCCTTCACGTCCAAGTTCGACTACGTCGAGCGCGGCATGGCCACGTTCACGGCTGAGGAGGCCTGGGGCAGGGACCTGTTCGAGAACAAGGGCGGCTGCGCGGGCTGCCATATGGCGCCGCTCTTCACGGACTACACGTTCGACAACCTCGGGACACCGAAGAACCCGGACAATCCGTTCTACCTGATGGACGGCGTGTACCTCGACGACGGGATGCCCATCAATCCCGCCGGCGCGTCCTGGGTGGATCCGGGGCTCGGCGGATTCCTCGTCACGCTGCCGGAGTCCTATTTCGCCGGCCTCGGCCTGGACAAGGCCACGGCCGTCGCGGAGAACCTCGGCAAGCAGAAGGTCCCGACGCTGCGCAACGTGGACCTGCGCCCCGATGCGACGTTCCCGAAGGCCTATATGCACAACGGGGCGCTCAAGTCACTCAAGGAGGTCGTCCACTTCTACAACACGCGCGACGTCGAGCCCTGGCCGGCGCCGGAGGTGGCCGAGAACGTCAACACCGACGAGCTCGGCGACCTCGGCCTGACGGACGCCGAGGAGGACGCGATCGTCGCGTTCATGGCGACGCTGTCCGACGGCTACGTGCCTGCGGCCTCCGCGACCGCGCCGCTGGCGATGATGTCGGCGCACGAGGAGACCGGTGCCCCGCCGGCGGGCGTGCTGCGGGTGCGCTACCTGGCGCCCGGTCACTACCAGCTCTCCTATCGCCTTCCGGTAGCCGGCGGCGTCCGGGTCGCCCTGTACGACGTGTCGGGCCGCCTGGTGTCCACGCTCGTGAACGGCGAGCAGGGCGCCGGCGACCACGCGTTCGACTGGAACTCCGGCGGACTGCCCCGGGGCCTCTACCTGCTCAACCTGAGGGCTGCGGGCTTCCAGGCCACCCAGAAGGTGGTCGTGGCCCACTGACGCCATCGGCCCTTCCGGCAGCACACGCACGCGGCCCTGCTCCGGTGGAGCGGGGCCGCACGTGCATCGGGACGCCGGGCTACCGGCTCGTCCCGATCCTCACCATGATGCCCTGCGCGCCTCCCCCACCCGCATCCCTGAACTTCTCGAACACGACGTGGTAGCGGACCTCGAACACCGTCGTGAAGTCGTACGTGCGCAGTCCGAGGACGCCCGCCACGAGGTCGAGGGTGGGAACCGTCTCGCTCTGCCGCGCGCCCGCGTTGTACGTGTACGGGCCATAACCGTAGTCCACGGTCACGGGGTAGGAGCGCTGGACGGTCACCGAGTGCACGCCGACTGCGGCGCCGAGGAAGGGGGCGAAGTCGCCCGTGCTGAAGAGGCGGTTCGCGCCGAGGTCGAGGATCGTCCAGTCGAACTGTTCCTCGCCCCACGTGAACCCCAGCATCGTGGAGGACTCGATCTCGAAGTCCTTCAGCTCGTAGCGGTAGACGCCCTGCAGGTTCGTCAGCCGGTCCACGCCCCCGAAGCTGTTGTTCGTCGGGAAGAGGAACCCGGCTCGGAATCCCAGGCCCGACCGCGACGCCCTGCGTGCGGGTGTCTGCGTCTCGGCCTGGGTCACGGACTCCACCGTCGCGCGATCGGAGTTCGGCCTCCCGGCGGCGATGCCCTCGGCGAAGCGGCGCATGACCGTATCGAGGTCGTCCTCGGAGGTGGCGGTGAGCTGGTCGCGGTAGTACGGCTCGGGCTCGCCGATGACGAGCACGTTCAGCCGGGCGATGATCTTGCCTCCGAGCCGGCTGAGGGAGCCGTACACCACGCGCTCCGCGCCCCACTCGTGCGCGATCGAGGCCGCGCAGTCGGCGTCGTTGCATGCCTCGGCGCCCGAGGGAAGGTTCTCGACGTCGCCCTCCAGGCGGATGACGGGAACGTGGAGATCGCCCAGGCTGCCGACGAGCAGGTCGTGCGAGACGGCGGCGGTCGTGTCGCTCAGTCCGATCGAGCGGAACGGGAGCACGACCACGTTGCCGCCGGGTTCGGCGGGGGCGGCTCGGGCAGGACGGATCGGGAGTGAGGCAAAGAGGAGCAGGCTGAGCCAGGCGACCAGGAACAACGGCCGGAGCATCGCGACCTCCGTGGCGGAGCCCGTCGGGGGGCGACGAGGGCTTTGCACGGGGTGAAAGCTAGCACTTTTCCCGGGGCCTGCTCGCGGCACGTTGCCGGGAGCCGCCTCGGCGTGCCCGCATCCGGGCTCCTCCCAAGGGCTAACGGCCCCCTTCGAGCGGGCCCCGGTCGGGCGTAGCCTCTCGGGAATCCGGGACGGCCGACACTCGTTCCATGGGAGGTCCCTCATGAAGCCCGCACCCGCCTTGCTCTCCTGCCTGCTGCTCTCCCTCCTCGCCGCTTCCCCCGCGGCGGCACAGGCCCCCACCCTCGGGGAGTTGTGGCCCAACGACGACGGCCACGCCTGGGACTACGCGCAGCACCACGAGACCTACGATCCCGCCCCCCAGTCCTTCGACGGCGAAGTCCGACTGTGGCTCGACGGCACGACCGTCGCCCCCGGGGACATCGCCGCGCAGTACCTGCGCCAGACGTCGCTCGTCGGCGTGACCGCGAGCTTCGCGCCCTCGTCGCTCCCGGCCATCGCCGACCCGCTGCTCCGCAACCTGTACGTCGCGCGTCCAGACCTGCGCGCCGCCGTCGAGCGCCTCGCGAACGAGAACCCGTGTCCCCTCAACGCCCCTTCACCCCGGTATTCCCTGCTGCTCACCGGTGAGCTGGCGTACCTCAAGACCTCCGGCGAGATCGCCGCCTGGCGGTGCGATCTCGCGTCCACCCGCTCGTGGCAGTGGCTCGTCTCGGACCTCTCGGTCGGGAGCGGGTTCACGATCCAGCTCCTTCCCGATCTGGCGAGCGACGTCGTCCTGCACGGGACCGTCGGCGCGATCGAGCCCACGACCGTGCCCGCCGGCACGTTCTCGGACTGCGTTCGCGTGGATTACGTCGTGGACTACGGCGCGAGCGCCTGCACCGACGCCTCCGGAAACGTGACCGGAACGGCCCGGTACGAGACGCAGGGCTGGGTGCGCTACGCGCCGGGCGTCGGGCCGGTCGAGAGCAGCGAGGCCTTCGTCCTCGCGGAAGTGACGGGGACGTGCGGCGTCGCCGCCGGGACGTACAGCGCGACCCGGCAGCAGCTGCTTTCCGCCGCGGTCCCCGCCGCGCCCACGACCTGGGGCCGGCTGAAGGTCGTCTACCGCTGAGCGACTCCCGATCCGCCCGACCGGCCCCGGGTGCCGGCGTCAGCCTCCCGAGGGAGCGGTGCCGCCCGCGCGCATGCGCTCGTCGATTGCGCGGCCCGCGCGGGCGAAGATACCCGGGATCGCCTCGATGTCACGCTCCGACGTGTGGAAGTTCACGATGCAGGTGCGCAGCGCGTAGCGACCGTGTACGACGGCATTCGAGACGAACACTTCGCCCGCGCGCTGGCTCGAGTCGAGCAGTTCGCGGTTGAGCGCGTCGAGCCGCTCGGCCGCCGCCGAATCGCTCTCCCGTCCGCGCAGGTCGTCGGGCACGTAGCGGAACGTCACGATGCTCAGGTCGGTCGTGAACACCTCGAACGACCCGTGCGCGCGCAGCGCTTCCGCAAGCCGGCGGGAGAGGCGGATGTCCTCGGAGATCGCCTCGCGGCAGCCTGCCGCGCCCGCGTGCCGCAGTCCGAGCCACACCTTGAGCGCGCGGAACCCCCGCGAGTTCTGCAGGCCGTGGTCCACGAAGTTCACGACCTGCTCGTCGAAGTGGTAGTAGACGGGGTGGTACGAGAACGCGGCGCGCATCGCCTCGGGGTCGCGCACGAGCGCGCAGCCCACCTCGAGCGGCGAGTAGAGCCACTTGTGCGGGTCCACGGCGACGGAGTCGGCGAGCGCGAGGCCGCGCAGTTCGTCGGGGGCCTCGGGCACCGCGGCCGCGAAGCCGCCGTAGGCGCCATCCACGTGGAACCACAGCTTCTCGCGGCGGCAGACCTGCGCGATCGCGGGCAGCGGATCCACGGCCCCCGTGCTCACCGAGCCGCCCGTGCCCACGACCAGGAACGGCAGGTCGCCCGCCGCGCGGTCCGCCGCGATCGTGCGTTCGAGCGCCGCGACGTCCATGCGCATCGCGGAATCGCACGGAATCCACCGCACGGCGTCGGTGCCGAGCCCGAAGAGATCGGCGGCCTTCTGGATCCAGGTATGGGTCTCGGCCGAGACGTAGGCACGCAGCCGCGGGCCCGCCGCGACGCCGGCCGCCCGGACGTCCCACGGGCACTTCGCCACGCGCGCGGCGAGAAACCCGACGAAGTTCGCCATGTTGCCGCCGCTCACCATGACCCCGCCGCAGCTCTCCGGGAAACCGAGCAGTCCGGCGATCCAGCGGACGGCCTCCAGCTCGATCTCGGTCGCCGCGGGACCGAGGGTCCAGGAGCCCACGTTGGGGTTGGCCGCGGCCGCGAGCAGGTCGCCGAACATGCCGATCGGCGCGGGAGACGAGGTGATGTACCCGAAGAAACGCGGATGCCCGTTGAACAGCGAGTGGTCGAAGAGGCTCTTCGCCACGCGCTCGATCAGCTCGCGCGGGTCGTCACCCGCCTCCGGCAGCGGGCCGCCGAGACGCAGCCCCCGGCGCACGTCCGCGGGCGACTCGCCGGGCGTGACCGGCCGCTGCGGCACGGATGCGAGCAGCTCCGCGAGGTCGTCCACCAGCCGGTGGCCGATCGCGCGGAACGTCGCCGGCTCCATCGCAAGCGCCGAACGTCGCTCCGGCGTGGCCGCCCCCTCACGCGGGTCGCTCATGGTCGCTCCCTTCCCGGCCGCGCGTCAGCGCAGGCCCTCGAACAGGTCCGTCTCACGCGTCCGTCCGCCGTTCACGCGGCTGAAGACGCGGTAGTAGGTCTCGACGCCCCACAGGGCCTCGTGCCCCTCGGGCGAAAGGTGCGCCAGCTTCTCGTAGGCGGCGGTCTGCGAGTCGTGGCATTGCACGGCCCGCCAGACGGTCTCCCACTGCGCCCGCGTGTCGATCCAGGTCGTGATCTCCCAGTCGGGCCACGACATCGCTTCGCGCTCGACCCCGTCCACGACCGAGACGAGCTTCTTGAACGCCTCCTGGTACGCGGCGAACTTCGGGGCCGTCATCACCATGTAGTAGAACTTCGAGACGGCGTGGGGCTTGCCCTCCGCGGCAAGTTCGGGGTCCAGGGCCGCGTGCGCCGCGGCGAGCGCGAACTGCGAGATGGCGATGTGGTCCGGGTGGCCGTACGCGCCGTCGGGCCCGAACGTGACGACGACGTGCGGGCGCACGCGCCGGATCTCGGCCGCGATGCGGCCCGTGATCTCGGCCGGGTCGGCCTGGTCCAGCCGCCCGTCCCCGTAGCCCAGGATCGCGAGGCTGCGGAGGCCCAGCACCGCCGTGGCCGCGCGAAGCTCCGCTTCGCGGATGCGGGCGAGCTTCGCGGGGCCGGGATGGTCCGGGCCGTCCTTGAGGCCGTGGTAGCGGCCGCGGTCACCGAGCGTCGCGGTGAGCACGTGCACCTCGACCCCCTCGGCGGCGTAACGCGCGAGCGTCCCGCCGATGCCGAGTGACTCGTCGTCGGGGTGCGCGAGCACGGCGAGGAGTCGAAACGGCCGGGGGGTCGTCATCGCGAGCCGTGCCTGCGGGCGGGCGCGAGGCGTCCACGCCGCACCACGCCGGCCGCCGGTCGGAGCCCGGCCGGGGAGGATGGGAATCCAGCGAGCATGGCAGGCACTGTAACGCATTCCGCGCGGGATGCACGGGGGCCGTCCCGGGAGCTCGCCGGAAGCGCGTCACCTTGCCGCTCGCCGGGCCCGCGCCTAGGCTCGCGACGCTTCGTGCGGCGGATCCCGAGGCCCGCGAAGTCGGCCCATCCTTCCCGGAGGTCCCCATGGCGTCCGTCGCCATCGCGCCCGGCATCCTCGGCGCCATCGGCAACACCCCCCTGGTCGAGCTGCGCCACGTCGTCCCCGCGGGATCCGCGCGCGTGGTGGCCAAGCTCGAGTCGGCGAACCCGACCGGGAGCATGAAGGACCGGATGGCCCTCGCCGCGCTGGACGCCGCCGGGGCCGACGGCCGGCTGAAGCCCGGCGGCACGGTGGTCGAGTACACGGGCGGCACGACCGGAGTCTCGCTCGCGCTCGTGTGCGCGGCGCGCGGCCACCGGCTCGAGATCGTCTATTCGGACGCCTTCAGCGACGAGAAGGGCCTCACGATGCGCGCGCTCGGCGCGAACGTGACCGTGATCCCGAGCGAGAACCGGCGCATCAACGAGGCGCTCATCCGCCGGATGATCGAGAAGGCCCGCGAGCTGAGCGCGCGGCCGGGCGCGTTCTGGACGGACCAGCTCAACAACCACGACATGATCCACGGCTATACCGCGCTGGGCGACGAGCTGTGGCGGCAGTCGGGAGGCGCCGTGGACGCGTTCGTCCACACGGTCGGCTCGGCGCACTCGATCCACGGCGTCTCGCGCGCCTTGCGCGCCCACGGCGCCCGCGTGCACGTCGTCGCCGTCGAGCCGGCCGAGTCCGCGGTGCTCGCGGGCCGGCCCGCCGGCTCGCACCGCATCGAGGGCATCGGCATCGGCTTCCTCCCCCCGCTCTGGCACCCCGAGGAGGTGGACGAGATGATGGCCGTCTCGAGCGACGACGCGATGGCGATGGCCCGCCGGCTCGCGCGCGAGGAGGGGCTGCTGGTCGGCACGTCCACCGGCGCCAGCGTCGCCGCCGCCCTGAAGCTCGCCGCGCGCCTCGGCCCGGGCGCGACCGTCGCGACGCTGGTCGTGGACTCGGGCCTCAAGTACCTCTCGACCGAACTGTTCGCGGAAGCCTGACGCGGCGCCCCGCGCGCCGCCCTCCTCACCGACCTCCGAGGTCCTCATGAACGCTCCCGACGACACCCGCCCCGCCGCCGCGTGGCGCCCGCTCACCGACCGCCAGCGCCGGGTGCTCGGCGTGCTGCTCGAGAAGGCCGCGACGACGCCGGCCGCCTACCCGATGACGGTCAACGCCATCGTCACGGGCTGCAACCAGAAGAACAACCGCGACCCGCTGACCGCCTACGACGACGTGGACGTCGAGCAGGCGCTCTCCGAGCTGCAGGAGATGAAGGTCGTGAGCGAGATCGACTGGCTCGGCCGCGTGCCCAAGTACAAGCACCACGCGTTCGAGTGGCTGGGCGCGAACCGCGCCGAGATGGCGGTGATGACCGAGCTGCTGCTGCGCGGCGCGCAGGCGCTGGGCGAGCTGCGCGCGCGCGCCGCGCGCATGGCGCCGATCGAGGACCTCGCGGCGCTCAAGCCGCTCGTCGCCGGCCTGCTCGAGCGCGGCCTGATGATCGAGCTGACGCCGCCGGGCCGCGGGCAGGTCGTGAGCCACAACCTCTACTCGCCGCCCGAGCTCGAGGAGCTGCGGCGGCGCTCCAGCGGGGGCGCAGCCGCCGGCGCGGCGGAGCCCGCGGCACCCGGCCGCGGACCGGAGTCCCGGGGGCAGGGCGCCGCACCGGGCGGGCTCGCCGCCGAGGTGTCGGCGCTGCGGGATGAGCTGGCCGAGCTGCGCGCGCGGGTCGAGACGCTCGAAGCGCGCGAGGAGTCGAGCCCGGACTGACTCGGGCCGGGCGCTACGCGCCCCGGGTGAAGCGGACGATCGCGTCGGACATCCGGCGCGTGACGTCGTCGTCCACCGGGAAGTAGTGCGCTCCCGTCGGGAACGGCAGGAATTGCGCGCCGGGCACGGTGGACGCGAAGACGCGCCCTTCCTCGAACGGGATGATCTGGTCGTCGCGGCAGTGGAGAACCAGCGTCGGCACCCGGATGCCCGAGAACTCCTCGCGGCCGTCGCCCCGCCGGTCGAGCGACTCCTGGTAGCGGACCGCGGTGTCGCCGTCGGCCGCCGCGCGCTGGAGGTGGTTGAAGTGGGCGACCAGCGCGGGATCGGCGTCGGCGCCGAAGTACATCGTGGTGAAGATCTGCCGGTACTTCGGGGTGTCGAGTCCCCAGCCCTTGCGCATCAGCGTGAGGACGGCCCGGGTCTCCTCGGGGTCGTAGCCCGGGCGCAGGGTCGAGCCGCGGGAGTACCCGCCGTAGATCACGAGATGGCTCACCCGCTCGGGATGGCGCGCGGCGTACTGGGCGGCGGTCCAGCCGCCCTCCGAGATCCCGTAGAGCACCACCTTCTCCGCGCCGATCGCTCCGATCACCGCGTCCAGGTCCAGCTGGCGCGTCTCCTCGGTGAACTCGCCGGGCCACGGGCCCGAGAGCCCGATGCCGCGCCCGTCGTAGCGCACCACGGTGTGCGATTCGCCGAGCCGCTCCCAGATGAGCCGCAGGCCCGGCCACTCCCACTCGATCTCGAGGTGCGTGAACCAGCCGAGCACGCGCACGATCGGCGGTCCCGAGCCGTAGGTCGAGTAGGCGATCGACGCGCCGTCGGCGGCGCGCGCGTAGCGGATCTCGGGACCGCCCGAGCGGCGCGGCACGAGGCCCGCCGCGGGAGCCGCGACCTCGCGGGTCATCGCCGCCGTGCGGCTCCGCGCGACGCGGAAGAGCGCCTGCGCCAGCTCGGCGCCACCCGCGAAGCGCTCCTCGGGGCGCTTGCGCAGGCAGCGCTCGACCAGCGCGGCCAGGTCGGGCGACGTTCCCGGGCGCCGCGATGCGATCGGCGCCTGCGACTCCTGCACGATCGCGCGCAGCAGCGCCGGGACGTTCGGCGCCTCGAACGGGCGTGTGCCGGCGAGCAACTCGTAGGCCAGCACGCCGAACGAGAACACGTCCGACGCCGGGCCGGCCTCCTCTCCCGAGGCCTGCTCGGGCGACATGTAGGCGGCGGTGCCGACGAGGGTCGCTTCGCGCGTGAGCGCCGCGTCCGCGTCGCGCGACTTCGCGAGCCCGAAGTCGGCCAGCTTCACCACGCCGTCGTCGCCGACGAGCACGTTTCCGGGCTTGAGGTCGCGGTGGACGATCCCGCGCGAGTGCGCCGCGGCCAGCGCCTCGGCCACCGGGAGCGTCACGCGCAGGAACTCCTCCTCGCCGACCGCCCGGCCGTGCACGACCTCCGAGAGAGGAGCGCCCTCGACCCACTCGAGGACCAGGAACGGCGCGCCGTCCTCCTCGTCGAGGTCGTGAATGGTGACGATGTTCGCGTGCCGCAGCGCCGCGAGCGCCCGCGCCTCGGCGCGCAGCCGCTCGGCGGCCTCCTCGTCGAGCGCCCCCGGCCGGGTGAGGAATTTGAGCGCGACCTTGCGCGCGAGGCGCACGTCCTCCGCCTCCAGCACGACGCCCATGCCGCCCTCGCCCGCGCGGGCGAGGATGCGGAAGTGCCGGAACGGCTCGCCGACTTCGGGGATCCTCATCGCGCCCTTCCTTGCGCCCGTCCCGAACCGGCGGCGCCGTCCTTTCCGGAATCACTCCGCCCGGCCCGCCGCGCGCGGCGCCACGCGCCCGGGGACTCGCCGACGAGGCGCCGGAACGCGCGCGAGAAGGCCGCTTCGCTCTCGTAGCCGACATCGAGCGCGATCTCGAGCACCTTCGCGTCCGTGTCGCGCAGCTTCCCTGCGGCCACCTGCATGCGCCACTGCGCCAGGTACTGCATCGGCGGCAGGCCGAGGAAGTGGACGAATCGCTCGTGCAGGACCGACCGCGAGAGCCCCGCCTCGGCGCCGAGCCGCTCCAGCGTCCACGGATCGCCCGGCTTCTCGTGCAGGAGCGCGAGGGCCCGTCCCACGCCCGGGTCGCGCAGCCCGGCGAGCCAGCCGGTCTCCTCCGGCGAAAGCCCGTCCACGTGACGGCGCAGCGCGTCCACGAACATCATCTCGCTCATCCGCTCGAGCACCGCCTCTCCCCCGGGCCGCCGCTGGTTCGACTCCTCCACCGCCGCGGCGAGGAAGAGCGACACCCACGAGCCGGTCCCCGCCGCGGCCGCGGGCACGCGCAGGACGCGCGGCAGCGACGACAGCAGGGGGTTGAACGGCCTCGCGTCGCAGGCGAGGAAACCGCACACGATCGTGGCGTGCTCCTTCCCGCCGCCGTCGAGCCGCGCGGTCGTCACGCCCTGCCCGGTCACGCTGAGCGAGAACGGCAGCTGCGGCGGTCGCGGCGTGAAGTAGAGGCCGAGATCCACCTGCTCGGCGCGAAGGCCCGGAGCGCTCGACATGACGTGCGGGTCGCCCTGCGGGAACAGCACGACGTCGCCCTGCGAGAGGCGCACGGGCTGCTCCCCGACCGTCGCGGCCCAGCAACTGCCCTCGGCGACGCCATGGAATTCGATGACGTGCTCGGCCCCGGGCATGATCGCCGGGATGATCTCGCACGAGGCCGGCGCCTCCGCGACCCACGGCTCGGTGCCCTTGATGTAGTAGAAGACGGCGCCGCGCAGCCGCACGGCCCTCAGCATGTCCGAAAGGACGTCGCCACTCATCGCCTGCCCCCCAACGGAAACGGCCGGGCGCCGCCGCCCGGGCGGGCCCCTTCCGGACGCCCGGTCAACTCTTCCCGACGCCGGGCAAGGCGGGACTATCGCCGTTCCGGGCACCTTTCGCACGTGGGAATTGCCCCACGCAACCCGAAAGGCAGAGGAACCATGACGACGACGATCGAACGTTCCGAATCCCCCGACTTCGAGGCCATCAAGGCCCGCCAGCAGGCGACATGGGCCACCGGCGACTACGGCCGCATCGGAATCCAGCTGCAGCTTTCCGGCGAGTCGCTGTGCGAGGCGGTGGACCTGCGCGCCGGCGACCGCGTGATCGACGTGTGCGCGGGCAACGGCAACGCCACCCTCGCGGCTGCCCGCCGCTATGCCGACGTCACCTCAACCGACTACGTCCCCGAGCTGCTCGCGCAGACCCGGCGCCGCGCCGAGGCCGAAGGACTGACCGTCGAGACGCGCGTCGCCGACGCGGAGCGCCTGCCGTTCGAGGACGGCGCGTTCGACGTCGCGCTCTCGACCTACGGCGTCATGTTCTCGCCCGACCAGCCGCGCGCGGCGGCCGAGCTCGTCCGCGTCGTGCGATCCGGCGGGCGCATCGGCCTGGCGAACTGGACGCCCGACAGCTTCGTCGGCGAGCTGCTCCGGCTGGTCTCCGGCTTCGTGGCGCCGCCCGCGGGCCTGCAGCCGCCCGCGGCGTGGGGCACCGAGACGCGCCTCGTCGAGCTGTTCGGGCCGCACGCGTCCGGGATCCGCACGGCGCGCCGCCAGCACGTCTTCCGGTACCGCTCGGCGGCGCACTGGATCGAGGTGTTTCGCCGCTTCTACGGCCCCGTGCACCGCGCGTTCGCCGCGCTCGACGAGGCCGGCCAGAAGGCGCTGCACGCGGCACTCGCGGAGCTGCTCGAGCGGCACAACGTCGCCGGTTCGGACTCGCTCGTCGTGCCGAGCGACTACCTGGAGGTGGTGATCACGCGCGCCTGACCCCTGCACCCCGGAAGCCGGCCACCCCACGGCCGGTCTTCCCGCGGGGCGGGATCTCCCCTAGGGTGCGCGCGCCGGGAACCCGGCAGTCCATCCGACCTGCCCGGTGGCCGCCGGGCCCACGACGAGGGAGTCCCGATGCCCCGCCCGCGACGACGCACCGTGGTCCTCGCCTTCGTGCTCGCGGCGCTTGCGTCCGCGCCCCGGCCGGCGCCCGCGCAACCCGCCCCGGCATCTCCCGCCGCGGCCGACTCGGCGTTCCTCGACGAGCTCGAGCAGCGCACGTTCGGCTGGTTCTGGGAGACGACCGACCCGCGCACGGGGCTGACGCCGGACCGCTGGCCGACCCGGGCGTTCTCGAGCGTAGCCGCGATCGGGTTCGGGCTGACCGCGTACGGCATCGGCGCCGAGCGCGGCTGGGTGACGCGGTCCGAGGCCGCGGAGCGCACGCTCGCGACGCTGCGCTTCCTCTGGCGCGCCCCCCAGGGCCCCGAGGTCCGGGGCCGCACCGGCTACCGCGGGTCCTTCTACCACTTCCTCGAGTACGGAACGGGCGTGCGCTTCCGCGACGCCGAGCTCTCCACGATCGACACCGCGCTGCTCATGGCGGGCGTGCTGTTCTCGCAGTCGTACTTCGACGGCCCGTCGGCGGACGAGGCGGAGATCCGCTCGCTCGCCGACTCGCTCTACCGCCGCGTCGAGTGGACGTTCTTCGATCGCGGGAAGCGCGGTCTCGCGATGGCCTGGGACCCGGAGAGCCGCCGCGTCTCGCGCTGGACCTGGAACGGCCTCGACGAGAGCATCGTCCTGCACGTGCTCGCGCTCGGCTCGCCCACCCACCCGGCAGACCCGGCGGCCTGGGGACACTTCACGCGCGGTTACCGCTGGCGCGAGTTCCTGGGCCGGGAGTACTTCCAGTTCGCGCCGCTCTTCGGCCACCAGTACTCGCAGGCGTGGATCGACTTCCGGGGCATCGCCGACGACTCGACCCGCGCGCGGGGCCTCGACTACTTCGAGAACTCGCGCCGCGCCACGCTCTCGCAGCGCGACTACGCGATCGCGAACCCGCACGGCTTCCGCGGCTACGGAGCCGACGTCTGGGGCCTGACCGCCTGCGACGGCCCCGGCGACACGACGCTCGTGCGCAACGGCCAGCCCTGGCCGCTGCGCTGGTACCGCGCGCGCGGCGTCGCCGCGGACGACGTGCGCGACGACGGCACGCTGGCGCCGACCGCCGCGGCCGCTTCGATCGCGTTCGCGCCCGAGGTCGTCGTGCCGGCGCTGAAGGCCATGCGGGATCGCTACGGCGAGCACCTCTACACGCGCTACGGGTTCGTGGACGCGTTCAATCCCTCGCTCACCGAGCCGATGCCCGTCGGCGCGGGGCGCATCGTTCCGGGCGTCGGCTGGTTCGACACGGACTACCTCGGCATCGACCAGGGCCCGATCGTGCTGATGCTCGAGAACCACCGCTCCGGGCTCGTCTGGAACGTGATGAGGAAGAATCCGTACGTCGTGCGCGGCCTGTGCCGCGCCGGCTTCCGCGGCGGGTGGCTCGAGGGCGCCTGCCCCTGAGGGAGCACGGCGACCCGGAACGGCTTGGGGGGCGGCATTCGGGGAGCCTAGGCTGTTCGCGTGCTCCCTGCTCGCCGAATTCCCGAGGGCGGCCGCGTTGCGCGGCGCGCCGGGCTCCTCGCCCCACTCGTGCTCGCGCTTCTGCTGGGCGCGGCCACACGCGCACGGGCCGCCGTCGGGGCGGATGCGGACTGCACCGGCGCGCCCGTGCCCGACCCGTCCCTGTGGGCCGTGGACGGGCCCGTCCACGCCGTCGCCCGCGTCGGCGGGACGCTGTACGTGGGCGGCTCGTTCAACTCGGTGGCGCCGAACACGGGAGGCGGCGTGGCGCTCGACGTCGCGAGCGGCCTGCCGACGCGGCGGTTCCCGAAGGTGGACGGCAACGTCGAGGTGATCGTCGCCGACGGCCACGGCGGATGCTACCTGGGTGGAAGCTTCACGCACCTGGACGGCGAGTCGCGCGTCGGCCTGGCGCACGTCGGCGCCGACGGGAGGCTGACCGCGTTCCGGGCCGACTGCGGGATCGTGTACGACCTCGCCCTGAAGGGCGACACGCTGTTCGCGGGCGGCTACTTCAACGCGGTCAACGGCGTCGCGCGTGCCAGCCTCGCCGCGCTCGACGCGCGCACGGGCGAGGCGCTCCCGTGGACGGCTGACGCCAACCAGGACGTCCGGGTGCTGGAGATCCACGGGGGCACGCTCTACGCCGGCGGTACGTTCTTTTCGATCGCCGGCCAGCGACGCACCTATCTCGCGTCGTTCGACCTCGCGAGCGGCGCGCTGACCGACTGGGACCCGAATCCGTACAACACCGTCCACGCCATCGCGGCAGACGACAGCACCGTCTATGCCGGCGGGGACTTCACCTGGGTGCACGGTGTCGCGCGCCATTTCTTCGCCGCGATCGACGCGCGCACCGGCGCGCTGCGCGACTGGGCGCCGGAGCCGAACGGCAGCGTGTTCACCCTGAAGCTCGTCGACCACACGCTCTACGCGCTGGGCTGGTTCAACACGATCGGCGGCGTCGCGCGCAACGGCGCGGCGGCGCTCGACACGCGCACCGGCGCGGCGCTGCCGTGGGTGAGCGATTCCACCATCGGCCGGCTCGTCGCGATCGACGTGCACGGGCCGACGATGCTCGCCGGCTGGTACTCCGCGACCCCGCTGGCCGACGGCCTCGCGGTGCTCGACAGCCGGACGGGCGCGCTCGCGGGCTGGAACCGGCCGGCGATCAACCTCGTGAACGCGGTCGCCCTCGAGGGTGACGTCGCTTACGTGGGTGGCAACTTCGTCTGGTTCGGCGAGGCGCTGCCGCGACACAACCTGGCGGCCTTCGACCTCTCGACCGGCTCGGCGCTGGCCTGGAATCCCTCGCCCGACGGCGACGCGGTCACCGCACTGGCCGAGTGCCAGGGCACGCTGTTCGTCGGCGGCGACTTCACGAACATCGGCGGCGCGCCCGGCGCGGGACTCGCTGCGTTCGACACCCGTAGCGGGCGGAAGCTCGCCGCCGACGTCTCCACCGACGGCACCGTGGAGGCGCTCGAGTCCGACGGCACGCGGATGTACGTCGGCGGAACGTTCACGCGGGTGGGCGGCGCCGAGCGGCACAACCTGGCGGCGGTCGGCCCGCACGGTGACGTGCTGAACTGGCGGTCGGGCGCCGACGGGACGGTAAGCGCGATCGCGACAGGGCGGGGCCGAGTCTACGTCGGCGGCGACTTCGGAAGGCTCGGCGGGAACGCCGGAACGGACTCGACACGCGCCTTCCTCGGCGCCCTGGACGCGGCCACGGGAGCCGTCGACGCCTGGGATCCAAGACCCTCGGGCGCCGTCTCAGCGCTCGCGCTCTCGCAGCGATCGCTCTACGTCGGCGGCGGGTTCGCCTCGCTGGGCGGACTCTCGCGCACCGCGATCGGGGCCGTGGACGCGGAAACCGGTGAAGTCTTGTCGTGGGATCCGTTCCCCATCTGGCTCGGGGGGCCCTTCGTTCCGAGGCACGGCCTGGCGGTCGTGGATTCGACGGTCATGGTCGGCGGGCGCTTCACATGGATCGGCGGCGCCAGACACCGCGGCTTTGCGGCACTCGACGCGCGCACGGCCAGGGCCCGCTGCTGGGACCTGCAGACCGGCTATCTCGCCTACAACGTCATGGTGACTCGGGAGCACTCGCTTTACGTCGGCGGGTCGTTCCTGTCCGCCGGGGGCTGGCCGATGGCCCATCTCGCCGCGTTCGCGTTCCCGGGCCTGAGACCCGGGCGGCCGCGGCCGGGCGGATGGTCCCATGGACCCCCGAGGCATGATCCGGCGGTCCGGCTTCACGTGCCGGGCCCCGTGCACGGTGACGCCAGGGTCCGCTTCACGCTCGCGGCGGCGGGGCCCGTCGCCCTGTCGGTCTTCGACGTGCAGGGTCGCTGCGTCCTTCTGCAGCGCGTGGACGCGGGAATGGAGGCCGGAGAGCAGGCGATGGCGATCCCGTCGGGCGAGTGGGCCCCGGGCCTGTACTTCTGCCGGCTCGAGTCTGGCGGCGCCGTCGCCACGGCACGGCTGCTCGTCGTTCCCTGAGGCTGCGAAGACGAGGCCGGTCGCTCGATCGGGTCCCGGAGTGCCCCCCTCCCTCCTCCCCTAGAAGTGATCCTCGTCCGCCGGCTCGAACTCGGCGCGGACGCCCAGCTCGCGGTCCCACGGTCCGCCCTGCCAGTTGTCGCGCCGCGGCGCGGCGTGGCACCAGGGGGGCAGCTCGATCAGCAGGTAGTCCGCGAGCGCCAGCGCGTACGGCTCGTACTGCGCGCGCAGAGCGGCGAGCCGCTCGAAGAAGTCGGACGCGTCGGAGAGCGGCGTCGGAGTCTGGGCGAGACGTTCGCGCAGCCTCGCGAGCGTCTCCGCGGGCAGCCGTTCCCCGCAGCCGGGCGGGTGGGGCGGCACGAAGATCTGGGCGATGTCCACGAGCGCGTGCCTCGAGATCGCGAACGTGAGCTTCGCCTGCTCCGGGGAGAGCCCGTCCACGCCCGCCACGACGAGCGCCGAGGAGTCCAGGATCACGACGAGCCCGCCCAGCCACGACTGGTTGCTGTGTTGCGAGCGGTAATAGGAGAGCTGCGGATAGGAGATGTGCGTCTCGAGGAGCGTCGCCGACCAGCGCTCCCACTCGCGCAGCAGCTCGTCCACGCGCTCGGCCGGGCGCGGACCCAGCCGGCCCAGGAACTCGGCGGCCGTCGGCGGCGATCCCGCGCGCGCGTCGAGCAGCGAGATCCCGACCTCGCGCTGCGAGAACCCGCCGTACATCGTCGGCAGGTAGCCGATCACGGTGCCGAGAAAGCCGAAGCCCATGCCGGCCTCGACCACCGACAGCAGCCGTCCGAGCCCGGTCGCCGGCGTCACGTCGCCGAAGCCGAGCGTGAAGAAGGTCTCGCCGCTCAGGTAGAGCGCGGTGAGCAGCCCGCCGGGCGCGGGCCACGAGGCACCGTCGATCGCGAGCTGCAGCAGGGCGAATCCCAGGATCAAGCCACACGCCCAGAACGCGAGCAGCAGGACCAGCGAGAGCGGCCCGAAGAACCCGAGCTGGGCCTCGCGCCGCGACGGGCGCCGGACGCGCAGCGCGGCGAAGCGCCAGGCCCGCCACACCACGAGGTAGAAGTAGCGCGTCAGGCGGACACGCCTTCCGATCCGGCGCGGGACCAGGATCGTCTCGATCGCGTCCCACAGGATCGTCGCGACCAGGAGCGCCCCGAGCAGCCCGGCGAGCGTGTGCGCGGGACTCACGAAGGAGTCCGGCGGATCGGGACGGGCAACGGCGACCTCCTCGGCGACGGTGATTCGTGGCGGCCTGCCGGGGAGGCACCGGCCGGGCTCCCCGCGAGCAACCCGCGCGCCCCGCGACGGAATGGTCGTGGTGCGGGAGGCGCGGCGGTCGCTTGGATGCCCGAAACGCCGGGGAGAATCACGCGCTGTTCCGCCGGCGGGACGGGCCGGCCCGCCGCGGGCCGCTACTCGTAGCGCAGGGCCTCGACCGGGTCGAGGCTCGCGGCGCGCACCGCGGGCAGCATGCCGAACACGACGCCGACGGCGGAGCAGAACAGCAGCCCGATCACGGCCCACTCGAGCGGCACGCGCGGCTGGAACTTCGTGACGATCGCGACGACGTTCCCGAGCCCGAACCCGACCAGGACGCCGACGATGCCGCCCAGGTTGCACAGGACGACCGCCTCGAGCAGGAACTGTGTTCGGATGCTCGCGGCGCGCGCGCCGAGCGCCTTGCGCAGCCCGATCTCGCGGGTCCGCTCGGTCACCGCGACGAGCATGATGTTCATGATCCCGATGCCCGCGACGATCAGCGCGATGATGCCGATCACGAAGCCGGCGATCTTCACGCCGAGGCTCATCTTGTTGAACTGCTCGATGAGGCTCAGGCTGCTGAAGAACTCGAAGTTGTCCTCCTGGCCGGGCCGGACACCGCGGGCCCGGCGCAGGACCTGGCGCGTCTGCTCGATGGCCTCGGGCATCAGCTCCGGCGTCTTCGCGCGCACCGTGATGTTGACCGAGCGCAGGTGACCGCCCTGGTCCGTGGGGCCGTAGACCTTCAGGAACGTCGTCACCGGCATGAGGACGTAGCTGTTGAACCGGCCGCCGAAGGCCGACTTCTTCTCGTCGAAGACGCCGATGACCTGGTACCGGCGGCGGTCCACGATCACCTCGCGGCCGATCGGGTCCACGAACGGGAACAGCTTCTCCGCGATCGCGTGCCCGATTACCACGACCGACGCGGCGCTGCGCACGTCCATCGGCGAGAGGTTTCGCCCACGCCCGACGTAGTGCGTGTTGTTCGGCGCGTACTCGGGCGTTCCGCCGCAGATCGAGACGGTCGGGTTCGTGCGCTCGCCCTTGTATTCGACCGTGAAGCCGAAGTCCCACAGCTCCGAGCCGACGAGGTCCACGGTCGGCACCTGCTTCCGGACTACGTCCGCCTGCGCGAGCGTGAGCGGCGGGCGGCGCATCGCCTTGCGCATCTGGGCGTCGCTGTTGAACCCGCCGACCGGCCACTTCTGGACCTGGAAGACCTGCGTGCCGAGCACGCTCATCTCCTTCTCCATCGTGGCCTGGATGAGCGCGATGGCGGTCATCACCGCGATGATCGAGGCGACACCCACGACGATGCCCACGAGCGTGAGTGCGCTGCGCATCTTGTTCGCGACGATGGCGCCGAGCGACATGGCGAGCAGCTCACGCGGGTTCATGCGTTCCCCCTACTCGTACCGGAGCGCCTCGACGGGGTCGAGACGGGCGCCGCGCCAGGCAGGCGCGACTCCCGCCGTGACGCCCACGAGGATCGAGACCAGCACCGCGACGCCCACGATCGGCAGCGACAGGCTGGCCGGCATCAGGGTCGCGTTCAGGACCGCCGCCACGCCGGCCGAGAGGGCGATGCCGACTCCACCGCCGACGAGGCAGATGGCCGCCGCCTCGAACAGGAACTGGGCGAGGATGCTGCGCTTCGTCGCGCCGATGGCCTTGCGGATCCCGATCTCACGGGTCCGTTCGGTGACCGAGACGAGCATGATGTTCATGACGCCGACCGCCCCGACGAAGAGCGACAGGCTCGTGACGATCAGGCCCACGATCAGCACGACACCCATCATGCTGTTGAACGTACCCACGAGCGTGTCCAGCTTGTTGATCGAGAAGTTCTCGGGCTCCGACGGCCGAAGGGACCGGATCTTGCGCATCTCTCCGATCACCGCGTACTCGAGGTCGGACATCCCTTCCTGGGTCGGCGCCTTCACGGCGAGGCTCACGTTGACGCGGCGGTGCGTGCCCCCGAAGTCCTTGAGGTACGTCGTGATCGGGATGTAGATCTGCCGGTCGAAATTCGGACCTCCCATGAAGCCCCCGCCCTGCTTCTCCATGACCCCGATGATGCGGTAGTCGACGCGGCCGATCCGCAGGGTCCGGTTGAGGGGATCGAGGCCCTTGAAGAGCCCGTCACGGATTTCGGTCCCGATCACGCAGACGTGCTTCCGAAAGGTCACGTCGAAGGGCATCAGGAACCGCCCGGCCTGCGGCGTCGTGGTCGTCATCATCACCTGTTTCTCGGTCGTCCCGACGATCTGGACGTCCTCGATCGACTTCGAGGCGTACTTGATGCGTGACCGCCGGCCGACGGAGGGGTTCACGATCGCGCGGCCTCGCATTCGCCTCTCGAGGGCGGTGGCCTCGCGCAGGCCGATGTTCGGCCGGTTCCGGTAGAGGAAGAAGTCGTCCATCATCACCCACGGCATGCGCGACACGTAGATCACGTCCGTGCCCACGGCGGAGAAACTCTCGCGGAACCGGTTCTGCAGGCCGTTCACGGCGGTCATCGTGGTCACCACGGCGACGATGCCGATGATGATCCCGAGCGTCGTGAGCGCCCCGCGCACGCGGTTGGCCAGCAGCGCACGCCAGGCGATCGCGAGGGACTCGCGCAGCATGACGAGCGATTCCATCGCGGCCCCCGCCTAGCTCGCCCGCGCAGCGACCGGTCCCGACGGGCCCGCGGGCTTCGAGTTGTTCACCTTCACGGCCTCGCCGTTGTCGAGGTCCTTCGAGATCGCCCGGTAGCTGCCGGAGACGACCTCGTCGCCCTCCTTCAGGCCGTCGAGGACCTCGATCAGGTCGGCGCTCTGGATGCCGGTCTTCACCTGGTGCGCGATCGCCCGGCCGTTCTCGACGCAGAACACGACCTCGACGAATCCGTCCTTGTCGGCCTTGTAGCGCTTCTCGGCGTCGGCGCGCTTCTCGCCCTTGCGGACGAGCTGGTCCACCGTCCGGAGCGCAACGCTCTGGAGCGGCACGGCCAGCGCCTTCGGGTTCGTGTGGGTGACGATGTCCGCCGTGGCGGTCATGCCGGGGCGCAGCGTCGGGGGCGGCGAGTCGATGGCGATCCGCACCTCGAACTCGGTCTTCTGGTCCTGAGTCCCCGCTCCGCTGGCGTTGGCGCTGCTGCCGATCTCGTGGACCGTGCCCTTGAGCGACCGCCCCAGCAGGGCGTCGGCCTGGATCTCGGCGGGCTGGTCCTTGCGGATCGAGACGATGTCGTTCTCGTCCACGTCCACACGGGCCTCCATCTCGGACAGGTCGGCGACGACCAGGATGACGTCGGCCTGGAACTGCGAGCCGAGCGCCATCTCGCCCTCCTCCTTGTTCAGCTCGCTGATCGTGCCCGACATCGGCGCGTAGATCGTGGTCTTCGAGAGGTCGTCGCGCGACTGCTTGAGCGCGGCCTTCGCCTGCTCGACCTGCTCGAGCGAGGCCTTGTAGCGTGCCTCCTCGACCTGGAACGCGGTCTGCTTCGCGTCGAAGTTCGCCTCCGACTCCAGCTGCCGCTCGAGCAGCTCCTTCGACCGGGCGAACTCCTTGCGGGCCTGTTCGCGATTCTCCTTTACGAGCGTGGCGCTCGCCTGCGCGGAGCGCACGTTCGCCTCGGCGCTCTCGACGGCGGCCAGGTAGCGCTCGCGGTCCAGCTCGACGAGCAGCGTCCCCTTCTCGACCCACTGGCCCTCGCGGACGTGGATCCGGCGGATCTTGGCGCTCACGTCGGCGCTGATCTTGATCTGCGTCCGGGGCTGGATCCGGCCCGTGGCGTTGACCTTCTGGACGATCTCCTTCCGGGCCGCCTTCGCCGTCTGGACCTCCAGCGACTTCTCGCCGCGCCCCCGCGCCGTCAGCCCGAGCGCAACGGCCGCCACCGCGACGACCGAGACGCCAATCCAAAGCGTTCTTCTTCTCATGGTTGCGCCCTCTCCGGCTCAGGTCCGCCCACGGGTCACGAGATCCGTCACGATGAACTGTGTACGGCAGACGCCCCGAAATAGTTACGGGGGGAGGACCGGTGGGGAGCCGGCCGCGCGCCCGGGGTCAGGACGCCTGCGGCTTTTCGAGATGGACGGTGAACGCGAGACGGTTCCCAAAGGACCGCACCCTCCGGAATCCCGCCCCGGCGGCGAGCCGTGTCACCGTCGCCTCGGCCTGGTAGTGGGGATCGAACACGGTTTCGGTGACCGAGAGGATGCCGCCCGGGACGAGCGCGGCGAACAACTCGGCGAGCGCCCCCTCCCGGTCCGGAATCTCGCCCAGGACGCTGGAGAGGACGGCCCGGTCGAACCGCCCGAGGCCCAGCGCCCCCCCGCCGGCGGCGGCGCGCAGGAAGGTCACGTTGGCGAGGCCGGCCGCCTTCACCTGCGCCTCGGCGCGGGCGAGCATTCCCTTCTGCAGGTCCACCGCGACCACCTGGCCCGTGGGTCCGACCTTCTTCGCGAGGGGGAGCGTGACCCGCCCGGGCCCGCATCCCAGGTCGAGCACCCGCATGCCAGGACCGGCCTCGAGCCTCCCGACGATGACGTCCGAGCGGGTCTCCCGGGTCAGCGGGTTCTCCATCTCGACGAACCACCGCAGCCAGACCGGGCACGGCAGCGACCGCCAGCGCGCGACGAGCGCCCAGCCGAGGAACACGGCGACCACCAGCAGGGCGGCTTCGAGCAACAGGTTCGTCGTGGGGTTCATGCTCCCGCCTCGTCGTGGCGCGGCGCCGCCGTGGCGCCGCCGACCGGGAGTGGAGCACGGGCGGAGCGGCGCGTCGAGCCCGCGCTCCGCGCGCTCCGGCGACGATGCCCGGCTCAGTTCCCCCGCTCGGTCGCGGGCCCCGAGCCCGCGGCGATGGCCCGCGCCGTGTTGACCAGCGCGACGTGCGAGAATGCCTGCGGGAAGTTGCCGAGCTGCCGTCCGGACCGCGGATCGTACTCTTCCGAGAGAAGCCCGACGTCGTTCGTCACGCCGAGGAGCCGCTCGAACATCTCGCGCGCCTCGTCACGCCGTCCCATACGCGCGAGCGCGTCGGCGAGCCAGAAGCTGCATGGCAGGAACGCCCCCTCGCTCCCGGGAAGCCCGTCCACGCCCCCAGTCGTCTGGTAGCGCATGACGAACCCGTCCACGAGCAGCTCCCGCCGGATCGCCTCGACCGTGCCGACCACCCGCGGGTCGTCGGCCGGCAGGAAGCCCACGATCGGCATGAGCAGCAGTGAGGCGTCCAGTGCGTCCGATCCGTACGACTGGACGAACGTGTTGCGCCCCGCGTCGAATCCCCGCTCGCACACGCTGCGGTGGATGCGGTTGCGCGTCGCGCGCCACTGGTCCACCGGGCCCTCGAGCCCGAAGCGCTCGATGCTCTTGACCGCCCGGTCGAACGCGACCCAGGCCATCATGTTCGAGTGCGTGAACTGCCGGGGCTCGCCCCGGATCTCCCAGATGCCCGAGTCGGGCTCGGCCCACGCGGACTCGAGGTGGTCGAGCAGCAGGCGCTGCACGTCCCAGGCGTGCTCAGTCGTGGCCAGGCCGTGCGCACGCGCGACGTGCAACACGTCCATCAGCTCGCCGAAGACGTCGATCTGGTTCTGCGTGTGCGCCGCGTTGCCGACCCGCACCGGCCGGCTCTCCTCGTACCCGCGCAGCCAGGACAGCTCGCGTTCGTACAGGTCACGCTCGCCGGCGAGCCCGTAGAGGATCTGCAGCTTCGAAGCCTCGCCGGCCACGGCGCGCAGCAGCCACTCGCGCCAGGCGGCGGCCTCGTCCCGGTAGCCGGACTGCAGCAGGCAGTAGAGGACGAACGTCGCGTCGCGCACCCAGGTGAAGCGGTAGTCCCAGTTTCGCACGCCGCCCAGATGCTCCGGCAGCGACGAGGTCGGCGCGGCGACGATCGCCCCGGTCGGGCTGTAGGTGAGCGCCTTGAGCGTGATGAGCGAGCGCACGACGTGAGGACGGTACCC
Organism: uncultured bacterium; assembly: GCA_964589945.1. Taxonomy (GTDB): domain Bacteria; phylum Eisenbacteria; class RBG-16-71-46; order RBG-16-71-46; family RBG-16-71-46; genus CAIXRL01. The sequence continues at coordinate 47,647 of CAZPVG010000021.1, forward strand.
GCCGGCGACGAGCGTGGCGCCCGCCACCCAGTCGCGCCACCAGCGCGTGGTCTCCTCGAGCGACTTCGGGCCGTCCACCGGGGCGGGCTCGGGCTGGTGCGACGGGCTCCACGTGAGGACGAACGGCACGGTCTCGCCCTCGCGTACCGTGAAGCCGGCCTGCGTCGAGAGTCCGCGACCCTCCAGCGGGACCGGCGTCCGCAGGTGGACGACGTCCGGGCCGGCGAGCGCGCGCACCCCGTCCTCGCGCCGCGTGACCCACGGCACGGTCCGGCCGTAGCCGAAGCGGATCACGATCGAGGCCTCCATCGGCACCTCGCCCGCCAGGCCGCGCACGAGGCGCACGACATGGAGCGGGCGGTCGGGCGCGCCGGGCGGCATGAAGTCCACGACGGCGGCGCGGCCTCCCGGCGTCTCGAAGACCGTCTCGAGCACCAGCGTGTCTTCGAGGTAACGGCGCCGCACCTCCCGCACCTCGCACGAGGGGCGGATCCGGAAGTAGCCGTTCTCCTCGGTCCCGAGCAGGTTCGCGAAGACGGCCGGCGAATCGAAGCGGGGCAGGCAGAGCCAGTCCATCGAGCCGTCACGGCCGACGAGGGCGGCACTGCAGGTGTCGCCCACGAGTGCGTAGTCTTCGATCCGTTGCGCCATCCGGCGGCCTCCCTGACGGAATCCCGGCTGCACCTGCCTTCGCGACGCGCCGGCAGGAGGACCTCAGAGTCCGATGCGGCCTTCGTCGCATCGTAGCGGACGGGGCCGCCGGGCGCCGGATTGCAGCCGCTGGCTCCCGCGCGCGGGGGCGCGCATACTGCGAATCTTCCGCGAACACCGCCCTCCGGACCCAGGAGCCCATGAGCGTCGAGACGCCCGCCTCCCCCAGCCGCCAGCCCCCCCACAAGTGGGTGATCACGGGCACGGTGCTGCTCGGGACGATCATGGCGGTGCTCGACTCGAGCGTGGTGAACGTCGCGCTGCCCCCGATGCGCGGCAGCTTCGGCGCCACGGTCGAGGAGATCACCTGGGTGGTGACGGGCTACATCCTCGCGACCGTCATCATCATGCCGCTCATCGCCCTGCTGAGCGCGCGCTGGGGACGGCGGAACTTCTACCTCGTGAGCATCATGCTGTTCACGATCGCCTCGATGGCCTGCGGGCTCTCGCGCTCGTTGCCCGAGATGGTCGTGTTCCGCGTGGTGCAGGGCATCGGCGGCGGCGTGCTCATGACGGTGTCGCAGGCCATCCTGCGCGAGACGTTCCCGGCGGCCGAGCAGGGTCTGGCGATGGGCATCTACGGCATGGGCGTCGTGCTCGCTCCCGCGTTCGGGCCGACGCTCGGCGGCTGGCTCACGGACAAGTACTCGTGGCCGTGGGTGTTCTTCATCAACGTGCCGATCGGCGCGATCAACCTCGCGCTCGCCGCCCGCTTCATCCACGACCCGTCCTACCTCGAGCGGTCGAAGCGCCACCTCGACTGGTTCGGGCTCGCGGCACTCGTGGCCGGCCTTGGCGCGCTGCAGCTCCTGCTCGAGAAGGGCCAGTCCAAGGACTGGTTCCAGTCCGGGTTCATCAACGCGCTCGCGGTGATCGCCGCCGTCGGGCTCGTCCTGTTCATCTGGCGCGAGCTGCACACCGACGCTCCCGCCGTGAACCTGCGCCTGATGCGAAACGTCTCGTTCACCTCGGCGACGGCGATCGGCGCGGTGCTCGGCATGGGCCTCTACGGCACGCTGTTCCTGCTGCCGCTCTTCCTGCAGAACCTGCTCGGCTACTCGGCGATGCTCTCGGGCATCGCGCTCATGCCGCGCAGCCTCGCGATGGGCGTGTGCATGCCCATCGTGGGGCGCCTCTACAACCGGCTCGGCCCCCGCATCATGGTGGGCCTCGGCCTGGCCATCAGCGCGTACTCGTTCTTCGACCTCGGCCGACTCACGACCCAGGTCGGCGTCGTCGACCTGATCGCGCCCCAAGTGTGGCAGGGCGTGGGCTTCAGCCTGATCTTCGTGGCGCTCAGCACCGCGGCCCTCTCCGAGATCCGCAACGCCGACATGACCGCCGCGGCGGGTCTCTACAACGTCGTGCGGCAGGTGTTCGGCAGCGTCGGCGTGGCGGTCTCGGCGACCGTGCTCACGTCCTCGACCATCCGCTACCGCTCGCTGCTCTCCGAGCACGTCAGCCGGTTCGATCCCGCGGCCCAGCAGTGGCTGGGCGGCGTCGCCCGTTCGCTGGCCGGACGCGAAGGGCTGGGCGCCGGTCCGGCGCACCAGCAGGCGCTGGCGCTGCTCAACGTGCGCGTCCTGCGGCAGGCGGCCGTGCTCGCCTACAACAATGCGTTCGTGCTCGTCGCCTTCCTGTTCGTGGTCTCGGTGCCGCTCGTCTTCCTCCTCAAGGCGAAGAGCCACGGCGCCGAGGCCGCCGGGGGCGCGGCCGAGGTGGCGTTCGAGTAGGTCCGGCGCGGCTCACTCGTCCGCGGAGGGCTTCCCTGCCGCCAGGAAGTCGAGGAGCACCTGCGTCAGGCGCGGCCCCTGGTCGGTGCGGAAGATGTTCTGGGCGTGCACGTCGCCGTCGATCAGCACGAGCCGTTTCGGCTCCGGGGCCTTCTCGTACTGCTTCCGGATGCGCGGCGCCAGCCGCTCGTCGCGGCTCGCGACGTAGAGGATGGTCGCGGCCTGGAGCTTCTCGGGGTGCTCGATGGGGACCGGCGAGAGCAGCGCGAGCCGGTCGATCTCCCCCGGCCGGGCCTCGGTCGCCGCCCGCGCGGAGGCGCCGCCCCCCATGCTGGCCCCCAGAACGGAGACGGACTTCGCGCCGTGCTCGTGCAGCCAGCGCACCGCGGCGAGGACGTCCTCGTCGAGCCCGCGCTCCTTCGTTCCCGCGCGCGAGTCGCCATAGCCGCGGAAGTCGATGGCGAGCGCCTGGAGCCCGTGCGCGGCGAGCGAGTCGGCGAGCGGGGCCCAGCTCTCCTTGTCGAAGACTGCGCCGTGCGCCAGCACGACGCCGCGCTCGCCCCGGCCGTAGAGATCCGCCACGACGGTGCCGCTGTCCGCCGTCGCGAACGAAACCGCGCGCGGGGCTTCCCCGGCGCGCGAAGGGTCCGGGACGAAGGGCGCGAGGAGCAGGACGGCCGCGGGAACGAGCCACGATCTCACGAGGTCACCTCCGGTCCGGGAAAGGGCGCGCCTCGTCGCCCGACCCACTTCGCGTAGAGGTCGGGCCGCCGGTGGCGCAGGAACAGCTGTCGCGCGTGCGAGTCCGCCGCGCGGCGCAGGTCGATCCCGGCGTGCAGGATCTCGTCCGTGCCGCTGCCCGCGCGGGCGACGACGCGTCCGCCCGGATCGCACACGAACGACTCGCCCGCGAACGTCAGCCGCGGCTCGGCGCCCACCCGGTTGCAGAGCGCGACGAAGTAGCCGTTCTGGAACGCGGCCACGCGCATCTCGGCCTCGTAGAGGCCTTCGGGCCACTCGCCCACCGCGCCCGCCTGCGGTACCACGACGAGGTCCGCGCCTTCGAGGGCGAGCCCGCGCATGTACTCGGGAAAGTGACGGTCGTAGCAGATGCACACGCCGATCCGTCCGGCCCGCGTCGCGAACACCGGCGTCCCGGTGTCGCCGGGAGCGTAGTAGCCGGACTCGTGGAAGCACTCGTATTCGGTGATGTGGACCATGCGCGCGCGGCCCATCAACGAGCCATCGGCGTCGATCACGGGCGAGCAGTCGTAGGTGAGGTCGCCGTCGCGCTCGAAGAGGTTGAGCACCACGACCACCCCCAGCTCGCGGGCTCTCCGCTGGAACGCCTCGACCGTCGGTCCGGGAACCGTCTCGGCGAGACGCGCGGCGTCGGGCCCGGCGACCTCCTGCGGGTAGAAGGGCTCGAACGCGAGCTCGGCGAACGCGACCACCCGGGCGCCGTCGCGCGCGGCGCGCTCGAGCGCCGCGAGGCCGCGCGCCACGTTGGCGGCCTTCTCGGGGGTCGCGTGCTGCTGGACGAGTGCGAGGTGCATGGAGATCCCGGCCGGTGCGTCGTGGAGGTGGTGCCCCCGCACCCGGCCGGTGGGGCGGCCGCGTCGCCGCGTGGCGCGGTGCGAAGGGGTTCGCAGTCTGTCACCGCGCCTCCGGCGCGGCAACCGGCCGCGGGATCGCGGCCGGTCGCCGACGCGGGTCGAGGTCGGTCACCGCAGCCAGACGATCGGACGGGTGAGCGTCGCGCCTTCTCCCGCGAACCGGACCAGGTAGTAGCCGCCCGGCAACGGCTCACCCTCGTCCGTGCGGCCGTCCCAGACGAGCGTTCGTGTTCCGCCGGGCAGCGCGTCGCTGAGAAGCACCCGGTGACGGCGGCCCGCCACGTCGTAGATCGCCAGCGTGCCGCGCATCGGCCGCGGCAGGCTCAGCGAGATCCGCGCACTCCCGCGGGCCGGGTTCGTGACCGCCAGCGCGGCCTCCGCCGCTCCGCCCGGACGGTCGCCGACACCAAGGGGGATTGTGTCACCGTGGTCGCCCTGCCAGTAGGCGATCGACTCGGGGCCCTGGCGAAGGAGCACGTCAGGGGCGAACTGGTTCGGGTCGGGCAGGACGCACGAGGCGCCGCCGCCCCCCGACTGGCGCAGGTAGACCCAGTCGAGCATCAGCTTGATCGAGTCCGGGCAGCCGGAACACAAGGTCGTCTTCGCGTGCGAAAGGTAGAGCTCGAACAGACCGTATTCCTGGCCTTCTTCCGGCATGCCGGGAGGTTCCGTGGTGGCACCGGTCACACGGATCACCAGTACGTTGGGAAGGCTGAGCCCCCCCGAGTACTCCGCCTGCTGGAAGATCTGCCAGCCGCTGGTGCCCACGACCAGCGGAAGGCACGACGAGGCAGCCTGGACCCCAGTGATCTGGTTGGCGCGGCAACCCGTGGCGTCGAGCCGCCACCAGGCCGGAATCGACTGGCCTTCGGGCGCGACCAGCCAGATTTGCGCGTCGAACCCGGTCAGCGAGAGCAGCCCGGGCGGGGCGATGAACGAGGCAACGAGGGTCTCGCCGCCGGTGTTCGTGTTGCAGGCGAAGGAGCGTGACGCCGATCCCCCGTCGCCCGCGCACGCGTTCCAGGCAAGCCGGAGTGACCCCGCCGGCCCTTCGATGCGCGGGGTCATGGCGGGCACGCTGTCGCATCGCGCAGCCGTCCGGCCGTTGCCCCGGGCCCGGAAGTACTTCTGCAGCCACAACGAGACGTCCAGCGCGTTGATCCCGGTCACCCCGTTGTAGTCGCAACGGGCGTAGTACATGCCGGAGAAGAAGTCACAGAACAGGAGCGACAGGTCGTTCGAAGTGAGCCCGTTGTGGCCGTCCAGGTCGTACGTGCGCACGGAGACGTCGCCGAGCCAGACGCGCGGGAAGCCCGCGTAGACCGCCAGACAGCCGGTGTCGGGCACAATGGGGTCCCGGCTTACCAGCGCGCCATACACGGCGAAAGTCACCGTGCCGGCCGCATCGGTCATGGCGCGCATCGTGTCGGCTCCGCAGTCGACGACCACGTCTTTCGGCACCTTCTGCTCCGCGGCGAACTTCACGTGGTGGCAGGCGCCGAAGTCGAGCACGACCGGGCAGTTGGGAATCGGGTTGCCCACCTCGTCGCGCACGATCACCGTGAAGTAGTCGCCGGGATCGATTCCCCACGGTTGCGGCGTGAGCACATCGAGCCACGCAGGCACCGACGAGAACGTGGGCGAGGGATCGGCCGCGGACGCCGGGGGGAGCAGGGCAATGACCAGGATCGCGAATCCGAGGGACAAACGCTTCATGGCGACCTCCCTTGCGGAAGGCGCGGCGCGTGGGGACACGGAGGGACGCCGACTCGCGTTCGTTCGACACCTTGGCAGGCTCGCGACCCACACGTTTGCGCGGTGGAACCAGCTGCGGCCCTGCGGGGGATGCTAGGTCCGCCCTCCCCCGCGGACGCGAGGCGGCCCGACTCCCGCGGGGGATTGCCGCCCTGATTCCATGCTGAAACGCAGCCGCTGCGCGAAGAACGCGGCCTCCGGGGCCGCGGTCCCGACTTGACCTCCCCTGTACAGCCGCCCTCGTCGCCCCTGTGCTACTCAAGTCGGAGAGGCTGACATCGGAGGCGGACCGTGCGCGGCGCGGTCCGTGATCGCTCGTACCGAAGACACGAGGGGGTGTGCCATGCAGGTGAAGGACCTGATGACCACCGAAGTCCGAACCTGTGCCCGGGACACGGACCTGGCGACCGCCGCGCTGCTCATGTGGACTCACGACTGCGGCGCTGTACCGGTCGTCGCCAGGAAGGACGGGCGGGTCACCGGCATGATCACCGATCGCGACATCGCCATGGCGGTGGCGCTGCGTCGCCGTGCCCCGGAGCAGCTCCGGGTGGGCGATGTGATCGACCGCCCGCCGGTCACCGTGCGGCCGGAAGTCGAGGCGTCGGAGGCCCTGGGGACTCTCGCACGCGAGCGCGTGCGGCGTGTTCCCGTCGTGGACGACGCGGGCCGGGCCGTCGGCATCCTGTCGCTCAACGACCTCCTCCTGCGGACGCCGGCCGGACGCACCCACGGTCACAACGGCGTGACGAAGGACGACATGCTCTCGGCACTGCGTGCCGTGAGCGAGCCCCCGTCGCCCGATGGCGCCACGGATGCGCCCGACGACGACGCCCCGACCGCCGAGGGCGGCCTGACGGACGTGCCGGGGCTCAAGCCGAACGTCTCGCGCAAGCTCGAAGCGGAGGGCATCCGCTCGCTCTCCGAGCTGGCGGTCCTCGAGTTCACTCCCGACCGGCGCCGCCACATCGCCGAGCGCACCGGGCTCACGCCGGCGGCCGCCCTGCGGTTCGCCGGGCTCGCCGGCATCCTGCGGCTCGAGGGCATGACCGAGCGCCACGCCCGGGTGCTCATCACGGCCGGAATCGACTCGTACGAGAAGCTGCGCACCGAGAAGAAGGAGCGGCTCGCGCGGCTGCTCTCGGAGGTGGACCCCGCGCCGGAGGAGCTGCTCGCCGGCTGGATTGGAACGGGCCCGCTCGCGTCGGCCGGTTGAAGCCGCGGCGGGCCGCCCGGCGGGCAGCCCGCTAGCGTCCCGCCCAGCCGCGAACGAGCGAGAGCGCCCACGCGGCGGCGAGCGCGAG
>CAZPVG010000021.1:54865-59973 GCA_964589945.1 uncultured bacterium
GGCGGCTCGTCGGGGTCGGGCGGCACGTACCCGAGCGCGGCGAGCTCGGGGTCCTCGTGCGTGGGCGCTCCTCCGTCCATGGCGAAGGCTCAGCGGGCCCGGCGACCGCCGCCACGCGCGGGGCGCGCGCCCGTGAAGGCGAGCTTCGCGAGCACGCCGAAATGGTCCGAGGCCCAGACGCTGTCGGGGCCCGCGTCCCGGAACACGATGTCCGCGACCGCCGGTGCGAGCGCGGGCCGGGGGCCGCGCGGGGTGAAGACGTGGTCGATCGAGCGCGCGTCATCGTCGAGCAGCGGGTTCAGCGTCGCCGCGGCCGCGCCCTTCACCTTCGGGTGGACCGCGGCGAAGGCGTCGGCGTAACCGCGCTCGACGGGCGCCATCTCGGGACTGCCCAGCTGGCAGTTGAAGTCGCCCGCCAGCACGAGCGGCCCGCCGGCACGCGTCGAGTCCACGAACGCGAGCAGGTCGCGGATCTGCTCGGCACGGATCGCGCCGCCATCCGGCGTGTGGTGGAGGTGCGTGTCGTACACGTCCACCTCCCTTCCGCGTACCTCGAGCCGCACGTGCGCGACGACGCGCCAGTCGTCGAGCGGCAGCAGGAACTTCCCGTCCTTCCGCAGCACCGGGTGCGGCGTCAGGATCGCGTTGCCGTATCGCTTGGGCCGGTCCTCGCCGTCCACCGAGACGAAGTGCCAGCTCATGCCGAGGCTGTCGGCGAGCGCCATCGCCTGGTTCGGCAGCCCCGGGTGCTGCAGCACCTCCTGGAGACAGATCGCGTCGGGCCGCATCGCGCGCAGGCCGGCGAGGATCTTCGCCCTCCGCGCGGGCCAGTCGTGCTGGTCATGCCAGAGGTTGAGCGTCACGACCGTCAGCGTGTCGAGCGGTGCCGCCGCGCGCGCCGGACCCGCGGCGCCCGCGACGAGCAGGAACGGCAGGAGCCCGGCCAGCGCGGGGCCCGGGTGGAGGCGCACCTTCGGCCTCCGCAACGTCACAACGACACCTCGTCGAGCGAGCGCGCGACGTCCTCGGTGTGCTGGCTGTCGCGAAGCGGCAGCACCGTGCCGTTCTCCCGCGACTCCCGGAGCGTCGCGAGGTTCAGTTCGCCGATCACCATCGTCTCCAGGTTCGGTTCGCCCTCCGCGAGCACGCCGTCGCGCGCGAACGGAAAGTCGCTCGGGGTCAGGATCGCCGCCTGCCCGTAGTTGAGCGACACCGCGGGCACCATGGGAAGCGAGCCCACCGTCGAGGCGTGGATCGCGTAGAGCTGGTTCTCGATCGCGCGCGCATGCGCGCAGTAGCGCACGCGCACGAACCCCTGGCGGTCATCCGTGCAGCTCGGCACGAGGAGCATGTCGGCGCCCGCGCGGGCCGCCACGCGCGCCAGCTCGGGGAACTCGACGTCGTAGCAGATCGTGATCGCCAGCCGCCCGAAGGACGTCTGGAAGACCCGCAGGTGGTCGCCGGCGCTGACGAACCACTCCTCGGACTCGAAGCGCGTCATGTGGATCTTGCCCTGGGAGAAGTACGTCCCGGACGGCCCGAACAGGAACGATTCGTTTCGTACCGTCGAGCGGCCGTTCGCGTACACGGGAATCGTCCCGCCGCAGATGTAGAGCCCGTGCTTCTGCGAGAGCCGCGACATCATCCCGATGAAGCGCTCCGACTCGGCGGCGAGCCCGAAGATCTGCTCGGGAATGGGCCGTCGCGTGTCGGCCAGCGTCAGCAGCTGCAGCGTGAAGTACTCGGGGAACACGAGCAGCTGGACGTTGTAGTCGGCGGCCGTCTCGACGAGACCCTCGACCTGCGCCTGGAAGTCCTCGAACCGGGCGACGGGCCGGACGAAGTACTGAAGCGACGCGACCCGGATCCTGTCCATGCCTCCTCCCGAACCCCGAAGGGGACTCACCGCGTCAGCCGCACGACGAGCACCGAGCACGGGGCGCCGCGTACGACCGTCTCCGCCACGCTCCCGAGCGTCAATCTCCCGAACCCCGACCGGCCGTGGGTGCCGACGACGATCAACTCGGCCTGCAGCCGGCCCGCCTCCTCGAGGATGGACGGCGCCGGCGGGCCCGCGCGCACCACGGTCTCGGCCCCGCCGTGCTTCTTCGCGATGTCCGCGAGGGTCTGCTCCGCGCGCCCGGTCTCGGCGTTGATCAGGCTCGAGACGACGAGCGTGGGCGCGCTCTCCGGCGCGTCCATCGGCAGGACGAGGACTTCGACCGCGTGCACGAGCACGAGCCGTCCCCCGCGCCTTTGCGCCTCCTGCTGGCCGGCCTCGACCGCGGGCACCGCCGGGTCCGAGAAGTCCGTCGCCGCGACCACCGTGCCGTTGCCGCGCGGACGCGCGACCAGGACCGGCGAGTGCGCGTGCCGCACGATGCGCTCGGCGACGCCGCCCAGCGAGGCGCCGGCGCCGTGCGACCCGGAGCCCACGACGACGAGCCCCGCGCGGATTTCCTCGGCGGCGCGGACGACCTCGGTGTGCGGCGAGCCGGCCTCGATGCGCACTTCGGGACGCGGCCCCGAACCCCCGGCGACTTCGCGGGCGCGGTGCGTGAGCGCCCCGGCGACGGAGGCGCGGGCCGCCTCGGCGATCGCCCGGTCCTCCTCGGCCAGCTGGGGAAAGAGCGGCCGGTACCCGTAGAGGTCCGGCATGACGTGACAGACGACCAGCGGCACGCCGGCCGAGCGGGCGATCTCCCCGGCCTGGCGAATGGCCTCGTCGCCCGCGTCGTCGAGGGCGGTCGCGACGAGGACGGGACCCGCGAGCTTCATTTCGTGCACCTCCGGCGCGGCCCGGGTGGAAGCGGCATTCGCACGCAACGCTAGCACAAGCGCCGCATCGGGCGGGCTATTCGTTGATGGCGCCGCGGGTCAGGCCCGAGACGATGCGTCCCTCGAACGCCAGCACGATCACCACGAGCGGCAGCGTCGCGAGCAGGATCGCCGCCGAGAGCTGGCCCCACGGGATCTGGTAGAACGAGACGCCGCTCACGCTCGCGATCCCGGCCGTGACGGTCTTGTTCGCGTCGCGCGTCATGAACGTGAGCGCCAGCATGAACTCGTTCCAGCAGAAGATGAACACGAGCGTCGCCGCCGTCGCGAGCGAGGGCGCCGCCAGCGGGAGCTGGACGTGCCAGAGCCGGTCGAGCGCCCGCGCGCCGTCGAGCCGTGCCGCGTCGTCGAGCTCGCGCGGGATCGCACGCAGTCCGCTCTCGATCACCCACACGGCGAGCGGCAGGTTGAGCGCGGCGTAGGGCACGATCAGCGCGATCGCGTGGTTGATCCAGCCCAGCGCGCGCACGCCCTCGTAGAGCGGGAACAGGAGCAGGATGGGCGGGAAGAGCGAGACGCCGAGCAGCGCCAGCAGCAGCGCGTCGCGCCGCGGCCCGTGCATGCGCACGAGCGCCGCGGCCGCCAGCGCTCCGCAGGCCACCGAGAGCAGCGTGGCCCAGGCCGAGACGACGAAGCTGTTCGTGAGGTAGGTGCCGAACGGCTTGCGCGTCCACAGGTCCACGACGTGCGTCCAGACGACCGGGTGCGGTAGGTAGACCGTCGGCACGCGGGTGATCTGCGCGTCGGGCTTGACCGCGGTGAGCGCCTGCCACACCGCCGGGGCGAGGCTCCACGCCAGCATGAGCAGGGTACCGAGGCCCGCGAGCAGCCCCGCGGCCCGGCGCCCGGCGTCCGCGCGGCCGCTCACGCGTCCACCCCCGCCCGGCGCGAGAGCCACAGCACGAGCGCGAAGAGGAGCAGCGCGAGGGCGGCGCCCTGCACGGCGATCGCCGCCGCGTAGCCGAAGTCGAGGTAACGGTAGAAGCTCCGGTAGGCGTAGAGCGAGACGGTCTCCGTCGCGCCGCCGGGCCCGCCGCCCGTCAGCACGTACGGCAGGTCGAACGCGCCGAAGGCCTGAGCGGCCCGGAACGCGAGCGCGACGAGGCAGGCCGGGCGGACGAGCGGCAGCACCACGTGCCACAGCACGGCGGGCGGCGAGGCGCCGTCGATGCGCGCGGCGTCGATCACGGAGCGCGGGATGCCCTGCAGCCCGGCCAGCACGACGAGCGCCACGAACGGCGTCGTCTTCCAGACGTCCGCGACGACCATCGCGACCATCGCCGTGCCCGGCCGGCCCAGCCACGCGACGGGGCCGCTCACGAGCCCGATCCGCCCGAGCACGTCGTTGAGTACGCCGAAGGAGTCGTTGAAGATCCAGCCCCAGGCAAGCGCCATGACGGCGGTCGGCAGCGCCCACGGCACCAGCACGAGCGCGCGCGCCCAGCGCCGGCCGGCGAACGGGCGGTCGAGCAGGAGTGCGAACGCGATGCCGAGCACCATCTCGAGCCCGACCGAGGAGCCGGTGAACACCAGCGTGTGCGCGAGCGCGTCCCACCAGCGCCCGTCCTGCCAGAGCCGGACGTGCATCGCGAGGCCCGCGAACGTCGAGGGCAGTCCCGGTCCCGATCCGGTGCGCTCGAGGCTCAGCATCACGAGCCGCACGATGGGCGCGACCACGGCCGCGCCGAGCAGCAGCAGCGCCGGGGCGAGCAGAGCCGCGCGCTCGCGCGCCTCCGAACGGGCGCTCATCGCGCCTCCGCCGCGCGGCCCAGCGCCTCGCGCGTCTCGGCGGCGGCGGCCGCGAGCGCGCGCGCGGGCGTCTCGCCGCCGGTCAGCGCCGCGCTCAGGTGCCGCTGGAGGATGTCCGAGGCGACGTCGTAGCGCGCGATCGCCGGCCGCGCGACCGCGTGCGCGTGGAGCGCCTCGAGCTTCGGCAGGAACGGGTTCGCGGCGAGCAGCGTGGAGTCCGCGTACGCCCCGGTCCGCGCGGGCGCGAAGCCGGTCTTCTCGCAGAGCAGGCGCTGGCCCTCGAGCGTGACCGTGGACTTCGCGAACGCGATCGCGAGGTCCGGGTGCCGGCTGAACGCCGACACTCCGAGCCCCCAGCCGCCGAGCGTCACGCCGCTCTCCCGCCCGGGCTCGTGCACCATCGGCGAGACCGCGATCCGGCCCGCGACCGGCGAGCCCCCGGCCTGCGCGAGCGCCCAGACGTAGGGCCAGTTGCGCAGGAACACCGCGCGGCCGTCCTGGAAGAGCCGCCGGCTCTCCTC
>CAZPVG010000022.1:0-49288 GCA_964589945.1 uncultured bacterium
ATCCTGCAGACGGTGCTGCGCCACCTCGCGAGGAGCTGATCGCGAGCCTCACCGGCGGGCCGGCGCGACGTGCGCCGGCCCGCCCCGGTTCGGTCGCCGGGCGCTACTGGCCGCCCGCCGCTCCCGCGCTTTCGAGCTTCACGAAGGCCGGCGGCGCCCCGCCCTGCTTGCCCTCGCCCATGTAGAGCGTGACGTGGGGGAACGGGATCTCGATGTTCAGCTCGTCGAAGCGCTTCTTCATGCGCCGGTTGAACTCGCGCGCGACGCCCCACTGCTTGATGGGGAGCGTCTTCGTGCGCGCCTTGATGACGACCGCGGAGTCCGCGAACTGGTCCACGCCGAGGATCTCGAGGGGGGCGAGGATGTCGGAGGCGAACTTCGGGTCCGCGCGCAGTTCCTCGTCGATCTTCGTCAGGACCTCCATGACCTCGTCCACGTCCTCGCGGTAGGAGACGCCGACATCGAACACGAACATCGAGAACTCCTTGGTCATGTTCATCACGACGCCGACTTCGCCGTTCGGCACGAAGTAGACGTTTCCCGCGAGGTCGCGAAGGCGGACCATCTTCAGGTTGATGTTCTCGACCAGTCCGCCCTTGCCGGCGATCTGCACCACGTCGCCCACGCGGATCTGGTCGTAGAGCAGGATGAAGAAGCCGCTGATCAGATCCTTCACGAGGCTCTGCGCGCCGAAGCCGACGGCCAGTCCGAGCACGCCGGCGGCGGCCAGCACGGGCCCGACGTCCACGCCGGTTTCGCGCAGGACGGTGAGGATCGCGACGACCAGGATGACGGCCCGCGTGACGTAGAAGACCACCGACGCGAGCGTGTCCGTGCGCTTGCGCTTCTCGGGATCGGCTTCCTCGCGCTGGATCGTCGCGAAGATGCGACGCGAGACCACGCGGGCGACCCGGAGGAGGACCAGAGTCAGGACGACGATCAGGACGATGCGGATGCCGCTGGTGAACAGCCAGGTGGTGCCCTGCTCGACCACTTGCTCGAGCTTCATGGGTCCTCCTTGCGCGAGGGGGAAGGGGGCGCGGCTACAGACGGGTGGCGCCGAGCGGTAGCGAATGGGGCGCGGGATTGCAAGGCGGGCCCGGAAAGGTGGGGCCCCGCGCCGGAAGCCGGTGCGGGGCCCGTCGTTGGCCTCGAGCCGCGGCCGCCGGGGCCGGCGTCAGAACAGCCGGTAGGTCAGCGCGAGGGCGAGCGTCTCCTTGAACTGGCCGGCCTTGCGCACGCCGCGGTCGATCTGGGCGATCCGCGCTTCGAGCGGCTGGGAGTTGTCCACGTTCGTTGCGGCGTCAAACTTGTCGTACACCCACTGGACGAACAGGTTCACGCCGAGCGTCTTCGTGACCTGCGCCGAGAACGTGCTCTGCAGGTCGACATTGGTCGCCTTCCAGAAGTCCTTCACCGCCTCGCGTCCCGGATGGGCCGCGATCGCCTCGCGGTCGAAATCCGCGAGCGCGCCCGACCGCGAGTAGATCACCGGCTGGAAGACGAGTAGCGTGGCCGTGCAGAGCACCTTCTTCTGCAGCAGCGGCTGCTTGACGTCGGTCTGCCACTCGAAGCCGCCGTCGCTCGCGGTGAAGCTCTTCGTCGTCTTCGGCGAGACGCTGAGCAGCGTGCGGCCGAACGTCTGGCGGAAGCCGAAGCCGACGCGCGTGATCGTCTCGGCGTCCTCGCGCTTCACGAGCACGCGGGCGATGCCGGCCGACTCCTTGATCCGCACGGGGTTCAACTCGAGCGTGCCGAGCGGGTTGCTCTGGTCCTGGAACTGCGACTCGGCCCGCAGCGCGAAGTAGGGATCCACGGGGCCTTCGAGCGTGAAGCGGCCCACGGACTGGAGCAGGATCTGGTCGGTGGTCTTGTCCGGCACGTCCCAGGTGCGGCGGGAGGGGTTCGCCGGGTCCTCGACCTGGCGGCTGGTCTGGCCGTAGGCGAGCGCGAGCGACGTGGTGCTGTTGAACCGGCGCGTGAACTGGCGCTCGGCCGTCGTCGCGCTGGTCAGCACCCAGACGATCGAGCCCTTGTCGCCGCCGGACCAGTTCGAGCTGAACGAGCTCTGGGAGAGGTTGAGTGCGAGCACCTCGCCGAACTTCCAGGGTCCCGGCTCGGCGGGCTTGGGATCGTCGGCGAGCGCGGCTCCGGCGAGCAGCGCGGAGGCGGCGACGGCGACGGCAAGTGTGGCGACGGGAATACGGCGGGTCATGGGAATCCTCTTCCGGGTCGGGCCACGCGGCGCGGCGGATCGTCAGTCGGGGGAAACGTCGCTGCTTCGGGCCTGGCCGCCAGCGGCGGCCGAGGCCGGCGGCATCCTAGGCAAATCGGCCGCGGCCTGCACAGGCATCCGTGACGGCGGCGCGCGCCGGGGCCGCCGCCGCCCGCGCTCGTGGGGGCCCGCTTTGCCGCGGCCCCTGCGGCCGCTACCCTGCGGCGCAGCTTCGCCCTTCCCGCCCCGCGTTCGGGACACCCCGGAGGATGCATGAGCACGACGCCGCAGGCCGCGGCCCAGGAACACCCGGGCTTCTTCGCGCAGATCGGACACCTGTCGCGCGCGTTCTGGATGCTGAACATCATGGAGATGTTCGAGCGCCTCGCCTACTACGGCGTGCGCGTGGTGATCCCGATCTACATCGCCCAGGCCGACGAGATCGGCGGCCTGCACTTCACGCAGATCCAGAAGGGCCAGATCTTCGGGCTGTGGGCGCTCGTCCAGACCGGCGTGCCGATCTTCTCGGGCGGCTTCGCGGACCGCTACGGCTACAAGAAGACCATCGCGATCTCGATCGTGATCAAGGCGATCGGGTATCTGCTCATGGCGACCCAGCGGGACTTCTGGCCGTTCACGATCGGCTGCCTCGTGCTCGCGTTCGGCACCGCGGTCTTCAAGCCGGGGGTCTGGGGCTCGCTGCAGCGGACGATGACCAAGCGCAACTCCTCCATCGGCTGGGGCATGTTCTACATGCTCGTGAACGTGGGCGGCTTCCTGGGGCCGCCGCTCGCCCACTTCCTCTACGGCATCTCGTGGCCGACCGTCTTCTACGGGTGCGCGATCATCGTTTCGCTCAACTTCTTCATGCTGCTCACCTACCCGCACATCGAAGCCGGCGGTGACCAGTCGGGCGGCATCCTGAAGACCGCCTGGCACACGTTCTCAAACCTGTTCAACCTGCGCCTGATCACCTTCATCCTGATCATGGGCGGTTTCTGGCTCATGTTCATGCAGCTCTTCGACCTGCTGCCGAACTTCATCGTGGACTGGGTGGATTCGTCCGCGATCGTGAGGGCCCTGCATCTCCCGGCGATGTTCACGACCGCAACGACCCGCGGCACGATGGTGGCGCAGGAGTGGATGATCAACGCGGACGCCGGGATGATCATCCTGCTCGTCGTGTGGATCTCCCACCTCGTGGCCCGCATGCGGCGCGTGCACTCGATCTTCTGGGGCATCGTCGTTTCGTCCGCGGGACTGCTCATGGCCGGGTTCACGATGTCCGGCGTCGCGTGCCTGGCGGGCATCGTCGTCTTCTCGGTGGGCGAGATGCTCGCGAGCCCGAAGATGAACGACTACCTCGGCGTGATCGCTCCCGAGGGCAAGAAGGGCCTCTACATGGGCTACGCGAACATGCCGACCGCGATCGGCTGGGTGATCGGCTCCTATGCGGCGGGCGGCCTCTACGACAAGGTGGGCGAGAAGGCCGGCCTCGCCCTGCGCTGGCTCGGCGAACACGGTGGCGTGCCCGCGGGCGTCGAACGCACGAACGCGCTCGAGGCGATGCAGCGCGTGAGCGGGCTCGACGCCGGGGCGGCGACCACGATGCTGTGGCGGACCTACCACCCGTACCAGGTGTGGTACCCGTTCGTGGCGGTCGGCATCGCCTCGGCGATCGGGATCGTCCTCTCCGCGCGACGGGTCCGAAACGTCGAGGCGCCGGACATCTGAGACCCGGACGCGCGCGGCCGCCCGCGGGAGTCCGCGGGCGGCCGCGCCGTTGGCGCCTGGCCGGGGCGCGCGGCTAAGGTCCCGCGATGGATCTCGCCGGGCTGTTCGCGCGAAACCTCCTTCCCGTCTTCCTCACGGCGGGGGCGGGCTGGCTGATCGGCGCCACGCTGCGCCCGGACCCGCGGCCGATCTCGCAGGTGGGGCTCTACGTTCTGGCGCCCTGCCTGATTTTCGAGATCGTCCTGCAGAACGCGGTCGCGCCCGCGGCGCTGGCCCGCATGCTTCTGTTCTCGTTCGCCTGCCTGGCGGTGCCGGGCTCGATCGCCTTCGCGCTCGCCCGCTGGCGCCGGTGGCCGCGGGCGCGGACGAGCGCGCTCGTGCTGTGCGCGATGCTCACGAACGCGGGCAATTACGGAATGTCGGTCGCCCTGCTCGCCTTCGGCGACGAAGGGCTCGCGCAGGCGTCACTGTTCTTCCTCGGCTCGGCGATCGTGAGCTACACGGCGGGCATCTTCGTGGCTTCGATGGGCCGCACCGGCCTGCGCGAGTCGGCGCTCGGGCTGCTGCGCATGCCGACGATCTGGGCCGTCGTGCTTGCGTTCGTGATGGGGGGCGCGGGCTGGCGCCTGCCGGGGCCCGTCGCGAGCTCGGTGCACCTGCTCGCCTCGGCCTGCATCCCGGTCTTCCTGCTCGTGCTCGGCCTGCAGCTGCGCGGGGCGCGCCTGCGCGGCCCCGTGCGGCCGCTGGCCACGGCCGCGGCCCTGCGCCTGGGCGGCGGGCTCGCGACCGGGCTGCTGCTCGCGCCGCTCTTCGGTCTCCAGGGCGTCGCGCGTCAGGCGGGCGTGCTGCAGGCCGGCATGCCGTCGGCGGTCATCGCCACGATCCTCGCCACCGAGTACGACGTCGAGCCGGGGTTCGTCACGTCCATCGTGCTGCTGACGACGCTGCTGAGCCCGCTCACGCTGACACCGCTCATGGCGTACCTGCGTTGAGCCCGCGACGCGCGAACGAAGGGGCCCGGCGCGCCTTGCGCCGGGCCCCTCGTGCCTTCCGTGTCCGCCGGCGGCCGCCGGCGCGCGTTCAGCGCACGACCACCACGCGCTGCGTGTACTGCTCGCCGTCCACCTCCAGCCGGGCGAAGTAGACGCCCGCGCCGGGGGCGGACCCGTCGGACGTGCGCGAGAACGCGGCCTGGTGCCAGCCCGGGCTGAACACGCCGTCGGCGAGCGTCGCGACGAGTCGGCCGGCGAGGTCGTGGACGGTCAGTCGCACGCGCCGCTCGCCGGGAAGCGCGAAACGGAGCCTCGCCTCGCCATGGGCGGGATTGCCGCCCGCCATGGCCAGCAGGACCGACGACGGCGGCGCGTCGTCGACCGCGAGCGGCGAGCAGGTGCCTGTTTCGGCCGTCAGGCCGATGAACGGCGGGCTCGTCGCGCCCGTGACCTGCACGTTGTCCACCCACCAGCCCGGCGCGCCGACGGCCACGTCGGAGCCCTCCCGGAACCGCAGCCGAATCGTCTGCCCGGCGTACGCGGTGCCGAGGTCCACGGTCACGGCGACGGGCGAGGGGTAGCCCGGGCTCACCTGGGTCCACGCCGAGCGCCCGCTGAGCGGGTTGCCTGCGGTCGTGGACAGCGTCCCGGTGTAGCCGGGGACGGCCGAGCCGCCGGCGTCGACCCAGCTCGAGCCGCCATCGGTCGAGAGCTCGAGCACGCCGCCGTCCCAGTCGGCAGTCGCGTCGTACTCGAACGAGTAGGAATGCTCGAACGTGAGCACGAGCGGGTCGGTGGGGCTCGCGACGATCGGCGGCGTTTGGAGCCACCAGTCGGCCAGCCCTCCATTGTCGTCCACGTGCATCTGGTGCTGGCCGGGCGAAACCTCCTGGCGGCTCCACGGCAGGCCGGCGCTCCCGACCGCGCCCCCGGCGGTCCAGTCCGGCGCGTGCTCCTCGAAGTCGTCCGCAGCCGAGGGCGTCTCGTCCACCTGCGCGACGTCGAAGAACGTGAGCGAGCGCGGCCCCGGCACGAGCAGCCCCGGATCGTCGGCGTCGGCGGTCAGGCCCAGCAGCTCGCCGGGCGTCGCCGACACGTCGAGCTGCACCGGCACTTGCAGCGCCACGGCCGAGAACGGAGTGGTCGCGGGCAGGTTGAACACGTTGCCGCCCGGGAACGAGACCTCCGTGTTCCCGCTCGAGAGGGTCACCGAGGTGCCGGACAGCGAGCTCCAGCCGGTGTTCGCGACCTGGATGGTGAGCGTGCCGCGCTCGCCCGCGTCGAGGTAGCCGTCGTTGTCGCAGGTGTGCAGGTCGTCCGTGAGCGACATGGACGTCACCGCGAGATCGCCGCCCACGACGTAGCTCTCGACCACGCCCGAATTCGTGGCGTCGGTGCGGTCGGGGGCGATCGCGCCGCTGCCCATGCCGCGCTTGGCGAACGCCTGTGTCATCAGGGCGAAGTCGGCCGGGTCGTTCGCGAGCGCCGCCGCCAGGATCCCGTCGCGCGCTTCGACGAACGTCGGCGCGTTGGGCGTCAGCTTGAGGCCCGCGACGAGGTAGTCCTCCATGCGCTGGCGGGCCTGGTCGAACGTCAGCCGGCCCGAGTCCCCGAGGAGCGCCGCGTAGCACTCCCAGAGCATCGTGCACCAGACCTCCCCGGTGTTGTGCACCTCCGCGTTGTTGACCCCCGTGGGATCGCCGTTGATCGGCGGGCCGGCGGGCAGCGCCTGGCCGTTCGAGATGTGGCGGAACGTCAGCGGGTCCTTCGTCATGTCGGTCGAGTAGGGGTAGCGGCGGATGCCGTAGTAGTAGACGTCCGACGCCACGAGGTTGCCGCTCAGCGCGTACGAGCCCACCGGGAAGCAGCCGGCCAGGTTGTCGCCGTCCCGCACGGTCATGAGCAGCGCCACGAAGTCGCTCCACCCTTCTCCCATGCCGCCGCCCTGCTGGCTGGTGAGGCCGCTCGCGTTGCCGACGAGGCGGTTGCTCAGGTAGTGCGCCCATTCGTGCGAGATGACCGTCCCGTCGATCGTGCCGTCCCGGTTCAGCTGCACCGGGCGGCTCAGGGTCGCGGTGACCCCGGCCCCGAGCTGGGCGCGGATCGCCGCGCCGACGTCCTGCGTGACGGAGAGCACGGGGATCGTCACCGAGCCGGTCCCGCCCATGCCCGGCGGCGTGCTGCTCGCGACGTTGTTCACGAGGATGACGCCGATGGCGCCCGCGGCCTCGGCGTTCGCCACCTTGGTCGCGTACGTGCACGTGCCGCGGTCCACGATCGCGATCTTGCCGGCGACGTTGGTCGTGATCGCCGAGCACGCGTCGTCCACCGGGGCCGTGGCGTCCTGTCCGGCCACGACCTGCCCGGAGACCGAGAAGCTCTGCGGCCCGAACGAAGCCGTCCCGGCCAGGTACGTGCCGGCGATGCCGGCCGGCGCCGAGACGACCAGGTTCGCGGTCGCCGGCGCGGTGAAGACGTACATCTGCATGCGCGGCGAGGCGCCGTCGGCCGGCGTGGACATGTTGGCGTTGTTCGTGCCGCTGTAGTCCTGGCCTTCGGCGAGGATCGGGTCGCCGGCCACGCCGCCGCGGCCGTAGTTGTCCGTCTGCGCGTTGCCGGCCGCCTCGTCGAAGCCGCGGTCGTAGAACAGGTCGTGCAGGAAGTTGTTCACGTAGAACAGCGTCGTTACCGCCCCGGCCTGCTGGGTCGCGCTGGCGTCCGGGTTCTGGGTGACGTCGTAGGTCCAGTCGAAGGCGCCCGGACCCGACAGCGACGCGCGCACGTCGCCCGCGCTGAAGCCGTTGGGCGAGACGAGGTCGAGGTAGGCGTCCACGTTGTTGCCCGTCGTCACGGTGGCGCCCGGCGCGAGCCACGGGTCGTTCGTCGAGATCGGGCCGTTCTGCAGGGTGACGAGGTTCGGCGCGATGAGCGACGGGTTGTACAGGTCCGGCACGCCGGTCGGGTGCGGCGAAGCGCCGTCACCCTGCGGGCCGTCCATCGGGTACTGCGGCGCGCTCGTGTGCGCCCAGACGCGATAGGAGAAGGCGGCGTCCTGCATGAGGCTGTGGCGGAAGAGCAGCCGGCCGTCGCGAGCGGAGTAGAGGTACGAGTACGCGGCGGTCTCGCCCATCACTTCGACGTAATAGGCCGGCTCGAGCGTGTCGGCGAGGTGGAACCACACCTTGCGCGCGCGCAGGCCGCCCGCGACCGACCTCCCGTTCGCGAGCCCCTGCACCGCCGCGGGGGGCGCGAACGACTCGTAGCCGCCCGCGAGGGTGCCCGTCGCGACGACGCCGGCCGGCGGGGCGGCGAGCCCGGCGAAGTCCTGCAGCGCCAGCGCGACCGCGTGCGAAGAGGGCAGCGGGAACGCGGCGCCGGCGTCCGCGGGCGCCGAGGCGCGCGAGGGCACGTAGCCCGAGACCGAGACCAGGCCGAGGTCGCGGTCCATGCAGACGCGGAACTCGTCCCGGAACACGTCGATGCCGTCCACGACCTGCCGGTACGTCGCGATGATGGCCCCGCGGCCGGTGTCGTGCAGGTCCTGCAGCTCGACGCCCGCGAGGTCGGCGCGGTCGAGCCGGTAGAGCGGGGCGAGGTCGGACAGGTACGCGCGCGCGGCCTCGTCGGAGCCCTGGCGGGAGCTCAGGCGGGCGGCTCCGGTCGTCGGCGGGACCGCGGGCAGGCGGTTGGCCCACACGAACGACGGAACGCCGTAACGCGCGTCGGTGGCGTCCACGCGGCCCAGGCGGCGGATGTCGGCGCGGGCCGCGGCGGCCTTCGAGCGCGCGAGCGCCGCGTCCGAGGGTCGCGCGCTCGCGGCGGCGTCGAACTCGGGCAGCGGGCCGGCGACAGCCGCGCCCGCGATGAGGGCGAAGAGAGCGGCCAGGGCGAGTGTCGGGGGGAGCGACAGGGGTCGGCGCACGAGTCCTCCGTGAGGATGGTTGGGCGACAGCGCGAGATCGCACGTCGCGGCAAGGAGTAGGGCAGCAAGAAGGTTAAGCGGCGTCAGGAGGGCCCCTCAAGCCTGAACTTCGAGCGGCGGCGGTTCCCGCCCGTCGTTCCGGCCCTTGACCCGGCGCGGCCCGTCCCCATACTCGCGGCGCCCGACCGAACGCGCCGGGGAGCCGCTCCGGATGCGCGATGACGGGAGGGAACCCCACCCAAGGAGGGAAGAAGTGAGGAACAGGATCGGAATCGCGCTCGCGGCGCTGACACTCGCGGCCTTCACCGTTTCGATCGCGGCGGCCGGGCAGTACCCGCAGGACCACAACGCCTGGAGCATCGGCTTCGGCGTCGGCGGTGCGTCGGCCGGCGCCACGGCAGACAACGGCGCCTCGAGCGACCGTGAGGGGAGCGTGATGGGCAACTTCCGCATCGGCTACCCGCTGAACGAGATGGTCTCGCTCGCCTACGAGGGCAACGCCTGGAGCAAGTCGCAGGACGGCGTGACGCTCACGTTCGCCGCGAACACGATCGGCGTCGCGGTGTTCCCGTCCGAGGGGCTCGTGCTGCGCGGGGGCATCGGCTTCGGCAGCGCGACGTTGGCGGCGACGGGCTTCGGCGGCACGTTCACGACCACGGAGAACGGGCTCGGGCTGCACGTCGCGGGCGGCTACGACTTCCGTCTCGGGCGCACGTTCGCGATCGGCCCGCAGGTGGATTACGGCTACACGTCGTTCAGCGGCGGCCACGTGGACTGGTTCGGCGCCGGCCTGAACTTCAACTGGTACTTCGTGAAGGCGCAGTGACGCTCGGGGGCCCGACCGGGCGGTCCCGGCCGGGCCCCGCGACGACGCCTCGCCGGCGCGTCAGGGCCGCAGGGCGTGCCGACGGCGAGCCCGCCCGCCGTTCGTGCGCAGCAGGCAGAAACGGACGCGGCGGCCCCACCCCGATGTTCGATGGCGCGCAACAACGAAGGGGCAGGCTGACCCGAAGGAGAGCGACGGGTCACGGAACGCTCGCGACGGTCGGATTTCCCTTGGCCGTGGACGAGCTCGTGCGTCTACGCTCCGCACGTGGCAGCGAACGCCCGCCCCGGCGCGGGCGCTCCACGAGCAGGAGCCTGGCCGCAGCGCTCCGAACCGGGCCCTCTCCGACCCCACCACGCCGGGAGTCACGGGAGGTTCCATGATCCGGAATGCGACCACGCTTCGCCTCGCCGTCGCCGCCTTCGCGCTCGCCGCGTGGGCGGGATCAGCGCTCGCGCAGATCACGCCCGAGCCCATCGGCGACTTCGCCGGGTACGCGACCTGCGACCACGTCACCGGCACCACGACGATGGCCCCGAACGCGCCGGCCCTCGTGTCCACGGTCGTGTACCAGAACACGACCTCGACGGTGAACTTCGTCATCAGCTCGACCGACCTCGCGGCGATCTGGGGCGACGAGCTGTTCACGACGGACCTCGGCACGCTCCAGGAGATGGCGCTCACGATCTACAACTCGAGCTCGAGCGCCGGCCCGCTGCTCACGGCGACCGTGGAGGTGCATTTCTACGACGGCGGCACCTCCACGCATCTCGGCGGGTTCAGCGCGACCTTCGACTTCGGCACCGGAATGCCCGCGGGCTTCTTCGCGATCGGCACGATCACCAGCCTCGACCCGCTGGCGATCGAGCTGTCCACCACCGATGTGATCGTCACGCAGACGATCACCGCTCACACCGGCACCGCGAACCGGCTCGGCGTCGCCTCGTCCGACCCGCCGACCGTCGGCTCGAGCGGCGCCGACATGTTCATCAGCGCGACGACCGTCGGGCCCGCGGGCTGGTACCCCATCACCGGCTACAACGCGAACCCGGGCTACTCGGTGACCGTGGCTTCGAACCCGGTGCCGACCACGAAGGGCACCTGGGGACGGCTGAAGAAACTGTACCGCTGACCCGAACCGCCGCGGTCCGGCCGGCGGCGCACGAAACACGAGGCCCCGACGCGGCTCGCCGCGTCGGGGCCTTCGCTTCGTCCCGCGTTCCCGGGGCTACTTCTGCTGCACCTGCTGCGCCGCAGAGGCGATCCACTTCGCCGTGTACTCGGCGCCGCCGAAACCGGTCTGGGAGACGTAGCGGCCGGTCGTGGGCGACATGACGACGAGGGTCGGGAACGCCTCGATCCGGAAGCGCTGCTGCAGCTCCGCGACGTCCTGCGGATTCGTGCCGGTCTCGCGCCAGCGGTCCACGACCGACACCGGGACGACCGCCGCCTCGACGGAGCGCGCGTAATCGGCGTTCTCGAACACCTGGCGCTTCATGAGCTTGCAGGGCGGGCACCAGGCGGCGTTGAAATCGAACATCACGGCCTTGCCGGAGGCGCGCGCCTCCTGGATCGCCGACGAGAGGGCCACCCACCGGACGCCGCCGTTCACGCTCGCCTCGGGAGGCGACGGGAGGGCGCCGGCGGAAGCGGGCGCGCTGGTGACCGGGGTGTTCACGGTGCCCCGGGCGGTGGGCAGGTGGAGCAGGCCGAGGTAGTGGCCGGCCAGGAGCACGGCGGGAATCAGCAGAAGCCACCAGGCCGAAACGGGCGAATGGCCGGCGGGCTTGCGGGTCTTGGCCATGAAGTCCTCCGATGGGTCGCGGGCCGGGCCGCCGATCGGGCGCCCGGGAACCCGGGTCACTGGCTTGGAGTCATGGGTACGCCCGAGGATCCGCCCGCGGGACCGGAAATGCGCCCGCCCGGCCGGTTCTTTGCGGCTCCCGGACGCCGGGCGGCGGGCCCGCCGGGTCAGTACGGCGGCGCGCCGGCGTAGCCCGTCAGCTCGACGTAGCCTTCCCCGCGGACCGGGCCGCCCGGGCCCCGGCCCTCGATCCGCACGCTGCCCTCCCAGTAGGCGACGCCGCCCATGCTCCGCGCGACCAGCTCCTGGTCGGCGAGCGTCGGCTCGAGCCTGAGCTGGAGCCGCTCGGACGGGACCTCGATCACCCAGCCGCTCGGGTACTCGGCCCCCGTCTTCGGGCTCTTCCAGCGACCGGTCGCACGCACGGTGACGTCGGCGGCCGCGAGCTTCCGCGTGCGCCCGTCGCGTCCGACGAGGGTCCCGCTCGAGGCGGGGGCGATGCCGCCCCGCCGCTCCCTCAGCCGGTAGAGCATCAGCTCGCGGCCGTCGTCGAGCTGGACGCTGAACCAGTCCCAGCCCGCCAGCGAGCGCGACAGGCCGTTCGAAGTGAACTCGTGGTCCATCCACGAGAGGCCGCTCACCCCGAGCGTGTCGCCGTCCACCGCCACGCGCCCGCGCGTCGCGAGGCGCGTGAGCGAGTAGTAGTGCGAGGCCTCCCCGAGTCCGGGCCCCTTGCGGCTCACGCCGTCGGTGCCGTGGATCACGGGAGGCTTGAGCGGCACGAGCGAGAGCGAGAGCGAGAAGCCGGGCGCCTCGCCGCGGAGTTCGTGGGTCCGGCCGTCCGGGGCCAGCTGCGCCGAGTCGCCGTCCAGCCAGACCCGGTAGCGCGTGCTGTCGGCGCCCGCGAGCCCGAGCGCCGCGCGCCGCGCGGTCTCGTACGAGCGGAACCGGCCACGCGTCTCGTCGGTGAGCGCGAGGTGGAGGAACACGAGGTCGTGCGCGACCCACGCCGACGCGCTGTGCGTGCGGTGCTGGGGCAGCCCGACGCGGAAGAACGTCATCTCGTAGCCGAACGAGCGGCCGGGCGTCGCGAGGTGGCCGGTGTAGTACCACCACTCGATCCGGTAGCGCGGGTGCGAGGCGTGGTCGGCCGGGAACCGGAACGCGTAGGGCGGCACGACGACCCGGTAGCCGTCGGCGTCGAGCGGCGGCTCGGCCGGCGGCTCCGCGGCGCCGGTCGCGAGTGCGGCGAGCAGCGCCGCCGCCACGAGCGCGCGCGCGCTCACGTCTCGACCCGAAGCGCCTCGGCCGCCACGCGGTCCGAGGCGTAACGCGCCGGCCCGAGCCCCGCGACGATCGCGGTCACGACCATGAGCGCCACGGCCTGGGCGAAGACGAGGGGATCGACGGTCATGCGGAGGGTCCATCCGAACGACTGCCGGTTGATGACGTGCACGAGGATCAGCGCGAGCACCCAGCCCGCGGCGCAGCCGAGGAGCGAGCCCAGAAGGCCGAGGATGGCGCTCTCGATCAGGACGATCCGCCACACCTGCCGGCGCAGGGCGCCGACCGCGCGCAGGACGCCGATGTCGCGCCCGCGCTGCAGGATCAGCGCGGTGAGCGTCGTCACCACGCCCAGCACGGCGACGAGCACGGCGATGAACTGGAGCGCGAACGTGATCCGGAACGTCTGGTCGAAGACTGACAGCACCCGCCGCCGCAGGTCCTGGTTGGGCGTCACGTGCAGCACGAGGTCCGGGCCGGCGAGGGCGACGAATTCCCGGCGCACGCGCGCGACGTCGGCCCCGGGTTCGCAGTAGAGCGCCAGGCTCTCGGTGCGGTCGTCGTGCCACAGCCGCGCGAACAGGTGGCGGTCCATCAGCACCGCGCCGCCCTCGGCGCTGTAGTCGTAGAACACCCCCGCGATCCGCAGCGCCTCGTTGCCGGCCGGCGCGGGCAGCCGCAGCGTGTCGCCCGTGCGCACGCGGAAGTTGTGCGCGAAGCTCTCGGTCACGAGCACCTCGTTCCGCGCGAGCGCCCGCGCGAACACGTCGCGGCTGGGGACCCCGTGCAGGAACTCGAGGTGCCCGAAGCGCTCCTGCACGGCGAAGTCGATCCCCACCGCGAACGCCTGCCGGTTCCCGAGGCGGATCGGGGTCGCGCGGTACGTGTCCACCGCGCGCACGCCCGGCAGGCGGCGCGCCGCCCGCACGAGCGAGTCCGGCAGCGCGGTCGCGGCGAGCGACGTGCGGTGCCCGGCGGGCTCGACGTAGAGGTCGCCGCGGATCGTCTGCGTGATCCACGTGTCCACGGTGCTGCGGAAGCTGCGCACCATGATCGTGAGCGCGACGGTCATGCCCACCGCGAGCATGAGCGAGGCCACGACGACGCTCGTTCGGGCGACGAAGTCGCGCAGCGCGCGGGCCCCGAGCGCCCCCTCGATGCCGCCGAGCGCTTCGGCCGGGCGGCGCACGAGCGTCTCGCCCGCGAGCGTGAACGCCGGCGAGGCGAGCGTGAACGCCGCGACGACGAGGAACGCGGCGAGGAAGCCTCCCCACGCGAGGTGCTCGCGCATCGTCCACGCCACGACGAGCCCGGCGAGCCCGAGCGTGCCGAGGCCGGCGAGCGCCCAGCGGCCCACGGGCAGGCGCCGCGCCTCGAGCAGCATGCCCTGGCGCATCGTCAGCCCCGGCGGTGTGTGCGCCGCCTCGAGTGCCGGCGCGAGGGCCGAGACGAGCGCGGTCGCGACCCCCAGGCCGAAGCCGATCGCGTAGGTCGCCGGGTCGAGCACGACGCGGTTCGCGTGCTGCACCAGGTAGAGGTCCGTGAGCGTGCGGCCCACCGCCCCGAGCGTCGCGCGCGCGAGCAGCGTGCCGAGGCCCAGGCCGAGCGCGCTCCCCGCGACCCCGAGCAGCAGCCCCTCGAGCAGGAAGAGCCGGGCGACCTGCCCGCGCGTCGCCCCGAGCGAGCGCAGCACGCCGATCTCGCGGCGCCACCGCAGCACGCTCATCGCCACCGCGTTGAAGACGAGGAAGAGCGAGACGAGGAGCGCGATGAAGCTGAGCGCCGTCAGGTTGAGCGCGAACGCGGCGACCATGTTCTCGACCTGGCGCGTGCGCGCCTGCGGCAGGTCCACGGTCACGCCCGCCGGCATCTCCGCCGCGAGCGCGCGCCGCAGGGCGTCGCGGCGTCGCGGCGGCACGATCAGGTCCACGCGGTCGAGCCGCCCGGCGCGGCCGAACACCTCCTGCGCGGTCGCGACGTCCATCAGGGCGACGTTGCCGCCCATCGCCTGCTGCAGCGCCTGGCCCGGCAGCACCATCGCCACCACGAGCGGCACGGGACGGCCCGAGACGAGCACGCTGAGCGTGTCGTCCACGCGCAGCCCGGTGCGGGCGGCGAACGCCCCGGTCACCGCGACCGTCCGCGGCTCGGTCAGCAGACGCAGCGCGCCGGCGAGCGCGACCGGCCCGCGGTATCGGCCGTCGCCGCCGGCGAGCGCGCCGAAGCGGTCGAACGGCGCCTCGACGAACGGGTCGATGCCGAGGAACAGCATGGACTCCCGCCACGCCCCGCGATCCCCGGTTGGCAGCGGGCCGGCCGGCCCCGGCCCGCCGGGCTTCGCGAGGGCCGACACCTGCACCACGGGCGCCGCCGCCTCGATCCGCGGATCGCGCGCCAGGCGCACGTAGAGCGACTCGGCGAAACCGTCCGAGGCGCTCTCGACGGTGAGGTTCGCGCGGCCGGTGACCGCGTCCACCGTGTCGGCGAACGAGGCCATTGCGGAGTGGTTCGCAAGCCGGATGCTCACGAACACCGCCACGCCCAGTGCCACGCCCAGCACGGTGAGCAGCGTGCGCCCGTGCTCGCGGGCGAGGCGCCGCAGCAGCAGCCAGCGCAGCAGGGCGCTCATGCGCCCCCGGTCGTGTCGGCGACGATGCGCCCGTCGGACAGCTCGATCGTGCGCGTCGCGGCGCCCGCCGCCTCCTGGCTGTGGGTCACGAGCACGACCGTCGCGCCGTGCTCGCGCCCGAGGCGGCCGAGCAGCTCCACGATCTGCCCGGCGGAGCGCGAGTCGAGGTTGCCCGTGGGCTCGTCGGCCAGCACGAGCGCGGGTCCGTGGACGAGCGCGCGCGCGATGGCGACCCGCTGCATCTCGCCGCCGGAGAGCATGTGGGGCCGTGACTCGCGGCGGTGCGCGAGCCCGACCTGGTCCACGAGCGCGTCGGCGCGCCGCAGGGCCTCGCGCCGGTCGCCGCCGCCGAGCAGCAGCGGCAGCGCCACGTTCTCCCGCACCGACAGGGTCGCGAGCAGGTTGAAGAACTGGTGGACCATGCCCACGCGGTCCCGCCGGCTGCGCGTCAGCTCGTCGTCGGGGAGCCGCGACAGTTCGCGGCCGTCCACCCAGACCTCGCCGGACGTCGGCACGTCGATGCCCGCGGCGAGCTGGAGCACGGTGCTCTTGCCCGAGCCGCTGCGGCCGACGATCGCCACGAACTCGCCGCGCGGCACCTCGAAGCTCAGGCCGTCGAGCGCCCGGATGACGCCGTCCCCCAGCGCGTACTCCTTGCGGACGTCCACGAAGCGGAGGGCGGGGGGGACGCCCGGGAGGTGCTCGGCGGGTCGGGTCATGGGCGGACGGAGGATACCCCAGCCCCCGGCTGCGCTCGTCCCCCCGAACCCCGGCGGCGGGAGGATTGCCGCTTGCCGCGGCGCCTGCGCCCCTGATAAGGAGGGCATCCGGCGGGAGCCGCGCCCCCGCCGCCCGGCCCGTGCCGAATCCCCGGCCGCTCCGGGAGCATCGAATCCGGCTCGACCCCCCGGTTCCATCCCCGCGCGACCCCGGCGGTCCGTCCCGCCGCAGGGTCCGCGTGACCCGGGGCTCTCGAAGGCGCGGCCGGTCGGGCCTTCGACATCCCCGCATCACTCCCTGGCGCAGGCACAGGAGCTCCCTTGAACAAGCGCATGTTCCAGATGCTGGTGGCGGTGCTCGCCTTCGTCGCCATCATCGCATTCGTGAAATTCCAGCAAATCTCCGCGGCGATCACGGCGGGCAAGAACTTCAAGATGCCGCCGGAGTCGGTCACCATCTTCACTGCGCGCCCGGAGGCCTGGGTGAACGATCTCGAGGCGGTCGGCAGCGTCGCGCCCGTCCAGGGCGTCACGCTGGCCGCCGACCTGCCGGGCGTCGTGGACCGCATCGCGTTCACCTCCGGCGCCGAGGTCGAGGCCGGCCAGGCCCTCGTCTACCTCGACGCGCGGCAGGAGAAGGCGCAGCTCGCCTCGGCCGAGGCGGCGCGCGATCTCGCCAAGACGAACCTGGACCGCTCGAAGTCGCTCCTCGAGCAGCACCTCGTCGCGCAGTCGGACTACGACCAGGTCGCCGCCCTCTACCGGCAGGCGGATGCGGCCGTGAGCCAGGTCCGGGCCACGATCGAGCGCAAGATCATCCGCGCGCCGTTCGCGGGCGTCACGGGCATCCGGCAGGTGAACCTCGGCCAGTACGTGAGCAGCGGCGATGCGATCGTGCCGCTGCAGTCCATGGACCCCGTCTACGTCAACTTCTCCGTGCCCCAGCAGCAGGTGAGCCTGCTGCGCCGCGGGCTTCGCGTGACCGCCGCCGCGGACAGCGCCGCGCACGCGATCGGCAGCGGCCGCATCACGGCGGTCAACCCGGTCGCCGACGCGGCCACGCGCAACGTGCTCGTCCAGGCGACGTTCCCGAACGGGCACCGGCGCTTCACGCCCGGCATGTACGTGACGGTGAAGGTGGACCTCGGGACGCGCTCGAACGTGATCGCGGTGCCCGCGAGCGCGATCGTCTACGCGCCCTACGGCAACTCGGTCTTCGTCGTCGAGGACATGAAGGGGCAGGACGGCAAGAGCTACCTGGGCGTGAACCAGAAGTTCGTGAAGCTCGGCAGCGCGCGCGGCGACCTCGTCGCGGTCGTGAGCGGCCTCAAGCCCGGGCAGGAGGTCGTCAGCTCCGGGGCGTTCAAGCTGCGTCCCGGCGCCGCCGTGTTGGTGGACAGCACGATGACCGTGCCCGCGAGCCCGACGCCGCACCCCGAGGAAGGCTAGATGAAGTTCACCGACCTCTTCATCAAGAGGCCCGTCCTCGCGATCGTCGTCAACCTGGTCGTGCTGATCGCTGGCATCCAGTCGATCCGCGCGCTCACCGTGCGCCAGTTCCCGCGCACCGACATCGCGGTCGTCAGCGTCACGACGGTCTACGTCGGCGCGAGCGCGGACCTCGTGCGCGGCTTCATCACCTCGCCGCTCGAGCGGGTGATCGCGAGCGCCGACGGCATCGACTACATGGAGTCCTCGAGCTCGCAGGGCGTCAGCTCGATCACGGTCCACCTCAAGCTCAACTACGACACGAACGCGGCGCTCACCCAGATCCAGGCGAAGGTCGCCCAGGTCCGCAACGACCTGCCGCCCGAGGCGCAGGCGCCGGTCATCGAGGTCCAGACCGCGGACTCGAGGTTCGCGGCCATGTACCTCGGCTTCGCGTCCACCGACCTCGACCAGAACGAGATCACGGACTACCTCACGCGCGTCGTGCAGCCGCGCCTGAGCGCCATCAGCGGCGTCCAGCGCGCCGACATCCTGGGCGGCGGCACGTTCGCGATGCGGATCTGGCTCAAGGCGAACCGCCTCGCGGCGCTCGGGCTCGCGCCTTCCGACGTCTGGACCGCGCTCTCGCGCAACAACTACCTGTCGGCGCTGGGGCGCACGAAGGGCACGATGACGTCGGTCAACCTGGTCGCGAACACCGACCTCAGGACCGCCGACGACTTCAAGCGGCTCGTCGTGAAGGAGACCGACGGTCAGGTCGTCCGGCTGGGCGAGGTCGCCGACGTCGTGCTGGGCGCCGAGAACTACGACACCGACGTGCGCTTCAACGGCCAGAAGGCCACGTTCATGGGCATCTGGGTGCTGCCCACCGCGAACACGCTCACGGTCATCCGCGAGGTGCGCAAGGCGGTCGAGGAGCTCAAGGGCCAGCTGCCGGTGGGCATGACGGCGAACATCCCGTACGACTCGACGGCCTACATCCAGGATTCGATCCACGAGGTGCTGAAGACCCTCACCGAGACGCTGCTCATCGTCATCCTGGTGATCTTCCTGTTCCTCGGCTCGGTGCGGGGCCTGATCATCCCGGTCATCGCGATCCCCGTGTCGCTGATCGGCGCCGTGTTCCTCATGGCGGTCGCCGGCTTCACGATAAACCTGCTCACCCTGCTGGCGATCGTGCTCTCGGTCGGACTCGTCGTGGACGACGCCATCGTCATGGTCGAGAACATCGAGCGCCATGTGCACGAAGGCCAGCCGCCGCTGCAGGCCGCCGTGCTCGCGGCGCGCGAGCTCGTGGGCCCGATCATCGCGATGACCATCACGCTCGCGGCGGTCTACACGCCGCTCGGCATCCAGGGCGGCCTCACGGGCTCGCTGTTCCGCGAGTTCGCGTTCACGCTCGCCGGCGCGGTGCTCATCTCGGGCTTCGTCGCGCTCACGCTCTCGCCGATGATGGGCTCGCGCCTGCTCCGGGCGGGCGACGACGAGCGGGGCTTCGCGGGCTGGGTGAACCATCGGTTCGAGCAGCTCCGGAAGGGCTACATGGCGACGCTCGAGCGCTCGCTGAAGCAGCGGAACGTGCTGCTCGTCCTGTGGGCGATCGTCGTTGCGCTCGCGGTCCCCTTTTACATGTTCTCGCAGCGCGAGCTGGCCCCGCCCGAGGACCAGAGCGTGGTGTTCGGCATCATCCAGGGCCCGCCGAACGCGACGCTCGACGGTACGCGGATGTTCACGAAGCGCGTCTACGACGTGTTCAAGGGCATCCCCGAGCACAAGAACGTCTTCCAGATCACGAACCCCGGCGGCGGTTTCTGCGGCATGACGACCAAGCCCTGGAGCGAGCGCCACCGCGGCGTGCGGCAGATCCAGCTGCAGGCGGCGGCCGGCGCCTCGAAGATCCCCGGCATCCGGGCGATCACGCTGGTGCCGCCCTCGCTGCCGGGCGGCGGCAGCTTCCCGGTGGACCTCGTCATCGCCTCGACGGCCGAGCCCGAGCAGCTCGCGGCGATCGCGAACCAGCTCGTGAAGAAGGCGTACGCGAGCGGCAAGTTCATGTATGTGGACACCGACCTCAAGTTCGACCAGCCGCAGGCCGAGGTCGTCTTCGATCGCGACAAGGTGCGCTCGCTGGGGGTGGACATGAGCCGCGCCGGGCAGGACCTGTCGGTGATGCTCGGCGGCAACTACGTGAACCGGTTCAGCGTGCAGGGCCGCAGCTACAAGGTGATCCCGCAGATCAAGCGCACCGAGCGGCTCACGCCCCAGCAACTCGAGTCGATCTACGTGAGCGGGCCGAACGGCTCGCTCGTGCCGCTCTCGACGTTCGCCACGATCCAGACGAGCACGCAGCCGCGGTCGCTCAACCGGTTCCAGCAGCTGAACGCCGTCCGGATCCAGGCGACGATCCCGCCCGGTGTCTCGCTGGACGAGGCGCTCGGGTTCCTCGAGACCCAGGCGCGCGAGATCATGCCGCGCGGGTGGACGCTCGACTACGCCGGCGAGTCGCGGCAGCTGCGGACCGAGGGCAGCAAGTTCCTCGGCATCTTCCTGCTCTCGGCGATCCTCATCGGCCTCGTGCTCGCGGCGCAGTTCGAGAGCTTCCGCGACCCGTTCGTGATCATGACGGGCTCGGCGCCGCTCGCCCTCACGGGCGCGCTGCTGTTCACGTTCCTCGGCTTCACGTCCATCAACATCTACAGCCAGGTCGGGCTCATCACCCTGGTCGGGCTCGTGGCCAAGAACGGCATCCTCATCGTCGAGTTCGCGAACCAGCTGCAGCTGCAGGGGCTCGACAAGGCGCAGGCGGCCATCCACGCGGCCGGGGTTCGCCTGCGGCCGATCCTCATGACGACGGCGGCGACCGTGTTCGGCCACCTGCCGCTCGTGTTCGCGCACGGCCCCGGCGCCGGCGCACGGAACAGCATCGGCATCACGCTCGTCACCGGCATGATCATCGGCACCGCGTTCACGCTGTTCCTGGTGCCGGCCATCTACACGCTGGTCGCCAAGGTGCACGAGCGCGTCGAGATCGCCGAGCCCGAGCCCGCGCGGCGCGGGATCGAGCCGGAGGCCACGCCGATCTGAGCCGGCGTCCCCCTTCGCGCGCCCGTGCGGCGCGCGAAGGGCGGGCACGGCCGTGCTAGGGTGGCTCGATGCGAAAGACCCGTGAGCCCCGGCGGGCCGTGCCGTCCCGCCCCGCGCACCCCGCGGCGCGACGCGGCGCGTTTCTGGCGCCCCTGGTGGCCGCGGTCGTGGCGGCGCTCGCGTACCTGCCGAGCCTCGCGAACGGCTTCGCGCGCGACGACGGGGAGCTGATCCCGGCGTTGCTGCGCGGGGGGAGGGCGATCGGGCCGCTGCTCGTCTCGGACTTCTGGGCGCCGGCCGGGCACGGCTCGGGACTCTGGCGGCCGCTGTCCACGTTCTCACTCTGGGTGGACGGCACGCTCGGCGGGGGCTCGCCGCCGCTCTTCCACGCGGGCAACCTGCTCGCCCACGCGGTGGCGACGGGCCTGCTCTGCGCGCTGCTGGTCGCGATGCGGCTCCCGGTGCTCGCTGCGTTCGCCGGGGCGCTCTGGTTCGCTGTGATGCCGGCGCACGCCGAGGCGGTCGCGTGGATCGTCGGCCGCACGGACGTCCTGTGCGGGCTCGCCGCGCTGGCGGCGCTCCTGCTGGACCGGCGCGCGCGCGCGGGCGGCGGGGTGGGCGCGCGCGCGGGCTCGCTCGTCGCGTTCGCGCTCGCGCTGTTCGCCAAGGAGTCGGCGCTCGGCCTGCCGCTCGTCGTGCTCGCGCTCGAGCGCGCCGACGCGCGCCGCCCCGGCTGGCGCGACACGCTTCGCCGGCTGGTGCCGTGGCTGGCAGTCGCCGCGGCCTGGCTCGCGGCCCACGAGGCGATCGCCCGCCCGGGCGGGCCGCCCATCTACGTCGCGGCGGCCGACGCGGCGCGCTGGCCCGTCGAGGCCTGGCGGCTGCTGCCGAACTTCGCGGTCTCGCTGCTGCCGTTCGTCCCGCACGCGCCGGACGCGCTGCCGCGCCCGTGGATCGGGATCGTGCCCGGGGCGCTCCTCTCGCTCGCGCTGCTCGTGACGGCGGCGTGGCTCTGGCGCCGGCGCTCCTCCGCGTTGCCCGCGCTCGCGCTCTTCCTCGCGCCGCTCCTTCCAGCGGTCGCGGCTGCCCTCGCGGGACGGGCGCTGCCGTCGGGCGAGCGCCTCGTGTACCTCGCGAGCGCGGGCGCGGCGTGGCTGCTCGCGCTGGCCGTCGCGCGACCCCGGCTCCGCGCGCACGCGCGCGCCGTGGCGCTCTCGGTGGCCGCACTGGTCGCGGTGCAGGCGTGGCAGTGCCTCGGCCTCGAGCCCGACTGGCGCGACGACGCGAGCGTCTACGCCGCCATGATGCACGGGCAGCCGTCGAACCCGGTGGGCTGGCTCGGGTCGGCCGACGCGGCGGCGCAGCGGGGCGACCGGGCGCGGGCTGAACGGCTGCTCGCCCGCGCCACGGCGCTCTCGCCCGGCGTGCCGGCGCGCTTCCTCGTGCAGGCCGCGCTCCACTATCGCTATGGCGAATGGGAGGCCGTGATCGCGGCGGCCGACTCGGCGCTGGCCGCGCTGCCGGGCATGACCGACGCCCGCGTCCTGCGCGCGACCGCCGAAGTGCGCCTGCGGCGGCTGGACGCGGCCGCGGCCGACACGCGGGAGCTCCTCGCGACCGAGCCCGACGACCCGCAGGTTCTCGCGGTGGAGGGCCAGCGGCGGCTCGTCGCCGGCGACGCGGCGGGGGCGGTGTCGCGGCTGGAGGCGGCCGTGGCCGGCGCGCCGGACGACGTCGCGTCGTGGTACGCGCTCGGCGTTGGGCGCGCGGTGCTCGGGCGCGGGCTCGAGGCCCGGCGCGCGTTCGAGCGCACGGTCGCGCTCGACCCGCGCTACTACGACGGCTGGCTGGGCCTCGCGCGCGCCGCGGCCATGGCGGGCGACTCCGGCGCCGCGGACGCCGCGCTCGCGCGCGCCGAAGCGCTGCCCGAGGCGACCGACGGGCGCGCGGCGCAGCTGCGCGCGCGCCTCGGCGTTCGCTGAGCGGCGACCGGGTCCGCGGCCCCGGGAGTGCCCGAACGCCGGAACTCGTCTAACCTGCTTCGCGGCGCGGCGGTCGCCACGCAGGGGCGCGGGGCCGGCCGCGGACGAGAAGACGGGAGGGGAGGAGACGAGATGGAGTCCGCCACGATCCACCGCCGTCGCGCCGACGACGTCGCCGAACCCGTGCTGCCCGCGCGCCGGCTGGAGCGGGTGTTCGGACGCCCGGCGGCCGAATGGACGGTGGACGACCTCGCCGGCCTGGTGAAGGCGCAGGGCATCCGCATCGTGAGCCTGATGCACGTCGGCAGCGACGGCTGGCCCAAGACGCTCGACTTCGTGCCGCAGAGCGAGTCGCACCTGCGCGACGTGCTCGAGGGAGGCGAGCGCGCCGACGGCTCGTCCATCTTCGCCGGGACCGGCATCCGGCCCGGGGCTTCGGACATCCTGCTGCGGCCGCGCGTTGGCTCGGCGTTCCTCGACCCGTTCTCGAAGGTGCCCGCGCTGGTGCTGCTCTGCTCGCACGCGGGACGCGACGGCCGGCCGCTTCCCGAGTCGCCCGACACGATCGTGCGCGCGGCCCACGCGCGCGTCCGCGACGAGCTGGAGGTCGAGCTCTGCGCGCTCGGCGAGGTCGAGTACTTCCTCGCGAAGCGCACGAGCGAGGAGGACTTCTACGGCGCCGACGACCGCGGCTACCACGCCAGCTCGCCGTTCGTCTTCGGCGAGCGGCTGCGCCGCGCCGCGCTCACGGTGCTCGCCGACCTCGGCGTGCCGATCAAGTACGGCCACAGCGAGGTCGGCTACATCCCCGCGTCCGAGTCCGACACGTCCATCTGGGAGCAGCACGAGATCGAGCTGGCGCTCGCCCCTCTCCCCGAAGCGGCGGACGGCGTCGTGCTCACGCAGTGGGTGCTGCGCAACCTCGCGCACCAGTCCGGCATGCGCGCGAGCTTCGATCCCATCATGCGCCAGGGCCACGCGGGCTCGGGGCTGCACTTCCACTTCTCGCCCGTGCGCGACGGCCGCCCTCTCGCCGTGCGCGACGAGGCCGGGCCGCTCCCCGACGAGGCGCGCTGGCTGATCGGCGGGCTCGTGCGGCACGGCGGCGCGCTGATGGCGTTCGGCAACCGCGTGCCGGGCTCGTTCGTGCGACTCACGCAGGGCAAGGAAGCTCCCACGTCCATGGCGTGGGGCGAGTACGACCGCCATGCGCTCGTGCGCCTTCCGGTCGTGGCCTCGACTCCCGACGGGCGCCCCGTCAGCGCCCCGACGATCGAGTTCCGGCTGCCCGACGGCTCCGCGCACCCGCACCTGCTGCTCGCCGGCGTGGCGCAGGCGATGCTCGCCGCGCGCGCCGACGCGGATCTCGACGGGCTGATCGAGCGCACCGCCGCGGAGCGCGTGCGCGAGCGTCCCGACGGCGCGCCGCGCCTGCCGGCCGGGCCGGCCGAGATCGCGGACGCGCTCGAAGCGCCCGGCGGCGTCTTCGCGGCCGGCGGCGTGTTCCCGGCCGGCTACCTCGGGCTGATCGCCGCGAGCCTGCGCGGCTGAGCGAAGGCCCTTCGGCGGCTCGAGGCCCCGCCCTCCCGCGGGGGCACGGCCCGTTGAGAGAGTGTTCTCGTACGCTCAAACTTTCGAACGCGCGAGGCGCCCCGGGCGCCGACCCGCGAAAGATCGAGGCCGCGACGGGACCGGCGAAGCCGGGCCCGGGCATGACCTTCACCCTTCCGGCCGCGAGCGCGGACGCGCAGAGGGGGAGGTCATGTTCGTTCCACTCCGTGCTTTCCCGGCCGGGACGCCTGGCGCCACGCGGTCAGGGCGCGTCCCGCCGTTTTCATTCTTCGTCTCCGTCATTCTCCTTTCCGGCCTCCTCGCTCCGTCCGCGTGGGTGTCGCCGGCCTTCGCCACGATCGAGAAGATGCCGGTGCGCGTCCGCATCGCCGGGATGCCGCCGGGCGCCGAACGGGGTCGGGCGATGCGGACCACGCTCGAGCTGAGCGGCAACCGGACCCTGATGATCGAGAACCTCCGGATCGAGGGCGACGGGTGGACCGGGCGGATCGTGTCCTCCCGGCTCGCGACGTTCGCGCTCACGAAGGCCGCCCCGGTGCGCGTCGAGATCGAGGTGACTCCGCAGGATGCGACCGCGCCGGTGCTGGTGGCCTTCGACGTGGAGGGGCGGACCTACCGCCAGGAACTCGACCTCTCACCGCACTCGGCCGAGGTCCGGCGCGGCCTTCCGGTGCGCATGGGACCGACCACCGAACCCGTCCACCCGCCGGTGCCGGAGGCGCTCCTGCGCGTGCCCGCCCCCGAGCCCGCGGGCCCGATGGAGTGGGCGCCCGAGGGCTTCCGGGGCGCGACGCGCGTCGCGGCGCCGGCCGGTGCGGACGCGCGGACGATCCGCGTGCACGGGCGGTTCGTCTACAACCGCCCGGACTTCGGCGGCGGCACGGTGCGCATCGGGGCCGACGGACTGACCTTCGAGGTCTGGGACCAGCACCCGGGGACGAACCGGCTCATCCGATCCGGCGTCACCGACATGTGGGGGCGCTTCGACACGTCGTTCTCGTGGGAGGACGCGACGGATCCCAACCCGGACGTCTTCGTCATCTTCCGCACGTTCAACGGCTACGTGCGCGTGCAGCCGACGGGCGCCAGCGAGTACTACTGGTACACCCCCGTCCAGGCCGACTACGCCGGCACGGACCTCGACTACGGCGACGTCTGGCCCGATTTCGAGGGCGACCAGCCCGCGCTCGGCATCCTGACCGACCTGATGCGTGACCACCGCTGGTACGAGGCGAACGGCATCCTGACGATCCCCCACGTCACGGCGCTGTGGCCGATCACGCACAGCTCCATCTCGCACTACCACCCCGACCTCTACGAGATCCACTTCACCGCGGCGGCGGGGTGGAACGAGGGCACGCACGCGCACGAGTACGGTCACAACTTCATGAACCTGATCGGGATCACGCCGGAGTTCGAATACTGCAACGAGCCGCGGCGCTGCGACGACGACCCCGGCGCGGACGATTGCGGTCACTGCGGCTGGTGCCAGGAGAACCCGACCGTCCAGTGGATCGAGGGCGTTCCCGACTGGCTCTCCTGGGCCCAGGTCTCGACCTACGAGGCCACCTACGGCGTGACGCCCTACCTGCCGGAGAACTGGGAGTCCGTCAGCACGTGCACGGACCCGCTGAGCGGTTACGCGATCGACGATCCCCTGCAGACCGAAGGGTTCGCCGCCGCGGTCCTGCAGGACATCCAGGACGACTTCAACGAGAACGACGGCAAGGGGCTGTCGTGTGCCGCCTGCAGCGACCAGCTCTCCCTGGGAACGGCCCGGATCTTCGACGTGCTGATCCTGGACCACCCGCTGGGGCTGCTCTCGTTCGTCGCGAGCTTTCACGCACGCTTCCCGCAGTACGACGAGGGCCTGTGGTCGGTGTGCGCCAACAACCGGATGAACTTCGACCTCACGCCGCCGGGATACGCGACGAACCTGCACCCGGTCGGCCACGTGATCGGTGTGCCGTCGGCGGACAACACGGTGCGGTTCACCTGGACGCCGGCCGCCGACGATTTCTCGGGCATCCTGGGCTACGCGCTGACGCTCACGAACACCCCCGGCGTTCCCGAGCCGGGCACGGTCTGGAACATCCCGGACACGACCGAGTTCACGACCGCCCCGCTCGAGCCGGGCAGCTGGTACCTCAACCTGCGGGCGATCGACCGGGCGACCAACTCGAGCCCGTACGTGGCCACCGTGGGCCCGGTCGTGATCCTGCCGCCGGAGCCCGTGGACCTCATGCCGGTCATGCCCTCCGGCTGGCAGGAGATGCTCGTGCCGCGGCCGACCGGTGACGCGACGGCCTCCAGCGTCCCGAAGCCGACGTACCCGCTGCCCGGCAACCTGAACTCCACGTACTGGAACGCGGCCAGCGAGAACTACAGCCACACGTCCATTGCCACGGCCACCTGGTCGACGCTCTACCTGGACGGCGTTCCCGTGGACTCGGTGCAGTACGGCTCCTACGGCGACCACGAGGTGAAGACGAAACTGAACGGCGGGCCCCTGGAGGTCCGCGGCGGGCGGCACGCGTTCGCGGTGAAGCACGACGCGAAGGGTGCGGTCGCGGAGATCGACGAGACGAACAACGTCCGCGGGCGCCAGTGGATCTGGCAGCCGCTCGCCGTCGCCGTGAACGCGTCGGTCACGCGCCCCGCGCCCCCGCATCCGCAGGGTGGCGCGTCGATGCTCCCGCTCGGCCTGCCTTACGCGGACTGCGACGGGCTGCGCATGGTGGCTGGCAGCGGGGCCGGGTACTGGCACGCGATGGTGCTCAGCCCCGAGCTCGAGACCGGCTCCATCCGGGCAAACCTGCACGTGGCGACGTACTCGCCCGACACGGGCTTCGGCGAACCCCGCGCCTCGTGCTCGCGGGGCCTCGGCCGGACGAACGCGGTGCTGGTGAACCGGCACAAGGTGGGCGGCACGATGAGCTGGGACGTGGGCGCGCTGATGGAGGTCGAGTCACCTTCGGGTTTCACCGCGCGCCACATCCAGAGCAGCACGGTCACGGTCGGGGACTCGTTCGTCGTGACGATCCCCGCCGGCGAGTACGTGAAGCTCTACGAGCTGCCCTCCGGGCCTCCCGACACGGGGTGGGTCTCGGTCCGGGTGACGCTCCTCTCCGGGGGCGGGCCGCTCACCGCGGCCTGGTACCGCGACGAGTTCCAGGTCGGCCCGCTGACCGGGTACTCCGACGTGAAGGTGGTCAGCGACAGCCTCGAGACCCGGGTGATCGACGAGGAGATGGACGGCGGTCCGTGCTGCGTCGCGTTGTGGCGCGACATGAAGGACGGCGACCGCCCGGTGACCGTGCGGGTCGAAGTCCGGGCGATGGGCCCCGACTTTACTCCGGTGACCGGGAGCGGATGGTACTCGCCGCTCGTGCCCACCTCGTCGGCCGTCGTCTACCCCGGTGTGGCCGAGGCTCCCACGAGCCTGCCGGGAAACGCCGCGTCGACCTACCTCAACCTGGCCGTGCGCAACTCGAGCCCGGTGGACGACCACGTCGGGCCGTTCGCCAGGGTCTACCTGGACGGGGTCCAGTCGTTCTGGGGAAAGTCGGCCGCGATCCCGGGCGGGCTCTCGTTCCTCTTCAACGTCACGCAGGCGATGACCGTCCGCGGCGGCCGCCACAGCCTCACCGTCCGGTGGGATCCCGACGACCTCATTGCGGAGCGCAGCGAGGACAACAACGTCTTCGGCGAGCAGTGGGTGTGGTCGCCCGTTTCGATGACGTTCGCGAACGTCCTCACGCGCGCCGCCCCGCCGGAGCGCACGGGAGGCTGGCCCGAGGTGACCTCGATCCCCTACGGGCTCTACTTCAATTGCGACGGGCTGCGCACGCCCTCGACCAACGCGGGCGGCAACCACGACCGCTACTGGGTCGGCGTGGCCGTCATGCCGGGCGACACGAGCAACGTGGACGTGCGCCTGCACGATATCGAGGCCGGGACCCAGGCGGGCTTCCGCTCCAGCCACGGGACATCGGCGTGGGGCGTGGGGCAGTCGGACTTCTGCCTCGGCAACTACAACCTGACCGGGTTCCACCGTCTCGACGTCGGCGTGCTGAAGACCTCGGGCTCGCAGGACTACACGGTGGAGGCGCTGACGTCGAAGTTCCTGGCGACCAATCCCGACGCCGTCTTCGGACCGTACACGCTCGGCGCCGGGCACCTCGCGCACCTGTACGAGGCCTGGTTCGACGCGGGCCACTGGGAGGTCGCGCTCGAGCCGGGAGGGTCCGGCGGGTCCATCGACTGGGGCCTCTCGGTCCACCCGTCCTCGGCGAGCTACCCGGTGAAGTCGGACGTCGTCGCGGACGGGCTCGCCTACCAGGCGGGGCCGGGCAGCGGCGAGAGCGTCGCGTTCACCGTCGTCGAGCCGGGCTACCACGCCATCGTCGTGTGGAAGTCGGTGTCCGCCGACGCGCCGCTCGCGGGCACCTACACGCTGCGGATCGGGCCGAGCCTGGTGGACGTCGCCGGGCGCGGGATACCCGCCTCGACGAGGTTCGGCGGCGCCTGGCCGAATCCCTCGCGGGCGCTCACGCGCCTGGGCTTCGACCTCGCCCGCGAGGCGCACGCGAGCCTGGTCGTCTACGACCTGCGCGGCGCGCGCGTGCGGATGCTGTGCGACGACGTCCTCCCGGCCGGCCGCCACGAGCGGGTGTGGGACGGCGCCGACGAGGGCGGTCGCGCGGTCGCCCCGGGCATCTACCTCGTCCGCTTCGAGGCCGACGGGACGAAGGGAGTCGGGCGGGTCGTGCGCCTCCGGTGATCCCGTCCACGAGCCGCAAGGCCGCGCGGACGCGCTGACCCCGCGTTCCCCCGGCTGGCGGGGGCCCGGCGCGTCCGCGCCGGGCCTTCCGCCAGCCGCCGCTCAGCGCCCTGCGGCCTTCTCGGCCTCGACGGCCGCGGCCGCCGAGCGCGTGATCGACCCGTCGGGATCGAGCTTCGCGAGCGCCCGGGCGGCCACCGCGAGGTGCGGCAGGTCGTGCAGGCGGCTCGCCGCGGCGGCGACGCCCTGCCAGCCCTGCAGGAGGTCCGGGTTGAGCCTCACCGCGGTGGCGTAGGAGCGGAGCGCGTCGTCGTCCCGGCCGAGCATCGTCAGCGCCATCCCGACGTGGACGTACGTGCGCGGGTTGGGCGCGGCGGCAAGCGAACGCATGAAGTTGTCGAGCGCCGGCTCGTACTGGCCGAGGTCGAGGTACGCGTAGCCGATGTGGTCGAAGCCGAACGCGCGCTCGCGGACCGGGCGAGGGGGCGGGCCCTCGAGGATCGACGCGCCGCGGGCGAGCGCGCGCGAGGGCTCGGAGGGCAGCACCAGCCACTGCACCGACGGCGCGATCGCCACGAGCGCGACCGGGATCGCCAGCCACGCGCGCCCCGGACGGGCATCGAGCGCGCGGGCGACCGCCCACGCGGCGGCCGCGGACAGCACGACGCCGAGCCCCACGAACACGTCCCAGTCGCGGAAGAGCCCCTGCTGCGGCCGCACGAGCAGCAGCAGCGCGAGGTGGGGCAGCGCGAGGGCCGCGAGCACGAGCCCCGCCGGTCGCCGCCACTCGCGCCCGAGGGCGACGAGCAGCGCGAGGAGCGCGAGCGCCAGCGGCGCGAGCAGCAGGATCGCCTGCGAGGCCTGGTGCAGGTGGTCGGCCGAGAACGCCGCGGCGAAGCCCGTGGCGCCGCCCGCACCGGCGGCCTCGAAGTGGCGCGCGAGGTCGAAGCCCGAGAGCGTGCGCGCGAGGCGCGGCCCGGCCCACGCGAGCGCCGCGACCGGCGCGAGCAGGCCGATCCACGCCCCGGCGCCTCGCCGGGCCGGCCGCCCGCGGCGCAGCAGGAGCCCGAGCCCGGCGGCCCACGCGGGCAGCAGCACCAGCGCGCCGCGGTGCAGCACGAGCGCCGCGGCGGTCGCGAGGCCCAGCAGCGCCGCGCCGCCGCCGCCGCGCGCGATCGACAGCCCGGCCGCCGCGACGACCAGCGTGAGGCACTCGATCTCGACCGGGGCCTTGGCGTAGCCGTTGAACAGCGCGAGCCCGCCCGTGAACGCGGCGGCGGCGAACGCCGCGTACGTCGTCGCCGCGCCGGTCGCGACCGTGCGCGCGAACTTCCAGGCGGCCAGTACGTACGCCACCGCGAGCAGCGCACCCCACGCGCGCGCGGCCTCGACGGGCGAGAGCGGCGTCCGCGCCGCGATCGCCCGCGGCAGGTGGTAGTGCAGCGCAAGGTCGGCGGGCATCGCCTGGGGGTTCGCCGCCCCGGGGTGGGGCGCGGCGAAGAAGCCGCCCTGCCGCATGGCCGTGTCGCCCGTGAGCAGCGTGCGCTCGGGGCTCGCCAGCGCGAGCAGGCCGCACGCGAGCGCGATCGCGGTGACGAGGGCCGTCGCCCCCGCGCGGCCGGGGACCGGCAGCCGCAAGGCCAGCCGGGCCGAGAGCGCGGGAACCAGCGCGGCGGCCGAGAGGACCCACGCCGGCCAGAACGCGAGCGGCGCGAGGTCCCGTCCGAGGTCCGCCCCCCACCAGGCCCGGCCGGGCACGAACGGCGCGATCGCGCGCAGGGCGAGCGTCGCGGCGAGCGCAACGAATAGCGCGAGCCCCGCCCCCTCGATCCGGGACGACTCGCGCGGGGCGCCCGCCGCGGCGGCGGTGGGGCGCGGAGGCTTCGCGCCGCGGCGGCGGTCCCGCGCGCTCAACGCTTCCGGAACCCTTCGAGGATCGCGCGCTCGACGGCGGGCAGCGCATGCGCCTGTTGCCAGGTCGCGAGCCTCGGGCGATAGACGTACGAGGGCGGCGCCTGCGACGCCCGGCGCGCCTCGACCGGGGTCCAGAGCGCGTCCGCGGTCCGCCCGTCGCCCGCGCGCGCCTCGATTCCGCCCGCGACGATCGCGGCGAGGTCGCACCACGGGCCCCACGCGAGCGCCTGCTTCGCGTGTGCCCGCGCCCCCGGGAGGTCGCCCGACTCGAGGTCGCACCAGGCGCGCAGCGCCTCGGCCTCGGGGTTCCGCTCGTCGAGCAGCGTGGCTTCCGCCAGCTGCGCGCGCGCGGCGTCCACACGCCCGGCGCGCAGCAGGTCGCGCGCGAAGGCGCAGCGCAGGTCCGCGATGCCCGTCCGCATGCGCACCGCGCGCCCGTACTGCGCGACGGCCTCGTCGTCGCGGCCCGCGAGCGCGAGCGCCTCGGCCCGGCCCCGCAGGCCGCCCGGATCGTCGGACTGGTAGGCGAGCACGGAGTCGTACGCGGCCAGCGCACCCGCCGCGTCGCCGGCCGTCCAGGCGAGACGGCCCAGCTCGAGGTCCACGAGGTGCCGGTCCTCGGAGCGCACCGAGGGCCGCGCGGCGGCGAGCAGGGCCCGCACCACGGCCAGCGGCTGCCCGGCGTGCCAGGCGGCCTCGGCGAGGGTCACGCGTGCCGGGCCGCTGGCCGCGTGCCCGGCGACCGCCCGCGTCGCGACCGCCTCCGCCTCCGCCGCGTGCCCGCCCAGCACGAGGGCGCGCGCGAGCGCGAGCAGCGCCGTCTCGTTGTCCGGCTGGATCGCGAGCGCCTTGCGGTAGAGCGGCACGGCGCCCGCGACGTCGCCCTGCTCGACGCGGTCGTCGCCGCCGGCCGAGTAGGCAACCGGGTACGACGCGCTCACGTCGGTGCGTGCCATGTACCGCTTCACGAGCGCCTCGAGGTCCGGGTCCGCGCGCTCGAGCCGCTCGCGCACGACCTCGCGCGGGTCGTAGGCGTCGCGCATCGGGGAGTAGAGCGCGTTCGCCCCCTCGGCGAAGTACTCGTACACGCTGCCGCCCGCGTAGCGCGACAGGAAGCCGTCGTGCGTCGCGTCGTCGCGCTCCTTCGCACGCCGGTAGAGCTCCTGGATCTCCCGCACGTCGTCCGCGGGCAGGACGTCGTGGACCTGGTGGGTCAGCTCGTGCAGCACCGTGTTGTACTGGCCGAAGATCGTGCGTTCGACGTCCTCGACACCCGTCACCGTGTGGTAGCCCCCGCAGCCGCGCACGTCGTCCCAGAGCCGCGAGTCGTAGTCGATGCGCTGGTCGCGAAGGGTCCCCTGGTCCGGCGTCTCGGAGAGCAGCTGGTACATCGGCTTGATGTCGTAGGTGGCGCCGCCCGCGATCAGCACCGGCAGGTAGTTCCTCCAGGGCGCGATCGAGAGCGCG
The DNA here is from genome assembly GCA_964589945.1 of uncultured bacterium. GTDB lineage: Bacteria > Eisenbacteria > RBG-16-71-46 > RBG-16-71-46 > RBG-16-71-46 > CAIXRL01. Next base: position 32,377 of record CAZPVG010000022.1, read on the forward strand.
ACGCGCTTGCGGTGGCGGGGCGAGAGGGACTTCCAGTTCAGCACGAACTTCTCGATGCCCGGGACGTCGGGCATGGCTTCGGCGGCGAAGCGGGCCTCGTCGTCGGGGCGGTGGACGTCCACGGTGAAGCGCTCCGCCTCGATCGTGCGGGCCAGGATCGCGTGCGCGCGGCCGTACTCGGGGCACAGGCGCAGGGCCTCGAAGCAGCCCCAGCTCGCGTCGGCGAACCGCCCGTCCTCGAAGTCGAGCGACGCGAGCCGCACGCGCGCGTCGGCCCAGCCCGCGTGCGCCTTCACGACCGCGGCGTACGCCGCGCGCGCCGCGTCACGCCGGCCGTCGGCGAGCGCCGCGTCCGCGCGGGCGAGCGCCGCGCGACCGGCCGAATCCGCGAACGCACCCGGGTAGGCCGCGAACAGCTGCGTGTAGTTCTTGCGCGCGTAACCGTTGCCGAGCAGGTAGTGGCCGGCGTCGCCGAACGGCGCCAGCTTCACAGCCCACTGACCGGCCGAGATCGCCTCGTCGGTCCGACCCAGCCGGATGAGCGTCTCGGTGAGCGCCACGAGGACCTCGGCCGACCCGTCGGCGGCCAGCGCCTCGCGCAACGTCGCGAGCGAGCCGTCCCAGTCGCGCCGCTTCTGCTGCACCAGCCCCCGGCCGGCGAGCGCCAGCGCCCGGTGCGCGGAGGCCTCGGAGCCCCGGGCGGGCTCTTGCGCCGGCGCGGGCAGGACCCCGAGCACGCGCGCGAAGCACGAATCCGCCCGCGCGAAGTCGAGCCGCTCGTAGGCGAGCCGGCCCGCCGCGAGCAGCTCGGGCACGTGGCGCGCATCTTCGCGCGAGGCCACGGCGGGCGCCGAGAGCGAGTCCACCCCGGGCGCGTCGTTCCGCTCGAAGCGCCATGCGAACCGGACCGCCCGCTCGTCCTCGCGATCGCAAGGCCCGGCTGCGATCCGCGCGATCGCCGCGCGCGCCCGCGGGTAGTCCTGGAGCGCGATCGCCACGCGGGCCTCGAGCACGTTCGCCTCGCGGGGGTGACCCTTCAGGCCGCCGAGCTCATCGGAAGCGCGGCGCACCTGCCCCGTGGCCAGCAGCAGCCGCAGCTGCGCGGGCGTCACGCCGTGCGGGCCGTGCGCCGCCGCGTCGAGGCGCGCCCGCCAGCGCGCGGCGACGGGGGCGAACAGCCCCGTGTCCGGAAGCGCGGGCGCGGCTGCGGACCGGACGGGTGTCGCGGGCAGGGCCGCGAGGAGCAGGACGGCCGGTAAGGCGGTGAGACGCAAGGGCCCTCCGCGGGACCTCGGAAAAGGGGTGGGCGTCGGGACGGCGGCAGTCTAGCCGCGCCGCCCGGCGGTGTCGCGCCCGCCGCCCTGCGCCGGGCCGGGGCGTCCCGGGAAGACGCTCGATTCCGGCGGTCGCCGGTCCCCCGCAGGTGTAGCATCCGGGCGTTCCGGCATCCCCTTGATTCCCCTCGACAGGGGGTTCCCCATGCGAACGAACTCCGCGCGCCCCGCGCCGCGCGCGCTCGCGTTGCTCGTCGCCGCCGTCCTTCCGCTCCTGCCGGCCGTCGCACCGGCGGCCTGGCTGCCGCTCGCGGTCGGCAACCAGTGGGAGTACGCGGACCAGGCCGACGACGATCCGCACTCGGAGACCATCACCGGCAAGGCCAGCGTGCGCGGAAACCAGGTGTTCGTGAAGGAGTACACCGGCGGCCTCGACGACGGGCTCCTCAACTACTGGCAGGAAGGTGCCGACGGCAGCGTTCTGCTGTGCGGCTACTACAAACCGTGGTACCCGTTCGGGCTCGTGTACGAGCCGCCGGTGCAGGTGTTCCCGGGACGGCCCTCGCTCGGACTGGAATGGGACACGCACACGGTCGCCTACTCGGTTCCCGACGACGTGTTCTTCGGCTCCTTCGATACGTACTGGCAGGTCCTCGGCGAGTACGACTTCACGACGCCGGCGGGGACCTTCCACTGCTTCGGCGTCGGCGAGGTCGCACCGCCGGCCGTCTCGGCCGTCGTGGAGGGCCACGTGCTGGCGCTGGACGGCCGCGAGCTCCGGCCCGCCGCGGGCCCCCAGGCCACCGGCCCGTCCCCCGGATTCGTGTGGTACTCGGAGGGCACCGGGATCGTGAGGTTCGAGACCCGCTGGTTCGACGAGAACATCGTGTACTTGCTGCAGTCGGCGGATGGCCCCACGCCGGCGAGGACGATCACCTGGGGGAGGATCAAGGGGCTCTATCGGTAACGCCGGATCGCCGGAACGGCGGGGGCCACGGCCCCTCGTCGTCGGCCCCGCGCGGACGGGGCCGCGCCGTCGTCGCGAGTTCCGGCCGAAGTCGCGACGCCGGCCTGCCGATTCGTCGTACGGGCGGCTGCGACCGCCTGTACAGTAGGTGCACATCGACCTGCGGACGACGGCGAGCAGTTGGGATCGCGAACGTCCATCCCCGGCAGTTGATCGAGCCCGAAGCCGCGAAGGTCTCGGGCCGCATGCGGAGCCCCGCAGGAAGCTCAACGTGAAGCTCTCGCTACGCCTGACCCTCGCGATGGTCGGACTCGTCGTCGTCACAGCGGTGGCGACGCAATGGCTGGCCGACCGGCGGCTCGTGTCCGTGTTCCTCCCGGCCGAGCTCGCGCGCCTCGACGGGAGTGCGCGGTCCGCGGTCGCCTCCCTCGACGATCGCGTCTCGGACGCCGCCCGCGCGCTCGAAGGCTTCACGAACTCGGCCGCGCTCGAGGGGATGATGCGCGCGCGGGCGCATCGCGGTGTGGACCCGCAGACCGGCGTGCGCGGGGCGCAGTGGAAGCAGGCGCTCGAGCACCGCTTCGAGGCCGAGATGGAGTCGCACTCCGTCTACGTGCAGTTCCGCGTGCTCGATGGCGCCGACGGCCGTGAGCTCGTCCGCGTGGACCGTTCGGGACCCGGTGGCGGAGTCCGCGTCGTGCCCGGGGAGGAGCTGCAGGCGAAGACGGAACGCCCCTACTTCCGCCGGGCGATGGCCGCACCGCCGCACCAGGTCGTCGTCTCGCCGGTCGAGCTCGAGCGCGACAACGGCCGGATCCTGCAGCCCCCGGTCCCCGTGGTGCGCGTCCTGCTGCCCGTGTCGTCGAGCTCGGGGCGTCCTCCCGCGGTGCTCGCCATCAACCTGTCCATGACCGCGCTGGTCGCCGACCTGCCGCCGCCGAGCCTCGCGGAGACGAGGACCTACCTCGTGAACGCTTCGGGGGACTTCCTCTTCCACCCCGACAGCAGCCGGGCCTTCGCGTTCGAGTTCGGGAGGCGCTACCGCCTGGCGGACGAGTTCCCGTCTCTCGCCGGCGTGAGCGACTCGGCGCGGTTCGCGCCGGTCATCGCCCGGGACCGGCAGGGACGCTCGATGGGCGTCGCGGTCGCCCGCGCCGACCTGGCAGGCGGCCCGCCCGTCCTGCTCGTGAGGGCCGTGCCCCGCGAGGTGCTGCTCGCGCCCATGCGCGCCGTGCGCCGCGCCGGCCTGCTGGCCGGCGCGCTCGCGGCGGCGCTCGCGACGCTCCTCGCCCTGCTCGTCGCGCGGCGCATCACGGTGCCGCTCGAGCAGATGACCCGGGCCGTCCGCCGGTTCGACACGGAACACCCGCTCGGGCTCCGTCCCGAGGCCGCCGGCGAGCTGAAGAACCTGGTCGTCGCCATGGAGGCGATGGAATCCGAGATCCGGAAGAAATCGGCCGAGCTGCGCGAGAGCGAGGCGCGCCTGCGGCTCGCGCTCGCGGCCTCGCACACCGGCGTCTGGGAGTGGAACCTGCGCACGAACGACGTGTACTGGTCCGATGGGGCCCTGCGCATCATCGGCCGCACGCCGGAGCCCCGGCTCGAGGGCTTCACGAGCCTGCTCCATCCGGACGATCGCGAGCGCGCCCGCTCGGCGGTCGATCGCGCGATCCGCAGCCGGAGCGACCTCCGCGACGAGTTCCGCATCGTGGACGCCGACGGACGGGTCCGCTGGATGTCCACCGTGGGCATGGCGCAGTACGACGCCGACGACCGGCCGGTGCGCATGGTCGGAACGGTCCAGGACGTGACGGCGCGGCGCGAGGCGGCCGAGGCCCTGCGGGTGAGCGAGGAGCGATTCCGCGAGATGGCCGAGACCATCGACGAGGTCGTCTGGATGATCGACCCGGACCGGTCGCGCGTCCTCTACGTGAGCCCGGCCTACGAGCGGGTCTGGGGACGCTCGCGCTCCGATCTCTACGCCGATCCCACGGACTGGAGGAGGGCGGTCCACCCCGAGGACCGGCTCGCGTTCGCCGAGGCGCGCGAGCACCAGAACGACGGCACCTACGACGAGCAGTTCCGGATCGTCCGTCCCGACGGCGAGGTGCGCTGGATCCACGATCGCTCCTACCCGGTCCGGGACGCGGCCGGCAACCTGATCCGCGTCGTCGGCGTCGCCGAGGACGTGACGCGGCAGCGCGCGCTCGAGGAGCAGTTCCGGCAGGCGCAGAAGATGGAATCCATCGGCCGGCTCGCCGGCGGCGTCGCCCACGACTTCAACAACATTCTCACCGTGATCCAGGGCCACCTCGCGCTCGTCCGCGCGGCCGGCCCGGGAAGCCACGCCGAATCGCTGGAGCAGATCGCGCAGGCGGCCGAGCGCGCGGCGGGGCTGACGCGCCAGCTCCTGGCGTTCAGCCGCCGCCAGCCGCTCGAGCAGGGCGTCCACGACCTGGGCACGCTGGTCCGGAACCTGTCGAGGTTCCTCGAGCGGCTGCTCGGCGAGGACGTGAAGCTCGAACTCGTCCCCGGTCCGGGCGTGCCGCCGGTGCTCGCGGACGTCGGCATGCTCGAGCAGGTGCTCATGAACCTCGCGGTCAACGCCCGCGACGCGATGCCGGAGGGCGGCCGGCTGACGATCCGGACCTCGTTCGAGCGCATGGGGCCGGCGGAGGCGCGGCGCCACCCGGACGCGCCGGGCGGCCCGCTCGTCTGCCTGGAGGTGGCCGATACGGGGACGGGGATGGACGCCGCGACGCTCCAGCACGTGTTCGAGCCGTTCTTCACCACGAAGGACGTCGGCAAGGGCACGGGCCTCGGGCTCGCCACCGTCTACGGAATCGTGCAGCAGCACCATGGCTGGGTGAGCGTCGAGAGCCTGCCCGGCCAGGGGACCACGTTCCGGGTGTGGCTGCCGCCCGCGGGCGCGTCGGAAGCGGCGGACGAGCGACGGGGCGCCGAGCGCAGGCCGGAGCGGGGTTCGGAGACGATCCTGCTGGTGGAGGACGAGCCGTCCGTGCGCGAGCTGCTCCGCGGCGTCCTCGAGCGGCAGGGCTACCGGGTCGTGACGGCGCACTCCGGCCGGCACGCGCTGCGCGTGTGGGCCGAGCAGGGGCACGAGATCCGACTCGTCCTGACCGACATCGTGATGCCCGACGGGCTCAACGGCCGCGAGCTGCTCGAGCGCCTGCGCGCGCAGCGCCCCGGGCTGCCGGTGCTCTGCATGAGCGGCTACACCGCCGAAGCCGTCGGCGACGGCGCCGGGGTCGACCCCTCGGTGCCGTACCTGCGCAAGCCGTTCCCGCCTACGGAGCTGCTCGCGACCGTGCGCCGCCTGCTCGACGAGCACGCCGCCGCGGGCCGGGGCGCGGCGCGCGCCTGAGACCCGCGCGCGCGCCGCGCGCCGGCGCTCAGTCGGCGAGCGCCGACCAGTGCAGCGCGTTGAAGAGGAACGGGTAGGTCCCGTCCGTCTGTGCGCGGTGCTGCGGGCGGAAGCCCAGGAGCACGATCCGGCCGCGCCCGAGCGTCACCGCGACGGCGGCGGAGTGCCGCACGATCCGGTCGGCGCCGCTCATCCATCCCGAGAGCAGCACGTCGCGCGGGTCCTCCGGGTAGGTCGCGAGCACCGCGCGGTCCACGCCGGCCGCGGGCGTCTGTGTCTGGAACGCGATGGGCTTGTCCACGAACAGCGCCGCCTCGGGGGGCAGGCCCCACGTGACCGGGTGGTCCGCCGCGACCGAGGCACGCAGCAGCGAGCCGGGACAGGAGAACTCGTCCGGCTTCGCGCGCGCGAGCACGTCCGCGACGGGGATGTTGAACTGCCCGATCACCCAGTCGCACGCGTCGGCGAGCGCGATCAGCGTTCCGCCGGCCTCGACGAACTCCTGCACCGACTTCGCGCCGGCGGCCTCGAGCCCGCCCTGGTAGGGCGGCGGCAACTCGACGAAGTACGCGGACCCTCCGTCGTCGCGGCGGGGCCGGCCGTTCGCGATCACCTCCTTCGGGACGTCGGGCAGCACGAGCGCGTCGAAGGACGCGCGCAGCCCGCCCCTGCGGAGGGCGGCGTTGTCGAGCGACTTCGGGTCGAACCCGTAGCGCTCGAGCACGAAGCGCGTCCAGCCCTCGTCCATCGAGGCCCTCCACGGCTTGTAGAGGCCCACGCGCGGCGCGTGGAGGACGCGGCCGGCCGGCGGTGCCGGGGCCGTCTCGATCGCGACGCCCTCCGGCGCCGAGTCCCTCGCCGCGGCGGCCGCCTTCGCGTCCAGGAAGGCCGTGCCCGCGGGCCAGGTGCGCCCTCCGGCGCGGGTCTCGCGGTCCACCACCGTCACGCGCCCGCGGCTGCGGAGCGCGGCGTTCAGCGCCTTCGCGCGCTGTGCGTCCCCCGGCGGCAGCGCGCAGGGCCCGGAGGGCAGCGAGCGGGCGAACGCCCGGTCGCGCGCAGTCCAGCGCTGCAGCCCGTCCGGGACCACGCCGCGCCCGACTTCGACCCCCATCATGAGCGGCAGCGACCACGCGGCGACGTCGTAGGGGCGCACGATGTCGCGGCCCGGGACGAGCTTCACCTCCGGGTAGCGCTGCGTCGTGAGCATCTCGCGCGCGAAGTCGCCGTAGGGCTGGGCGAGCGGGACCCAGAAGTCCCCGCCGGGGGCGCGGACCACCTCGACCCCGTGCTCGTCGAGCAGCGCGGCGAGCTTCACGGCGGAGGCGCGGTCGCGCTGCGCCCACGGGAGGCGGAACGCCTCGCCGGGCCCGGCCTTCGCGATCGCGGCGCGCGCGCGGGCGGCCATGTCGCGCAGCACGTCCCGGCGCAGGTTCGCGCAGCTCTCGTGGATCGCGTCGGAGGCGATGCGCTCGTAGTCCATGATGTCGCGCAGCCGCCACCAGCCGCCGGGCCAGGGGTTCGGGAAGTTCGTCTGCGTCTCGTACTCGACGAGCCCCTTGCGCCCGCCGGAGAGCTCGCTCGGGTCCACGTACACCGGCGTCGCGAGCCGCACGGAGGCCACCTCGGTGAGCAGTCCCGAGACGTTCTTGAACCAGGCCGTGTTCTTCGTGCCGCCGGGCCAGTAGGCGTCGAACGAGTAGCCGTAGATCACGCCGGACCTGCCGGCCTGTTCGAGGCGCAACGCCATGTCGGCGCCCATCCGGTTGACCTCGCGCCAGACCAGCGGGTGGATGTCGGGGTCCACGGGCTCGGAGTAGGGGGGCACGAACATCCGCGGCCCATGGTCGCCCATCTGGTGCTCGTCGAGCCAGACCTGCGGGAACCACTCGTGGTAGACGGCGCGCGACATCGCCTTCGTCTCGGCCTGGGTGAGCATGTACCAGTCGCGGTTGTTGTCGTGGCCCGTGTACCAGTGGTAGAGCCACGGCTCGCGCCCGCCCTCGTAGGGCGTCCCGAGCCACCTGCGGTACCACTCGGTCTCCATGATCTGCCCGTCGGGATTCAGCGACGGCACGAGCAGGAGCACGACCTCGTCCAGCCGGCGGAGCGTCTCGGGATCCTCCGCCGTGGCGAGCGCGTGGGCCCACTCCATCGCCATCTGGGTCGAGCCGATCTCGCTCGCGTGGATGTTGCACGTGATGAGCAGGACGGCCCGTCCCTCCTCGGCCAGCGCCGCGATGTCGGCGTCGCTCGCGCCGCGGGGGTCGGCGAGCCGGGCGGCGATCTCCTTGAGGCGCGGCAGGCGGGCCTGGTTCGACTCGGACGTGATCACGGCCAGGATCATGTCCTCGCCGAGCGTGGACTTCCCGAGCGTCTCGATGCTCACGCGGGGCGAGAGCCGTCCCAGCTCGACGAAGTACGAGCGGACCTGCCGGTAGTCCGCGAGCACGCGGTCGGCGCCGATGTCGAGGTGGAGGAACTCCTTCGGGGTCGGCAGGGTGGCGGCGTGGACGGGAGCGGGCGGGATCAGCGAAGCGAGCGCGGCGAGCGCGGCGAGCGCGATCGCGGGCGCGAGGGCGCGAAAGGGCGGCCTGTTCACGGGAACCTCCGGGTTGGGCCGCCATCGTGCCACAGCCGCCGCCGTTCCGCCGCCCCGCGGGCCGGCCGGTGCGGAACGCGGCGCGGCAGGCGCGGGGCGAAGCGCGGCCGGAACCCCGCGCACGCCCCGCCGCCGCGGCCCGGTCCCCGTTCAGCGCCCCGTCGGGCCGGGCGCCAGGCGCATGAGCCACTCGCGCACGGGCTGCAGCACGGCGTCCGTGGCCCGTGGATCGCGGTCAGCCAGCGCGACGAACGTGACGTCGCCCTGGTGCAGCCACTCCGACGCGATGCCGGACGCGCCGGCCGGCGCCCCGCGGACGTGCGTGGCGGGGAGCCGGGTCCGGCCCGGGCCTCAGGCGACCTGCGCGAGCGCCGCCAGCGCGTCGGCCAGCGTCTCGTGCAGTTCGAAGACGAGGGTGAGCTGGGTGATGAGGAAGATCCGGACCAGTCGCCGGTTCAGTCCGCAAAGGACGAGGCGGCCGGCGCGGTCGCGGTAGTTCCGGCAGCACCCCATCAGGGCGCCGACCGCGAGCGAGTTCATCATGACCACCTCGCTCAGGTCCAGCACCACCCGGCGCCGATCGCCCGCAACCAGCTGCCGGAGGGTCTCTTCGAGCTGGTCGGTCTCGTCGCCGCCCACCAGCCAGCCCTTCGGGGTCACGACGACGACGTCGCCTTCGTCACGCACGTTCACGGCTCGACCTCCAAGGCTCGAACGCCCCGGGTTTCCGGAGGGGCCCGTCCCCCGGGCGCTCGCCATCCACGATGCATGAGATACGCACGGGGCGGGGAAAAGTTGGACCCGGCAGCGCGAATCGGCGGCCGGGACGCCGGAGTCGAACGAGCGCGGCAGGACGGGGGCACGAGCGGGCCCGATGGGTGTTCCCACCCGCGGAATCCGGGCGAGCGGACCGCGAACGAGTCCGGGCGTCGGCGCCGTGCAATTCGCGCTTGCGCCGCCCGACCGCCCCGGGCACGTTCGGCGCTCCCCCGCAGGCCGGCTTCGATCCCGAGGGGAACCCAGGTGACGCACCGCTCCGCCGCGACCCTCGTCCTCGTCGCACTGCTGCTGCCCGCCGCCGCTTCGGCTGCCGGGCCGCCTTCCGGCTGGCCGGACGTCCCGCCCGACCTGCTCGCCGAGACGGCGGCCACGGTCGATCCCGGCGCGGGTGTCGAGATCGTCTCGTTCGACGAATGGCTCACGATCGACGTGCACAAGTCGGAGACGACCGTCCGGAGGGACCGCCGGGTCCGGCTCAAGGTCTTCACCCCCGACGGCGCGCAGAAGGCCTCGCTGCTCGGCTTCACGTCGCCCGCCACCGGCGCGCGGCTCGACGCGTTCGAGGTGCGCGCGACCGCCGCCGACGGCACGGTCTCGGCGGTGGACCGGTCCGATGCCGTGAAGCAGACCCTGGTGCGGTTGCGCGGCCGGCGGCTGCCGCGCTGGTCGCTCGCCGTGCCGCGCGTGGCGCCCGGCTCCGTCGTGGACTACCGCGTACACGTGACGATCCGCGACGCGGGCCGCTACAACGTCTGCCCCTTCGCCTTCGACTGGCCGGCACGCCGCGTCAGCTACGACCTCAAGGGCCCCGCCCTCATCGGCCTCGAGATCAAGCAGAGACTCCATCGCGTCGAGCCGGAGATCACCGACCTCGGCCCGAAGGAGTTCCGCGACCTGACCGTGACGAACCTTCCCGCCTGGTCCGAGGAGACCTGGTCCCCGTCGGACGAGGACGCGGCGCCGATGATGCTCGTCTACGAAGGGGGCGCCGACTCCGGACCCTCGGACGACTACTGGCGGAACCTCGGGCGGCAGCTCGGGGCCTGGTTCGGGGGCCTCACCGCGCCGGGCCCGCAGGCGAAGCAGCGGTGCTCCTCGCTCGTCGCGGGCGTGCCGTCGCCGACGGCCCGGCTGGAGCGCATCGTGCGCTGGGTCCGCGAGGACTTCGTCGTGTTCGACGACGACGCCCGGGACCTCCCGCGCGGCCTGAAACCGGTGAGTTCGGTCGAGGCCGCGATCCGGCAGGGCGGGGGCTCCGTCGTGCAGGCGATCGCCGCGGTCGGCGCGCTCGCGCTCGGCGTCGGGGGGCGGACGCGCTACCCCGCCTCGTCGTACCCGGCCCTGCGCGGGGTGTTCGAGGAGATCGCGAAGCGCGACCGCGCCACGGTCACGCTCGTCCGCGAGGAGTGAGTCCGACGGCGCGGAGGCGCGTCCGCCGCGGGCGCCGGCCTCACGCCTCCTCCGTGCCCCCCGGCGCCGCCTCGATGCGGACGCGCTCGAGCGCGCCGGAGAGGCGGGAGTGGACGCGCAGCACGAGGAAGACCGCGACCGAGAACAGCCCGGCGACGAAGCCCCACCAGAGGCCCGAGACGCCGTGGTGCGCGCCGAAGCCGAGCGCGAGGCTCACGGGGATGCCCACCAGCCAGAAGCCCAGCACGTTCGCGACCATCGCCGCGTGCGTGTCGCCCGCGCCGCGCAGGATCCCGGCCGAGACCACCTGCGCGCCGTCGAACACCTGGAAGACGCCCGCGATCGGGATGAGCGTCGACGCGATCGCGACGACCGCCGGCACCGACGTGTAGGCGCGGGCGAACGGCTGCGGCACGAGCAGGAACACCACCGCGACCATCGCCATGAACCCCGTGCCGAGGAGCAGCGCGCTCGCCGCGACCCGGCGCGCGTGCGACGCGTCGCCCTCGCCGATCGCGTGGCCCACGAGCACCGACGAGGAGTTCGCCAGACCCGCCGGCACCATGAACGCGAGCGACGCGAGGTTGAGCGCCACCTGGTGGCCGGCCAGCGCCGCCGCGCCGAACCAGCCTGCGAAGACCGAGATCGCCGCGAACGTCGTGAACTCGACCGACGCCTGGATGCCGATCGGCAGCCCCAGGCGCAGCGTGCGCGCGAACGGCCCGGGCGCGAGCGCCTCGCGCCGGAACGGCCTGAGGACGGGACGCAGGTCCCCGCGGGCGAGGCCGAGGAGCAGCGCGAACTGGATCCAGCGCCCGATCGTGCTCGAGAGCGCGGAGCCGACCGCCCCCATCGCGGGCGAGCCGAGGTTGCCGAACACGTAGACGAGGTTGAGCCCGAGGTTCACGACGTTCCCGACCGCGATCGTGATCACGATCGCCCTCATGCGCTTCATCGCCTGCAGGCTCTGGCGCAGGGCGATGAAGCCCATCAGCGCGATCATGCTCGGCGCCGACATCCAGACGAACGCCGCCGCCCGGGGCACGACCTCGGGCGGCTGCCGCAGCGCGTGGAACACCGGGCGGGCCGGCACACAGAGGAGCGTCGTGAGCACGCCGAGCACGCCCGCCAGCACGAGCCCGCGCTGCACGCCCAGTGCGGCCGCGTCGTGGTCCTTCGCGCCCATCGCCTGCGCGACGATGGGGTCCAGGCTCCACAGCGTGCCCATACCGAACACCGCGAGGCCCATGAGGTACAGCGTGCCGAGCGCGGCGGCGGCCATCTCCGGCGCCGAGACGTGACCGACGACGATCGTGTCCACGACGCCCATGAGCATGAGGCCGACCTGGACCGTCGTGACCGGCACGGCGAGGCGAACGAGGGCGCGGAGGTCCCGGGAGGTGGGGAGGAAGTGGCGCATGGGCGGGGAGGAATACCCCGAAACCCCCGCGGCGGCCACCGCGGCCGGTCCGGCGGCCACGTTTTCGGCTCCCGGGTGCACGCACCGAGCGGGTAGAGTGCCGCGGACGCCTTCCGCGAAAGGACGCGCGCATGCCCCCCGCCGAAGTGACGCTCACGACCGAAGCCATCCCGGCCGCCCTGCTCGTGCGGACGAAGCCCTGAGACGGCCCGTGGCGGGTGCGGGCCGGACCGCCGGCTACTCCGGGACGCCGCTCGTGAAGAAGCTCGGGCTGGCGCCGCCGCTCCGGCTGTTCCTGGCCGGCGCGCCGCCGGAGTACGATTCGTGGCTCGACGGGCTGCCCGCCGGCGTCTCGCTCGTGCGCCGCGCACCGCGCACCGTGGAGGCGGCGCACGTGTTCGCGACGCGCCGCGCGGCGCTCGCGAAGCGGCTCGCGTCACTGCGGCGCTCGCTCGCCCCGGCGGGGTTCCTGTGGGTGTCGTGGCCGAAGAAGTCCTCGAACGTCCCGACGGAGGTGACCGAGGACGTGATCCGCGAGCTGGCGCTGCCGCTCGGCCTCGTGGACGTGAAGGTCTGCGCCGTGACCGAAGTCTGGTCGGGGCTCAAGCTGGTGATCCGCCGCTCGGAGCGGCCGGCGTCCCTGCGGCGCGCGCCGGGCGCGGGCGCGAAGTAGGAGGGACGCATGGACGGGAAGTTCTGGCTCGAGGACGTGACCCGGAGGCTCCACGAGGCCAGGGACCAGGCGGACCGGTCGCTGGCGCAGGTTCCGTTCGAGCGCTGGTCCGAGCGGCTCGACCCGGGCTCGAACAGCCTCGTCACGCTGGTGCTGCACCTCGGGGGCAACATGCTCTCGCGGTGGGCCGACTTCCTCGCGAGCGACGGCGAGAAGGAAGGCCGCGACCGCGACGCCGAGTTCGAGGATCTGCCCGGCGCGACGCGCGAGGCGCTCATGGAACGCTGGGAAGGCGGCTGGGCATGCCTGTTCGCCGCGCTCTCGAAGCTCCGCGACGAGGACCTCGGCCGCACGATCACCATCCGCTCGAAGCCGCTCACGGTGACGCAGGCGATCAACCGGCAACTCGCGCACTACTCGCAGCACGTCGGGCAGATCACGTTCCTCGCCAAGCACCTCGCGGGCCCGGAGTGGCGCACGCTCAGCGTGCCGCGCGGGGGCTCGCGCGCGTACACCGCGTCGGTGCGCGAGGGGGGCCCGGGCCGTTGAGCGATCCCGCCGCCCATCCGGCGGCCCGGGGCGCATCCCGCGCGCGCGTCCTGGGCCTGACCGCGCTCACGATGGTGGCGTTCGCGGGCAACTCGCTGCTCTGCCGCCAGGCCCTCGCGCACACCCGCATCGACCCGGCCACGTTCACCTCGGCGCGGCTCGCCTCCGGCGCCCTCGCGCTCGCGCTGCTCGCGCGCGGCCGGGGCGGCGCCGCCACCGGGAGCGGGAGCTGGGTCTCGGCGCTCGTGCTCATCGCCTACGCCGCCGGCTTCTCGTTCGCCTACGTCACCCTGCCCGCCTCGACCGGCGCGCTGCTCCTGTTCGGGGCCGTGCAGACGACCATGGTCGGCCAGGGCCTGCGCGCCGGCGAGCGGCTGAGCGCGCCCCGGGTCGCGGGGCTCGTGCTCGCGCTCGCTGGCCTCGCGGGCCTGCTGCTCCCCGGGGCCTCCGCGCCGTCGGTCCCCGGCGCGCTGCTCATGCTTGCCGCGGGCGTCGCGTGGGGCGTCTACTCGCTGCGCGGCCGCGGTTCCGGCGATCCCGTGCGCGTGACCGCCGGCAACTTCACGCGCGCCGTGCCGTTCGCGCTCGCGATCAGCGTCGCCCTCGCGCCGCACTTCCGCTGGGATCCCGCGGGTCTCGCGCTCGCCGTGGTCTCGGGCGCGCTCGCCTCCGGCGTCGGTTACGCGCTCTGGTACTCGGCGCTGCCGGGGCTCACGGCGACGTCGGCAGCCACCGTGCAGCTCAGCGTGCCCGTGCTCGCGAGCCTCGGCGGGATCGCGCTGCTCGGCGAGCGGCTCTCGCCGCGCCTCGTGCTGGCGTCCGTCGCCATCCTCGGAGGCATCGCGCTCGTCATCCGCGAGCGCGGCCGCGTGCGGTGAGCCGCCGCCGGCCTGTGGTAGAACTCCGAAGAGGAGGAGGAAGCGACATGAACGAGGAACGCTGGGGCGACGTGGACCGCTGGATCGACGCCACGCTGGGCCTGCCGGATCCGCTGCTCCAGTCCGTCGTCGAGTCGGGGCGCGCGGCCGGGATGCCCGAGATCCACGTGGCGCCCAACCAGGGCCGCCTGCTGCACCTGATCGTCCGCGCCTGCGGGGCGAAGCGCGTGCTCGAGATCGGCACGCTGGCGGGCTACAGCACCATCGCGATCGCCCGCGCGCTGCCGCCCGACGGGCGCCTGCTCACGCTCGAAGCCGACCCGAAGCACGCCGGGGTCGCCGCGGGGAACCTGGCCCGCGCGGGGGTCGCCGACCGCGTCGAGATCCTGCAGGGACCCGCGCTCGAGACGCTGCCGCGGCTGCTGGCCGAGGGGGCCGAACCGTTCGACTTCGTATTCGTGGACGCCGACAAGCCTCCGCTCGCGGACTACTTCGAGTGGTCCCTGAAGCTCTCGCGCCCCGGCACGGTGATGGTGTTCGACAACGTCGTGCGCGACGGCGCCGTGCTCGACCCGGCGTCCGCCGACCCCTCGGTGCAGGGTGTTCGGCGCCTGCTCGCGCGTCTCGGGGCCGAGCCGCGCGTCTCGGCGACCGCGCTGCAGACGGTTGGGACGAAGGGATGGGACGGCTTCGCGCTCGCCGTGGTGACGGCCTGAGCGGGGGACGCCGGTGAGGTTCGCGCTCGACCATGTCGTCGCGACCGTGGAGTCGCTCGGGAGCGCCACCGCGGCGTTCCGCGACGCCGGTTTCACCGTGCTCGCGGGCGGGCGGCACGAGGGGCTGCCGACCGAAAACGCGCTCGTCGTGTTCGCCGACGGCACGTACCTCGAGCTGCTCGCGACCCGCGAGCCGCGGGCGCGGGCCGAGCTGCGCGAGCTGCGCGGCACGCCGGGCTGGTCGCGACACCTGCACGAGGCCTCCGCGATCGGGCGCCGCTTCCTGCCCGTGCTCGCGGAGCCCGACGGCACCGCGGACTTCGCCCTCCGCGTCACGGGCCTCGACCGGGTCGCCGCCGAGTCGCGCCGGCGCGGCTACGCGATGACGGGCCCGGTCGCGCTGGGGCGCACGCGGCCCGACGGCCGGGAGCTCGCGATGCGGCTGCTCTTCCCGGGCGAGCGCTGGCTGCCGTTCCTGATCGAGGACCGTACGCCGCTCGCCCTGCGCATTCCCGACGATCCCGCGGCCCGACGGCACGCGAACGGCGCGCGAGGGCTCGGGCTCGTCACCGTGCGCGCCCCCGAGGTCGTCGCGGCCGCCATGGGCTACGTGGACTTCTTCGACGCCACGCTCACGCCGCGCGAGGACGGGGCCGCCGACGCGACCCTGGGCGACGTGCGCGTGCGGATCGTCGGAGGCGAGCCCCCCGGCGCGTGCGAGGCGGCGATTGCGGGCCCGGCGTCGCTGCCGCCGGCACTCGAGGCCCTCGGCCTGCGGGCCGCCGGCTGAGCCGGCCGGGGCCGCCGCACGGAACCGGCCGCCCCGCGCCCGGCGCGTGTTGCCGCTGAAACCGCCGGTCGCACCCGCCGATACCGCCGCAGGGGCCCGGTGGTCCGGGGCCTCCTCCAACCACCCCACGGCGGGAGCTCTCGCATGGCGCTGTTCCAGTGTCGGGCACCGGGAGTCGAAGTGAGCGGCGCGGCGGTTCGTGCCGTCGTCGAGGGCCTGGGATCGTTCGGCGCCCGCGCGGAGGTGATCCTCGCCGAGCACGGCATCGTGGACCCGCAGCCGGAGCGCTGGTTCCCGCAGCAGGCGTGGCTGTGCGCTTTCCGCCAGATCGCGGGCGATGTCGGCCAGGGCATGCTCGAGCGCATCGGGTGGACGATCCACGAGACCGCCGAGTGGCCGGACTGGGTGGACTCCGTGGAGAAGGCGCTCGCGACCATCGACGTCGCCTACCACCTGAGTCACCGCGGGGGCGATATCGGCCACTACCGCTACCGTTCGACGGGGCCCCGCGAGGGCGTGATGGTGTGCGACAACCCGTACCCGCCCGCCTTCGACCTCGGCGTCATCCGCGCGGTCGTGCGCCGCTTCGCGCCGCCGGACGCGACGCCGCACGTCTGGCGGGACGAGAGCCGGCCGGGCCGGGACGACGGCGCGGACTGCTGCACCTACCTGGTGCGCTGGTAGGGGCCGTTCGGCCCACGTGACGGGCGCCCCGCCGGGGGGCTATCTTGGGCGGCCTTGCAGCCGACCTGAAACCCCGACCGGAGAGTCGTTCCCATGAACGTTCGCGTCGTCGTCACCGTCCTTCTCGTCATCGCCGCGTTCTTCGCCGGCGCCTACTGGCAGAGGACCGTCGCCCCCGCCAAGCCCGCCGCCTCGTCCGCCCCCCAGGAGATGCCGCAGGGCGGCAACCCGCCGCTGCCGCAGGTCGCGACCGGGGACGTCGCCACGGTCGGCCTCGACTGGGACGTGCCGGCCCGCTGGCACAACCGCGGCGAGAGCCAGATGCGCCTCGCCACGTACGACGTTCCCGCCGAGGGCGGCGGCGAGGCCGGCGAGTGCGCGGTCTTCTACTTCGGCCCGTCGCAGGGCGGCGAGGCCGACGCGAACATCGACCGCTGGATCGGCCAGTTCGAGAAGCACGGCAAGATCACGCGCGCGACGAAGACCTACGGCGGCATGACGGTGAAGCTCGTGGACGTCGAGGGCGACTACCTCGCCCCCTCCGGCCCGATGATGGAATCCTCGGGCACGAAGAAGGACTGGATGCTCAAGGGCGCGATCGTCGAGGGCCCGAACGGGAACGTGTTCTTCAAGTTCACCGGCCCCACGAAGACCGTGAAGGCCGCCGCGAAGGAGTTCGACGGGATGCTCGCCTCGCTGCGGCGCGGCTGAAGCGGGACCACGAAGCGCGGTGGCGTCATGAACCCCTACGCGGTCCGCTTTAACCACCTGGCGGCACGCCCGGTTG